>CAYRSS010000013.1:0-100558 GCA_964426945.1 uncultured Phycisphaeraceae bacterium
CCGCGGTCGATCCGCTGGCGTCGAGCAGCCGTATTGTCGCCCCGGACTACGTCGGCGAGCGCCACTACAAGGTCGCCCGCCGCGTGCAGCAGATTCTGCAGCGCTACAAGGACCTGCAGGACATCATCGCGATTCTCGGTATCGACGAGCTGTCGGAAGAGGACAAGGTCGTCGTCGGCCGGGCCCGCAAGATCGAGCGGTTCCTGTCGCAGCCGTTCTTCGTTGCCGAGCAGTTCACCGGCTTCAAGGGCGTCTACACCAAGCGCGACGACACCATCCGCTCGTTCGAGGAACTCTGCGAGGGCAAGTGGGACCACCTGCCCGAATCGGCGTTCATGTACGTCGGCGTGATCGAGGACGCGGCCGAGAAGGCTGAGCGCATGGCGAAGCAGTAAAAGGAGGCTGGCGAACGGCCGGCGGCGTGCCGCGGGGCTTGCTCCCTGGGGCGCTGCCGACGAGTTGCCGTTCCTGACTTATGGCTACTCCCGGCACATTCAAGTGCGACGTCATCACGCCCGAGCGCGTCCTGCTCGCGTGCGAGGCCCGTTCGGTGGTGTTCCCCGCGCACGACGGCGAGATGGGCATCCTCTACAACCACGCCCCGCTGATGTGCATGCTGGGCATCGGCCTGCTGCGTGTGGACGCGGTGGACACGACGCATATGCTGTTCATCGACGGCGGCTTCGCCCAGGTCGTCGACAACCAGGTGACCATTCTCACGCAGCAAGCCCGGGCCGCGGCCGAGATCAAGAAGGAAGCCGTCCGCCAGGCGCTCACCGACGCAAAGCAGATGCCCATCACCGACGACGAGTCGTTTGACGCCCGCCAGAAGGCGATCCAGCGGGCCGAGGCGCAGGCGAAGCTCGTGGCCGGCTGATCCCGCCAACCGCGCTGCGGCCGCTCTTGACCATCTGACAAGTACGACGGCCGCGACGCCCCGACGCGTCGCGGCCGTTCTGATTCTGTGCAGACACTCCGCAGCGGAGGCCGCGGCCGTCGGCGCTAACCCGGCGAACCGGCGAGCACCTGGTCCGGTCGCGCCGCCCGGTTGGTGGGCGGCAATTGGTTGAGCGACTGGCGATCCTGGCGACGCCAGTGGTCGATCACCTCGTCCGTGTCGTTGCACGGCACGTAGGACGACCAGTGCTTGAAGAAGTCCACGTTGCCGCTTTGCGGCAGGCGGTCGGGCAGATCGACCAGCGTTCGCATCGGCATCAGCACGCTGTCGCCGATGACGAACCCCTCGCCGGGGCGGAGAATCGGCAGCATCTCGAGCAGGCTCGAGAAGTGGTCCGAGACGACCTTCGCCACGTAATGCTGGTCCTCGGGGTTTGACAGCCGCATCACGACGAGGCTGTTGCACTGGGCCAGTACAGTCTCGGACAACTCCGCCGGGCGCTGCGATATCACCATAGCAGCCACGCCATACTTGCGGCCCTCCTTGGCGACACGCTCGACCGCCTTCTTCGCGAAGCAGGTACGTCCGCCGTCGACGCGCGGGATGTAGTTGTGCGCTTCCTCGAAGGCCAGAAGGATCGGGTGGCGCTGGTCCGGCGGGGTCCAGAAGTTCAGGTCGAAGAGCAGGCGCGTCAGCACCGCAACCGTCACGTCGACGATTTCGAACGGAATGCCCGACAGGTCGATGATCGTCAGGTTGCTGCGCGGCTGCACGCGGCCGGTGAGCACCTTGATGAGGTGGTTCATCAGCCCCGAGGACTGGCCCGCCGAGTTCTCCGCCTGCAGGTGGTCGCGGAAGAACTTTGACTTCATGCCGTGTTCGATCGGCCGCATGATGAACTCGTAGCGGCGATCGTGAAACTTCACATCGATGGCGTCGATAAGGCCCAGCAGCTTGCCGAAGTAGAGCGGGTGCACCGTCTCGCCCTCGGGATTGCCGCGGTTGAAGTTGCAGCGCTGCGTGCGCATCAGCTTCTGCTGCTCGCGCGGGGGCATGCTGCGCAGGGCCAACTGGTTGAAGGCGAAGTTCTCCGCGTTGAGCACGAATCTGGCGTCGTTCAGGTTCTCGGCGTAGGTCTTGAGCTTCTCGAGCGAGAAGTAGATCGGGGTATCGAGCGTCAGCGACCGCGTCAGGTTCAGTTCCGCGGCAGCGTCCTGCTTGAACTCGAGCAGCGCCGTGCGCAGAAACGAGATCTGCGTGCTGACGTTGATCGGATTGCTGCGATCGACGAACAGCGCTTCCATCTCTTCGTACTTCAGCAGCCAGTAAGGCAGCACGAGATCTTCGACGCCGAGGTAGGTGACATTCGCGTCGAGCTGCCCCTCATCGTCGCAGAACGCGGAGCGGTACTCGCCGTGCATGTCGAAGAGGACCACCTGCGCCTGGCGCAAATCGAGCGTTTCCTGGAGGATCTTGGCCGTCGTGCAGCTCTTGCCGCTGCCGCTGTTGCCCAGCAGCGCGACGTGCTTTGAGAAGAACTCGGAACCGAGCACCTTCACCTCGAAATCAGTCGACAGCGCGAACCGGCCGAACGAGAAGCTGCGCGCGGAGCCCGACTCGGCGATCATCTTGTCGAAGGTGCCGAAGATCGCCTCGAAGTCGTCGCGGACGGCCAGGCGGACCTCGTCGCCGACGATCGGGTACTCGTTGACGCCGCGGGAGAACCGGCCCGCCGAGATTTCGCCGAGCAGTTGCACGCGCATGTGCATGGGCGCGGCTTCGCCCGCGGTGGGCGGGTCTATCCGCCGCATGCCCGTGACGAACGCCACCAGGCGGCGCTCACCCGATGGGATGACGGCGTATGTGCCGAGCTGGCCCACGCGATAGGTTCGCCCGTCGTGGATGATCTCGAGCTGTTCCGCGGTGACCTGCACGTCCACCGAGGAACTGGACACCTCAACGACGTGGCCGATGGTGAGCTGGCTCATGGTTCTACCCGTTGTTTCGATAACCCGGACCGCCCCCCGCGCGGAGGTCCCCGGCTAGTCTACTATTCGGCCGCACCCGCCCCCGGGTCGCCTAACTCCGACAGACGGGGCTGCGGCGGGTTCCCGGCAGCGCGAAGGGTCCGCTAAGCGAGATTCGAGGTTCGCACCCATCGCCGCGGTGGCCGACGGTGGGCCCTTGGGGCGCGTCCTGGCCCACAATTCCAGGAAGCCGCGTCGGCGTGCTTGCCGTCGGACGCCCACGTGGTAGGAATTACCCTCGGCCTGCCCCGGCTGCTTGTTGCCGGGCTCGCCTCCGTCGGAGTACCCCGGAATGGTCAAGCCGATTCGCGTGGTTGTGGTCGACCCCCAGCCGGTCGTGGCCGACAGCCTCCGCGCCCTGGCAGAGGCCACGACAGACATCGAAATCGTCGGGTCCGCGGTCGATGTCGAGAGTGCCCTGCGCCAGGTCCGCGAGTACCGCCCAAGCCTGATCGTCCTGGATCTGGTCTTGCTCCGCGGTTCGAGCGGGCTGTCGCTCGTTCGCCTGATCGAATCGGAGAGCCTGCCGCCTCGATGCATCATCTTCTCCGCGATTGACCGTGATACCTACCTCGACCAGGCGCTCAAGCTCAGCGTCCGTGGGTACCTACTGAAGAGTGCCGCGGTGGCCGAGCTCCTGGAGGCCCTTCGCATGGTCGCTCGCGGGGGGCATGCCTTTTCGGCGGCAATCAGCGCCCGGCTGGCCTTCGGGCCTGCGGGGCCGACGCTTCGCGAGGTCTGCTGGCCGCGGACGGCGTGTCTGAACCCGCGCGAGCACGAGGTGCTTGTTCACCTCGCTCGGGGGTTGATGGTCAAGGAGATCGCAGCCGAAATGCGGCTGAGCCGAAAGACCGTCGACAACTACAAGTCTCGCGCCATGAAGCAGTTGGGCGTACACCGCAGCGCCGACCTGATGAGGGTCTGCTACGAGGAAGGGCTGATTCCCGCCGCTCCCGGGCTTGCAGGTCGCTGACCGGCGCGAGCGAAGCGAAGGTGGGCGTGAACACGCGCGGTCAGCCAGGCGACCACCCCGAATCGTGCAGCGTGATGCAAACGCACAAGAGGATCGGCGGTTGGCGCAGTTCGGAGGATTTCCGAAAGTCGTCGGGAATCTTGTCCATATTGTGTTGATTACCGCGGCCTGCCGATATAGGATAGGTCGAGTGAGGAAACGGCGGGCCTTCGGCCGGCCGCCTCGACTCCCGACAGCAATCCCAGCTTCCACTCGCTGCGGCACCCTTTGACCGCGCCAAAACAAAACGGGGTGCCGCACGCCTTTTTTACGGGCACAAAACAAATCACAGGCCCGGAGGGCGGTGCTCTGCAGCTCGCGTGGCGGGCGTATCAGCATTGAGAGTCGGAGTGGGCCGCGGTCAGGCGGGGGAGTCGTCGTCGGTCTCGGTGAGCCCGAGAATGTCGTCGAACTCCGCCGCGCTGTCCATGAGCATGTCCACGTCGCCCTCGAGCAGGTCGTCTGCGTCTTCGAGGTTGCCGGCGACCAGCGCGGCCTCCTCGGGTGAGCGGAGCAGCACCGCCTGGGCGATTCGCATCCGGTGAATCAGCGCGGGCATGTCGGGCGGGCGCTGGGCAGGGTCCGTTGCGCAGCAATCCTCGATGAGGCGCTGGAGGATGGCGGGCAGGTTCTGCAGCGCGGTCTTGGCCTCCAGGTCGACGCGGCGAAGCAGCGGCGCCTGGAGGTTCATGGTCTGGTTCATCTCGGTGGCCACGGATTTCCCCGTTAATACGCGGAAAAGCGTCGCCCCGACGCCGAACACATCGGTCCGCTGGTCGAGGAGTTTCTTCTGGACCTGTTCCGGAGCCATGAAGTCCATGGTGCCTTGAACGCGCTGCTTGGCCTCGCCAAGGCGGTGGCTCTGGCCGAAGTCGATCAGCTTCACGCGATCCGTCGAGGTCACCAGCAGGTTGCTGGGCTTCATGTCGGCGTGGACGAATCCGGCAAGGTGCATCGCATGCACCCCCTCGGCCGCCTGGCAGAACAGGTCCAGGTACTTTTCACGGGACCGGTGGAAGCCCCGCTCCGCCATGGTGACGCCTTCGACGTACTCCATGAAGAGCATGGCCGCCCGCACCCGCAAGCGCTGGCGCACCAGCCGCAGCTCGAACACCCGGCGGACATTGGGGTGGTCCACGACGGAGCCGATGGCGTGCTCGCTCCGCATCAGGTCGAGGAACGCGTTGTCCTCCGGCTTCTGGATTTTCACAATCTTGACGGCGTAGTCCTCGCCCGTGCGCATGGACCTGGCGCGATAGATCGTGGTGGAGGCACCCGTCCCCAGTTTTTCGATCAGCCGGTAGTTTGGGATGTCAATGCTCATTCGCGATCGGCTTCCCAGATGCTCGACCTCGGGTCGCCCGCGCGCGGGCCGAGTACCAGGCCGCGGAGGTCTCACGGCGCGCGCTCCCGGGCAGGGCAAAGCCCGGGGAAAGGCAGCCCGAATGCTCAGGATCGAGTGTCGCTGAACAGCAAGCCCATGCGAACTATCGGGACGGCCATCAGGCCCCTTGACTTGCTGCGCGCAGCGACACCCCGGACGCGTCCGCTCCAATAAGATACGAAAACCTGACCGCCCACGAGGGACGGCTGACCAACGTCCTGCAAGAGGACGCCCCTTGCCGGTGGAAGGCGGGAGCGGATGGTCGAAGAAGCGAAGAGGAAAAAAGCGGAATTAGGACGATTCGGCTTCGACTACCCTTCTCTGCCCCACAGCCGCTTGACTATAGGATCAGCAAACTGTCCGGTCAAAGACCCCGGCGAGCCCAGGCAGCGCAAAAGCGCCGCCGCGGGCCTGACCGAGCAGGCGACCCGCGGCGGGGACGAGTTCGGACCGGTGATTCTCCCGAGGATCAGCCCTTGGGGAACAGGTCGGTCGAGATGTAGCGCTCGCCGGCACTGGGCAGGATGACCACGATCGACTTGCCCTTGTGCTCCGGCATCCGCGCGACCCGGTCGGCGGCGCAGAGGGCCGCACCGGAAGAGATCCCGCAGAGGATGCCCTCCTCCCTGGCGGCCCGGCGGGACCACGCGAAGGCGTCCTCGCTGGCGACCTGCACCACGTCATCGATGACCGCGAGGTTCAGCACAGGCGGGACGAATCCCGCGCCGATGCCCTGGATCGGGTGCTTGCCGGGCTGAACCTGCTGTCCTGATCGCGTCTGGGTGATGACGGGCGAGGCGGCGGGCTCCACGGCGTAGCACTTGAACGAGGGCTTCTTGCTCTTGATCACCTCGCCCACGCCCGTGATGGTGCCGCCGGTTCCCACGCCGGAGATCAGGATGTCCGCCTTGCCGTCGAGGTCGGTGAGGATCTCCTGCGCGGTGGTTCGGCGGTGGATTTCGGGGTTGGCGGGGTTCTCGAACTGCTGGGGCATGAACGCGTTGGGCGTTTCCCGGGCGAGGGCCGTGGCCTTGGCGATAGCGCCCTTCATCCCCTCCGCGGCCGGGGTGAGTTCAAGCTTCGCCCCCAGTGCCTGAAGGACGCTGCGGCGTTCCAGCGACATGCTTTCGGGCATTGTCAGCGTCAGCTTGTAGCCCTTGGCCGCACAGACAAACGCCAGCGCGATGCCGGTGTTGCCGGATGTCGGTTCGACGATCATCGTCCCCGGCGTGATCCGGCCGTCCCGCTCGCCGGCCTCGATCATGGCGGTGCCGATGCGGTCCTTGACGCTGAGGAGCGGGTTGAAGAACTCGAGCTTCGCATACACCGTCGCGGGGGCCTGGATGATGCGATTGATCCGGATAAGCGGCGTGCGCCCGATGGCGCCGGTGATGTTGTCATACGCGCGAACCATGAACGTTTCTCCCAGTGGATGCCTTGAGGATTCGGTGTTCCGGCCGGGCAGACCCGTGCACAGTAGGCACCGCCGGATGGAGCGTCAACTTCGCTCGGCCCGGCGAGTCGTAGCTCCGCGTGCGACCTGAACCGGCACTTCGCGCACCCCGCCCGCGGCGTCGGCCCACCAGGCCGACCATCCGGGCGAGACGGTGGTCGCGGCGACCACGAGGTAGAGCCACGCCGGCCACGCCTGGGCGCGGTCGCGGCGGGAGAAGGCGAGGTTGCCGTCGGGGTGGGCGTGGTAGGCCCCAACGGGCTGCGGCGCCCCGGGCTCCGCCGGTCGTTGGAGTTGCTCAAGCAGCCAGTCGTCGCAGATCCGGTAGGCCCGCTCAGGCGTTGGCGAGCAGTTGGGGGCCGGAAGGGCGTCGGCAACATGGATGTCGCCCACGAGCCAGCCCCCTTGGAGCAGGCCGCAGGCCTCGGCGGGGTGGGCGCGCCGGGCGTGGGACACTACGCTCGCGATGGTCAGCTCGCCGATAAGCACCCGGGTGGGTGGCCGTGCCCCGTCGGGCGAGGGCGCCTCCCTATTCGATAGGATTCTCATGAGTCGACGAAACCTCCACCTGCTGCTGACCGCCGGCCTTGTCCTGGTGATGACGCAATCGGCGTACGCCCAGTTCGGGATCGGACCGTTCGTGTTCAACTTCGCGTCGCCGCTGCTGGCCCGCGTGTTTCTCCTGCCGTTCACGCTGGCGGCGGGGTGCGCGGCCTGACCGCCGGGGTGGTCAGGCCCCGACGTATCGGGCGTAGATCGTCCGGGCTCGGTCGACGCTGTTCGTGCCCTTGATGATGGCCCTCCCGTCGGCAAATAACGTCAGCTCGCAGCCGTCCACTTCGCACCGCAGCAGGTATGGATTCAGCGTGACGTGCCCCTGCGCGGCCACTGCGCTGAGGCGGCGGGCGATCATCGCCAGATCCACGGGCGCACCGCCTCGCCCGATCTGCACGGCGTTGCGGCCGCAGAGCGACTGCGCGGCTCCGGCCAACCGGCCCGAGAGGTAATCAAACTGCCCCTGTTGACAGCACGGGCACGAGCCCTCATCGCGGGCCGATTGCACCTGCAACACCATTACGCGCCCCGTCCACACGTCGATGCTGAGCAGTCCGCGGATCGCCTCGCCGCGCCGTCCGGCGAGCAGCTTCATCGCTTCAGACGCCTGGAAGCTGGCGACGATGTTCACCGCTGGCCCGATTACGCCGGCCGTGTCGCACGTCGGGTTCATCTCCGGCGGCGGGGCGGACTCGAAAACGCATCGGAGGCACGGCGTCTCGCCGGGCAACACGGTCATGCACAGCCCCGTCGCGCCGATCACCGCGCCGTAAACCCAAGGGCGGCCGGTGCGCACCGCAAGGTCGTTGATGAGAAATCGTGTCTCGAAGTTGTCGGTTCCGTCGAGAACAAGATCAACGTCGGCGGTCAGGTTTTCGATGTTGGTGTGATCGACGTGGGTGACGATCGGCTCGACTTGGACGCGGCTGTTGATCCGGGCGAGCTTCGCGGCGGCGGCGTGTGCCTTGGGCAGGTTCCCGGCGATGTCCTGCTCGTCGAAGAGCACCTGACGCTGGAGGTTGTCCAGTTCGATGTAGTCCCGATCGCAGACCCGCACGAAGCCGACGCCGGCACGGACCAAGGTGTTGGCCAGGACCGTGCCGAGGGCGCCACAGCCGATCAGCGCAACGCGCGAACCGGCCATCCGTCGCTGGCCATCCTCTCCGATGCCCTCGAAGAGCATCTGGCGGGAGTAGCGCGCCAGTTCCGGCGGCATCGAACTGGAGGGGGGCGGCTTCATAGTGGCGAGGTCCGGGTCGCGGCTCGGTGTACACGGTCAGTGTACCCGGCCGCCACGACGGGGTCATGGGTCGCTTGAGTCGGGTCTGCTCACACGCCTCGCGGGCCGTCGTCGTCGGCGAGCGAGGCCAGGAAACCCGAGGGCGGCGGTTCGGCCGCCTCACCGGCCGGAGGATCGTGCTTCGCTGCAGGCGGCTCCTGCCGGGCAGCGGGCTGCGACGTCGGGGGAGCGGTTGCAGGAGCCACCGGCGGCGCATCGACCGGCTTTCGCGGTCGGCTGGCCAGCGACTCTGCCGGGGTGTGCGGCGGTGGATCAACCGGTTGCGATAGGGTGTCGGCCCCGGCTGCCGTCGCCGCCTGCAACTCACGCGACAGCAGCCGCCAATCGCGCCCGTTGCGGAACCCCTCGACCAGGAAGAGGCCGCCGAAGAGGAAGTAGAGCATGTTGTTGAGCGTCACGGCACCCCAGCCGGAAGCCATCAGCGCGCTGGCCACGATCATCACCGCTCCCACGAGCGACGATACCACGGCGTCGACGATCAGCACGGGCAGGGCGCCACTACGGGAGAGGAGGGCGACGGCCGCAAAGAGGAGGCCGCCGATGCGGAGGTTCCAGGTGGAGAGGGCGTCGCCGAACGTGCCGATGTCGGTCACGCGGGGCAGGGCGAAGCCGTAGAAACCGAACACCAGCAGGCAGGCGGCCGCCAGTCCGGCGGAGTAGGTGTTGCCCTGCACGCGGGCGGCGATGAGCCGGTCCAGGTGATCGGTCTGCATGGCTGGTCCGCCCGTGGAGAAGGAGCTGCCGAGGCCGCCGGCCGGATCCGGCGTGCCGGGCTGAGTCGTTACGGCATGACGAAAGTGTGTCCGCCGTGCCGCACGGTGAGCACCGCACAGGGCGACTTGCGCACGACTTTCTCCGTCGTGCTGCCGAGCAGGACGTGGGCCAGTGCGCCGCGCCCATGGGTGCCCATGACGGTGAGGTCGATCTTCTGGTCGCGGGCGTACTTGATGATCTCAGCGAAGGGGCGGCCCATCACCACGCTGGACACGACGGGCTTCTTGAGGTCGGCGAACTGCTGGCGGAGAAACTTCTGCATCCGCGTCTTGCCGAGGTCAATCAACTCCTCGACCGGCGGGCCGACGGGGATACTCTCCGGACCCATCGAGCTCCAGTACTGGTAGGCCTCGTCGATGACGTGGATACAGTGCAACTCGGCGTCGAAGACGCGGGCCATTTCCGCGGCCATCGAGGCGGCGTCCATGGCTACATCCGAAAAGTCGGTGGGGAACAGGATTCGGCTGATTTTAACGGCCATGAGATGTCCTCCCGGCAGCGACTGCCCGCCAATAGAATCCTATTGGTGCCCCGCTCGCGGGTCAAACCGCGACAGGTGGTGGGCGCAGGCTGCGCCAACGGGCGATCTCGCCACGGCGGGCCGCGTCCGGTACAATGCGAACGTCGGCGGGAGTACCGCCCTGCGAGGTCGCTGACCGTGCAACTGACGATCCTGGAACCAGCAAGGTCCGAGCCACCCGGCCGGCGGCTGCCTGCGTGGCTGAAGCGCCCGCTCCCGTCGGGCGATTTCACTCACACGCGGAATGTCGTCGCGGCCAGCGGCGTCGCGACGGTGTGCCAGGAGGCCCGCTGCCCGAACCTGTCCGAGTGCTGGTCCAAGCGGCACGCGACTTTCATGATCCTGGGCGACAAGTGCACGCGGCGGTGTCACTACTGTGCGGTGGCGACAGCACGGCCCGATCCACCCGCGGCCGATGAACCGGCCCGCCTGGCCGAGGCCGTCGAGCAGCTGGCCCTGCGTCACGTCGTCCTGACCGCAGTCGCCCGCGACGACCTGAAGGACGAGGGGGCCGGTCACTTCGCCGCCTGCGTCCGGGCGATCCATGACCGCTGCCCGACGACGACGATCGAGGTCCTTCCGGCGGATTTTCACGCCCGGCGCGAGTGCATCGAGACGCTGTGCGCCGCCGGACCGGAGCTTTACAACCACAACCTGGAGATGGTGGAACGTCTGACGCCCCGGATCCGGCCGCAGGGCAAGTACCGGCGATCGCTCGATGTGCTGCGGATCGTAAAGGAGATCGCGCCGCGGATGATCACCAAGAGCGGCGTCATGGTGGGGCTCGGCGAAACGACCGAGGAGCTTCAGGCCACGTTCCGCGACTTGCGCGAAGTCGGCTGTGACGTGCTGACCATCGGTCAGTACCTGCAGCCGACACTCGACGGCCACGCCCCGGTTGAGAAGTACTACACCCCGGCGGAGTTCGAGGACCTCGGCGCATTCGCCACCGCGCTGGGCTTTCTGAGCGTCGCCTCGGGGCCGTTCGTGCGGTCGAGCTACAACGCTTCGGAAGTATTCGACGAGAGCCGCCGCAGACTCGCGACGTCGTGACCGCGTCGCCCCGCATGCACATGGCCGACACGGAGGTCGACACGGCGTCACGCATGGACATCCACACGCTAATTCCGAAGCTGGCCGGCCGGTTCGTCGTTCTCGACGGGGTGGACGGCTGCGGCAAGACGACGCAGCTGGCCTTGCTCGCGGAGCGCCTGTCCGGCGCCGGTGCGGACGTGGTGACCTGCCGCGATCCGGGTGGTACGGAGATCGGCGACCGCATCCGCAGCGTGCTGCTGCACCACGACCTTTCCACGATGAACGTCAACTGCGAGGCGCTGCTGTTCATGGCCTCGCGCGCCCAACTTATGGGCGAGGTGATCGTGCCGGCGCTGCGCGCGGGGCGCACCGTGCTGTGCTCGCGGTTCGTCAGCGCGACTTGCGCCTACCAGGGGGCGGCGGGCTACGACCCGCGGCGCGTGGTAGAGCTTGCCCGTTTCGCCATCGACACGCACTGGCCCGACCTCACAATCGTGCTCGATGTTGACGTGCAGGAGGGGTTTGAGCGGATCGGGCGCAAGCCTCACCACGCGGGCAAGCACCGCCGCCGTTTCGCCGGTCAGACCACCCTTTTTGCCGGCCAGGAGACCGAGGGGACGACCGACGCCATGGAGGCCCGACCCATCGAGTTCCACCGCGAGGTCCGGCGGATGTTCGTTGAACTCGCGTCCTACTACCCGGCGCCCGTCGAGATGATCGACGGCCGCGACGAGGTGGAAACCGTTCACCAGCGAATCCTCGGCAGTCTCACCCGTGTCCTTGCTTGACGTCCGCCACCAGGTCCACGCCCAATCGGTGTTGCAGCGGGCGCTCGCCCGCGACCGGCTGCCGCACGCATATCTGTTTCACGGCCCGGACGGTGTCGGCAAAGAGACGCTCGCGCTGGGACTGGCCCAGCGGCTGCTGTGCGCGAAGCCGCGACCGGCTGACCTGACGGAGGCCGAAGCCGCGGTGATCGGTCCCGCGGGAATGTCGGTCGGCTGCGGTACTTGCCACGACTGCCACACGATCGCCATCGACAACCATCCTGACGTCCACGTCATCCATCGCCACCGCCACCGCGAGCACCCCGATTCAGATGTCCGCAAGCGCAGCGGGCTGGAGATTGCGGTCGAGGTCATCCGGCACTTTCTGATCGAGAAGGCCGCGCTGAGCTCCATCCAGGGCCGGGGCAAGGTGTTCATCGTGCGCGAGGCGGATCGGATTTCGTCGTCCGCCCAGAACGCCATGCTCAAGACGCTGGAGGAGCCGCCGCTGGGCACCTACATCATCCTGCTGGCGTCCTCGGCCGAGCGGCTGCTGCCGACCACGCGGTCGCGGTGCCAGCTCGTCCGGCTGGACGCGCTGCCGACCTCGTTCGTCGAGGAGAAGCTCGCGGAGTTGGCCCCGGACCTGGCGCCAGAACTGATCCGCTGGTATGCGCGCCTGAGCGACGGCAGCATCGGCCTGGCGATGGAGCGTGTGCGGGAGGAACTTCACCAGGTCAACCAGACGATCGTCGCGTCCTGTGCCACGCTCTTTGACACTCGCCGGCCGCCCGAGTCGAAGGGGTGGATCGACCTCGCCGGCGACCTGGGAAATCACTACCGCGAGCGGGATGCCGGGATCTCGGATACGGAGGCGACCCGTCAGGCGCTCAAGACGCTGCTCAAGCTCGCGGCGACCTGGTTCGCGGACTTCCTCCGGGTGGCCACGGGGCACGAAGATTCGGTGGTCAACCAGGCGCTGACGACAGGCCACCGTGAGCGGCTGGCCCGCATGGGGCTCGCATCCGGGGCGCTGGACACGCACCGCACCGAGGTGGAGGCGATGGCCGAATGCGTGAGGGCGTGTGCAGACGCCGAGCGAAAGCTCGATCAGAACGTCAACACCCAGCTGGTCATCGATGCCCTGCTGATCGCGCTGGCCCGGTCTGCCGTGGCTTGTGGACCGGCGGGGTCGCGGCGGGCGGCAGGCGCGACCGGCTGACGCCCGGCCCTGTCGGCTTGGACGAACCTCCCTCCTGACCCTTACAATCCCGGCATGGTTCCCCCGCCGACCGGTAGGCCAGCCGCCAGCGAGCGTTCCCCTGCGCCGGCCCCGCGCCGTGCCGGGGCAGTCGACGCGCCTCATCCGCCGGAGGTCGCCGCCGCCGAACCCGCCTGGACCGGCGAGCTGCTTCGTGCGCCCCACGACGTACCCGACAAGGCCGACCGCGTGCGGACGATGTTCGACGCGATCGCCCCCACCTACGAATTGATCAACCGGATCTTTTCCGGGGGGCGCGACGCGACTTGGCGTCGCCGGGCGGTGCGGCTGGCCGAGGTCCGGCCGGACGATGACGTGCTTGACGTGGCGTGCGGCACGGGCGATCTGGCCCGTGCCTTCGCCGGCGCGGGGCCGCGGCTGGTTGTCGGGGCCGACTTCTCGCACGAGATGCTGGCGCACGCCGTTCGACACGGCGGCGGGGCGGGTGACACACCCCTATCGTGGTGCGAGGCGGACGCGTTGGATCTGCCGTTCGCGGATGGCAGCTTCTCCGTAGTCTCCTGCGCGTTCGGGGTGCGGAATTTCTCCGACCTGCCGCGAGGTTTGCGCGAGATGCACCGGGTGCTGCGGGCGGGGGGGCGGGCGGTCATCCTCGAGTTCACCCGGCCGCGGAATCGGCTCGTGCGCGCGGGATATGAATGGTACTCCGGCCGGTTCATGCCGACTGTCGCGTCGTGGATCAGCCGTGACCGCACCGGGGCCTATCACTACCTCCCCAATTCGATCGTCTCGTTTCTGGACGCCGCGCGGATGTGCGAGGCGCTGCGCGCCGCCGGATTTGACGAAGTCAGCGCGAAGCCACTGACTTTCGGTGTCGTGACCCTCTACCTCGCGAGGCGCGCGCGATGATGAGCGATCGCCCAGCCCAACCTGCGGCCGCGATCGGCGCCGTCGGAATCGATGCGACGCCCGACCCGTACGATGTGTGGTCGAAGTGGGGGGCGCGGTACCAATTCCGGGCGACGATGCTTCTGGGCGTAAACGTCATCCTCTTTTCCGGGCTGGCGTGTTTCGCGTTCTGGCTGCGGCGGGGCGTTCCGTTCGCATTCCTGACGCCGGGGTACTGGGACGAGTTGGCGAGCACGTTCAACTTCGCCAGCGGAGAGGTGACGCTTCGGGCCCTGCTGCTGACGCCGATCAGCATCCAGGATGTGCCCATGCAGATTCCGATTCTGGGGCTGCTGCTCTCGGCGCTGATCAGCATTCCGATCGTCGTGTCGATTCTCTACCGCTTCTGGGCGGCGGTTCCGTTCATCCTGATCGTCGCGTTTCTGGCGGTGATGCCGTGGCTGGCGATCACGCTGGCCTGCTCCTGTGTGCTCGCATCCGTGCGGCCGTTTCGGACGACGATCCCGTTCGTTTCCGCGCTCGTCGGGCTGATCCCGGCATCCATCTACCTCGTGCTGGCCTCCAGCGGCCGGCCCACTGAGGAGATCATGGGCACGCTGCCGCCGATCGAGAGCATGAAGTTCGTCGCGCCGTGGGCGCTGGCGGTGGTGGCCGCGGCAGTGGTCTTCGCGGTGGTGCTGACGCTGGCGCGGGCGGTGAACTACAGGCCCGGCGCGGTGACGCCGCTCCTGGCGATCATGTTCTACGCGCCGGTGGCCCTGTTCGAGTACCAGGTCGGGCGCGACGAGCTGTACTACCGGCTGATCGAGTCGCGCCACGCATTCTACTTCGCTGACCGGCCGACGTATGAGGACCTGACGCGGGCCGTTGCCGCCGAGTATCGCAACCACCCGCCGCCGCGCCCGCCGCGCGAGCATATTCGCCAGGCCGTCGTCCGGCGATGGTCGTCCGAACTCATCAAGGATCCGGAACATCACCGGACCAGCCTTGCCGAATACCAGGACCTTGCCACGCGCTCCCTGAACCGGTTTCTCGCGCAGTACCCGGACAGTCGCTACGAGCGCAACGCGCTGTTCCTGCTGGCGGTGGCGGCCGACATGCGGTTCGACGCGGTCGAGTTTGCGCGGTCGCGGCTGAAGTGGGTGCGCTACTACTCGGACTTCCCGGCCCGCGAGTCCCAGGACGTCTGGCTGCGGCTGTCGGAGGGGGATCCGCTGTCAAAGATTGCCGCCATGGCGTTGCTGCGACGGGCGCAGTTCGAGGCCCGCGACGGCGAGGTCGAGCGCGCGGCCGACCGGCTGGATTCGCTGCTGCGCAGCTCGTCCACGCTGTCGGAGGCGGAGCGGCTCATGTCGGCGAACGTGGCGCCGCGGGGCATGTTCGACCGCCCTCCGCCTGAAGAGAGCCTGTCGATCTCGATGGAGGTGGTGCTCTTCGAAGCCGAGCGGCTCCGGGACCTGTTGCGCTGGAACGTCGACTCGGTCAACGGGGGGCGGCCGCTGGCCGGCTCGCCGTTTGAGAGCTCCGGAGTGCCGGAGGGGCTGCTCGATCTCGACCGACGGCAGCCTGACTATCCGACGCGTCTCGGCCGCCTGCGCGAGGCCTACCCCGGCTCCTTGATCGACGACAACATCGACCTCGAACTGGCCAAGGCGCACGACAGCTCCCTGGGCGGGCGGATCGAACTTCTGCAGGAAGTGGTGCAGCGCTACGCCCCGCACGCCGAGGCTGCCCGACCGGAGCCGGGGCGGTACGATGCCGTGCCCGAGGCGCTGTTTCGCCTCGCCCTGGCCTACCGCGACGACCGGCGTCCGCGCGAGGCGCGCGTCGTATTCGAGCGGTTGCTTCGGGAGTACCCGGGCAGCCTCTGGGCGCGGCAGTCGCTGCACCACACCGGGGTGTATCTCGAGTCGGCCGTTGCCGGGGGGACATGATGCGATGAGTGCATCTGCGACGAAACAGATCGTGGTGGGGGTAACGGGTGCGAGCGGCGCGCCCTATGCGCGGCGGCTGCTTGAGTGCCTGGTGGATGGCGGCGCACATGTGCACCTGGTCGTCACGCCATATGGCGCACGGCTTTTCGCAGACGAGATAAACATCAACGATATCTCAGTCCGCTCGCTGCTCGGCCGCCCGGAGGCACCGATGACGATCTATCCCTACCGTGACGTCGGGGCCAAAATCGCCAGCGGCTCGTTCCTCACCGACGGGATGATCGTCTGCCCGTGCAGCAGCAACACACTTTGTGCGCTGGCGGCGGGGCTTGGGGACAACCTGCTCGCCCGGGCCGGCGCGGTGACGCTGAAGGAGTCGCGGCGACTCATTGTCGTACCTCGCGAGATGCCAATGAGCCAGATCGAACTCCGCGCGGCTTTGACGCTCAGCAAGGCCGGGGCGATCATCTGCCCCGCGGCGCCGGGGTTCTACATGCTGCCGCAGACCATCGACGACCTGGTCGACTTCGTGGTCGGCAAGTTGCTCGACCTGGTGGGCGTGCCGCACAGCCTCAACACCCGGTGGGCTTCCCAGCTTGCCGCAAGCCGACCGGCGCCGAAGGAGTCCTGCGACCTGTGACGACGCTGGTGCAATCGGTCCGCACCTGGGGCGAGATGGTCAAGTTCTCGCACTCGGTGTTCGCGCTGCCTTTCGCGCTGATGGCCGCCTTCCTGGCGGGGCGGAACATCGACGGTCGCGGTTGGCCCTACCTGGGGCAGCTCGGCCTGATCGTGTTGTGCATGGTCGCGGCGCGCAGCGTGGCGATGACGTTCAACCGCATCGTGGACGCCGAGATCGACTCGCGGAACCCCCGCACGGCGGGCCGGCCGCTGCCCTCGGGCCGCATCACGCGGGCGATGGCCTACGTCATCATGGGGCTTTTCATCCTGACCTTCGGCGTAGGATGCCTGGGGTTCTACGTCTGGTACGGCAACACCTGGCCGATCCTCCTGTCCGGGCCCGTCCTGATGTACCTGTGCGCCTACTCGCTGACCAAGCGGTTCACGCGGTACGCCCATTTCGTGCTCGGCTCGGCGATCGCTTTCTCGCCGGTGGCGGCGTGGTTGGCGATCGATCCCGCGGGCGTCGGGATCGAGGCGGTGCTGCTGATGATCTCGGTGGCCTGCTGGATCGCGGGCTTCGACATTATCTACGCCCTTCAGGACATTGACGTCGACCGGCGAGAGGGGCTGCACAGCCTGCCCAGCCGGCTGGGGCCCCGGCGGGCGCTGCTGGTCGCGCGGGGTTGCCACATCGTGACCGTGGCCGCCTGGGTTGCCCTCGGCGTCATGGCGGAGCTCGGGCCGCTCTACGTGGCAGGCGTGGCGATCGCGGCTGTGCTGCTGATCGTCGAGAACAGCCTCGTATCACCGACCGACTTCTCCCGCGTGAACCTCGCCTTCTTCACCCTCAACGGGCTGGTCAGCCTGCTGCTCGCGGCGCTTACCGTCGCGGACGTGCTCGTGTAGCGCGATAACCCGCCGCACACGGTCGCGGCTCGCTGGCGTGATCGCGCGCAGGCCGTAGAATGCCCGGAACCTCATCCGGAGCGATCGACGTGCTGGGACAGCTCATCGGGCCGGACATTGTCGAGATGATCAGGAACCGGCAGTTCAACGAACTGCGCCGCGCCCTGGCCACCTTCGGCCCCGCCACGATCGCCGACATTTTCGTGGACATGGCGCCCGAGGACGTGGCGGTCATGTTCCGCATCCTGCCGCGGCAACTGGCCGCCGACATCTTCGAATACCTGTCGCTCGATGCCCAGGAGGCCCTGCTGCACTCGCTGGGCAAGGATGAGGTCGCCGCGGTTCTCAACGAGATGGACCCGGACGACCGCACCGCGCTGCTCGAGGAGCTTCCGGGGGCGGCGACACAGCGTCTGATCAGTCTGCTCTCGCCGGAGGAGCGGACGGTGGCGGTACGTCTGCTGGGCTATCCGGTCGAGTCGGTCGGTCGCCGGATGACGCCGGACTATGTCGCCGTCCGGTCGGACTGGACGGTGGCGCAGGTCCTCGAGCACATCCGCAAGGTGGGTCGCGACAAGGAGACCCTGAATGTCCTGTACGTCGTCGACGAGCGCGGCGTGCTGCTGGATGACGTCCGCCTGCGTGAGATGATCCTCGCCGATCCGGCCACCCTCGTCCTCGACCTGATGGACCACAGTTTCGTCGCCCTGCGCGCCGACCAGGACCAGGAGGAGTGCGTACGGCTTTTTCAGAAGTTCGACCGCGTGGCCCTGCCGGTGGTGGATTCTACCGGTTTGCTGGTCGGCATCGTCACGGTCGACGACGTGATGGACGTGGCCGAGCAGGAGGCCACAGAGGACATGCAGAAGATGGGCGCGGTGTCGGCCCTGGACGCGCCCTATATGAACGTCGGGTTCTTCACGATGATGCGCAAGCGGGCCATGTGGCTCAGCGTGCTGTTCGTGGGGCAGATGCTGACGGCCTCGGCGATGGGCTACTTCGAGCATGAGATCTCCGCGGCCGTCGTGCTGGTCGTCTTTCTGCCGTTGATCATCAGCAGCGGCGGCAACTCAGGTTCGCAGGCCACGTCGCTGATCATTCGCGCGGTGGCCCTGGGGGAAGTCCGCCTGGCCGACTGGTGGCGCGTGCTCTACCGCGAACTGGGGGCCGGGCTGGCGCTTGGCGCGGTGCTGGCAGGGCTCGCGTTTGTCCGCATCTTCTTCTGGCCGTGGGGCGCGAGCGACTACGGCGAGCACTACCGCCTGATAGCGCTGGCTGTAGCCGCGAGCCTGTTGGGCGTGGTCATCTACGGGACGACCATCGGGGCGATGCTTCCGCTCGCACTGCGCAAGCTGGGGTTCGATCCCGCCGTGTCTTCAGCTCCGCTGATCGCCACGCTGGTCGATGTCAGCGGCATCGTGATCTACTTCTCGGTCGCGGCGCTCATTCTGCGCGGCACGCTGCTCTAAGCGAGCCGCGGTCGCGGGCTGCAGTTCATGCCCCCACAAACCGCCCAGGATGGTTTCGTGCTTACCTGGATCCAGGATCACTGGCTGCTTCTCGCCTTCAACGTGGCCTGGCTGGGGCTGGGTCTGACGGCGGCGGTGCACGCGGTGATGTACAAACGCGACTCGCGCAGCGCCGCCATCTGGGCGTACCTCAGCCTGACGCTGCCCGTCCTGGGGCCGTGGCTCTACTGGGCGCTGGGCATCAACCGCGTGGAGCGCCGCGCGATCAAGCACGTCGGCCGCCGACGCCACCCGTGGGAGCGGACGCCCGGCCCTGACCCGGTCCGCGATCCGCAGACGATCCGCACCGCCGTCGGACACCTGCACGACCTGCGGACCATCGCCGACGCCGTGACCCGCCTGCCGCTGGTGGCTGGCAACCGCATCGAGCCGCTTCACCACGGCGAGGAGGCCTACCCGCGGATGCTCGAGGCGATCGCCGACGCTCGCCGGACGATCACACTGGTCAGCTACATCTTCGACCGTGATGACGTCGGGGCGCGGTTCATTGCGGCGCTCGGGGACGCGGCGGACCGTGGGGTCAGGGTGCGCGTGCTGTTCGACGGCGTGGGGGCGCTGGATACGTTTTCCCGTCGCAGCCGGGCGCTACAGCGACGGGGGGTTCATCCCGCGGCCTTCTATCCGCTGGGGTTTCCCCTCGGGCGCGTGCGATTCAACCTGCGTAATCACCGCAAGATTCTTGTCGTGGACGGCGAGACCGGCTTTTCCGGCGGCATGAACATCTCGGCCCGGCACCTGCTGACGGGTACCGCACCCAACCGGTGCGAAGACCTCCATTTCAAGATCACCGGCCCGGTCGTGGCCGAGCTGCAGCACGCGTTTGTCGAGGACTGGGCTACGGCCACGGGTGAGATCCTGGAGGGGGACGGGTACTACCCGGAGCTGTCACCCGCGGGGTCGGCGGTGTGTCGGGCGATTTCCAGCGGCCCGGACGAGGACCTGGGCATCGTGTTGTGGATCGTGCAGGCGGCGCTGGCGGCTGCGCGACAGCATGTCTGGATCGTGACGCCTTACTTCGTGCCGCCTTCACCTTTGATCGCCGCGCTGGTGATGGCCGCCCGGCGGGGCGTACGCATCACGCTCGTGCTGCCGTCGGAGGTGGATCTGCCGTTCATGCGCTGGGTTGCCGATGCATGCCTGTGGCAACTGCTTGAGCACGGCGTGGAAGTGTACCGGCGCAAACCGCCGTTTGTGCATACGAAGCTGATGATTGTCGATGACCAGTGGGTGCTGCTTGGCTCGGCGAACATGGACCCGCGGAGTTTTCGACTCAACTTCGAGTTCAACGTCGAGGCGTACGACATGGATCTGGCGAAGGAACTCTCCGCCTGGTTGGCGACGCTGCTGCCCGTCTCTCACCGCGTGACGCTGGAGGAAATCGACGCCCGACCTGCCTGGATCCGTCTGCGGGACGGGGCGACGAAGCTGCTTTCGCCTTATCTGTAGGCGGGCGCGGCGCTGCCGTCAGTCGTGCAGCGGCCGGCCCTTCATGTCCGGCGGACGCAGCAGGCTCATTTGCCGCAGGATCGTCGGGGTCACGTCATACAGCGTCGGCCCGTCCTGGCGGCCTCGCGCCGCCAGCGAAGGATGGCTGTACACGTACATGCCGTCCTGCGCGTGGTTGGCGTCGTCCGGGCCGGTGTCGTTCTCGAACGAGTAGATCGTATCGCTGCCGACCCAGCCGACGGATCGCCAGTTGAGGTCGCCGAAGATCACGATCAGGTCCGGCGCCACGCCGTTGACGGTGCTGTAGATCTTCTCCGGTTTGTAGCACTTGGTGCCCATCGGCCGGCCCTTGTGGTCGGGGATGGCCTCGATTCTCGCGGCGAGTTCGTCGCGGAAGCGCTCGTAGTCCGCGTCTTTTACCGTGCCGCCCGGCTCGCGCCCTTCGCGGTTGATGAACAGGCGGCCGTAGTATCCGCCGTCGCCCCACGCCCTGGTCCGGGTCCAGTCGACGTCGGCGACGTTGAACTTCTGCTTCGGTGCCGGAGGGTTCTTGAAGACGAGGTAACCCTCGTTCATCAGCCACTGGTTGAACAGCAGCCCCCCATGCATGCACTTGGCGCCGTGATCGCTGACGACCCAGACCGCCGTCTCGTCAAGGTTCATCAGCGCGAGCGTTCGGCCGATTTCATCGTCAACGTACTTGTGGTAGTCGAAGATGGCGTTTTCGAACTCGTTGCCGGGTTCGTAGCGGTGGTGCGTCCGGTCGTAGCAGCTCCAGAAGCCGTGGTGGATGCGGTCGACACCCATCTCGACCATCCAGAACAGATCCCAGGGCCTCGTGGAAAGCAGGTGACGCACCACCTCGAAGCGGCGGCGCGTCATCTCGTAGATCTGCTCCAGCAGCCATTTCTTGTCGTCGGTGCGGAATCCTTTCACGTCGACGTAGTACTCGCCGACGAGTTCGCGAACCTCGCGGCGCAGCGGCTCCGGCGAAATCCAGGGCGACTGCTCGTCGTTGGGATCGGGGGTCAGGAAGCAGGCGAGCATCGCACCCTTGGGTGGCTTGACGATCGGAAACGTGCCGGGGACGCCCACGATGATCGACTGCCGCCCCTGGTTGCCGACGATGTCCCAGATCCGCGGTTCCTTCACCGCTAGGGATGTCGCGATGGACAGGCCGTCGTACGAATGGTCCTTGCGGTTCCGGAAGCCGTAGATCCCCAGCGTGCCGGGGTCCTTGCTGGCCGTCATGCAGCTCCACGCGGGCACCGTGATGGGCGGCATGGAGCTGGTCAGCGTGCCGAAGGTCCCCGCCTGGCAAAGTCGCCGAATGTTGGGGAGGTGCTCCAGCCAGGGGCCGAATACGAGGGAAGGCTCGGCACAGTCGAGGCCGAACACGGCGACTTTCTTGATCGAACTCATGGCAGATCGCGGTCCTTGCGGGAACGTTTCCAGCGACCCGCGTCGGGCGGGCGCGAGACGGGGCGGCCTCGACGTGGGCCGCCCGCGCCGGTCAGAGCCAACGCAGGTGCCAGCCGCCGTCCACGTGGAAGACCTGGCCCGTGCTGAACGGGAAGTCGCCCCGGGCGATGGCGGCCACCGCGCGCCCCACCTCGGCCGGCTCACCCCAGCGGTTGATGGGTGCCATGCCGGCTGCCATCTTGGCGTCGTAGTACTTCTTCGCGGTCTCGGTCGAGGTCATGTCGGTACGGGTGATGCCGGGGGAGACCTCGTAGACATTGATGCCGTGTTCGGCCAGTCGTATGGCGAACAGCTTGGTCATCAGGCTGATGCCGGCCTTGCTCAGGCAGTATTCGCCGTAGTTCGGAGCGACAGTGTAGCTCCGCAGCGAGGAGATGTTCACGATGCAGGCGCCCGGGATGACCTTCTCGTCCTTCAGCGAGATCATCTGCCGCGCGACGCGCTGCGTGAAGAAGTAGGGTGCCTTGAGATTGACATCCATCACGCGGTCGTAGCTCTGCTCATCGGCGTCGAGGATGTCGCGACGCTGGGGGGCGATGCCGGCGTTGTTGACGAGCATGTCGATCCGGCCGAACTGCTCCATCGTGTATTCGACGATCAGTTCACGGTGGGGGCCCGAGGCGATGTCGCCCTGGCAGATCTCGGCCTTCGAGCCCAATTCTTCGACCCGCTCGCGCGTCTCCTCAGCGGCGCCGAGGTTCTCGATGTAATTGATCATGACGGCGTAGCCGACCTTGGCGAGTTCCAGGCAGATACCCCGCCCGATCCCCCGCGACCCGCCCGTGACCAGCGCCACCTTTCGATCGTTCATACCCGTAGCTCTCCATGACGGCACACCGTGCCGGAGGCACTATAACCCAAGCCGCGGACCGGCAACAGGCGACGGCGCGTGGGTGGTCCGGAGGCGTATCATCCGGCGGGCCCGGCTTGCCCCGCGCACGGCAGCGCGTTACCAATCCGCCCATGCCTTTCCGTTTCGTCATCGGCCGCGCCGGCACCGGCAAGACGCGCCACTGTGTAGAGGCCGTGCGCGAGCGGCTCCGCCGCGAACCGGTCGAGGGGCCGCGGCTGGTCCTGCTCGTGCCTGAGCAGGCCAGTCTGCAGATGGAGCGCACCATCCTCGCGGGCGATGGCGTCCGCGGCTCGCACCGTGCGGAGGTTCTGTCGTTTCAGCGGCTCGCCTTCCGGCTGGTTGAATCGGCGGGTGGCGTCGTGCGGCAGGCGATCTCCGAGCCCGCCCGCGCGATGGTGCTCCGACATGTCGTGCAGCGGCTTTCGCCGTCGCTGCGATACTACCGCCACGTCGAGCGCTTCGGCGGCTTTGCCGAACAGATGGGCCGCACTATCGCGGAGTTGCTCGAGGAGCGCGTCTCGCCCGACGACCTCGATCGTGCGGCGCGGCTTGCGCCCGCGGACGACCCGTTGCAGGGCACACGCCTCGACGACCTGCGCATCATCTACAGCGCCTACTTGGAGCATCTCGGCGCTGAGCGTCTGGATCCTTCGCAGTACCTGGAGGTTGCCCGTGCCCTGCTGCCGAAGGCGGCGTGGCTGGCCGGGGCCGAGGTCTGGGTCGACGGCTTCGCCTCGATGTCGCAGCAGGAGACGCTCACGCTGATCGAGCTGTGCCGGATTGCCACGCATGTCGACATGACCATGCTTGATGACCCCGCGTTTTCTACGGCCGCGGGGGATGAGACGGACGCCGATCGGCTCTTCGGGCGCACGCGGCGAACCTGGCAGATGCTGCACACCCGGCTCGCCGCGGCCGGCATTCCGGTGCTCGAGCCCCTCCGCCTGATGCCCGACCAGCCCCCGCGATTCCGATCCAGCATGGCGTTGGCGGCACTCGAACAGCGGCTCTTTCGCGCCGACGGCGGGAGCGGAGCCGAGACGGCGGATGCCCCGCCCGACGTCGAAATCGCGGAGTTGCCGACACGGCGGATTGAAGTGGATTACGCCGTAGCCCGGGTGCTGGCGTGGGTGTCCGATCCGCGACGCGGCTGTCGCTTTCGCGATATCGCAATCATCGTCCGCGACCTGGGGCCATACCACGATCTGCTGACCAGCGCCCTGTCAGCCCGTCACGTGCCCTTCTTCATCGACCGCCGCCGGCCCATCGGCCATCACCCGCTGATCGAGCTGCTGCGCGCCGCGGTGTCGGCGGCCGAGTCGGACTGCTCGCTGGAATCCATGCGCCTGCTGATCAAGACGGGACTTCTCCCGCCTGTCGACGCGGCGCCCTCGCGTGGGTCGCCGTCCGAGGCCGGGCTGGACGAGCTGGAGAACTACCTGCTCGCCCACGGCGTGGCGGGCACCGCGTCCTGGCGACGAGAGTGGCGGTTCGGCGCAGTCGACATACCCGCCGGCGGGCCGGCGGCGGGCGCCAGCCCCCGCGAGGCGGCTCGCCAGGCCCTTCGCGTCACCGAGCGGCAGCGGGTCAATCGAACCCGCGCCCGACTACTGGCCCTCCTCGAACCCTGGCTGGCTGAGGCGGCGGGCGCGCAGCGTCCGACGGGCGGAGCCTGGGTTGCAGCGGTGAGGTCTCTGCTCGACCGGCTCGGCGTTGCCTCAGCGCTGGAGCACTGGGCAGGCGAGGCAGAGGCCGACGGCGATCTCGACCAGGCGGAAGAGCATCGCCAGGTGTGGCGTGACGTGCACGCGTTCCTCGACGATCTCGCGTTCGCCCTCCGTGAGACCGCGCTTTCCGCGGGCGAGATGGCCCAGGTGCTGGAGGCGGGGCTGTCGCAGCTGACGCTCGGCCTCGCCCCGCCGCATGTGGATCAGGTTCTCGTGGGATCCATCGAGCGCAGCCGCCACCCGGATCTCAAGGCCGTGGTGGTGCTGGGGGTCAACGACGGATTTTTCCCCAGCGTAGCGCAGGAGGAGACCATCCTTGGCGATGACGATCGCACATTGCTCTCCTCGGCCGGGCTGACTGTCGCGCCACCTTCGCGCCAGCGCACGCTGGACGAGCCGCTGCTGACCTACATCGCGGTGACCCGCGCCAGCGAGGCGCTGCTGCTGACCTGCGCGGCCGCCGACGACCGCGGCCGGGAGCTTCGCCCCTCACCGCATCTGGCCGCCGTCGCGGCGGCCGCGCCCGCGGTGCGGCACACCCGCCCCGAGGACCCCGCTCGAAGGCGCGTGATGTGGGACGTGCTAGGCCCTTCCGACGCCCTGCGCCGACTGGCGATGGAGTTCCGGGAGCGCCCGGCGTCGGGCGACGACGTGAAGCCCGTTCGCGCGCGTTGGAATGCACTCTACGAGTCGATCCGCTCCGAGCCCGCCATGCCCGTGGTGATGCGGGGCTTCGGCGCAGTGCGGCCGGCCCGGCTGTCCTCCGCGTCGGTCTGGCGGCTCGTCCCGGACGCGCTGCACACCAGCATCTCCCGGCTGGAAGACCAGGCGAGCTGTCCCTTCAAGCATTTCGCCATCCACACGCTCGACCTGCAGGAACGCCGTGAGGCCGCACTCAAGCCCGTGGACGTGGGCAAGGTGCACCACGCCATTCTGGAAGACTTCATCCGCGGCCTGACCGACGAGGACCGCGAACTGGCCCGGCTCTCCGACACGGATCTCCTGCGCCATCTCGAAGTCAGTGCCGGGCGGGTGTCGGCGGCGTTGCCGCGCGAGGGGCTGCTGGCCCAGGCGCGGGAGGCCTATGTGCTCGATCGATCCAGGAATCGGCTCGCTCGTGTGGTGCGGGCTCAGCGGGCGCTCGCCGCAGCGGGGCAAGCGCGGCCACGGTGGGCGGAGTTGTCCTTCGGGCTGGGCGAGCAGGGGCTGGAGGCCCTTGAGATCACGACGCCGGGCGGGCGGCGGCTGCGCCTGCGCGGCGTGATGGACCGGGTAGATGTGGCCGAGGAGGGCGGCGAGGCGCTCGGCGTCGTGGTGGACTACAAACTCACCTCGGGCAAGCGGCTGGCCCTGACCGAGGTCTATCACGGCCTGTCACTGCAACTGATCGCGTATCTGATCGTACTGAAAGAGCGCGGCGAGTCGCTGGCGGGGCGGGCCGTCAGGCCGATCGCTGCGTTCTACGTCAGCCTCACACCGAAATACGTCAAGGTCGAGCATCCATCGGCAAAGCTGAACGAGAAGAAAGGGGTGCTCGGCGCGCACCAGCCGCGCGGGCTCATTAACGCGCAGGCCCTGTCCGTGCTCGAGAAGGACTTTGCCGGCGGCCACTCACGGTGGTTCAACTTGATGCGGACGAAGGATGGGCAAATCGGAAATGCGGACCGCAGCGACGGCGTGGAGCGTGACGATTTCGAACATGTCCTTGCCCACGTCCGCAGGAAACTGGGAGCGCTGGCCGACAGCGTGCTGGATGGGCGCATCGAGGTCTTGCCGTACAGGCTGAACGGGCAGTCGCCCTGTCGGTGGTGTCCGATGCTGGCGGTTTGCCGTTTCGATCCGGCGCACAGCCCGGTGCGCCGTCTCGCCGCGTTTTCGACGACTGGCGCTCTGACCACCATCCGCAGCGAGATCACAACGGAGCCCGGCCTCAGCCCTTCGGCGGGGTAGCCTGGTGGAGGGGCACTGGCCGATAGACCTTCCGGAAGCGCATGTTCAGCAGCTCCACGCCGAGTGAGAACCCCATCGCGAAGTAGATGTATCCCTTGCCGATGTGCGCCCCGAGCCCCTCGGCGACGAGCATCACGCCGATGAGCAGCAGGAACGACAGCGCCAGCATCTTCATCGTCGGGTGGCGCTCGATGAAATCGCAGATTGCGTTGGCGAAGACCATCATCACCACGACGGCCGCGATGACCGCCGCGATCATCACGCCGATGTGGTTGGCCATGCCGACGGCTGTAATGACCGAGTCGATCGAAAAGACCATGTCCAGCAGCATGATCTGGAAGATCGCGGCGCCGAAGGAGGCGATGGCCTTGCCGCCCCGTCGCTGCTCGCCGGGGGCCTCGAGCTTCTCGTGGATCTCGTAGGTCGCCTTCGCCAGGAGGAACAACCCGCCGAGAATCAGCACGAGGTCCTTCCCGGTGACGGCGTGCCCCATCACCGCGAACAACTCGCGCTTGAGGCCCATCACCCACGTGATGCAAAGCAGCAGCAGGACGCGCATCAGCATCGCTGCCGCGAGTCCCGTGCGCCGCGCCTTGGACTGCTGCTCGGCGGGGAGCTTGGCGGAGAGAATGGCGATAAAGACGACATTGTCGATACCGAGGACGATCTCGAGCAGCGACAGCGTGAGGAACGCCAGGGCGTTCTCCGTGGTGAAAAGCGTTTCCATGGGGTTGGGGCTCCCGCTGTGCCCTCGTGGTGGTTCGTCGCGCCGCGGCGACAGTATTCCGCGGAATTCTCAAACCGCAAGCCCGAGCTGCCCGTTCGTATGACGGCGGAGAGCCTTCGATCGACCCCGGGTGTACTGCGGGCGGGCCGGGAACCCGCGATGCCGCCGCCGCGGTCATCGCGCCGCGCGGGACCGGTTGTGTCGGTGTCTCGACCGCATCCGCCGGTCACGGGTGCTTCCCCCCCCGGCGCCAGTGTCCCACCCTGCGGATGCCGGCGCGGAGACCGCCTCAGACGGGATCATCGGCCGGGCCATCTCCGTGAGCCCGCCGTGGCGTGGCACGGCGCTTTGGGCATCAGGCGGCCGATGACATCTGCAGATCCGGCGACTCTGCCCTGGCCGCGGCCAGTTCGCGGAATGTCTGCATGATGTCCTCGTAGAACGCCGGGAGGACGATGCTCCGGAGCAATCGCCCATCGAAGATGGGCGCTACGTTGTGGGCCGGTTGCCCGTCGAGGACTACCGCCACGGGCAGCCGTCGGCCGAGGGCGTCTTCGAGCTTTCGCAGCTCCTCGGCACGGCCGTGAAGCTGCCGAGCAGATGCACCGGTTACGACGGCAATCGCGGGGTCTTCGTGGTCGATCCAGCCCAGTCGTTCACACAGCAGCGTGGTTGCTCCAGCGGCCTCCGGCTCTTCGAGCAGTGCCATGCCGATCCTCCGCCCCACACGGGATTTCAATTCATCCGCAAGCCCGCTGGCAAAGTTCTCGGTGGATTGCGCTGCGTAGGACATCGTGGTCATCTGCGTGAATTCCGAAGCCTGCGTGGCGACCCTGCGGATATGGTCGGCAGGAATGCCAAGGGCGCGCGACCAGGGTCTGATGGGCAGGAGCACGGGGTTGCCGCTGTCGCCTTCAAGCATCGCGTGCGCCATCCGGTTGCTCAGCGCCACGACTATGGCCGCTTCGGCGTCGCGAGAGGAGCGGCGGATTCGATCCAGCGGTTGCTCGTGCGAGCAGGCCGCCTGCAGAACCGGCTCGCCGAGTTTCCAGGATTCAAGGATCCGCTGCGTCACGTCCGCGTGAGTGAGGCCGAACGTCTCGCGCTCGACGACGGAGAGATCAACCCGGCGAGCCAGGGCGGACTCACGCACCAGTTGATACCTGTCCGCGAAGCACTGGGCGAGCGCCATGCGGCCCACGTCATGCATCAAGCCCGCAAGGAAGAGGAACGGCGATGCTTTCAGACCGAGATGATCGGCAAGCAGCTGGGAGATCATGGCCGTGGTCAACGAGTGTTCCCAGAACCGCTGCGGATTCAGGCCGACGACGGAGGAGTTCGAGAAGTGCTCCACCGCCATGATGGCCATCGTGACGTTGCGCACGCCGGCAACACCGATTCGCTGCGTAGCCTCCGCCAGATTCGAAGCGGTCTTACCCGTGTTGTAGTAACTCGAGTTCGCCGCCTTCAGCACGCGCATCGCCACGGCCTGATCGTCACGCACAACCCGTGCGATCTCCTCGATTGAGACATTCGGGTTGTTTGTCATTGCCAGCACCCGCTGGAGCACCGGGGCCATGGCGCGGATCTCCATTTCGCGATCGATTGTCGCGAGCACTTCGTCACGAGACAGCCGCTCGGGTTGCGCAACCTCAGCGCTGGCGGAGGCCACGGGGGCGGGCGATTCCGCGCGAGTCGAGATGCAAGCCGCGACGCCATGCTTCGGCCCGACGTCGTCCTGGCGTGTTGCCGCCGGCAGCTCGCGGCACGGGGTGCGCATCCCGATCAGCGAGCCGATGCGGTCCAGCAGTTCATGAACGGAGCACTTCTGCTTCAGCAGGTAGCCCTGGACGCGGCTCCTGGCACACTGCAGGATCACTTCTCGATCCGAGACTGAGGTTACGATCAGGATGGGTATCGTCGCCGTCGCAGGGTGGCGGCGGAAGCACCTCAGACAGGCCAGGCCGTCCATGTCCGACATGGCGACATCCATGAGGACCAGGTCGGGCTCGATTTCCGCCGCCGCGCGAAGCGCATGCCGCCCTCCGTCGACGCACCGCGCCTCGCAGCCTGCGCAGCGGAGTACGGCGGCGAGCAGATCACGATACATGACACAGTCGTCAAGGATCAGGATGCGCTTCATGTTGCCTCCTTCCCCGGATCGTTTCGAGTCCCTGTGGTGCGTCCGGCCCCGATCGCCGCATGAACAGGTCCGACAGCCGCAATGGCCGGAGAAGCTGCCTATCGGGTGCGGCCTGTTGTCGGACGTGACGAAGCCTTGCGGGGCCGCCGCGGCCCCCTGACTTGTTGGTAGGATATCGACCGACCAACGGGCCGACGGCGTTGCAGGGGCGTTCCCCCACGCCGGCCGGCTGGACGGCGTGGCGGCCCATGCCTGCTCGTTCGAGGTACGCTGCGTTGGCCGCTGCATTTGACACCGGTCGCCTCCGCGATTGAAGTCTCCGCCGGGTTCTCATGCGCGAGTCAATCAGGGGAGACACCTTGACCAATAACCGAGTCCTCCGACGCCTGCCCAGTTCGATAACCAGTGGCATGCCGGTGGCCTTCTGGCTCGCGGCCGTGCTCTTCGCGGCGCAGGCCCGTGCCGCCGGCTTCGCCGACCCCGCGACGCTCGACCCGCAGGTCCCCGCGCCGGAGGCGTACATTCCACACGCGATAGGCGCCGACGCCGTCCGGTACGAACCGCTGGTGCGCTACCTGCAGGCCCTGGCGGAAGCGTCGCCTTTCGTCACCATCCAGACGCACGGCACCACCCATGAGGGCCGCACGCTCTATCACCTGACGATCACCAGCGAGGAGAACCACGCGCGACTCGCGGCCATCAAGGCGGACAACGCCCGCCTGCACGATCCGCGCGGCCTTTCCGAAGCCGACGGAAACCGCCTTGTCGACTCGATGCCCGCGATCGCCTGGATGGCTTATTCGATCCACGGCGACGAGCTGTCGAGCACCGACGCCGCCGTGCAACTCGCCTACCAGCTCGCCGCGGGTACCGATCCGGCGACGAAGGCCCTGCGCGACGAACTCGTCATCCACGTTGATCCGCTGATGAACCCCGACGGTCGCGAACGGTTTCTCGCCCAACTGGAGCACCTGCGAGGGAAAGTGCCGAACACGGACCACCAGGCCATGCACCACCGAGGGTTGTGGTCCGCGGGCCGCGGCAACCACTACCTGTTCGACATGAACCGCGACTGGTTGATGCAGGTTCATCCGGAAACCCGCGGCCGGGCGGCCGTCCTGCTCGCCTGGCATCCGCACCTCCTGGTCGACTCGCACGAGATGGGCACCCAGGAGACCTACCTGATGGAGCCGCCGCGCGAGCCCGTCAGTGGCTACCTGCCCGCCTCGAACCGCTCGTGGCGCAAGCAGTTCTCCCGGGAACAGGCCGCTGCGTTCGATCGGCGCGGATGGAGCTACTACACGCAGGAATGGTACGAGGACTGGTACCCCGGCTATACGAACGCGTGGAGCGGCCACATCGGCGCGATAGGCCTGCTCTACGAGCAGGGGCGCACGAGCGGCCACGCCGTCCGCCAGGAGGCGGGCAACGTCGTGACCTACCGGGACGCAGTGGATCACCAGTTGACCTCCTCGCTGGCGAATCTTGAGACGCTTCGCGCCAATCGGAAGGCGATTCTCGGTGATTTCCTGGCAGATCGCCGCTGGGCCGTCTCCGCCGCCAGCCCGTTCGGCGGCGTCTTCCTCATGCCGCCACACGCGGACACCGCGCGGGCCCGGCAGTTCGCCGAGCTGCTGACGCGCCACGGCATCGAGTTCGGGTATGCGGATACGTCGTTCCAGGCGCGCGGCCTGACGAGCCTCTGGGGCGACAGCGCCGAAACGCGCGAGTTTCCGGCGGGTACCTTGGTCGTCCGTTCCAACCAGCCGCACCGCAGGCTTGTCCATGCGAATCTCTCGTTCGACCCGCGCATGAGCGAGGCATTCCTGCGCGATGAGCGCAAGGACATCGAGAACCGCGAGGGCACTCGCGTCTACGATGTCACCGGCTGGAGCCTGCCGATGGCCTACGGCCTCGATTCGTGGTGGGCCGAGGCGGTGCCCGAGGTGCCGATGAGCGCGGTGAGCCCCGCGGCCCCGGCGCCACCGGCCGACGTGCCCGCGGCGGACTTCGGCTATCTCATCGATGGCGCGAGCAGCGACATCTACCGGGCCATCACCACGCTGCTGGAGGACGGCCGCCGTATCCGCGCCGCGACGAAGCCGTTCACCGTCAGCGGCCGTTCCTACGCACCGGGAGCGATTCTGCTGCGCAACAACGAGAACGCCGAGGACCTGCACGCCGCCATGAATCGGCTGGCGAAGGCCCTGCCGATCGACGTTCGCGCGACGGACACCGCCCTCTGCGAGTCCGGGCCGGACCTCGGGGGCGTGCGCTATGTGCTCCTGGAACGACCGCGCGTGGCGATTGCGTCGCAGTATCCAATCTCGACGACCTCATTCGGCGCCGCCTGGCACCTCCTCGACGCACGCGTCGGATTGCGTTGTTCGCCTCTGAACGTGCAGAATCTCGGCAGCGCCGACCTGCGTACCTACAACGTGCTGATCATCCCCGACGCCGGCAGCGCCGGGGCGCTGCGTGCCGTGCTCGGTGAGGCGCTCGATCCGCTCAAGTCATGGATCGCCGGCGGCGGTACGCTGATCGCCTGGGGCGACGCCGCGGGCGTGCTCGCAGACGAGGAACTGGGGCTTTCCTCCGTCCGACTGAAGCGTGACGTGCTCGGCGAGCTTGAGGCGTATGAGTCGGCGCTGCGCGACGAGGACTCGGCGCGAAACCCGGAGTTTGATCCCGACCACGTCTGGCGCCGCGATCATGTCTGGACCCCGCCCACCGCGGCAAACGGCGATTCACAGGATGAAGGTCATGAGGCCCCCGATCGTCCCGAAGGCGACGCCCTCAAGCGACTTGACGCCTGGCAAAGGCTGTTCAATCCCGCCGGTGGCGCGCTGGTGGCGGCGCAGCTTAACCCCGACCATTGGATCTGCAGCGGCCTGGGTGAGCGCCTGCCCGTGCTGCTGGCCGGGTCGTACCTGCTGATGAGCAAGGAATTCGGAGCCGCCCCCGTCCGGCTGGCCGAGGAGCGCCAGCTTCGGCTGAGCGGATTGTTGTGGCCGGAGTATCGGGCGCGGGCGGCCCGGACGGCCTACACCACCGTGGAACGGCTGGGCAGCGGTCAGGTGATCCTCTTCGTCACCGAGCCATGCTTCCGGGGATACCATGAGGGCAGCGCGAGGCTGCTGCTGAACGGAGTGCTGCTCGGGCCGGGGCTGGGCGCCGATCAGCCTGTGCCCTGGTAGTCCGGGGCCTGAGCCCGCCGCGACTTTTTGACATTTTCGGGGTGGCCGATACAGTACCCGGTCCTGCCGTCGGCCGATGTCCATCTGCCGATCGGCGGGCAGCGCCGACGTAGCTCAACGGTAGAGCACGGCTTTCGTAAAGCCGGGGTTGTGGGTTCGAATCCCACCGTCGGCTCGTCCAGACACCGAGCCGCTCGCCCCCTTCCGAAGGGCCGGGCGGCTCGTTTCATGCGCCGTTCGGGCCGAGCTAGTCGGGCAGTGCCTGGATCTCCTTGTCGGCGGGAAAAGCCTCCTTGGCGAGGCGGACAAACGCCGCCCGAGCCCGCTCGAAATCGAGCCAGCGCTGCGGCGGACCGCCGCTGTCCGGCGGGGTGGGCCCGATGGCGAGCAGGCCGCACTCGTAGCAGATGAGCAGTTCGACCTCGCGTCCTCCCGTGGTGAACCGAACCGCCACCCCAGGCGTCGGCAGGCACCCCTTGGCGGCGTCCCATTCGAAAGTATCGGGGCTGGCGAGCAGCCCCCGCAACGCCTCCACCCAGGCAGCCGGCGGGGTCGAAGGCTTGCCGACCGGCTTGGCCCCGAACAGGGGGGCTCCGGGCTTGAGGCTGGTAAGGTCTGAGCCGTAGGTCAGGCGGATCAACTCCACCTTCTCCGCCGCGGCGACCGCCTGCCACGTGTCGGCGCCGACCTCGTCCTTGGCGCTCTTCGAGCACCCCACCGCCATGCCCGCGACGAGCGCGGCCACAACCAGCCGGCAGACGCCGTTCGTGCCGTCGAGCACAGGGCGACGGTTGCAGACAGTCCTCGGCTCAACCATCATCGACGAAGCCCCCATTCCTGTACGGTCAATCCGAAAACTTCGGAACGGACTGTATTCGATACACCTGATCGCTCTCGAGTTCCACCCGGCACGGCTGCTGCATCACCAGCGGCGCCATCGGCCAGATGTGCCCGACGCGATCGGTCACCAGGACGGGCAGCGGCCGATCGCCGGGCAGGTGGTAGGCGAGCATCTCGACCACCGCAGGGGTCAGGCACTCATCCTTGTTGTGAAAGTCGCCCAGCAGCAGCCCCGCACACGCTCGCCAGACGCCTGACAGGGTCAATTGCGCGATGTAGCGGTCGATGCGCTCGGGGATCTCTCCGATCTCCTCGAGCACGATCCAGCGCCCCGTGGGATCGGCGAGTTTCATATAGGGTGAAGCAGCCATGCTGGTCCAGACGGCCACATTGCCGCCTACGAATCGCGCGTCGATCGATTCACCGAGTTCGCCACGGACAAGCGTCGCGGTGAGCGGGCGCCGCGTGCCCCGGCCTTCGATGATCTCGATTACATCGGCGAGGAATGCGTCGAACTCCGCGGAGAATCGCTCCTTCGCCCATCGCTCGGGCGCGTCAGGGTCGCCGGCGGGAACAAGCCCGTTGATGCGGGCGTGGCGCTTGAGCCCGTAGGCGAGGAACGCGGGTCCCATGTCATACACGCCGAAGACGCCCGGATACGCCGCGACGATGTTGACCAGCGTAGTCAACTCGCTGAAACCGAAAACGAACAGCGGTCGGCTGCGGCGACGAAGCACTTCAAAGTCAACGCGAGGGAGCACCCGCGTCAGCCACGCACCGCCGCGGATCGAGAGCAGGGCGGTCACGCGGTCATCGGCGAGGGCATCGGTGATCTCAAGGGCGCGGAGGTCGTCGTCCTGCCGGCCGCCATGGTAATCATTCTCGGAGGCTTCGAGCACGAGCGGGTTGCCGGTGACTTCGTAGCGATCGCCGAGGCCGCGCTGGAAAAGCGCGAGCGTCTCCGCCGCGGTGGAGAGGCCGGTGAAAGCGAAGAACTTGTCGAGGCAACCGGCGGGAGCGAAGACGTGGATCCTTGGCCTGTCCATGCCGTCATCGTCCCGCCTTGGTGCTCATGCCTGCCGCTTCGACGAAAGCCTGCGCGAGTTCGGCGGAGATGGGCAGCGAGGCGTCTCCCCCCGGCTTGAGGCTCGACCCCACGATGACGCCGGCGGCGAGCGCGAGCAGGTCGCCGACCGTCTCGGCCGTTGCGCCGCTACCGACGAAGATGCGGCGATCGGGGACGGCCTCGCGAACACGGCGCAGGTCGTCGAGGTCGGTCGCCTCCCCTGTTCCCGGGCCGGAGACGACCAGCGCGTCGGCCATGCCTCGGTAGGCCGCCTCCTTCGCCGCCCGCGCGATGTCCGGCTCGCTGATCGGGCGGCCGTGCTTGACGTGCACGTCGGCAAACACGGCGATGCGGCGGCCGAGTTCCCGCCGGTAGCGCAGCGTCTCGTTGGCCCGACCGGAGAGCAGCCCCTGATCCGTGGCCGCGACGCCCGTGTGCACGTTGACCCGTATGAAAGCCGCGTCGACAGCCGCCGCGATCCCCAGCGCGGCGATGGCGTCATTGCGCAGCGCGTTGATGCCCACGCGGAGTCCGGTCGCCTCGCGGACGTGCGAAGCGGCTACGGCCATCGCGGCGATTGTGGCGGGGGGGAGGTGCTCGGCGGGGAATGGCATGTCGCCGAAGTTTTCGACGATAACCGCGTGGAACCCGGCGGCCGCCAGGGTACGGGCGTCGGTCACGGCCCGCGCGACGATCTCCTCCATCGGCAGCAATGAACCCGCGCTGCCGGGCAACGCCGGGAGGTGGACCATGCCGATCAGCGCTCGAGAGGGAAGGTCGATCATGTCCGCACTCCGCTTCGCGATCGGTGGCCCGGGCCTCACGAGGATCGTCTGAACACGGCGACAACGTCTTCGATCGGGACGACGAAGAGCTGGTTATCAGGTTCGAAATCGACCGGAATCGCATGCTTGGGGTTGAACAGCACGCGGTCGTACTGCTTGATCGGGAAGTCCTCGTCCCGCTCGATCTGGGCGGAGACGCTCACAATGCGGCCGGTGATCGTGGGAATCTCCACGTTGCCGGGCAGTTCGATGCCCCCCTTGGTGACTTTGCGATCCTCGTCCTTGCGGATCAGGACGCGCTTGCCCAGGGGCTCGACCGTCTCAATCTTGGTCTTGGAGGCCGGCAGCTTGTCGGTCATCGGAACAGTCCCCGCTCTCGCACAGTCGCGACACCCAGCCGGGCCGGCTCGGTTCCGCCGCTTCGAATCCTAACGCCGACCCGCCGAATGGGCCAACTCCCTGGCCGCTGATCGCGCGCGAGTGGGGGGGCCGCGTCACACCGTGCAGATGTCTCTGCGCGAAAACACGACGAGGCCGGCGAGCCAGCAGCCCACGCCGACGCCGAGGAGCACGAGCAGGTCGCCGATCGGCCACGCGCCGCCGGCGAGGATGGCCATCGGCCGGTAGTAGGTCAGCACGCTCAGCGACGTGAGTTGCTGCGCCGGGGGCCAGATCTGGGCAATGAAGTTGATCAGGAATGAGGAGAAGACCAGCGAGAACGCTACCCCGACCGCACGGCCACGGCGATCACTCAATGCCGAGCAGAGCCAGGTAACGCCGCCCACGGACGCGTAGAGGGTCAGCAGGTTGACCCCGACAACCGCGAGCGGGCCGGCCGGCGGCTGAAACTCGGCGGGCGCGTACCGGATCGACACGCTGAAGCCCAGCAGCCCGACGACGATTACGCCTGCGCCCGAGAGGAGCCACGCCGCCGTCTCGGAGGCGTAGAGTTTCCAGCGCACCACTGGCAGGCTCAGCAGCAGGTCCGCCGTGCCGCGGTCGATTTCGCCGGCGGGGACGCGCGTGACGTAGGTGATTACGTGGACGAGAAGCAGCGTCAGCGCCAACGGGTGGACCAGAGCGAATGCCATCAACGTGCCCGGCTCCAGTTGATCCGTGATTTCGGTGCCGAGCAACGCACTGACGATGACCTTGACGAACCGCATGCGAAACCAGGTGCCCGCTCCCTCCTCGTAGAACATCGGGAAGAGCCGCGCCAGGACGCCCAACAGGCCGGTGAACGCAACCCCGCAAACCGCGGAGAGCGCGACCGTTTCGCGCAGACTCTTGAGCACTATGCCGCGATTCATGGTCGCGCCTCCTGCGGCGGCACGGTGGAACCGCCGTAGTAGGCGCGGAAGAGGGTCTCGAGATCGGGCTCGCCGATCGCGAGGTCATCGATCGGTTGCGCTGCCGCCCACGCGAGCAGCGGACGGATCGGACCGTCGACGAGGCAGCGCCACACGCCAGGCGCGCGGTCCTGCACCTCCAGAAACGTCGGCGGCGTTGCGCGGTCGCCATCCGACGCGTTTGCCCAGCGAACCACCACCAGCCGCGAGACGTGTCTCCGGAGTTCGGCGAGCGTTTCGCCCGCGACGAGGCGACCCTCGCGAAGGATCGCCACACGGCCGCACAAATCCTCGACCTCGCTGAGCGTGTGACTCGAGAAGAACACCGTACATCCAGCCGAAGCGCGCTCCAGCAGGTAGTCGCGCAGCCGCTGCTGCATGATCGGGTCCAGCGCCGACGAGGGCTCGTCGAGGATGAGCAGCTTCGGCCGGTGCGCGAAGGTGAGGATCAGGCCGAGCTTCTGCCGCATGCCGCGCGACATGCGACCGACGCGGACGCCCAGGTCGAGCCCGAAGCGCTCGGCCAGCTCGGCGCCGCTCCGCGTCAGATCCATACGCCGGACAGCGCCGATGACGCGAAGCGCGGAGCGGCCGTTCATCCAGGCGTAGAGGCGCAGGTCCCCCGAGAGGTAGCCGACGTCCCGTTTGATCGCCGCGCTTTGTCGGACGCAGTCCATCCCGAACACCTTGGCCGAGCCCGAGTTCGGCCGGAGGAAGCCGAGCAGGACGCGAATCGCGGTGGTTTTCCCCGCGCCGTTGGGGCCAAGGAATCCGAATACCTCGCCCTCGCGGACCGACAGCGACAGGTCGATGATCCCGCGCCGCGGTCCGTAGGACTTGCTGAGCCGATCTGTGACGATGACGTTCATGCGACGGGATCTGGCTCGCGGCGCGACAGCAGCGCGAGAAACTCGCGGTTGCCGCCGTGGCCGCGAAGCGGGCTTTCGATCGAGCCGGCAAGGTCCCAGCCATCACGCACCGCGGCGGCCAGCACGGCGTCTACAATTCCCGGCACGGCGTCGTCTCGCAGGACGCCGCCTTCCAGCAGGGACGGCGGAGCCTCGTAGTGCGGCTTGAGCAGCGTGACGACCCGGCCGCCAGCGGCGAGCAGGGCAGCTGCGCGGGGGAGGATCTTCGCCTGCGGTGTCCAGCCCACGTCGATGGTCACCAGCGCGACCGGCTCGGGCAGGGAGACGTGGAGCGCGTTGGTCCGCTCCATCACGACGACGCGTGGATCGCGTCGCAGCTTCCACGCCAGCGTGCCGTAGGCGGTATCGACCGAGTACACCCTCGCCGCGCCGCGGCGCAGCAGACAATCGACGAATCCGCCGACGTGGCTGCCCAGATCTGCGCACACAAGACCCGCGGGGTCTACGCCGAAGCGATCCAGCGCGGCGGACAGCTTGTCGCCGCCGCGCGACACGAATGCCGTCTCGCCTGCGCTCATCGGCCTCTGCGCATGAAGAAAGCGGGCCGCGGAGCGGCCCGCCCTGGTGTATCGCAGTCGCTCCGCTCGCGATGGTGCGTGCGGCTCGAAGGTCTACTTGGCGCCGGCCTTGGCCTTCACCGCGTTGAGCCGCTTGGCCAGGCGCGACTTGCGACGGGAGGCCGTGTTCTTGTGCACGGTGCCCTTCGCCGCCACCTGGTCGATCGTCTTCGTAAAGGCCGTCAGCAGCTTCTGCGCGTCGTCGACCTTGCCGTCGTGCAGCGCGTCGACGAGCTTGCGGGTGGCCGTCTTCACGGCCGACTTGCGTGCCTTGTTCCGTGCGGTGCGCTTCTCGGTCTGCCGAGCGCGCTTCTTTGCCGATGCCAGATTCGCCACGTCGCGTAGTCTCCGTTTCTGTCAACCTGTGGTCAGCCGCCCTCCGCGCCGGGAGTGGTCGGGAGACCCTCCAGTCTAGCACGGACGTCGCGGTAGTTGTAGTCGAACTTCAGGATCTGCCCGTACACCTGTCGGGCGGTCTCCACTTTCCCTGATTCCTCGTAGGCGCGGGCCAGATAGTACCGCAAATCCTTGGCCAGGTCGTCATCCTCGAATTCGTGGCCCTCCAGGGCCTCTTTGAAGGTCTCCACGGCCTGTCCGTGGAACCCCTTCTTGAGGAAGCACCGGCCCAAGTAGCAGCCGCAGGCCGAGCGGTTCTTGGGGTCGACCCGGGCAGCCTGGAAGAGCGGAATCGCGTCGTCGTAACGTCCAGCTTGAAAAAGTCTGGCGGCGTACTCGTACTTTATGCGATTGTCGGTCGGGTAGCGGGCGACGCGCTCCTTGAACACGCCCAGCTCGAACCGAAGTTGCTTGACCCGGTGCTCCGACATGGCATCGCGATCGCCGGAACGGGCCACGGCCCGCGCCTCGCGCGTCAGTTGCTTGATCCGGATGTCGTCGGCGATCTGCTTCCAGCGGTACTCGCCGCCGGCTTTAAACGCTTCAACCAACACGCCGATGGCGGCGGTCTCCTCCTCGGCCCGCTCGCGGCGGCGGAGGATCTCGACATAGTCCTTGATCAGCGCGGGATCGGTCGGGCTTGCCTCGTACGCCTGCCGCGCCTTGGCGATGAGCTGGTCGAGACGCTCGTCGCTTTGCTGCGAGCGATCGAGGTCGTGCAACTCGGCCTGGCCCTCCGCGTCGACGATGCTGTCGCGGAAACTGCCGTCCTTGTACTTGCCGCGGAGGATGGTCATCCGCGTCGACAATTCGCGAAGGAGCTTGTCGACGTTCTGGTCCTTGGCGTGGCGGCGGCGCCACAGGCCGTACACCTCGATCCCGAGATTGTAAAGTGCCAGGGCGAGTTCGGAGTCACCGTGGTGGGCCAGGCGGTCGCCGATCTCCGTGAGGTGCTGCGTCAGCGCCTGGAACTGCTTGACGGAAACCTTGGGGTTGTTCTCCATCGCCTTGTGGCAGACGCCACCGGCCCACAGCGCGGCGTCTCCGGCGCCGAGGCGTACCGCGTTCTTCACGATGCCTTCGAGGTAGTTGAGATTGTCGGGTTCGTGGCCGAAGAGCCACAGGGAGTTGACGTACGCCTGTCTGGCGTTCTTGTCGGTCATCGAGCGCTTCAGCGTGTCGCCCAGGCCGGGCTTGCCTCCGCCGCTGTTGCGTCGCCCGATGGAGCAGCCGTGGAGTGGCTTGAGGGCTTCTTCCACCGCGTCCGGCCAGAACTCCAGCCCGTTGACGTAGTACTCGATGGCGTAGTCCCACTGGCGCTTGTCACCCAGTTCGCGGGCGCGGACGAACCACTTCCTGGCCTTGGCCTGCTCCTCGGGTGGGGTGACGAGCCGCGGTTCGGGCGTGTTGTCAGGCTGGGGGTTTGCCTTCGCGCTCATGAATCACTGTGACGAGGCGGATTCTGCTCCGCCGGGATACTGGGAACCGCTCCCGGAGCGGAGGCGGGCCGGAGTGATGGCAACCTTCGATTCCGTCACACCTTTACAACGCACAAGCCGCCTATACTATCCCGGGGGGGTTCGGTGTCAAGGCAAACGAGGGTTCGCATGCCCCAGGCTGATTCGCAACGTGGTTCGCGGGTCCGAGTTCCCGACGCCCCCGAACGGATCCGGGTGGTCAACTTCCCCGACCCGACGCTGCGCCGCCGCTGCGCGCCCGTGACGGAGATCGACGACGCGATCCGCCGGCTGGCGGCTCGCATGATCGAACTGATGCACGCGCACAAGGGGGTCGGCCTGGCCGCGCCGCAGGTGGGCGTGCCCGTTCGACTCTTCGTTTGCAACCCCACCGCTGAGCCGGGCCGCGACAGCGTGCTGATTAACCCGCACCTGTCTGATCCCGAAGGTGTTGAGGAGCGCGAGGAGGGCTGCCTCTCGCTGCCCGAGGTGACCGTCTCGATGCGGCGGGCGCAGCGGATCTCGATCGAAAGCACGGACCTCGAAGGCCGCACGACGACGGCCGTGGCTGAAGGGCTGCTGGCCCGCATCTGGCAGCACGAGTGCGACCACCTCGATGGGCGTCTGATCATCGACAACATGTCCGAGGCCGACGAAATCGCCAACCGCCGGATGATCCGCCAGCTCAAGGCCGACTACACACGGCTGAAGGGCGCCAAGACGCGCTGAACACCTTCAGGTAAAGTCCTGCGGCGCGGCGACCGCGTGGTCCCGCTTTTCAGCATCAGGTCCACCGCCGAGCGGCATGCCATGAGACTGGTCTTTCTCGGTTCGGGCGCGTTCGCGCTGCCGACGCTGCGCTGGCTGGCCCACAGCGGGCACGATATCCCGCTGGTGATCACGCAGCCGGCGAAGGGCGCCGGGCGTGGTCGCCGCCTTACCCGGACGCCGGTCGCGGCCGAGGCTGAGTCCTTCGGGATGACGGTGGAAGCGGTCGAGGACGTCAACGAGCCGTCTGTCGTGAGCCGGGTCGCGGCGCTGAAGGCCGACGCGGGTGTGGTCATCGCCTTCGGCCAGAAACTCGGCCCGGTATTTCGGGACACCGCGGCCGGCGGCTACATCAACCTGCACGCTTCGCTGCTGCCGAAGTACCGCGGTGCAGCGCCGATCAACTGGGCCATCATCCGGGGCGAGCAGCGCACCGGCGTGACCGTATTCCGCATCGTGGAGCGCATGGACGCCGGGCCGATCCTGTCCACGCGATGGACGGAGATCAAACCGGAAGAAACCACCGGCGAGCTGCACGACCGGTTGGCTGCGATCGGTGTGGATGCGATGAAGGCGGCGCTCGACCTGTTCGCCTCGAATCCCTGCCCGCCGGGCGAGCCACAGGACGATAGCCAGGCGAGCAAGGCGCCCAAGCTGAGCAAGGCGGACGGGCGGATCGACTTCGCCGCACCGGCGGCCGAGGTGGCCGCGCGGATTCACGGCGTGACGCCGTGGCCCGGGGCGCAGGCCGTGTTCGAGGCCTCAGATGGACGCTGGGAGCAACTCGCAATCCTACGGGCGCGTCCGGCCCTGCCGCATGCCCGGGCGGCCATTCCGCCCGGCACGCTCGATCCGCGACTTTACGCGGCAACCGGCGATGGCTTTCTCGAACTGCTGGAGGTGAAGCCCTCGTCCGGCCGGGTCATGACGTGGCCTGAGTACGTTAACGGCCGCCGGGCTCAGCCGGGCGACCGGCTGTCGGCTCCTGAGCCGGCGAGGGATTGAGCATCCGCCTGAGAGACCGCGGGCCGTGCTAGCAGGCGGCCGTCCGGCGTCCGCGCCGCAGCGTGAGCCCCCCGAGACCAAGAGCCCCCAGCAGGGCGGCGCCCGGTGCCGGAACAGGCTGGCCGCGGAATGTCGGATCGTTGATGAACGATTCGCTGCCGCCGCCTTCGAAGCCCTGCACGTGCAGACCCATGCGAAGCGAGCGATCCCCGATGGCGGCGAGGACATCCTGGAATGTCTTGCCGGCCAGCAGCGTGAAGGTGATGCCCACGCTCTCACCCGGGTTCACGCCGTTGGGCTGGACGGGCGGCCCCGACTGCACGGCGAAGTCGGCCGTGAACGACGGCGTGACGGAGTTGTGCGAGGGCAGGTTGGGCGGCGCGGCCCCGGGGACGAAGTAGACCCCCGGGCCGTTCGCGATGCTGTAGAGGGTCGACAGCACCGACGTGCCGTCCCAGTAAATGTCGGCGATTGACGAAGCGCCGGGTCCGGCGTTTGTGAACGTGAAGAGCACGCGCCCGGAGGCCGCGGCGGTTACCTCCACCGCCAGCTGTGCCTCGCCGACGGCGGCGTTGACCGCGTTGTTGGAGCTGATGTTGGTGAACGAGAACATCTCCGCTCTTGCGGTGGCCGCGACGCAACCCACCACACAGAGCGCCAGGACAGCTCCCGAGTTCCTGCCGATCATACCGGACACCCCCCTTGTCGGTTCCCCGCAGCGACACTCGTCGCGTACCGGCGGATCATACCTGGTTCGCTGCGTCGATTTCCACAGGATTCCGCGCTGAGTGTCAGATCATGACACTTATCGACCCTGGGCAGGCGCAATCGGACGAAGCGGCGCGCTTCCGGCCTGGCGGCGGGTTTATCGGAACAGGATGGTCAGGGAGCCGGCTCGGCACCGGCAGTCGGCGCGTCTCCCGACGCTGAATCCTGGAAGGTGTTCTTGGGCTTGCGATCGACGATGTACCGTCTGCGGGCCTCGGCGTATTCCTCGACGCTCGGCAGGCTGGTCGTGAAGGCATCCGGATCGCGGGCGATCTTGCAGAGAAAGGGGATACACCACCCGCAGCCGGTTCCCGCGCTGAGGCATTCGGTCATGCGGCTGGCCTGCTCGGGGCGCTCGCGCCGGGCGAAGTGAATCAGCTTGCGCATCGAGACGTGGTAGCAGTAGCAGATTTCGTCGTCGATGTTCATGCGGGCCTCATTCCGGATTATACGCCGGACCGGCCGCGTAGACAGCGGCAACGCTGCCGCCCGGCTCACCGATGTTCCCGGCTGCCCGCCCACCGGCGGCTTCGCGCTCGCCCGTCGCTGCCGTGCCCGGGGGCCCTTTTTCCGCGTGTCCGCGTTTTGACCTTTCCGCGTTTTCCCCGTATTCATACCGCCCTATGCGATGGACCAACTACTTCATCCCGACGGTCAAGGAAGTCCCGGCTGACGCCTTCGTCGCCTCGCATCAGCTCATGCTCCGCGCGGGGCTGATCCGGCAGGTCGTCGCCGGGGCGTACAGCTTCCTCCCGCTCGGCTACCTGACGCTGCGCAAGATATCCCAGATCGTGCGCGAGGAGATGAACGCCGCCGGCGCCGTCGAATTGCACATGCCGGCGATGTCTCCGATCGAGTGGTGGGAGCAGACGGGTCGCGTCGAAGCGATGGGTGACGTGCTGCTGCGCCTGGCGGGCCCGAAGGACGACTGGCGCAGCCGCACGGTGCTGGGCCCGACGCACGAGGAGATCATCACCGAGATCGCCCGCGCGTACCTGACGAGCTACAAGCAGCTTCCGGTCAACCTGTACCAGATTCAGACCAAGTTTCGCGGCGAGGCGCGGCCCAAGTCGGGCGTCCTGCGCACGCGCGAGTTCCTGATGAAGGACGCCTACTCGTTCCACTCGTGCAAAGAGGGCCCCGGCGGACTGGACGAGGTCTACGACAAGATGTACCGCGCGTACTGCAACATCTTCGCGCGGTGCGGCCTGCCGTACCTGCCCGTCGAGGCCGACAGCGGGCCGATCGGCGGCGACGCCTCGCACGAATTCATGGTGGTCACCGAGGCCGGCGAGGACTGGCTGGTCCGCGCCGAGGACGGGGCCTACGCCGCGAACGTCGAGCGGGCCGAGGTGGCGCCGTTGGCCGACGCCGGCGATGGCCGCGGCGAGCCGATGAAGGAGGTCCACACGCCGGGCTTCACGACGATCGAGCAAGTGTCGTCGTTCCTCCAGTGCACGCCCGAGAAGATGATCAAGACGATCATCTACGAATCGAACGGCGAGCCGCTGGTGGCCCTGGTGCGCGGCGACCACGAGGTGAACGAGGCCAAGCTGTCGAAGGTGGCGAAGGTCCGCCCGCTCGTTCCCGCGGGTCCGGAGCTGATCCGCAAGCTGACCGGGGCCGAGGTCGGCTTCGCCGGGCCGGTGGGGCTGAAGGCGCGGATCATCGCCGACCAGGCGGTGACCGTCATGCACGACGCCGTCACCGGCGCGAACAGGACCGAGTATCACCTGACCGGGGTCAATCCCGGGCGGGACTTCCAGATCGTCGAGTCGGCCGACATCCGCAACGCCGTGCCCGGCGACCGGGCGAAGAACGGCTCACCGCTCGTGTTTGAGAAGTGCATCGAGGTAGGGCACGTCTTTAAGCTCGGTACGAAGTACTCGGACGCGCTGAAGGCCACCTACGTCGGCGACGACGGCAAGACGCATCCCTTCATCATGGGCTGCTACGGAATCGGCGTGACCCGCACGATGGCCGCTGTCATCGAGGCCTTCCACGACGACAACGGCATCTCGTGGCCGATGGCGATCGCTCCCTTCCAGGTCGTCATCTGCCCGCTCGATCTGCGCGAGGAGGCGGTCGTGTCGCTGGCGGAGCGTGTCTACAAAGAACTCTCCGCGGCGGGGATCGACGTCATCCTGGACGACCGCGACGCCCGGCCGGGGTTCAAGTTCAAGGACGCCGAACTGATCGGCTTCCCGATCCGGGTCACCATCGGCAAGAAGGGGCTCGCTGACGGGGTCGTGGAGGTTACCACCCGCCGGACCGGTACGACGGAGAAGCTGCCCCCTGACGCCGTGGTCGCGCACGTGCGGCAGCAGGTGGCGGACACGACAGGTCGCAACGGCTAAGCGCAGCCTGATCGCTGCTGAATCCGGTCAGGGGCGCACCGCAGGTCTGGCACCATTCGGCTCAGGCGGAGGCCGCCGAGATGGTCAGCGCCGCGGCGAAGACCGCGTGCCGAGCAGCTTGCGCACCAGCGCTTGCAGGGCGGACTTCTCGATGGGCTTCGTGATGTAGTCGTCGGTGCCGCACTCGGCGGCACGCTCGATGTCGCCCGTCTCATTGAGCGCGGTGACCATCACGACGATGATGTCGCGGGTTTCGGGCTTGCTCTTGATCCGCTTGCACACCTCGAAGCCGGACATCTTCGGCATCATGATGTCGAGGAGCACGAGGTCCGGCGGATCGTTTTCGATCAGTTCCAGCGCCTCCAGGCCATGCGTCGCGGTAAGCACGCGCAGCTCGGGCAGCTCCTCCATGTAGATCTGCAACAGCTCGAGGTTCTGCGCGTTGTCGTCGACGATCAGAACCGTCTGTCGGTTGGCGTCGGTGTCCATGCCGTCCTCCGCCTCCCTGGCACCTTCGGGCTACGACGAGCCCGCCCGACGCCTGGGAGCTGTACTCATTCTATCCGAGGTGGGCGCGGCGGCCAGTCGAAGGGCGTGGTTGCCGAGGCGCTGCTATCCCGATTCGGCGGCAGACCGCTGACGACTTGGCCGGAGCAGGCGAACCAGCGCCCCGAGCGCACCGATCGCCACGGCTCCGGACACGATCCAGACCAGTACGCGCGCGGCGCCGAGTAGCCGGTGTGCCTCGCCGCCAAGGGCCGGCAGCCCCGCGGCCAGTTCACGAAGCGACGCCGAGGCCACTTTCAGATCCGCGGTCGCCGCCGCCAGGTCCTCGAGCGGCAGGGCGTCGAGCTTCGCACCCAGGCCGTCGACCTGCGTGCGGACTGCGCCGAGGGTCGTATTCACGTTCTCTGCCAGGGGCTCGAGTTGGGTCTGCATGGTCGCCAGCGTTTCCTCGGCCTGGGTGAGCAGCCGGCCCGCGGCTTCCATGTCCAGCCGCTCGAGCTCGCGGGACAGCTGCACCGTCAGGGCGGTCACGCCGTCCACCGCGTGGCCGAGGCGGGGGAGCTGGGCCCGGACGGCACCGGCGGCGGCGACGAGCTCGACCCCCAGCGATTCGACGTCCGCGGGTGAGAGCGCGTCGATCCGCCCTCGCAGGGCCGCCAAGGCGTCCCGGGCCTCGATCAGGCAGGCCTGCAGCTCCGCGGTGTCAATCGCCTCCGCACGCTCGCTGATGCTCTTGGCGGCTTCCTGGATGGACCGGTTCATCTCGAGTACGCCGGTCGGGTCGGCTTTCCCCAGGATGCCACGGGCGCCGCTCTCGGCCTTTTCGGCGAGTTCGCCGGTGGTCTGGCAACCCACGCTGGCGCAGAGGATCAGCAGGGCCATGGAGGTCGCAACGACGCGAGCCCGAGGGCCGATCGATCCCCCCCGCATCACTTCCGGTCGACTCATGGGCCGGTGATCCTCTCTCCGGTAGCGGCGCGTTCCTCGCGAAATCCCGGTCCCGCTCGTCGCGGTCAGCGCAATAGACCGGTCTGGGGTGGCGGCGTCAAGCACGCCCGGGCCACGGATCGGGTCAGGACCTTGATTGAGATGGGAAGGCCTCTCGTTCCAGCGGTGACTCCGCGCCCTCGTCTTCAACGGGAACGAGGACAGGCGCGGGGATGGCCGGCAGCGGGGGCACCTCCGGCGGATGGGTATAGCGGCGCTGGCGCGACAGGATCAGGCTCGCTCCGAATAGCGCCGTGGCACCGCTGATCCACTGGCCGGGGGTGAGCTGCTCTCCGTACACCAGCCCGGACGCCACTGCCGTCAGGAAAGGCGCGAGCAGGATGACGCCCCCTGAGATCGCGACGCCGAGCCGGGCAATGGCCGCGTAGTAGAAGACGTGCCCCAGGGCGATGCCGACCACGGAGGACGCGACGAGGATCAGCCACGCGATCGGCGAGAGTGAAAGCGGATCGGCCGCGCCCGCGGGTGAGACCAGCAGCATCACCGCGATCAGCACCAGGCTGGTGACCTGGCTGATGGCTCCAAACGAGACGAAGGGGTTGACGCCGTGCATGAAGTGACGAACGGCGAGCACATATCCGGCAAAGAGCACGCCGGAGCCAATCCCCAGCAGGACGCCGACGGCCGTGCCTCCGACGAGTCGGTGCTCGCCGAGCAGCACGGTACCCGCCAGCCCGCCGAACACAATCGCCACCCCGCCCCAGTAGGTCTTCGACCGCAGCACGTGTCGCTCCGCGGGGAAGAAGAGGTACGCCCCGAGCGTCACGAAGATGATCTGGAAGCGCAGCAGGAACGCCATCAGGCCGGGCTCGATGTAGTAGGGCGCGAGGGCGAAACAGGTCTGCCCGAGGCAGTTGAACAGCGCGGGGACGAGTGCCCGGCGCCAAAGGCCGGGCGGAAGCGTGCCGCGGGTCCGATGGGCGATCAGCACCGGCAGCAGCAACAGGGCGGACATCGGGTAGCGCCAGCCGTTGGCGGTCCACGAGTCGAGGTACTGCCCTTCCAGCGTGAAGTATTTCAGGAAGATCGGCACGCTGGCCCAGCCGATCAGCGTGCTGACGATGCAGACAGTGCCGGCGACGGCGGACCTGGCTGGGGCGTGCGACATGCGGGGCTCCGGCGGAGGGCGGCGCTGGCGCGGATGCGGATCGCCCCGCGCGATTGAAGACCGCGCTCACACGCGGAGGAAGTACTCCATCAGCTCGTGTCCCTGCGTGATCTGCAGGTCGCTTTCCTTCGCCGCTTCCTCGCAGAAGGGCTTTGCGACGGTCGCGAAGATCCGTTCGCCCGCCATGCAGAAGGGCGGCGGGTCGCTGGTGTGCACGCGCTTCTCGGCCGGAGTCGGGTGATCGGGCGAGACGAGGATCCGCCAGCGATCCTGCGCACGCAGCGCGGCCAGCAGCGGGCCGACGACGTGCTGGTCGATCTGCTCGATCGCCTTCACCTTGGCTACCACATCGCCCTGATGTCCCGCCTCATCCGGCGCCTCCACGTGCACGATCACCACGTCATATTTCTCCAGCGCCTTGACCGCATAGCGGCCCTTCGCGGCGTAATCTGTGTCGAGGTACCCCGTAGCGCCGGGCACCTCAATCAGGTCCATACCGCACGAGAGCGCGATACCCCGAATCAGGTCCACGGCGGCGATCGTCGCGCCGCGCAGGCCGAATCGCTGGCTGAAGGGGTCGAGGCGCACCGGTCGGCCCTGGCCCCAGAGCCAGATGTCGGTGGCCGGGTTCTCGTCCAGGTCGCGCCGGACCCGGTTGACGTCGTGATCGGCCAGCACGCCGCGCGCGCGGTCCATGATTGCCCGGATGCGCTCTGAGCCGGCGCCGGTGGGCAAGTGCTCGCCGGCGGGGCGATCCGGAATGTCATGTGGTGGCGTGCACCGGACGTCCAGCCCCGCCGTGTCGCCGAGGATCATCAGGTTGCGATAGGACACGCCGGTGTGAAACCGGCAGGTCGGACCGCCGAGCCGGGCGTTGAGATCACCGATGAGCTGGTCCGCCTCCCGCTGCGAGACATGGCCCGCGGTGAAGTCGTGCATCAGGCCTTCGGCGATGGTGACGAAGTTGCACCGGAAGATCAGTTCGTCGGGAGCCGCCTCGATCTGCTGGGCGGCGGCTTCGAGCGGTGCGCGGCCGTTGTAACACGTGCGCGGGTCGTAGCCGAAGAGCGAGAGCGTCGCGACGTCGCTGCCGGGCGAGTAGCCCTTGGGTACCGTGTGAACTCGGCCCTGGCGGCCGTTCGCGGCGATCCAGTCGATGTTGGGCTTCCTGGCGGCGGCCAGCGGGGTTCGCCCGCCGAGCCGCTCGATCGGCTCGTCGGCCGCTCCGTCCGGCAGAATGATGGCGTACTTCATGGTCGATTCATCGCTTGCGCGCCGGGCGGGTCATGGGCTGCCAGGCGATCGCTTCCACCATGGATGATCCGCCCGCCGCCATGGGGCGTCAATGGAGCGGGGTCCGTCCTCTCGGTCCGATCATTCCTTCGTGGCTGTCGGCCGCGTCGCCTCTGCGCAGCAGCGCGGCGGCCGCGTTTCCGGACGCCGGGCACATCCTTGCCGCGCCTGGTCCGCGACATTCCCGGAGCCGCGCAATCGCCTGGGCATCTCGGGTTGAATACGGATCAGGGCGGAATGCCCCTTCACCTTGCCTGCCGTCGGATTGTATTCGACGCTTCAGGAACGGTGTCGCGCGAGCGTATTGCGCGGCGGGGCGGCAGGGGGGCGGCGTTCGTGGGAGGCGGCTTGATGGTACGGCTGAAAGACCTCGGCGCGCGATTCCTGATTGACGAAAGCGGCCCGACCGCGACCGAGTACGCGGTCCTTCTCGCACTGATCGTCATGCTCTGCTTCGTGACGATCGGAGCGGTCGGTACCAAGGTGAGCGACACCTTCGCGTACCTGGACAATAACGTCAACGTGCAGTAGCCGTGAACGCGACTTTGCGTACACGGTTTGCCGCCGATCGCAGGCGTATCGTACGTTGTATCAGGCCGGATTGCGGGGCAGGTTCCGCACCGGCGGATGTCGGGGAGGGGTGGAAGCGTCCGGGAAACCGGGCGACTCCTCCGGCGGGCGAAGGCCGGTCGGCCGCGTGCCGCGGGGCATCCGAAACCCAGCGAGTCAGGCAGTGCTCGTGACCCTCGGAGGTCCGGGATCCAGGCGGGAGCGAAGCACCGGGTGTCTCGGCGCGGATCTTCCGGAAGGCAATGACGGTCGGCCCTGCACGGGCCGGTCTCATACGAGGAGTCGCAGGATGAACACGATTGTGAACCGTTGCAAGGCGTTTCTGAAGTCCGAGGACGGCCCGACCGCGACCGAGTACGCGGTCATGCTGGCGCTGATCATCGTCGCGGCCATTACGACGATCGGTCTGCTCGGCACGAAGGTCAACGACATCTTCTCGGCGGTCGACGGCAAGCTGACCGTCCCGAACTAGCCGAGCAGTTCGCGAGGATCGCATCGAGTACGCACAGGCGGGCCCGCTCCGCGGAGAGCGCCGGGTGACACAGGCCGACAGCACGGTCGTGCCGGGTCGTCCGGGAGTCGTCTGCCTTCGAACGAGCGGAGAAGGAAGAGTATGAAGGCTGTTGTCAATCGCATCCAGACGTTCATTCGTTCCGAGGACGGCCCGACCGCGACCGAGTACGCGGTCATGCTGGCGCTGATCATCGTCGCTGCCATCACGACGATCGGTCTGCTCGGCACCAAGGTCAACGACATGTTCTCGGCCGTCGATGGCAAGCTGACGGTCCCGAACTAGTCGGTCCTCGGCGTAGAGGACGCCAGGTGCGCCCTTGAAGCCGTGAGCATCGCGATCCGCCGCCGGCGGCCGGTTCGGCCGCCGGCGCGCGATCGGGACCACGGAGCCGGCAAGCGGGCGCTACCGACGCGGGTAGCGCCCTTTTTTTGTGTGTACCGTCCACCGCCAGTCCGCGATTCGGGGGGAAAGCGTGCGGCGCCGCGGGAAGGAACCGCGACGCGACGCGGGGCGACGGCAGTTTCCGGCAGTCTGAGCAACAAAGGAGTCGTGAATCATGCACCTCGATTACTGGCAGGCGGTTTGTGCAGTGCTCATCCCGGGCACGCTCTGGGCTTCGTGGATCGACTACGCCGAGCGGCGTGTGCCCAACTGGCTCAACCTGGCGCTGCTCATCGTGGGCTTCGCCCTCCAGGGCATCTACTTCGGCACGTCGGGGCTCGCCGCGGGCGCGCTCGGCATGCTGACCGGTTTCGGCGTGCTCATCATCCCCTGGCTCATGCATGGCATGGGCGCTGGTGACGTCAAGCTCATGGCCGCGATCGGCGTGTTCCTGGGCCCGGTGCTCACGTTCTACTCGTTCGCCCTGGGCGCCGTCATCGGTGCGATCACGGCGGTCATCATGATCGTCTCCACCGGGCGTACCAGCATGGCCTGCGCGAACCTCAACGTCATCATGAACAAGTGTTCTCGCGTGAGCACGATGTTCAGCGAGTACGGTTCGGCCAAGAGCTTCGGCACCACGTCGCAGCTCCTGCCCTACGGCGTGCCGCTGACCGGCGGGACACTGATCGTGCTCGCCGCCAAGACCATGGGCTGGTGGGGCCTGTAGGACGATTGCGCCCGCCGCGCATCGGATGGCGGGCATCAGGGCGTCGCAGCGTCGCCGGGCCCCGCGGCCCGTCGAACGGCAGGAGAGTGTTCCATGTCTGCATCTGTGATCAACCGGCTCCGCCGCCGCGCAAGGCGCAGCGGGAATTCAAAGGCCAGGGCCGCAGCGATCGTCGAGTTTGCGGTGGTATTGCCGCTGCTGACGGCGATCCTGTTTGGCATCATCGAGTACGGCTACGTCTTCATGGTGCGACTCACCCTGGAGAACGCCGCGCGCGAGGCGTGCCGCGTCGCCGTGCTGCAGACATCGCGCGAGCCGTACACCAACGTCACGCAGCGCGTCAACGACGTCATGCAGCCCACAGGCCTGACGTCCTTCACCATCACCATGACCCACGCGACGCCGTCGGATCCGTCCGAGAGCGTGACCGTCAGCATTCCGTATGCGGACGTCTCCCTCGTCGGCGGGTTTTTCGGTACGCACTCCTATGACCTGACCGGGAAGTGCACCATGCGGAAGGAGGGCATGAGCGACAGCGACGAAGATGAGGGTTGACCGGCCCGAGGAGGGCGACGCGATCCGCGTTGCCAGGGCTGGCGGGGCATCACGACAGGTTTCCGGACCATAGGCCGCGAGGGATCGCAGCCAGTGCCGCTTGAAGGACGGTGCCGACGCTGGACGTGTCGGCATCGCCAGCACGGGCGCATCCGCGGGCGGCGGCGGAGCGCTCTTCGCCATGCGCGGAAGACGGGGCGGCGTGCGGCACAAAACTGCGCCGAGTTAATGGGGAAGCCTCCGGAGTCATCCGATAAAGAGGGGTCCCCGCTGGGGGCGGACGGAGGGCAACGGCTGCGCGGATCGACCCGTCGAACGCAACGCAGCCTGGCCTCCGGCGCATCCGGAACCGTGATGAGCAACGAGAGGGTCAACCATGAAGGCTAGGGCAGTCATTCCGCTGGCGCTTGGGCTGTGCATCGGGCTTGTGGCCGTGAAGTTCGGCCTCGACGCGATCCGCAGTGCCAAGGCGAACAGCGATGCGAAGCAGACAATCACGGCCGTGAAGGCGATGCAGGACATCGACATCGGCGCGGAAATCACCGCCGAGATGGTCCAGCAGGTCGAGACCGTGGCCAACGAGTTCATTCCTGCCATGGAACGCGTCGCCTCGCTCGAAGAGGTTGTCGGCCGCGTCGCGGAGAAGTACATCCCGCAGAACGCCGCCGTCCTCAAGTCGATGCTCGCCGCCGAGGGCACAACCCCGGGGCTGGTCGGCACGATTCCCTCCGGCTATCGCGCCATCGCCGTCAAGATCGACGAAGTCACCAGCGTGGCCTTCCAGGTCAAGCCGGGTGACTGGGTCGACGTCGGCGTGGTCATGGACGTGAACTCCGGCCGTCACCGCGAGAAGACGACCGTGGCCGAGGTGATTCTCCAGCGCGTCCAGGTGGCCGCGGTGGGTCGATCGATGACCTCCGCCACGCCGAAGGACGGCGCGGCTAAGGGCACAACCGCCAAGTCGGTGACCCTCTACGTCAAGGAAGAAGACGTTCCCAAGCTCCAGCTCGCCAACACCCGCGGCTCGATCACGCTCGCCATGCGCGGCGATGACAGCGGCGTGATGTCCTCGACGCCGTCGGCCAGCATCGACCAGCTTCTCGGCAGCACGCAGCCCGTGCCCCAGGCCGAGTCGACCGCCACCGGCGAATCGGAATCGTCGTCGATCGTGAAGATGTTCGCGGATGCTCTGAAGGCGCAATCTCTTGCATCGACGATTACGGGCGGGCCCGGTTCGGGTGCGCCCGCCCCTGCGCCTCCCGCCCCGCCCCACAGCGTGCTCGTCTACAACGGTCGCAGCGGCGTGGGCGGCTCGATGCTGGAACAGTACACCTTCGAGAACACCCGTTCCCGCAAGGTGCTCGGCATTACCGGTGGTCCCGGCGGCGCATCGGTCCTGACGGCGCGCACGAGTGCGAACGCCTCGCAGAACGGCCAGTCGCCCGCCGCCGGTTGGACACAGGGTCAGCCCGCTCCGGCCACCTTCGCCTCGATGCAGGATGCGTGGCTGCAGGAGCAGGCTCAGACGGGCGCCGAGGAAGAACTCCCCACCGGTGAACTGGAGAAAGAGTGATGAATACGGCAGTCATGGAAGACCGTCCCGGCCTGCTCCGAAGGACCGGCTCCGGCGTCGCCCGCGGCGCCGTCAACGGGTTTCTGGGAGCGGTGCTCATCGGGCTTTGCGCGGCGACGCCGGCGCTGGCCCAGAGTGGCGGTTTCGAAGCGTCCGTCGTTGACATGTCGCAGAACATGCGGCGTGTCGCGGTCCCGCTGAACAAGAGCGTCGTTATCCGCACGAGCGTCGAGGCGGCCAAGGTCTTCGCCGTCGCCGGCGACATCGCCGCGGTGGATCTGATCAGCCCCACGGAGCTGCTCGTCACGGGCCGCAGCTACGGCTCGACGAACATCGTCCTGACCGACGCCCGCGACAAGCAGTACCTCGTCGAGGTGACGGTGGAGCTCGATGTTGCGGCGCTCAACGACGCGCTGAAGTCGATCGACCCGCAGGGCACGGCATCCGCCAGGCAGGTGCTGGGCAGCATCATCCTCACCGGCACCGTGAGCAGCGCCGACAAGGCCGCCCGCGCCGTGGAGATTGCCGAGCTGTTCCTCGCCGCCGGCGCGAACGAGGAGGAAGCCCGCTCAGTCCAGAACCACCTGGACGTCGCGGGCGAGCAGCAGGTGCTGCTGCGCTGCGTCGTGGCGGAGGTGAACCGTACTTCAGCCCGCGAACTGGGGATCAACGGGTTCCTCGCCGGCGAGAACTTCCGGGACGGGTTCCTCGTGAACCAGATCGGCGGCATCAACCCGGCCAACATCGGGGCCGCCGCCGACGCCCCGGTGACGGGCAACATCCCGTTCCTGACGGGCGCCGACGGCATCCCGCTGTCGCCGACCGTGCCGCTCTCGCTGGGTTTCCCGCGGGTGCAGATGCAGCTCTTTATCCAGGCGATGGCCGACAACTCGCTGCTGAAGATCATGGCCGAGCCGAACCTCGTCGCGATCAGCGGCGAGACGGCGTCGTTCCTCGCGGGTGGCTCGTTCCCGATTCCGGTGCCCCAGGGGCTCGACTCGGTGACGGTCGAATTCCGCGAGTTCGGCGTACGGCTGAACTTCACACCGGTGGTCCGCGGCAACCAGAAGATCCGTCTGCGCGTGGCGCCCGAGGTGTCGGAGCTCGACTTCTCCAACTCGGTGTCGGTGCAGGGCTTCGTCGTGCCGGGTCTCTCCACCCGCAATGCGGAGACGACCATCGAACTCGGCGCAGGCCAGACGATCGCCATCGCCGGTCTGCTTAGTGACAGTACGCGCGGCATTGCGAGCCGCGTGCCCGGTATCGGCGACGTGCCGGTTCTCGGCGCCCTGTTCCGGTCAGTCGAGTACCGTCGGTCGCAGACCGAGCTGGTCATTCTGGTGACCCCTGAGATCGTGTCGCCGCTCGAGCCGCATCAGATCCCGCCGTTGCCGGGTGAGGACATCCTCACACCGTCGGACTGGGAGCTGTACGGCAAGTCGATGCTCGAGGGCAGGGCCGAGGCGACGACCGGCGGACCTGATGAACCGACCGAATCGGCTGGTCGGCGTGCGCCGCGCAATCCGGATCTGCTGACCATCCATGGTCCGTGGGGCCCGGAGTACGGCCAGGCTTCGATGAACTGACCGTTCGCGGCCGGGCCCGTCGCATCGATCGACGGTCGGTCGCGGACGTGCCCGGTGCAGCTCCCGCGCGCGGGAGCGAAATGTTCGCTGCCCGCCCCTCGGAGGCGGATCACGGCGTGATCTGATTCCGGTTCGGTTCCCGGCGCGCCGGGGGCCGACAGCAGAAGGAGGGCGAAAGGCATGCGAAAGCGGACCTTTCCACCTGGTACGGGGCGGCGCAGGCGAGGCGCCGTGGCGGTTCAAGTGGCCGTCATGATGACCGTCCTGTTGGGCGTCGCGGCTCTGACCGTCGACGTCGGCGCCTTGTACAACACGAAGGCGGAACTGCAGCGGACCGCGGACGCGGCCGCTCTGGCCGCCGCATCAGTTCTGGCCGACTGGTCCGATGGAGACCCAGGCAGCCGCGCCCGCGCCGAGGCCGTCACGTACGTCCAGCGCAACAGTGTGCTGGGCCGCGGGATGAACCTCGATCCCAATACGGACGTGGTGTTCGGTCGCGCGACGTACGACAACGACTCCAACTCGTACGACTTCGTGCCGACCGAGAATCTGCCGGACGCGGTGCGCATCCGCGTGCGGCACACCGCCGATTCGCCGAACGGAGCGATCCCGCTCTATTTCGCGCGGGTTTTCGGCCTGTCGCACACGGAGATGTCGGCCGAGGCGATCGCCGTCATGGTCCCGCGCGACATCGCGATCGTGGCGGACCTGTCCGGATCGCACAACGACGACAGCCAGCTCACCGCCTACCGCAACACCGACATCAACCTCTACCAGGTCTGGGACGCGTTTCCGGGCGGTGTGGGTGATGTCGGCGGCACCTGGAACGCCGATGACTACCCGCCGGAGTGGCAGCTGCCCGACGGCAGCGTGCCGCAGGCGGCCGGTCCGGCCTGGGGCTTCATGAAGGTCCTCGGCTACGGCACGGACCCGATCACTTCGACGTACAACCCGTCAACCGACGCCGGGCTTATCCGGCTGCCCTACGACCAGAGCTGGAGCAACGCCACGCTCACGACCTACCTGCGTAACCTCGGCTACAACCAGCGCGAGGTCAACGCGATCATGAGCGACTCCTACGACGGGAGCGGGTACTACGACGAGCGCGTCGCCGTGGCCCTCGGGCTGGCCTGGTGGAACAGCGGCCTGCCGCCGGACAGCGGCACGAATGAGCCCGGTTTCTGGGCCAAGCGCGGCGCGCCGCCCGGGAACAACAACAACCAGATCGGCGGCTCCGAGCTGCAGTGGGTGGAGCGCATCAACGGCCGCTCGACCGCGACTTCGCGGACGATGTGGACCAACTACATCAATTTCATGAAGTCCAAGTCGGCGCTGACGCAGGTCAACAGCAGTTTCCAGTACCGCTTCGGCGTCAAGACCTTCATGCACTACATGATGGAGAACTACCTCCTCAACTCGCAGGTGCCCGAGCTGGCCGACACGCCCCATCAGCCGATGCAGGCGGTGAAGGATGCCGTGACGTTCATGATCGACATGATCGATGAACTCGACACGGACGACCAGGTCTCGCTGGAGATCTACGGAACCACCTCGCGCCACGAGGTGGATCTTACGCACAACCATCAGACCATCAGTACGCGGCTGAACACCATGCAGGCCGGTCACTACGACACCTGGACCAACATGGGCGGCGGTCTCGACGAGGCCATCGACGAGCTCAGCAGCGACCGTGCGCGCACCACGGCGAGGAAGATGATCATCCTCCTCACCGACGGTAATGCCAACGTGACCTCCAGCGGCCAGACCGGCAACGAGTCGGGCGGCCGTGCCTACGCGGTCCAGAAGGCAACCGAGGCGGCGGCACTGGGTTATCGGATCTTCGCAGTCAGCGTCGGCTCCGGTGCGGATACCAGCACCATGCAGCAGATTGCCGATATTGGAGGCGGCGAGCACTTCTATGCGGAGGGCTCGATCGAACAGTACAGCGCTGAACTGTCGGAGATCTTCCGGCGGCTGGGCGGGGAACGCCCCGTCGAGCTGATCCGGTAACTCCCCGCGGAAACGGCGCGGATCGGCCCCGGGGTTTCCGGGGCCGGTCCGCTGCTTCGTCACGCAGCGCCTCGACCCCCCTGTAGGGCCGAGGCCGCGAAGGCGGCCCCTGCCGGGGACCAGTGAAGGGAATCCAGACCAGAACGATGGGGCACGGCGTCCAGTTTATCATCCTCAACAGCGACGAGGCGTTCGGCAAGCAGCTTCGCACGACGCTGCACAGGATGGACAGCGTGCGCATCGTCGCCGAGGTCGGCGAGGTCGCACTCGTCCGCCAGGCCGTCGAGCAGTTCCCCGCCGACATCTTGCTCGTCAACCTTGATCCCGCGCCTGAGGTGGTACTGCCGATCGCGGGCGAGATCGCAGCGTCCAACCCCCGGCTCGCCGTCTTCGCTGTTTCCGACAGCAAGGACAGTGAGCTGATCCTCAAGGTGCTGCGCACCGGGCTGCGCGAGTTTCTCACCAAGCCGATCGACGTGAACGCCCTCTCCGAGGCGATCGAACGGGTGGCCGCCACCAAGGTGGACGCCGTCGCCCGCGGGAGGTTGATCACCGTGACCGGCGCATCGGGCGGGACCGGAGCCACCACCCTCGCCACGAACCTGGCTGTCGAGCTGGCCCAGCTCGCCGACGGCCGCGTGACGGTCGTCGACCTGGACTATCGCTGCGGGCAGGTGGCCACGTTCCTCGACATCGACGCGACCTACAGCCTCGCGGACCTCGCGCAGGCTGCCGAGCACGTCGAACAGCAGATGATCGAGCGTACGCTCGTGAAGCACTCCTCCGGCGTGCAGGTGCTGAGCCGGCCGGCCACATTCGAGCAGGCCGACACAATCACCGCATCGGCATGCGTGGGCGTGCTTTCGTCCCTGCTGCAGTGCAATGAATACGTTGTCAGCGACGGGCCCAGCCGGTTCGATCCGCGCGGCCAGTCGGTTTACGACTTCGCAGACCTCAATCTGCTGCTGGTGCAGCTCCTGGTGCCGTCGGTGCGGAGTGCGCTGCGCACGGTCGAGGCCCTGCGCGAGGCGGGGGCCAACCTGGAGCGTTGGCGCCTGGTATGCAATCGCATCGGGCTTGAGTCCGTCCACCTGTCGGTGAGCGATGCGGTCGAGACGATCGGCATTCCGTCGTTCGCGTCGCTGCCGGATGACTGGCCGACTGTCAGCGGATCCATCAACCTCGGCGAACCGCTGCTGACACACGGCCCCAAGAGCAAGGTACGGCAGGCGATCACCGAACTGGCGGCGAAACTCCACAAGCCGGGCGCGTCGGGTGACGACGCTGATACCCACAAGAAGGGTTTGATCGGGCGGATATTCGCGGGCTCGTCGTAGGGGCGCGCGAGAGACCGCGCTTCAGGCGTACGGCCCGGCCGTGCGTCGCCGGCGCGGCGGATCGCATCGCGCGTACGTGAGGAACCGGAGGCATACGAAGAATCATGTTCGGACGCCGCTCAACAGGTAAGACAGCCACGCCGACCGCGCCGCCGCCGCCGGCTCCGGCGGCCGGTGCGCCCGCCAAGGCTCCGCAGCCGGCGCCGCAGGGGGCCAAGCCCCCGGCCGCGCCCGCTTCGCCAGCAGGGGCAGGATCCGCGAAGGTCAAGTCCGCCGTCAGCAAGGAGAAGTTCGAGCAGTTCAACCAGCTCAAGATGCGCCTTCACCGGAAGGTCATCGAGAAGCTCGACCTCGCCCGCATGGTCGGCGATGAGGACACGCTGCGCGAACAGGTCCGCGAGGTCGTCTCGCACCTGGCGGATCAGGAAAACACGCTGCTGAATCTCAACGAGAGGCAGCGCCTCGTGAACGAGGTGCTCGACGAGACGTTCGGTCTCGGGCCGCTCGAAGTGCTGCTCGCTGATCCATCGATCAGCGATATCCTGGTCAACGGCCCGAAGAAGGTTTACGTCGAGCGGAAGGGCAAGCTGGAGCTGACGGAGGTCGAGTTCCGCGACAACGCCCACCTGATGCACGTCATCGACAAGATCGTGACGAGCGTCGGCCGGCGGTGCGACGAAATCTCGCCGATGGTGGACGCCCGCCTGAAGGACGGCTCGCGCGTCAACGCGGTGATTCCGCCGCTGGCCATCGACGGCGCCAGCGTTTCGATCCGCCGTTTCGGCCGCGATCCCATTACCTGGGATCATTACATCAACTTCAAGTCCGTGACGCCCGAGATGCGCGACTTCCTCGAAGCGTGTGTCCAGGCGCACGTGAATATCATCGTGGTCGGTGGCACGGGCTCAGGCAAGACGACGCTGCTGAACAACCTGTCGTCATTCATCCCCGACACCGACCGCATCGTGACCATCGAGGACGCCGCCGAGCTCAGCCTCCGCCAGCCCCACGTCGTGCGCCTGGAGACGCGCCCGGCGAACATCGAGGGCAAGGGGCAGATCGCCATCCGCGACCTGCTGATCAACTCGCTGCGTATGCGCCCCGACCGGCTGGTCGTCGGTGAGTGCCGCGGGCCCGAGACGCTGGACATGCTCCAGGCGATGAACACGGGGCACGACGGGTCACTGACGACGCTGCACGCCAACAGCACGCGCGACACGGTCACCCGCGTCGAGACGATGGTGATGATGGCCGGCTTCGAGCTGCCGATCCGTGCGATTCGCCAGCAGTTCGCCTCGGCTGTGCACCTGCTGGTCAACGCGCAGCGGCTCTCGGGCGGCCCGCGAAAGATCATGAGCATCACCGAGGTGACCGGCATGGAGGGCGAGGTCGTCACCATGCAGGACCTGTTCCTCTTCGAGCAGGTCGGCGTGACCCCCGGCGGACGCGCTCACGGGCGGTTCGTGGCCACGGGCATCCGTCCGTCGTTCATGGACCGGCTCAAGGCGTCCGGCTGTGATGTGGATCCATCGATCTTCGAACGCAAGGTGTTGATGACGGATGATCCGAACTGAGGCGGCTGAGGGCCGCCTGATGCCGGGGCGTGTTCCGGCGCTGCGGACGGATGCAACAGGCAGGAAGTTCCGTCCGCGATGCGCTGCCCGCAGCCGGCGGCCTGCATGCGAGTGATGATATGACGGCAATGATCTTCCAGGGTGTGCTGGCGGCCGGCGCAGCCGACCTGATGGTGTACGGCTTGCCCGTGCTCGGGTCGATGCTGCTGTGCTACGGCATCTTCCAGGTGTGGGTGGAGACCCGCAAGAACGACCGGCGAAAGCTCCAGGATCGACTCCGTGGCGGTGGCCGCGTCAAGCGCGACAAAGCGATGGACTCGATCCTCCGCCGCGGCGCGATGCAGGGAGGCTCCTCGCTGGCGGATCGCATCGTCGGCAAGCTCAGCGCCGTGCCAAAGCTGCAGACGCTGCTCAACCAGGCCGACGTGCCTTGGTCGGCCGCCCAGACGCTGGTCAACCTGACCTGCGGGGCGGTGCTGCTCACCGTGCTGCTGATGGTCATCAAGGTCAATCCGCTGATCGCGCTGGGCTGCGGCGCGGCGTTCTTCTTCCTGCCGCTCGGGGCCCTGAGCTTCCGGCGCAAGCGGCGCATGGCCAAGCTCAGCAACCAGCTTCCCGACGTTTTCGAGATGATGAGCCAGGCGCTGCGGGCCGGTCACTCGCTCGCCGGCGCCATCCAGCTCGTCCACGAGCAGATGTCGCCGCCGATCGCGATGGAGTTCGGGCAGGTCTATCACGAGCAGAACCTCGGCATCAAGATCGAGGATGCGCTGCAGGCGATGGCCGACCGCGTCGACTCGCTCGACGTGCGGTTCTTCGTCACGGCGGTGGCGATTCAGCGCCAGACGGGCGGCGACCTTGCTGAAGTGCTGGACAACATCAGCGGCGTCATCCGGCAGCGAATCGAGCTGCACGGCATGGTCCAGGGCCTGACGGCCGAGGGACGCCTCTCGGGCTGGGTGCTGTTTGCGCTGCCCATCGTCGTCTTCCTGGGCAGCATGACGCTCAACCCGGACTATGCGAACAAGCTTATCGAGGAAACCTCCGGCCAGATCATGCTGATGGTCGCCGGTGGCATGCAGTTGATGGGCCTGGCGATGATCCGGTGGATCGTCAACATCAAGGTGTGACGCGTGATCTGACGCCGATCGGGTTGGCGCTGGCCCCGCGGTCGGGCGACCGGGACTGCCGGCGGGACGGAGTGAGCTGATGAGCATCTATCTTCTGGCCGGGATGATCGTCGCGAGCATCGCGCTGATCGTCTACGCGCTGTATCCCAAGAATGACGAGAAGGACGGGGCGATCAAGCGTCGCATGCGCGGTCGCAACGTGAAGTCGGGCGGCCCCAGCGCCCGGCAGCAGGCGCGGGAGTCGGTCGCCCGGCGCATGATGAAGAGCGTCGCGCCGCTCGCGGTCCGGCCGGTCATGCTCGGCAGCGCCGAGGAGATGACCAAGCTCCGCATGCGCCTCGCAGCAGCCGGCATCCGGGCCGAGAACGCCCCGACCCTTTTCCTGGCCAGCAAGACGATTGTCGCCATCGGGCTGGCCTTGGTGGGCATCGTCTACTCGGTCATGAAGGGCTATCCGCTGACGAGCGCCATCGGCGTCATCCTCTGCCTCGCCGGCTTCGGGTTCCTTGCGCCGAACTTCTGGCTGAGCATCGGCGTCAAGCAGCGGCAGGACCAGATCCGCAAAGGGCTGCCCGACACGCTCGACCTGATGGTGATCTCCGTCGAATCCGGGCTCGGCCTCGACGCGGCGATGCAGCGCGTCGGCGATGAAATGCGGCGCGTTCATCCGTCTCTCGCCGAGGAGATGCAGATCGTCACCCTCGAATCGCAGATGGGCATCCCACGCAGCGAAGCACTGACCAACATGGTCACACGGACCGGGCTGGAAGAGGCCAAGTCGCTCGTGGCGATCATCAACCAGGCGGAGCGATTCGGTACGAGCATCGCCCGGGCCCTGCGCAACCAGTCCGACGCCCTCCGCACCAAGCGGCGTCAGGACGCCGAAGAGCGGGCCCAGAAGACAACGGTCAAGCTGATGCTGCCGCTGATTCTGTTCATTTTCCCGGCGATCCTCGTCGTGCTGGCGGGTCCGGCGGCGCTGACGATGATCAAGGCGCTGTCGAACAACCCGGGGCTGATGGGCGGCTAGAAGCCGGGTTCTGACGACTCCCGTTCACTCATCGGGGGTGGGCCGAACCGGCCGCCCCCGTTTTCATGCGCACGCGCTGCCCCGGTCGGCCGGAGCCCTCACGGCGCGTCGGATCGGAAGCGGAAGGAATCGCGGAGGAGATCGAAACCGAGACGCTCCGACTCGAAAACGTCCTCGGCGCAGTACTCCGCTACGACCAGCGAGTGCTTCTCCGTTGAGGCGCAGAAGACCCTCACACGATAGCGGGTCCCATCGTAGGTGCCGATGTATTCCCAGCCGGCCCCTGTCACCGAGCCCCAGGTCAGGACGGGCTGCCCCTCTGTTCCGGGGAAGTACTCCCGGCTGAATTCCAACTCGCGCGCGAGAGCCTCCTGCGGGTCCTCCGGGATGTCATCGATGATGATCCTGGCCACAGCGTCGAGCGGGCTGTCGACAGAAAACTCGAACACGTTGTCTTCGCCGTCGATTTCGAATTCGGTCCACCAGTTCGCCGGGTGCTGCAGTTCGAAGCCAGCTCGGGACACTGTTGCCGGATTTCGAACGTGAACCTCGCTGGTGCCGCTGATCAACCCGGTGAACACGACGAGCAGCACCATGACGACGAGCGCGGCCGTTTGCAGGAGGGCCGGCAGGATCAGGAACCACAGCCGGGCCAGCCAGCGCGAGGTGCCAAACGCCGTGCGCGTGCCGCGATAGCTGACGTAGTAGGACCAGAACAGCGCCGCCAGGCCGAGCCCCAGGCTCAGCCATCCGGCCTCGCTGGTCACTGGCGACGCCGACCGAAGCGAATCGGTCACTGCCAGGAGCACGGCCGGCAGCGCCCAGACCAGCGAGGCGAAGACGTAGACCCGTCGTGCCTCGTGCGGGTCGGGATCGGCGACGCCGCACCACTTGATCCGCGTCTTGTACCACCAGCCGCCCACCGCGTAGTACATGATCGCGCCGATCAGCCCCGTCCCCAGCGCCACCCCCCAGTATCGACCCCAGGAGCCGCTGACGAACTCCGCCAGGGGGCGAGCGCGGCCGCCGATGTCCATCCTCGCCAGTTCCAGGTCAAGCCGATCGATGGCTGAGGCGACGCCGTAAAGGTAGCTCGCGTACACCAGCGTGTAGCTTGTCACCAGTCGCGGCATGTTCGCGAAGAACCGGTAAGGTTGTACGAAGAGGTAAATCAGCCACAGCGCCGGCTGGACGCCCGGCCGCGGGTTCGGCTCCAGGGGGTGCTGGTCGTAGAGGCTTGTCATGGTGGCACCGGCTCGCTCGGCACGCTCACCGGTGGTCGGCGGCGGCGGGGGACAAAGTGAGGGGTGCGGTCGACGATCCGCCCCGGCATTAAACCGGACTGGTTCGCAGCCGCAGAGCCGGCCGCGTCCGCACCGTCGACCGTTTCTTGACGGTGCCGGGTGGCAATGGTACACGTCGGCTCGTTGTCGGAGCAACCTCCCTCTCCGACCTCAGGGATTTCCCCGATGCCTCCGAAGCCCGAAGCGACCGATGTCCTGAACCGGGACTTCCTGGATATCCGCTGCCGCTTGCTGGACCTGGCGGCTGCGCTCGACCGAATCGACCGAGCCGGGGCCCCTCAGGCCGCCCAGGGCGATCCGAGGATGGCGAAGATCGGTCGGGCGCTCGCGGTCCTCGCCGACGGCGGGGCGGACCGGGCGGCGCGGGTGCAGCAGATCTTCTCTCAGCCGTATGAGGAGGGCTGGCTGGCGCAGTGGGGCGGGATGGGCTCGGCCGAAGCGGGGGGGCGGCCGCGGAGCTAGCGGTTGCGCTTCTCAGCCGCGGCATCGGCATCCACATGGACTACATCGATCCGCATATTCACATGGTCTCGCGGACTACGGACGACTATGTCCGGCTCGCCCGGGCTGGGTGCGTAGCCGTGTCCGAGCCGGCGTTCTGGGCCGGCTTCGACCGTGGCTCGGCCGCGGCGTTTCACGACTACTTCCGGCAACTGACCGAATTTGAGCCGCGGCGAGCTGCGCAGTTCGGCATCCACCACATGACATGGCTGTGCATCAACGCCAAGGAGGCGGAAAACGTCGCCCTCTCGCGCGAGGTGATTGCGCTGATTCCGGAGTTCCTGGGCCGGCCCGGCGTGCTGGGCATCGGCGAGATCGGGCTGAACAAGAACACGCGCAACGAGGCAACCGTGTTCCAGGAGCACGTCGACCTCGCGGCCCGGACCGATTCGCTGATTCTTGTGCATACTCCGCACCTGGAGGACAAGTACAAGGGCACGCGGATGATCCTCGACATGCTCAAGGCCGATTCCCGCATCCGGCCGGAGCGCGTGCTGATCGACCACGTGGAGGAGCACACCGTCAAGCTCGCGCTGGACGCGGGGCACTGGGCGGCGATGACGCTCTACCCGACCACGAAGTGCACCCCCGCCCGCGCCGCGGACATCGTCGAGCGGTATGGCACCGAGCGGCTGATGGCCAACAGCGCCGGTGATTGGGGGGTGAGCGATCCGATGAACGTCCCGGACTTCATCCGCACGCTGCGAAGCCGCGGGCACGAGGAGCGTGCGATCGGGCGCGTGGTGTATGAGAATCCCGTTACGTTCTTCTCGCAATCGCGCGGTTACAACTTCCGGGCGACCGCAACGGCTGACGCCGGCGATATGCTCTGATACGCCCGGGCCGCGGAGTGATCGAGTCGACCCATGAGCGAGCCCGCCCGCGATTACCGCAAGTACCTCGACCCCGCCGTCCTGGCCAAAATCGGCGGGCTTGAGCTGCGTGCCCGCCTGATCGTCGAGGGGTTCTTTACGGGCATGCACCACAGCCCGCATCGCGGGCTTTCAGTCGAGTTCGCGGATCACCGCGTCTACACGCAGGGCGACGACATCCGGCACATCGACTGGAAGGTCTTCGCCAAGACCGACAAGCACTACATCAAGGAATACGAGCAGGAGACCAATCTCGAACTGATGCTGGTGGTCGACTGCAGCGAGTCGATGGGGTACCGCTCGCCCGACTCGGCCCTGAGCAAGCACGAGTACGCCACGTCGTGCGCGGCAGGTATTGCGTACCTGGCGCTGCAGCAGCACGATTCGGTCGGGCTTGCGCTGTTCGACGAGCATGTCGGCCACTACATGCGGCCCTCGAACAACCCGCACCATTGGCGCACGCTCATCCACGAGCTCGAAGGCAAGGTCGGCAGGGCCAAGACATCCCTCTCCCGCGTGTTTGCCGAACTCGTCGAACGGCTCCGTCACCGGACGCTCATCATCCTGCTCAGCGACCTTTTTGATGACCCCGACGCAGTGCTCAAGGGGCTCAAGCAGCTCCGCTACCGCCAGCATGAGGTCGTCGTCTGGAACGTGTGGGACAGGGCCGAGCTCAGCTTCCCCTTCTCCGGGCCGACGCTGTTCGAGGGAATGGAGGCAACGGGGACTCTGCTCACCGAGCCGGGTTCGCTGCGGGCGCGCTACCTGGAGGCCGTGCGCGACTTCCAATCCCGCTTGCGGGCCGGCTGCGCGCAGATGAATATCGACTACACCGTCTTCTCCACCGCCTCGCCCCTGGACGTAGCCCTCTCCGGCTACCTCGCCACTCGCGCCGCCCGGATCCGCCAGCGTTCCAGCCGCGTCATGGGGCGGAGCTGAGCAGCCGGCACAGCCGCGCGGCCCGGTCCCCCGATCCGCCGGGGCTTGGGGGGTGTCCGGTCGAGGTGGTACACCCTACGCAGGGCAGTTCGCGCTCCCAAGGGGCGCCCCGAGACTTCCACCCGGAGGCACGATCGCCATGGTCGTCCGACGTCGCAGTGGTTCACACTCCTTCGCGAAGTTTCTTGAGCTGATCCGGGGGGATCAGAAGGCGGATCTTCTCGACGGAGGGATCTACATGGCGTCGCCGGAGAGCCTTGAGCACAACGATTTGGTGGCCTGACTGGACAATGTGCTCCGGCCTGTGATCGAGGAACGCCGGCTGGGTCGAGTCTTCGTCAACCGCGTGGCGTTTCGGCTGGCCAAAGACACCGCCCCGGAGCCGGACGTGGCCGTCGTGCTGACGTCGCGCCTCGCCCAACTCCGCTCCGATTACGTCGACGGTCCGCCCGATCTGGCCATCGAAGTCGTCTCTCCTGAGAGCGCCGAACGCGACTACGAGCACAAGCGCGGCCTCTATGACCGGTGCGGCGTGAGCGAATACTGGATCATCGACCCCGCCGAGCAGGCGGTGGCATTCCTGATCCGCGAAGGGGATCGACTGGTCGAGGCGCAGCTCGGAGGCGCGGCGTTCGCCGGCCGCGTGCTCCCCGGGTTGCGGATGGAGCCGGGCTGGCTCCTGGAGCGCCCCCTCCCGCCGACGCGCCGCATTGCGGATCAGATCCTCGCCGGCATGGTCTGAGTCCACGATCGATGGGCCGCGGGCCCGTCGTGATAACGGGCCCGGGCACACCGGCTTCCCCTCCAGCCTTCAACCCCTCCGCTTCCTGCTCATCGACTACGGCAGCGGTCCGGTGAACTCACCGAGGAAGCCGGAGTAGTCCACAAGGTCCACGTCCCCGTCGTTGTCCACGTCGAAATCGCCGCACAGCCCCACGTTCACCGCGGCGTAGTAGTCGACCACATGCGGGTCATCGCAGTTGACGAGTGCCCGATCCGTTACGCGCAGCCTCAGGATGTAGGTGCAGGGCTCCAATTGGGTCGTGTCCCACTGACCAAGTTGCGCCCCCAGAACGCTCGACTGGCCGCCCGCGATCAGCGTCCACGACTGCGATCCGTGACTCGTGTAGTGCAAAGTCCAGGAAGCGAGGTTCGCGTCGTGAGCCGTTCCCTCGATCGACACGAGCCCCTCGACGGCGGGGCAGTCGCCGAGGCTGGTAATCGCGGCGGTTGGCAGCGTGTTGTCCACCGTGATGGCGTGCGATACGACCGCGGTGTTTCCGCAGTCGTCCGCCGCCGACGCGGCAAGCAGGTAGCCACCGTCCGGGACGGTCGTTGGAGACGTGTTCCACGTCGCGAGTGGGTCATTGATGACGGTCGACGGGACATCGACCGCCCCGGCGGATTGCCAGGCGCCGCCTACGGCCGGTCGGTACAGGACGCTGTAGCTGTCAAAGCAGCGGAAGTCCCAAGCGGTTCCGTCGATGCACACTTTTCCACCGACGATCCTGCCCTCTTCCGGGCTCCGCATCTCGAGGGTGTCCAGCGTGCGGTCCACGTAGGCCACGGTTACGTCCGAAGACTCCATGCCGCACTCGTTCACGACGGTCAGCTTGAGGTAGTACCGACCGGCGGGCAGGGCGCTCGCGTTCCAGTTATACAGGGTGCCGCTCGTGCAAACGGGCACTGACGCCTCGCCGGCCAGGATCCACGGATCATCGGGGCCGGCATCCGCAGCGCGGTACTCGAGACGGTCCGAGGCGTATTCACCATCCTCATCGCAGGCGATACCCCGCACCTGCACGCTCGTGCATGTGCAGGCCTCGTAGGCCGGCAGGTCGATTTCGGCAGTCGGGGGCGTGGAATCGACCGCGAACTGCAGGTCGTCGATGCACTCGATCCCTGCCGCGTTTGCCCCATTCCGCCCCTCGATCTCGATTCGGCGGATGTTCTGGGTCGAACTGATGCTCACGGCGTGGAACACACCATCCCCAGCGTCCGTGACCGTCCGCGTAAGGATCAGCCCAGTGGTTCCGCTGGTCGTGCTGTAAGCCCTGATCGTGTAGTCCTGGAAGTCCTCCGCGTTGCCGGGCCCGACGCTGAATCGAACGTCGTGCACGATGTCGTCAAACACCAGGCGCAACCATTGCGGATGAAACTCACAGGCGGCGGAGGGGGTCGATCCACCGTCAACGCAGACGGCTCGCGACGGGGAGGAGGTCCCGCTGGTGGCCGCCTCGATCCGGCCATAGGACGCCCCGCAGCTGACGGGCATTTCCTGCACGGAGAAGGTGACGCCCGCGTACTGGGTCGTGATGGCCGTTCCCGCCGAGAGGTTCTCGAAGTCGATCGCTGGACACTCGGCGGTGGCCCGCATGGGTCCCGCGATCAGCAGGGCGAGGGTCACCCCAAACCACGTCGCGGGGCGGTTGATGCTGCACATCGTATGCCTCCTTCAGGCTCATGGCCTGCGGGCGGGACCGCGGGCGGGCGGCTGGCCGCTGGCTCCGGCGGGTCCTGCCCTTCGGGTGGAGATGTTCAGGCAGGTTCCGGGGCCGCGTCGTGCGACCGGCCTGCCTGCGCGCCGCCGGTTTGGCGGCGCCACCCCGCGAGGCTAGCGAGCGAGGCTGCGGGCCGCGAGCGCGTGAACGGGGCAAGCAACCCCGCCGAGCTTTGATCTGCATGGCATGGCTTGCGCGATCCGGCGTCCTTCGGTCTGAGTGTGCGCTCGCCGTGACGTGGGGCCGCGGGTACCATCCCCGCCGATGGCGGTCACGCTGGCACAAGCCCTGCCGTTCGTACATCCGCACTTCGTCGGCGCTGCGCTGGCCTTGGGTGCGGTCCCGATCATCATCCACCTCATCAATCGTCGTCGGTACCGACGTGTCCCCTGGGCCGCGATGAGCTTTCTGCTGTCGGCCAACCGGCAGAGCGTCCGCCGCATGCGGCTCGAACAGCTGTTGCTCATGCTGATGCGCGTGGCGGTCGTGGTATTGCTGGGCCTGGCGGTCGCGCGGCCCTATACGTCCGCGTCGGCCCTGCTGGGGCTGGGGACCAGTCGTGTTCATCATGTGATCCTGCTCGACAACTCGCTTTCGATGCATGCGGTCGGCTCCGACGGGCGGCCGCGATACGCCCGCGCAGCCGATGCGGCCGCCGAGTTGCTGGCCTCGCTGCCGGAGACCGACGCGGTGAGTCTGGTCACGCTGGCGGACCCTGCTGAGGCGGTCATCAGTCATGCGGCGTACGACCGCCGGTTCGTGCGCAAAAAGCTGGCAGACACGCAGGTGACACAGCGGCCGACGGACACGGCGGGGGCGCTTGCGCGTGCGGGCGAGATCCTAGATGCCTCGGAACTGCGGGCAGGCAATCGCCTGGTCTACCTCATCAGCGACATGCCCCGCGCCGACTGGCACCTGGAGGGCGATGCGCCCGCCTCGCCGGCGGTGGCCGCCGCCCGGCGCCTGACCGAGTCGGCCGATCTGAGCCTTCAGGTGTTGTCCATCGTTGAGGACACGCCGTCGGCCAACCTCGCGATCACGCGGTTCGAGCCCGAATCGACCCTCATCGGTGTCAACATCCCGTTCCGCGTGCGGGCGGAGGTCGCGAACTTCGGCCCTGAGCCTGTCCGCGGCCGGTCGCTTCAACTGCTGCGCGACGGTCAGATCGTCGGCCGTATCGACCTGCCGATCGTCTCGCCGGGCGGTTCGGCACCGGCGGCCATGACCGTCATCCTCCCGACCGCCGGTACGCACGTGCTTGAGGCCCGGCTCACTGGCGGCGCCGTGGACGCGCTGGCCGAGGATGATGCGCGATTCCTGTCGGTCGAGGCCAAACGATCCGTCGGTGTGCTTATTGTTGACGGCCGTCCCGGCCGTACGCCGTTCGAGGGCCAGGCGGGATACCTGGCGGCGGCTCTCGCTCCACGCGTCAGTGCCACCGACGTGACGCTCGTGGCGCCGCGCATCATCAGCGAGATCGAGCTCGCGACCGAGACCCTGCTCGACTATGACGTGATAGCGCTGTGCAACGTCCAGCGGCTTTCGGCTGAGCAGTGGCGGGCGCTGGACAGCTTCGTATCCGACGGAGGGGGGCTGCTGGTCTTCGCGGGCGACCAGGTCGGTTCGGACAACTATAACCGTTTCGGCTACGCCGGAGGTGAAGGCGTGCTGCCCGGCGAGTTCGCCGCCGCTTCCGTGCGTCCCGAACCCGAGACCACGCTCAGTGCGGACGCCACCTCGCATCCGATCGTTGCGGACTTCGCCGGCCACGCCGCCAGCGGGCTGTTCCTTGCCCGCGTCGGCGAGTACCTGCCCGTGCGGGTCGGGGAGGACCGCGCCGAGGTGGTGCTTCGGTATGCCGATGGGGCGGCAGCAATCCTCCTCGCCCGGCGCGGTCTGGGGCGGACGGCGGTGGTGACGACCACGGCCAACATGGAATGGACCAATCTCCCGGCCAAAGGCGACTACGTGTCGCTGATGGGTAACCTCGTCGCGCATCTGGTCCCGCGACGCGGCGACCGGCGGAACCTGCGGGTCGGTGACCCGTTGGTTGAGCCGCTTTCCGCCTCGGAAAGCGGTTTGCCCGTGCAGGCGACAGCTCCCGGCGGCGCGCCGCTGCCGGGCCAGGTCTTGCCGGGTCCCCGCGGGCTCCAGTTTCAGACCGAACCGGTTGAGTTGGCCGGCGTCGCGCGGCTGGGCCTCGGGCTGGAGGTCAGGCACTTCGCCTTGAACATCGACCCCGGCGACAGCGACATCCGTACGGCCGACCGCGAAGCGGTCGAGCGTGCCCTGGGCAGGCGTGTGGTGTTCATTACGTCGTCTGGAGGCGGCGCGGCGGCGTCGGCGGGTGGGAGATCGAGTGAGATCGCGTCCACCATTCTGGCGGCAGTACTGGGGCTGCTCGTGGTCGAGGCGTTCGCTGCCATGCGCTTCTCCACGCATCAGCGCGGCGGGTAGGAGGGCATCGCTGTGGTCAGTCGGCGAGCGGGGTCAGGGTGGTAGATCGAGCGGATGGCATCCCTTTTCCAATGGCTCTTTGATCTGGACGGCATCCGCATCGGTCGCGATGCGCCGCTGAGCCTTAAGTGGCAGAGCGCGCTTCCTGCGTGGCAGCTCGCGTGCTGCGCCCTGGCCGCGGTGGTCGTGCTGCTGCTGATCTATCGGCGTGAACAGGCTTCCCTCGCGCGGCGCGTCGTCCTTGGCGTCGTGCGGTTCTTGCTGATCGCGCTCGTTGTGGCCGTGCTCTGCGAGCCCACGCTCGTGCTGCAGCGTAATCGCGTCGAGCCGGCCCACGTGGCGGTCATTGTGGACGAGTCGCTGTCCATGGCCTCGCGTGACGTGTTCGCGGACGAAGCGCTCGCCGCAGCGACTGCGCGGGGGGCTGGACTGTCCGATCCAGCCGAGGTGAGCGCGCTATCACGCCTCGAATTGGCGCGGCGTACGCTGCTTGCGGGCGAAGGCGCCGCCATCCGCGCGCTGCTGAGTCACAACGGCGTGCAGCTCTACGCGTTCTCCGACACCGTGCGAAGCGGAGCGTTTGTTCCCGGCCCTGGCGCAGACGCCGACCTCGCGCCCTTCATGGATGCGGTTCGGGCGATCGAGCCGATCGGCGCCGCATCGGCGCTCTCCGAGACGATCACCCATGTCATCGGCCGGGCCCAGGGCCGCCGCCTCGCCGCAGTCGTCCTGCTGAGCGACGGGCAGAGCACAGAGGCCGCCGGCCTCGCCGACGCTGCCGACCTGGCGGCGGGAAGACAAGTTCCTGTCTTCCCAGTGCGGATCGGATCGCCGGTGCCGCCGCGTGACATCGAAGTCGGCCCGGTCCGCGCGATGGAAAACGTCTTCGCCAATGACCTCATCGCGGTGGAAGCGGACGTGCAGGCGACGGGACTGACCGAGCCGACGGCGATCGAACTCAGTCTGGTCGATGAGCGTTCCCACCGAATCGTGGCGGCTCAAACGGTCGTGCTGGACCCGGCGTCCCCGCGGGTCACGGTGGAACTGCGGACCAAGGTGGAGCAGGTCGGCTCAACGCGCTTCCGTGTCGAGGCCGAGCCGCTCCCGCGGGAAATCACGATCGACAATAACGCCGACCATGCGGACGTCAGCGTGATTGACGAGAAGCTCCGCCTGCTCTACGTCGAGGGCTACCCGCGCTTCGAGTATCGCTACCTCAAGAATGCGCTTCTCCGCGAACAGACCGTCCGGCTGAGTGTGCTGCTGCTGGAGGCCGATGAGCAGTTCGTGCAGGAAGGCACCGACCCGATACGGCGCTTCCCTGAGACGCCTGAGGAACTGGCCGACTACGACGTCGTGCTCTTTGGCGATGTCGACCCCCGCGCCGGTTGGCTATCCACCGCCCAGATGGAGATGCTCGTCGATTACGTGGGCTCCCGCGGCGGCGGATTCGGGTTGATCGCCGGGGAGCGCGCCGCCCCGCAGCGGATGGCGGGTACCCCACTGGAGCGGCTCGTGCCGGTGCGCATCGATCCCGGCTCCTCCGGCCGCTACGACGGCGCCCTGGTCGACGGCTTTCACCTGGAGATGACGCCGGAAGGCGCCGCCAGCCGCATCTTCCGCTTCGCCCGTGATCCGGCGGACAGCGCGGAACTGTTCGAGCGGTTGCCCGCGCTTTTCTGGGTAGCGCGAACACTCGGCCCCAGGCCCGGGGCGTCGGTCCTTGCGGTCCATCCGTCGCTGCAGACCCCGGCCGGCCCCATGCCCGTCGTGGTGACAGGCCGCTACGGCTCGGGGCAGCTGTTCTTCCAGGCGACGGACGACATCTGGCGCTGGCGGCGACACACCGGCGAACTTCTCGTGGATACGTATTGGATCCAGGTCGCGCGCGAGCTGCTCCGCAGCGACCGCGCCTCGAGGGAGCGGCGCTTCGTCGTGCGTACTGACCGGCGCAGCTATCCCTACGCGGCGGCCGTCCAGGCGCAGATCGAGTTCTTCGATTCGGACCTTCTCGCCGATCAGGGCGACAGTATTCCGCTGGTGGTCAGCGACGCGGACGGCCTGATCCTCGCCCGGCTTGAGGCGCGGCGCCTCGCCCCGGATTCAAGCCTCTTCGAGGCGTCGTTCGTGCCGCCGCGGGTCGGCCGGTTCAGCGTCCGCGCGGCAGACCTGGCGCCGCGGCCCGGCGAGCGCGAGGCCTCCGCGGCGATCCGCGTCGAGAAGCCCGACCTGGAGGCCCGCCGGCCCGAGGCGAACCATCCCGCGCTGCAGCGCCTGGCTGAAGCGACCGGTGGCCGATTCATCGAGCCGGATGAGCTTCAGGAAGTTCTGGCCGCCATCCCCGATCGCAGCGTCCAGATTCCCGACGATGTGACAGAGCCGTTATGGGACTCCAGGCTGGTCCTGATCCTGTTCATGCTGCTGATTTCGACGGAATGGCTCATCCGGAAGGCGTCCGGCATGTTATAGGATTATAGAATAGGTGCGGGGGCCGCGTGGCCGGGTCGACCGGCCCCGCGCGGCGGGAAGGACGGGGTCGTGCAGGCCGAGCTGCTCAACCGACTGGCATCGTTCAGGCAGACCGTGCGCCGTCGGCTCGTTTTCTACGGGCTCAGTGCGGTCAGCGCGGGTGGGGTTGTCGCCTTCCTGACCATCGTCGCGATCGACTGGCTGCTCTGGCTGCCGGCGGCGCTGCGGATCGTGATCGCGCTGTTCTTCCTGGCGGGTTTCGTGATGGCCAGCCTGCATTGGATCATCCGCCCGCTGCGAGCCAGGCTGGGCGTGGACGAGATCGCCGGCAAGCTCGAACAGCATTTTGATCAACTCCAGGATCGCCTCACCAGCACGGTAGACTTCCTGCAGCACTTCGACGCCGGCTCCCCCGCGATGATGCAGCACGTGATCGACGACACGAGCCGGTCGCTGGCGTCGGTGCCGTTTGAGTCGACGCTCACCACCCGGCCGCTGTTGCACAGCACCCTCTGTTGCGTCGCCGCGTTCGCGGTGCTCTCCGCCATCACCTGGGGCGCCCCGGACTGGCCGCGCACCGGCGCGGTTCGCTACCTCTTTCCCTTCGGCTCGGCCGAGTGGCCACGCGACGTGGAGATCAAGCCCCTCACGGGCGATGACATCGTGCCCTTCGGCGAGTCGTTCACCGTGCGCATGCGCATCGTGCGCGGCCTGACCGACGAGCTCCGCGGGCTCGTCCGTGTGCAGGAGCCGGATGGGCAGCGCAGCGCGCTGGCGATGCGGCGCAGCGCGGACGGTGTGTTCGAGTCGACGCTCGACGCCGTGACCGGCGAGCTCAGGTACTGGTTTGAAGCGGGCGACGACTCGACCGCCCGGGCACCCTTCGTGCTGCGCGCGGTGCGACGGCCGGAAGTGCTCGAGGCGGTGGTCTCGGTCCATCCGCCGTCCTATGCCTCGCACCGGCCGCCCCGTCAGCAGGACCTTCGCGACGGCCCCATCGGGGCGCCGCTCGCCGCCCGCGTCGTCGTGGACATCCACTTCAGCAAGCCGCTCGCCACCGACCGCCCCGCGGGGCTGCGGCTGGAGAGTGGCGAGCTGATCCCCGGCGAGGTCGTCGATCCCGACCGGCGACGCCTCCGCGGCGAGCTGATCGTCGATGGCGACGTCCGGTTCGGGATCGTCGCGTTCGACGAGCACGGCATGCAGAGCCGGATCGGGGAGTCGTACCTCGTTCAACTTCAGCCCGATACCTCGCCCGTCGTGACCATGCTCGAGCCCCGATCGCTGGTCGAACTCACTCCGCAGGGCGTGTTGCGCCTCGCCGTCCGGGTCGAGGACGACTACGGCGTCACGGCTCTCGACCTGATGAGCCGCCGCGGGGATGACCCCGAGTCGCGCTCGGCGATGCTCACCGACAACCTCATCGAGACCGAGGCGGTTGCGGGTCAGCCGGTCTCGGCCTCGGCCGAGTACCAATGGCCGTTGGCCCCGTTGTCGCTGACACCTGGCGACACGCTGCAGTACCACCTGGTCGCTCGGGACAACTTCACGCTGGATGGCGCTGGCGGCCAGCTGGGGCTCTCTGCGGCGATGCGCATCAAGATCATCAGCGAAGTGGAGTTCGACATTCGCATTCGCGACGACCTGTCTCTTCTGGAAGGCCGCTTGCGTCAGGCTTCGCTCGATCAGCGCGACCTGCTCGACCAGGTTGTCAGCCTCGTGAGTGACGAGATTCCCCCCGAGCCGCTCTCCGGTCCCCAGCGGGAGAAGGCCGCGCTCGCGGCGGCTCAGCAGGTACGCCTGGCGCGCCGGGTAGCCGAACTGGCCGAGCGCTTCGAAGCGCTGACCCAGCGGATGGCTGACAATCATGCCGGCAATGACGACACGCGCCGCCAGACGGCCGCGGCCGCCGAGGCGCTTCGAAACCTCTCCGCCGGCGCGATGGCGACTGCCGGCCTACAGCTTGACGACGCCGTGGATCAACTGGTGGCCGACGTGCAGCAGGAGAAGCTGAAGGAAGGCGCCGCTGCCCAGGAGCAGGCGATCGACGCCCTGCAGCAACTCGTCCGCGCTATGACGCAGTGGGGCGACTACCAGGGTGTCGTCACGCGGACGCGCGACATTCTCGACCGTCAGCGTGCGGTGCGCACCAAGACCGCCGAGATCGGCCGCACGGCGGTCGGCAAGACAGTGGAAGAGCTCACTCCCCAGGAAGCGGCCGAACTCACGCGCGTGGGCCGACAGCAGGAACAGCTGGCCGAGGAAGTGGAACAGTTGCTGACCCGGATGAAGCAACTCGCCACGCGCCTGGCGGAGAAGGACCCGGCCGGAGCCGCCTCCGTTGAGGCGGCCGTGCGCAGCGCCACCGCCGGTGACGTCGCCAAGAAGCAGCGGTCAGCGGCTGAATCCATGGGCCAGAACCGCACCGCCGCCGCTACGGCCTCGCAGAAGGCTGCGGAGCAGGCGATCCGCGACATGATCGACGCGCTGAATGAGCGTGACCGCCGCGAACTGGCCATTCTGAAGAAGAAGGTTGAAGAGGCCCGGGCACAGGTGGCCCGGCTGATCGCTGAACAGGAAGATCTGCGCGCGGCCACGGACGAGGCGGGACGACTCTCCGCCGAACAAGCCGCCTTTGACGAGCTGCAGCAGGACCAGCGGCGTCTGCAGCGGAATGCGCGCGATATCGGTCACGGGCTCGCCGAGATGGACAACGCCGCGAATGCCGCCCGCGCGGTCCGCCAGGCGGCCGACCCGATGGCGGCGGCGGAATCATCGCTCCTTGAGCGCCAGGCCCAACTCGCCACGGGCTCGCAGGATGAGGCGCTCGGGCTGCTCCGCGACGCACTGGCGGAACTCGAGCAATTGGAGCAGTCGACCGAGGAGGAGATCCTCCGGCGCACCCTGAACGAAATCCGTGATGAGCTGACCGTCGTGCTTGAGGCCCAGCAGGAGATCAACGCCGAACTGGAGACGCTCAAGGCCGACGTCGCGGCCCGGGGGTCCGTTTCGCGGTCCGAGGCCCGGCGAGCGACGGGCCTGGCACGCTCCCAGATGGAAAACCACGAGCGCGTGGACGCGATGAAGCCGGAACTTGAAAAGGCGCCGGTCTATGATTGGGCGCTGAAGCGCGTGTCGGGCTGGATGCTCGCCGCCCGCGACGCGCTCGATGTGCGCCGGATCGACGACGAGCTCGTGATCACGACGGGCCGGGTGGTTCGCGAGATCGAGCGGCTCATCGATGCGCTGAAGGAGACCGAGGATACACCGCTGGACGAGGCGTTCGCTGAGGCCGAATCAGGCGGCGGCGGATCGGGCGCCGGCGGCGATCAGCCCCAGGGCAAGCCGATCCCGACCATCGCCGAATTGCTCGTGCTCAAGGCCATGCAGACAGACATCTACGAGCGGACGGCGGCGCTGGGCGGCGCAGTGGATCCCTCCGCGGCGACCGAGGCGCAGCTCCGCGAACTGAGCATCCTTGGCGAGGACCAGGCCGAGGTGCGACGGCTGGCGGAACTCGTGACGGAACAGGCCAGAAAGGCCGCCCCGTAGCAATGGGAACCGCGTTGACGAATTCGCCGGAAAGGAAGGCCGCCATGACAGCGCAATCGACGCAGCAGACTGGCCGACGAGCTTTTTCCGCGTCGCCTGCCCGACCCCTCGGCGGCCGGCTGAGCATCTGCTGGATCGTGGCTATGGTCTTCTGTGGGGGGGCGGCCACTGCGCAGGAGCCCGCGCCGCCCGCGGAGCCCCAGCCTGAGGCCTCCGACCTCGGGCGCAAGCTGGTCCGCAAAGCCGTGGCGGAGTCTGACGAAGATATCATGGAGCAGATCATGCGCCTCATGGGCGAGAGCTCCCGGCGCCTGGACGTTCGCTTCGACGCCGGCGACGAGACACAGGCGCTGCAGCAGCAGGCGATTGAGAAGCTCGATGAGGCGATCAAGGAAGCCGCTTCGCAGCTTCGCAAGAAGAAAATGCAGCCGCGCGAGAAGCAGCAGGACAAGCGCAAGCAGCAGGATCCTTCGCGCAGCCAGCCGGAGAAATCGCAGCGCGACGCCGCCCAGACGCAGGCCGATCCGCAATCGACCGAGGCGCTCGACAAGGGTGAAGCGGAGGAGACCCGCCTGCCTGGTGGTGAGCTTCGTGATGCCCGCCGCTCGTGGGGACTGCTGCCGCTGCGCGACCGCGACGAGGTGATCCAGGGCAAGAACGAGGCGTCGCTTGAACGATATCGACAGATGATCGAGAGGTACTTTCGCATGCTCCAGGGCACGGAGGAGGACAAACCGTGATCGTCCGTCGCCACAATCGCGGCCTATCCTCGCCGATCCGCGCGCGAATCGGCTCTTCCGCCGCGCTTCTCCTGTGCCTCGCGACCGCGTCGCCCACGGCGCGGGCGATGCTCGTCCAGGATGCGGCGCCTCCTTCGGATGCGGGTCCGCATCGCACGGCGGCTCCGCTGGAGGCCGAGTTCACCCAGCGCCAGCGCGAGGCGATCGAGCGGGGCCTTCAGTGGCTCGCCGCCGAACAGGCGGAAGACGGATCCTACGGCGACCTCTCGCACTACGGCCCGCACGTGGGCCTGACCGGCCTTGCCGGCATGGCTTTTCTCTCCGAGGGCAGCACGCCCGGCCGCGGCCGCTACGGCGCCCAGGTGCAGAAGTGCATTGAGTTCATCCTGTTCCACGGGTCGGAAAGCGGCCTGTACGCCGCCGAGTCTTCGCACGGCCCGATGTACGATCACGGCTTCGCCACACTCTTCATCGCGGAAGTGTACGGCATGTCGCCGAGCCCGGAGCTGCGCGAGTCGCTGCGCAAGGCGATCCGCCTGATCGTGTCCACGCAGAACGACGAAGGCGGGTGGCGCTACCAGCCCGTCCGCAACGACGCGGACATCTCCGTGACCATCTGTCAGGTCATGGCGCTGCGGGCGGCGCGCAACGCCGGCATTTACGTGCCGAAGTCGACGATCGATCGCGCGACCGAATACGTCAAGAAGAGCCAGAATCTCGATGGCGGCTTCCGCTACATGCTTGGGTCCGGCGGTTCGGCTTTCGCCCGCTCCGCGGCGGGGGTGGCGGCGCTGCAATACGCAGGAATCTACACCGGGGAGGAGATCGAGCGCGGCCTCGAATATCTCCAGCGCTTTACCCCGCCCAAGGACCAGACGGTGGGGCACTATTTCTATGGGCACTACTACGCCGCCCAGGCGATGTTCCTGGCCGGCGACGAGTTCTGGCGGGAGTGGTTCCCCGCCGTGCGGGATGAACTCCTCGAGCGGCAGGCCTCGGAGGGCTTCTGGCGGGGACAGGCGGGCAATGAATACGGGACCTCGATGGCCCTGATCATTCTCCAAATGCCCAACCGGCTCCTGCCGATCTTTCAGAAGTGATGGCCGTGCGGTATCGACCCGAATCATCCCGGCGAGCCCTGAACGTCGCCCGACGTACCAAGGCGATCTGCCTCGCCTTGGCTCTGGGCGCGTCTGCCTCTGCGCCGCTGCGCGCCGCGGGTGAGCCCGAGGTGTCAGTGCTGACCGTCCGCGGCGACGTGCTGCGCGGCCGGTTGCTGGCGCTTTCCCTGACGCAGGGCGTGGTGGTCCGGGGCGAGTCCGGCGAGAAGACGCTCGCCACCGACGAACTGGTTCAGATCCGGCTGGCGTCGCCCACGGCCACCGAGCCCGCCGGCGTGTATGACGTCGAACTCGCGCTGGTCGGCGGCGACCGGCTGTATGGCGCGCTCGCGCGCGGCGGCACGGGCGAGGTCGTCCGCTTCGAGGCTCCGGACATCGGCAGCGTGGAGTTCCCGCTCGAATCCGTCGCGGGGCTGCAGACGCACAACGGGCAGCGCGACGAGCAGCGCGCCGCCGCTCGCGCCCTGCGCGAGGCGGAGGGGCTGAGCGAGGACCGATTGCTGCTCACCAACGGCGACGTGATGAGCGGGTTTGTCAACTCCATCTCCGCGGACAGCATCCTGATGGAGACCGCCGGCAGCGAGCAGCGTATCGCGGCATCACTGCTGGTGGCCGCGCGGCTGTCAACCGTGCCGCGCCCGCGGATCGAGTCGCAGCACGCCGTTCTCCACCTGCGCGGCGGCGCACGCCTCACCGTCGTGGATCTGGAGATCAAGGGAAGTGCCGCCGTCGTGAAACTCGCTGCCGGCCCCGCGGCGACGTTCCCGGTCGAGCGCATCGCCGCCATCGATGTCGCCGGCGGCCGCTGGGAGTGGCTATCGACGATGGAGCCCGCCACGTTTGAACACACGCCCATGCTGGGTGTTGACTTCGGCTGGGCGCGGGATCGCAACGTCCTCGGCGGGCCGCTCGTGGTGGGTGGCCGCCGCTTCGAGCACGGCATCGGCGTCCACAGCCGTTCGCGGCTGACCTACGAGCTGGCCGGCGCCTATCGCGAGTTGGTGACGGGCTTCGGCATCGACGACGACAGTGGCCCGCTTGCCGATGTCGACGTCAGCATCCGGGCGGACGGGCAGACGCTTTTCGAGCGGCGCGGCGTACGCGCCGGCTCCGCCGCCGAGACGATCCGCCTCAACCTGACCGGCGTTCGAAGGATCGAGTTGGTGGTGGACTACGGCGCCAACGGCGATATGCAGGATCGGTTCAACTGGCTCGAAGCCGCGCTGGTGAAGTGAGTCGCAGATGGCAGCGCGCCTGACTGGCGCTCACGCCTGGGCCGGTGCAGGCGCGGCGGCCGGGCGAACCACGGTGACGGGGTCCTTCGTCGCCCGCATCACGTCCGGCAGCAGCACGCCGCCCGACATGATCATCCGGATCGCCTCTTCCACGCTGAGATCGAGTTCAATGACGGTGCGCCGCGGACAGACGAAGACAAACCCGCTCGTTGGGTTTGGCGTCGTCGCGATGAAGCATGCGCAGAACTCCTCGTTGGTGGCGCGGTCGCGCATGATCTTCGTGATGAATCCCAGTGAGCGGGTCTGTTCGCTGGGAAAGGGGATGAGGCCCACACGCTGGTATTCGCCCTTGCTGTCGCCCGCGAACGCCTCAAGCACCTGCTTGCACGCGCGGTAGATCGTCTTCACGATCGGCAGGCGGTCCACCACGGTCTCGGCCGCGCCGATCAGCCGGCGCCCGAGGATGTGCGACGTGATCATCCCGAGGAAGTAGAGCAGCAGGACGCTGACCAGGCAGGCGAGAATACCCACGCCCCACTGCAGCACCGGCGGGAGGACCGAGTAGCCCCCCTCGCGAAGCTGAACGATGTCGATGCCCAGCCGGTCCAGGAACGGCTTGCCCACCGGGCCCGCCAGGGCCGCCTCGACCGCCCACAGTGACGCGTCGCGCATCAGGCGGAAAATGAACGTCGTCAGCGCGACCGTGATCCAGATCGGGATGATCAGAATGATCCCGGCCGAAATCCGGCGGCGGAACAATTGTCCAAACGTCCGACGCTTGCTGCGGCGCGTCGGGTCGAGTTCTTTGGCTTCGATCGGCGTCGTCATCCGTGTCTCTTCCGGCCTGTACGGCGGCGATTCTAGCCGCACGCCAGCCGGGCAGGGAATAGCCGCAGCCGACTCGGGGCCGGCCTATGGTCCGGGCGGTCCCTGGTCGGCGGGCCGCGGCCGCGCAGGCGCGGGTTCGCCCAGCGGCTCGACGTGAATGAGCACATCCGCCACCTGCGGGACCCGCTCCCGGACGGCGTCCTTGACCTCGTGGGCAATGGCGTGCGCCTCGCGGACGCTCATCTCCGGATCCACCTCCAGATGCATATCGACCCAGTATGCCAGGCCGCTCTTGCGCGCGAAGACTTTCTCGACGTCCGCCACCCCCGGCACTTCGGCGGCGGTTTCGCGGACGCGCCGAATCAGGTCGGTGGGCTGCTCGTCCATGAGTTCGCTCAGAGGGGTTCGCGCCAGCCGGAGCCCACTCAGGATGATGACGCCCGAGGCGAACAGCGCAGCCCAGTCGTCGGCGGCCGCGTAGTCCGGGCCGCCCCACACGGCCACGGCGATTCCCACGGCAGCGGCGGCGGAGGTGATCGCATCACTGCGGTGGTGCCACGAGTCGGCGAGCACGGCGGAACTGCCCATCTCACCACCGGCGCGTTTCAGGATCCGGTGCAGCGTCTCCTTGGCGACCACCACCGCGATCAGCACGCCGAGCGTAAACGGAGCCGGAGCATGGTGGGGCGTGAGCAACTCCCGTACGGCCTGGAACGCCACCCCGGCTCCGGCCGCGAGAATCAGGATGGCCACGAACAGCCCGGCGAGCGGCTCCGCCTTGCCGTGGCCGTAGGGGTGCTCGTGGTCGGCCGGCTTGGCCGCGATGTGCAGCCCGCCCCAGACCACAATCGACCCGAAGACGTCCGCGAACGACTCGACGGCGTCCGCCACGAGGGCGTACGAGTGTCCGACGACACCCGCGGTCAGCTTCGCCACGGCGAAAAGGATGTTCACAACCATCCCCGCGACGGCGAGGCGGATGCCCCGTCGTGTGACCTGGCGTGTCCAGGATTCCGAAGCGTCGGGCCGCATGGTCCCATCTTACCGCGCGATGCAGCCTCGGGGGCCGTACCGGCCGATCTCGCGGTGGAATCGTGGAGCCCGCCGGGCAATTGCCTTGATGGTGCGCCCGATGTACCCTGCCCGCCGCCATGACGGAAGCGGACCCGCAAATACACGATCGCGAGAAGCGCCGCGATGCCCTCGCGGCGCTCGGCGTTGACCCCTACGGCGGGCGATACGAAGGCGTCCGCTCCGCAGCCGAAGTTCGCGCGGAGGCCGACGCAGCCTCGATCCCCCCGGGCGAGAAGTCAGTCCTGCGGGCCCGGGTGGCCGGCCGGATCGCGCTCTACCGCCTCATGGGCAAGCTGGGCTTTCTCACCATCCGGGACCGGACAGGGACCATCCAGATCGGCCTTAACCGGGCAGACCTGGAGAGCGCCTGGCCCGTGCTGAAGGAGCTGCAGCAGGGCGATTTCATCGGGGTCGAGGGGGTTGTCGGCCGGACCCGTACCGGCGAGCTGACCGTCTGGACGGAGACCCTGACGGTGCTGTGCAAAGCACTGCGCCCGCCGCCCGAAAAGTGGCACGGGCTGACCGACGTTGATCTCCGCTACCGCCGCCGGTACGTCGACCTTTTCGCCAACCCGGACGTGCAGGACGTCTTCCGGCAACGCAGCGCGATCATCCAGGCCGTGCGTCAGTGCCTGCTTGACCTCGACTACCTCGAGGTCGATACGCCCGTGCTCCAGCCGATCTATGGCGGCGCGGCGGCCCGTCCATTCACCACCCACCACCAAACCCTGGACATGAACCTGTTCCTGCGGATCAGTCCGGAGCTCTACCTGAAGCGCCTGCTGGTGGGCGGGTTGGAGCGCGTGTTCGAGGTCTCCCGGAACTTTCGCAATGAGGGGATCAGCACGCGGCACAATCCCGAGTTTTCGATGATTGAGCTGTACGAGGCGTACGCCGACTATCGCGTCATGATGGAGCGCGTAGAGCAGATGGTCGCCGCCGGCTGGCGGGCTGCGACGAAAACGGCGCTGCCTGCGCGGGCGGCGGCGATCGAGGCGGAAATCGCGCGGCTGGCTGCGGAGAAGGGCTCGACCGAGGCGGACGCGTATGCCGAAACTCACCATGCGGGTGCGTACCGCGAGGCCGTGAAGCTGATCGAGGCCGGCCGGATGGCGGCCGTCTACGCCGGGCAGGTGGTCGACTTCACCCCGCCATGGCCGCGCCGGCGCTATGGCGACCTGGTGCGCGAGCACGCTGGCGTCGCCATCGACGACGCGGCTGCGGTGCTGGCCAAGGCGAAGTCGCTCGGCGTTTACCAGAAGCTCGCGAAGGATCTGCCGCCGGGGTCGTCCGTGGACCACGCCGTCCTCGTCAACAGCGTTTTCGAAGCGACGGTTGAGCAGCATCTGGCGCAGCCCACGTTTGTATACGACTATCCCGCGGCGATATGCCCGCTGACGCGGCGGCATCCGGATGATCCGACAATCGCCCTGCGGTTTGAGGCGTTCGTCTGCCGCATGGAGCTGGGCAACGCCTACACGGAACTCAACGACCCGCGTGTGCAGGAGGAGAACTTCCGCCGTCAGCTCGCAGGCGAGGGGGAGGAGACCATGGCCGTCATGGACGAGGATTTCGTCATGGCCCTGGAGTACGGGATGCCTCCCGCGGGCGGCCTGGGCGTCGGGATCGACCGGTTGGTGATGCTCCTGACCGACAGCCCGAGCATCCGTGACGTCATTCTCTTCCCGCTCCAGCGGCGGGGCGAGTAGATGCCCAAACGCGGAAACGACCAGACCCCAAACGTCCAGACGGGTGACGCGGGCCGATACGCGGAACGCAGCCCCTTCTGTAGTCAGTAAGTCGCGATCATGTACAAGTGGTTTCTCGCCTGGCGCTACCTGCACACCAAGCTCATCGCGATCTTCGCGGTGCTCGGGGTCACGCTCTGCGTGGCGATGGTGCTGGTGGTGATGAGCGTGATGGGCGGGTTCCTCGACACGATCAAGGAGCGCTCCCGCGGCCTGCTGGCCGACGTGATTCTCGACGCGGGCACGCTTCAGGGCTGGCCCTTCTACCAGGAGTTCGCCGACTACGTCGAGCGTGAACTGCCCGGCGTCGTTGCGCATACGACGCCGGTCATTTATACCTACGGCGTCCTGCGGGTGCCGGTGTCGACCTACACCAAGCCGGCGCGGATCGTGGGCATCCGGTTTGACGAGTACTGCCAGGTCAACGACTTCGCCCGCGGCCTGCATTACGCGAAGTACTGGCCTGGCACGACCCACCTTGGCCCGCAGGAGCAGCCGCTCGCCGGCCTCGATGATTCAGGTCGCCTTCGGTTGCCGCCCGACCTCGAAGCCGCTCATCAGCGCTGGCGCGAGGCCCCGGCGACGACCGCGGCGGAGCGCGAGGCGTTCGACCGCCTCCCGTTCGGACGCTTTCCCCGCGATGTGGCGGAACGGCTCTACGACACGGGGCTGGATCCGGGTTATCGCGGTCCGGCCCACCACGGCGTGATCATCGGCTGCGACCTGATCAACATCCGGCGCGAGGACGGCAACTACGACCGCGCCTACGCCCGGGGGCTCGATATGGCCCTGATGGTCCTGCCCCTCACCTCGCGCGGCACGGTCACAGCGGAAGGCGCCATCAAGATTCCGCTTCGCTACGCCGACGACTCGCGAACCGGCGTGTACGAGGTCGACAGCATCAACGTGTATGTCGATTTCGACATGCTGCAGCAGCGGCTCGCCATGGACGCCCAGCAGACCGAGACGGGCATGACCAACCCCCGGACTGCGCAGCTGCTGATTTCGCTCGAAGAGGGCATCGACCTGGTGGATGGGCGCAACCGCATCAACGCCGCCTGGCAGCGATTTCTCGACACGCTCGGCAACAGGCCGTCCGCGGAAGAGTGGCCGCTGCTCAACTTCGTCGAGGTTCAGTCTTGGGAGGATCTCCAGCGGCCGTTCATCGCCGCCGTCGAGAAGGAGAAGGTGCTGGTCACCTTTCTGTTCGGCATCATCAGCCTCGTGGCGATCGTGCTGATCGGCTGCATCTTCTACATGATCGTCCAGAAAAAGACCAAGGACATCGGCATCCTCAAGGCCCTAGGCGCGCGGGGCTCCGGGGTCGCGGGGTTGTTCATCATCTACGCCGCCTGCGTCGGCGTGGTCGGTTCGATCCTCGGCACCGGGATTGGGGCAACCTTCGTCTGGTACATCAACGACATCCAGGACTTCCTCATCCGCCTCAGCCCCGAGCTGCAGGTCTGGAGTCCGGAGGTCTACACGTTCGACAAGATTCCCAACGTGGTGAAGCTGCCGGATGTACTGGGCATAGCGTTTACGGCGATTCTGGCGTCCATGCTGGGCTCGGTCATTCCGGCGATCATCGCCGGACGGATCTGGCCGGTGGAGGCACTGCGGTACGAGTAGGGCGGTCGCCGGCGCTGCGGCGCCGGCGACCGGAGCCCCGGCTTTCCCGATGACGAAACTGGTCACCGTTTCTGATCTGCACCGCAGCTACCGCATGGGGCGCGCCGTCGTGCCCGTCCTGCGCGGGGCGTCGCTCGCGGTGAATCGCGGCGAGTTCATCGCCGTGACCGGCGCCAGCGGCAGCGGGAAGAGCACGCTCCTGCACATCCTCGGGGCCCTCGACCGCCCCGATCGCGGTGTCGTGACCTTCCGGGGCGAGGACCTGTTCGGGTCGGCCACCGCCGCCCGCCGATGCACCTACCGCAACCGGGATGTCGGGTTCGTCTTTCAGTTCTACCACCTGATGCCGGAATTCAACGTCCTCGAGAACGTCGTGCTCGCTCGCTACGTAGACAGACCGGTGTGGGAGTGGTCCGCCGTCCGGCGGGCCGCCAAGAGGGATGCGGAGGCGGTTCTCGATCGCGTGGGGCTCAGCCCGAGGTTGACGCACAGGCCCAGCGAACTATCCGGTGGCGAGCGCCAGCGCGTCGCCGTCGCCAGGGCCCTGATCAACCAGCCCGCTCTCTTGCTCGCCGATGAGCCCACGGGTAACTTGGACGAGGCGACCGGACAGGGCATTCTGGACCTGCTGACGGGCCTTGGAGAGGCCGGTCAGACGATCGTGATGGTCACGCACGATTTGCGCGTGGCCGGCCGTGCCCACCGGCGAATCGACCTCAGGGACGGGGTCATCCACCCATCGTAGGGAGCGTAGAAGCGAAAACGAGGTCATCCCCGGCCGAAAGGTGACGCCATGACCACCGCCCAGCTCGAGGTATCGACGATGTCCGAGAACCCCTTTGCCCCCAACCCGAATCTGAAAGTATGGCTTGATCGGGGGTTGGTGCCCGTGGCTGAGGCCACGGTGAGCGTGTTCGACCACGGCCTGCTCTACGGCGACGGCGTGTTCGAGGGGATCCGCATCTACAACGGCCGCATTTTCAAAGAGGCCGACCACATCCGGCGGTTCTTCGAGTCGGCCAAGGCGATCAAGCTCGACCTGCCCATCGCCGCGGACGAATTGTCCGAGGCGATGTACGAGACGCTGCGCGCCAACGGGCTCGGCCAGACCGACGGCTACATCCGGCTGATCTGCACGCGCGGCACGGGCAAGCTCGGGATATCGATCTACAAGGCCGCCTGCCCGCGGCTGATCATCATCGCCGACCAGATTTCGCTGTATCCCGCGGAGGTATACGAGCGCGGCCTGCGATGCATCGTGTCGAACTACGTCCGCAACCACATCAACGCGACCAGCCCGCGCGTGAAGTCGCTGAATTACCTCAACAACGTCCTCGCCAAGGCCGAGGCCAACGATTGCGGCGCCGACGAGGCGATCATGCTCACTGCCCAGGGCTACGTCTCCGAGTGCACCGGCGACAACATCTTCCTCGTCCGCAGAGGACAGGTGTACACGCCGCCGCTTTCCGAGGGCGTGCTTGAGGGGATCACGCGCGAGGTGGTCATCGAACTCGCCCGAAAGCGCGGACTCGTCGTCCACGAGAAGCAACTCCTGCGTCACGACCTGTACATCGCGGACGAGTGCTTCGGCACCGGCACCGCAGCCGAGCTCGTGCCCATCACCGAGATCGACCGGCGTCCCGTCGGTGACGGCAAGCCGGGGCCGGTGACGCGCCAACTGCTGGCCGATTTCATCGCGTATCGCACGCGCACCTGATCCGTCCGCATCCGGACTTCCGTTGCGTCCTATAATCCTCAAGGGAACGGCGGCAGCCCGTTCTACGGGCCGAAGGAGCCCGCTGCGCGCCCGCCAAGACGGGCCTCCTCCCGGCCGATAGTCACGTCGGGAGGACTCGACGTGGACACGACGGGCGCCTGGACCATCGCCGCCTGCGCAGCCGCTGCCGCCATCGGTGCCGTGATATACCTCGATGTCGTGGCGGACCAGGCCCGGCGGCTGAACAGCGCGCTGAACCGGCTGGAGCGACATCGTGGCCGACAGGCCCGGCGTGCGGCCCAGGCTCGGGAAGCCGCGACGCAGGCGGAAGAAATCCTGACCGCTGAAGCGGCCCCGGCAAGCGCCGGTCGGCCCAGACGTTAGGCACGGGGGGGCGCGTCGAGCGACCGTCGGTTTGACGGGGTCCGTCCCGGCGGGCTACGATGACCCCGGCCACGCCGTCCTGCACGGGCGGTCGGCATCACCTCCTCGAACCGTGAGGGATCAGCCATGAGTACCACCCCCACCCGTTTCTCCCAGGCTCGCTGGCTCCAGGGCGTGATGTGCTGCGCAGCCATGCTCGGCGGGCTGGCGCTCGTGGTGGTCGGCATGACGGGCGACGGCCAGGCCTCGTCCGTGATGATTGCGGCTGCGGGCGGTGTGCTCGTGTTCCTCGGCGCGTCATTGTGGATTCTGACGACGCTCGCCCTGAAGGTCGAGGCGACCACCTATCGCCAGCTGGACGCGGTCCGCGACGCGAACGAACTGCTCGCCCGCAACCTCGAGCGGCTGGAGGCCATCGCCGAAAACACGCGTATCTCCGACGCGGCCAAGTCTCTGGCCCGACGCCAGGAGGAAATGGACGAGATTCGGCACGCGTTCCGTGAGGACGTGCGCAACCAGCGATGGGATGCGGCCTACGGCCTGATCCGCGAGATCGAACAGCGCTTCGGCAACGTCGGCGAGGCGCATCGGCTTCGCGAGGAGCTTGAGGGCGCCCGCCGCGAGGTCATCGAGACGCGCCTCGGGGAGGCGGTCGAGATGATCGAGCGGCATTTCGGCGAGCGCGCCTGGGACCGTGCGCAGCATGAAATCGAGCGCCTGCGCAATGTCCTTCGGGATGACCCGCGAGTTGCCTCGCTGCAGGATCGCCTCATGCAGCATCAGAAACAGCACAAGGAGGAGTTGCTGCGCGAGTGGAACGAGGCCGTTCAGCGCAGCGACACCGATCACGCCATCGACGTTCTGCGACAGCTCGACCAGTACCTCACCCCGGGCGACGCGCCGGCCCTGCAGGAAACCGCGCGATCCGTGTTCAAGGAGAAGCTCCTCCAGCTCGGCGTGCAGTTCCGCTTTGCCGTCAAGGAACGCCGCTGGCACGACGCGCTCGAGGTCGGCCTTGAACTGATCCGCGACTTCCCCAATACGCGCATGGCCCAGGAAGTGCGTGATTCGGTTGACATCCTCCGTGAGCGGGCCCGGTCCACTGCCGGGCGCAGCGCCGAACCTGCCCGCAGCGTCTGAAGCGCCCGACATCCGATCTCGGGTCCACGGGGGGCCTCGCCGACAGTCCCGTCCGATAAGCCCGCTCGTCGAGGCCGCACCCCGCCCCTGAGCTATCTGCCTCGTCCAGCACACCCGTATTGCCGCCGATATCCACGGTGAGTGGCTTTGCCTTGCGACTCACGTCGGCGGAGACCATCCGGAATCCATGTGCGCGCGGCAGGACAATACGGCACCTGCGCCCAGGCGGCTGGGAGCCGTTCTCAGAGGGCTTCAGTGCAAGATGACCGTCCTGGTTGTCCTGCTGACGCTCTCCGTGACGGCCGGGGTGTCAGCCTACCTGATGAGGGACATCGCCCGGACCGCGCGCACCGTGAATGAGCAGGAGCTCACGCAGCTCTCGGCCGTTATGGCGCGCGCGTCGGCCCCGGCGTTGGCGGCGGGTGACAGTGCCAAGCTGCTCTCGCTGGCCCGCGAGCTCGCCCAGGGAAACCCGCTCGTCTACGTGTCGTTCACGAATCCCGAGGGTCAGGAGCTTGCCTCGGCCGCTCACCAGCAGCGACGCATTCTCGACTGGCTCAGGGCGGTCGATCACGAAACCCCGTACGTCGTCGGTTCACCGCGACGCATCCCCCACAGCCCGATGGGCGAGCCGATCCTCGACATCGTCTTTCCGGTTCGATCGAGCGACGAGTCCAATGCAGCCACGACCCGGCTTGTCGGACATGTGCGAGCGGGGATCAGCGCGGGCCTGTGGCAGACCTCGCTGTCGCACACCCTCGACGTTGTCGTCGGCATGGGCGTCATCGGCGTGGCGCTCGCGATTCCGCTGGGATTCATGCTGATCCGCCGGATCGTGGGGCCGCTGGAGAGCGTCTGCCACGCCATGCGCGAGTTCAGCGACGGGAACCTCGACAGCCGCAGCGACGTGCGACGAGGCGACGAACTGGGTCTGCTGGCCCAGACGTTCAACAAGATGGCCGACGAACACCAGCGGACGCACCAGCGCATCATCCGCATGAATGTCGAGCTCGAGGAGCGTGTGCAGCGGCGAACCCGGCTGCTTCACGAACTGGCCTCGCGCGAGCCGCTGACGGGGCTTTACAATCGTCGCTACTTCAACGAGATGTTCGAGCGACACTTCTCGCAGTCGGTTCGCCACGGCGCGGAACTGACCTGCGTGATGATCGACCTCGACGACTTCAAGCGCGTCAACGACCGCTTTGGTCATCACACCGGCGACGAGGTGCTGGTGCTCCTGGCCGCCACCCTGACCAGCCAGCTTCGCGCTGAGGACGTGCCCGCCCGCTTCGGCGGCGACGAACTGATCGTGATCCTTCCTCAGACCGACTCGGAGCACGCCCGCGCGCTCGCCGAGCGCGTCTGCGAACGGTTCGAGGCGCTGCTGCACCAGAAGCTGCCCGACGTTCGCACCAGCCTCAGCATCGGGATCGCGGGCCGCATTCTCACCGGGGCGGCCGATACGCGAGCGCTCGTCCGCCTGGCGGATCGTTCGCTCTACGAGGCGAAGGACGCGGGCAAGAACTGCGTCGTCGTGGCCGCCGGCGACGCCGCCATGACCGGCTCCTGAGACCGGCCGAAGTGCTCCCGGCTCGCCGGCGAGACGCCCCGCGACCGCGGCTTTCGTCACCGCCTGTCGTCCGACCCCGGCCCCAGCCTGACAACCCTGTACAGTCGCGGGATATTCGGCACGGGCGGCCGAATTAGAGAACGCGACCCGCTTTGGAATCGCCGATCCGGCGGCGTCCGCGTAGAGTATAAGGGGAGGGGCCGCAGGGGCTCCGCCCCGAGCGTTTGGCCGGCGACGAGAGACACGAGGCATGTTCGAACTTCTCGCGAAGTACGTCGGCGGCAAGGTGCTCACCGTCGTGACGGTCTTCGCCTGCGCCTGCGCGGGCTACTGGTTTTATCAGCACCCCGAACAGCTTGAGAACCTTTGGGGCGTGGTGAAGTACGTCTGCGCCTGGCTGGCGTTCGCGGCGGTCCTGCCCTGGGCGATGTTTCTCGTGACGCGCTGGGTCATCAGCCTGGAGTCCAACACCGCCGCCGGGCTGATGCTGGGCGGCTACGCGCTGGTTGATGTCATCGCAGCGCTGCTCATGACCGGCGTGCGCGGCTTGGGGACGCTGACGTGGGTGGTGCTGATTGCTGGATTTCTGGCGGCGGGGATTTACAATTTCGTGGTCTGCGAATATGTCGCGACACGTCTCGAAGACTCACGCTGACTCCCGTGGTGAAAGGGCGGTGAGGTTCGATGTCCACGGTCGGTGAAGGCGATCGGATCAGCAATTACATCCTCGAAGCGCGCCTGGGTACGGGCAGCTTCGGCGAGGTCTGGCGCGCCCGCCACCACGTCTTCAACGACCGCGTGGCGATCAAGATCCCGACCGATCCGTCCTATGTGCAGAACCTGCGGCGCGAGGGCGCGGCGATCCACGGGCTCAAGCATCCCAACATCGTCCGCGCGATCGACATGGATCCGTTCGCGACGCCGCCCTACCTCGTCATGGAGCTCGTGGAAGGCGCGTCGCTCCGCGAGGCCATCGCCGGCGCCCGCGGGGGAATGCCCGTCGCGTCGGTGGTTGCCGTGCTGCGCGGGGTGCTCCAGGCGCTGGCTGTCGCCCATCGCAGCCACGTGATTCATCGCGACATCAAGCCGGAGAACATCCTGCTTGCGCTGCCGGCGGACCGGATCGACGCCGTCACCGAGGCGCAGGTCAAGGTGACTGACTTTGGCCTCGGCCAGGTGGGCGGCGCGACGGCGCAGATGATGATGCAGAGCGGAAGCCTGCACACCGAGGAGGGGCGCAGCATCAGCGGTACGCTCGCGTACATGGCGCCAGAGCAGCGTGACGGTGCGCCGGCCACGCCGCAGGGCGATCTGTACTCCTGCGGCGTGATCCTGTTCGAGATGCTCACCGGTGAGCGGCCCCAGGGTGCCGAGATGCCCAGCGCGCTGCGCCCGGACTGTCCGCCCGCGCTCGACAGCGTCTTCCGCCAGTGCTACGCCCGCGCTGACCGGCGCTTTGCCACGGCCGAAGATATGCTGGCCGCGCTGCCGGTGATTGTCCGGCGCCCGCCGGCCCCACCGCCGGCGAAGGCTGCGCCGGTGGCCGGTGACTGGTGCGGTACGTCGCGCGAGCTGAACCGCCCGCGCGAGCAAGCGGGCCCGCGAGTGGTGCCGGGCCAGTGCCGCGACTGCGGCACCGTCTCGCTGGCGGATGACCAGTTCTGCATCGGCTGCGGCCGTCAGCTCGTGGAATCCGTGCCGCGCTGTCCGGCCTGCAAGGCGTTCGTGCACCGAAACGACAGGTTCTGCATCTTCTGCGGCAAGGACCTGCGTGTGCTGGTCGAATGACGGGGGGGATCGATGGCGAGCGGATCGACCGTTCTCATCGTGTGCCTGCTGGTGGCCGTGGGGGCGGCGGCGTTTGTCCTCGGCCTCCTGAGCCTGTTGTGGCGCGGCCTCGCGTGGGTCGGCGGCGGCATGCTCGCCCTCGCAGGGCTGGGGCGGTCGCGTGACGCCGGCCGGGCGCTGCGCGGCGTGGCACCCCGGCTGCGGCTGTGCCCCAACGAGAAGTGCCGTGGCACCGAGCGGCGGGCCGCCTTGTACTGTGCCCGCTGCGGCGGAAAACTATAGGCCGGCCGGTCCCGGAGGTGGGCCCGGATGGCGGGGCTATGAACGAACAAGCGAGCAGACATCTTCAGCGTGAGACGGCCTTCCTCAGCGGCTGCGACGCGAATCTCGCCGCGGCGAAGGGCAAGCTGCTGCGCGGCACGCTCTGGCAGCGCACGGCCCACGACGAGGTCGACCGCGTCAAGGTCCTCATGGCCCAGAACCGCCTATTCGACCGCGAACTGCTCAAGTCTCTGCCCGCCAACCGGCGCGTCGTGCTGCACGGGTACGAACGTGCGCTGTTTTTCTGGAAGCGGCGGACCGGCGTGGCCATCGCCTCGACGCTCTCGCCCGTGGCCCACGACGTGGCCTCCGGTGGCGGCGAGGCGCCGCCCATCAGCCTGGGCGAACTGACCGACCACGTGCGGCGACTGGTCGTCGACCCGCGCGTGCCGCACGTCATCGGCGTTTGTGCGACCAGCGGATTTTCGGACGAAGTGCGCCGCGCCCGGCCGGAGATTCCCAACGTCACGCTTGTGTTGATCGAGCCTGACGACGCGGGTGGGTGGCGCGTGGCGTCGTCCAGCCCCGGAGCCGACGAGCGGATCCTCAAGCTCTTCGATCCGGAGGGCGATCGCGATAAGATCAGTCGGGCCCGGGCCACCGTCGAGGAGCTCAGTGCTGATTTGCTCACGGGCTCGCTTTCGGCCGAGGCCGTCGCCGAACGGGCCAAGCTGCCCGAGCCGCTGGTCCGCCGGGCGTTTGAAGAGCTGGCCGCCGAGGATCCCGAGCTGCGCATCAGCCGCAAGAACGGCGAGTGCCTGCTGTTCCGGGGGGCACCGGTTCGATCGAAGGAGAAGTCCATGGGCGTCATTGACCGAATCCGCCAGATGTTCTCCGGCGAGGGAGACGACGCCGACAAGGTCAATCTCCTCGCCGAGCGCCGCGCCGCGCTGGCCAAGCGCCGCGACCGCATGTTCGAGGACATCGCCAAGCTCGAGAAGAAGGAGGCTGAACTCGTCGAGCAGGGCAAGGCGACCGCGGCGATGGTTACGCGCCGCCGGCTCGCGGCCCAGGTCGCTCAGCTGCGCAAGGACATCGCGAGGCAGAACGCCGCGGCGTCGATGCTGAACCAGCAGATCGACATCATCAGCACCGACATCCACAACCTGACACTGATCCAGCAGGGCGAGGCCGCTGATCTGCCCGATACACAGGAACTGACCGAGAACGCCGTCCGCGCCGAGGAACTGCTCGAATCGCTCAAGGCGGACAGCGAGCTGGTCAGCTCGCTGACCACCGGCATGAACGAATCGCTCACCAGCGACGAGGAGCTGGAGATTCTCAAGGAGTTCGAGGGCGGGAGCGCCGCCTCCTCGCCGCCGGCCGCCGCTCCGGCCGCCCAGCGCGCCCCCGCGCCGCCGCAGGGTCAGCGTCAAAGCGGCCCGGTGGCACGGTCCGAGGGTCAGGCCGCACGGGAAGGCGAGCCGACCGAGCGGTCCAAGGGCGCCTCCCCCGAGGCGACGTAGGCGGGTTCCACCGGATCCGGCCGGCGAAGCCCAGGCGCTTCGGCCCGGCGCATCGAACGCGTCATGCTGCGGAGCGCGGGAGTTTCCATGGCCTTTCTCGAGTGGTTGACCAAGCGTCCCAAGCGGCTTTCCGACATGACGCGGGCCGAGCTGCGCCGCCAGGAGCTGTTGCTCGAAAAGGACCGCAACCAACTCCTCTCGCGCATCGAGAAGCTCGCCAAGGACAAGCAGGGCATCTTTGACCGCGGCGCAAAGGAGAAGGCGCCTGAGCTGCGCCGCGTTCTGGCCCAGGAGTTCGAACTCCGGACGACCGAGCAACTGATGCTCGGCCGCCAGCTCAACATCCGCAGCAAGGAGATGATGACCGTCTCGCGGCTGAGGATGTTGCGCGAGAGCGCGGATCGGGCGGGTCATGCCGGCAAGCTGGGCCTCATCAGCGAGGCTGACATGCTGCGCCTGGGCAAACTGATCGAGTCCGACGCCGTCCGGGCCGAGGTCTACCAGGAGCGGCTCGACGAGATCCTCAGCCTCGGTGCGGAGGTCGACGCCGGCGCTGCGGGTCTGAGCGACGCCGGCCAGACGGTGCTGGGTGTCTGGGACAAGCTCGACGCCGGTGAGATTCAGGACAAGGCCGAGGCGTTCGACGAGGCGGACCGCCGCGTCCGCGAGCGGCACGCCGCGCAGGAATGACGCCGGCCGCGAGAGGGCGGCCCGGCCGCGGGTTTCATGCGGGGATAAGATCGGTATGGCCCTATTCAAGTCAGCCGAGGAACGGCGGATCGAACGCGACATCAAGATCCGCCAGGGCATCCGGCGGATCGAGAAGTCCATTCGCGAACAGGCCAAGTTCCAGGACGAGTTCATCCGCAACGCCCAGCACGCCCGGCGCATCGGCGACCAGGGGCAGTATGCCTTCATTCGAAACTCGCTGAAGAAAACGGCCACCATCCGCAAGCTGCTCGAACGCCAGCTTCTCGCGGTCAAGAACGCACTGCTTATCAAGCGCCAGGCAGAGGCCTCGGCCGATTTCGCCAAGGCGATGGGTCTGATGGCCTCCGAAATCGGCAAGCTCTTCGGCGAGACCGACCTGGTCAAAACGCAGGCCGACTGGGAAAAGGCGATGATCCAGTCGCAGACCATGGAAGAGCGGATGAACATGTTCCTCGACTCGGTCGAGGACATGGCCTCGCAGGATGTTGAACTGTCCGGCTCGAAGGAAGTCGTCACCGACGACGAGATCGATCGCCTGATCGAGGCGGAAACCGAGGCCGAACATCAGCAGGAACTTGACCGGCTTGCCGGCCTGCGGGCGGAGATCGACTCGCTCAAGAAGCAGGGCGAGCGGCAGAAGTAGTCGCGCGCGGCCCGACGTGGCAGCGGGGCAAGGGGTGGCATGGCCGTTTCCTTCGATACCTTCGAGAGGCTCAAGGGCCGCGGCATCGCCGCGTACCAGAAGGGCGACTACCTCGCCGCCAAGACGTACCTGGTCGACGCGGCGCAGTGCCTCATCGAGATGGCCGAGACCGCCCGCACGCCCGAGGCACGCCGCCAGCACGAGGAACTCGCCGCCGAGTTGATCAGCCTCGCGCGCGACTGCGACGAGCAGCACCGCTCGCCTCGCCGTGCCGGCGCACGCGGCGTCCAGCGCGAGAAGGCCGAGGAGAACGGCGGGGCGGAAGCGTCCGACTGGATCGTCCGCGAAAAGCCCTCCCTCGGGTTTGACGACATCGCCGGCCTCGACGACGTGAAGCACGAGATCCGGCTGAAGATGATCTACCCCTTCACCCACCCGGAGCTGGCCCGGCGATACGGGATTGCGACGGGTGGCGGTGTGCTGCTCTACGGGCCGCCCGGCACGGGCAAGACGATGATCGCCAAGGCGATTGCCGGCGAGATCGACGCGACGTTTTTCGTTGTCAGCCCCGCGCAGATGATGAGCAAGTGGGTCGGCGAGGCGGAGCAGAACGTGCGCAAGCTGTTCGAGGCAGCCAAGGGCGAGGACCGCGCGATCATCTTCATCGACGAGATCGAGGCCCTCGTGCCCAAGCGCAAGAGCGATTCGTCCACCGTCATGCAGCGCGTAGTGCCCCAGATTCTGCAGGAACTGGAAGGGTTTGATCGCAAGTCGGATCGGGCGCTATTATTTGTGGGGGCGACCAATCGCCCCTGGATGCTGGACGAGGCGGTGATGCGTCCTGGTCGGTTCGATGCGAAGGTGTACGTCGGCCTGCCCGACGCCCCCGCGCGGATCCGCCTGCTGGAGATCTATCTCTCCGGCCGGCCGCTCGGCGCCGACGTCGACTTCGGCGAGCTGTGCGATCTGCTTGAGGGCTACAGCGGCGCCGACATCAAGGCCATCGCCCACGAGTCTGCCGAGTGCGCGTTTCTCGAGGCGATCGGCGGGGGCGAGCCCCGCGAGATCACGCGGACTGACGTGCTGGCCGCCCGTGAGCGGATCCGCCCGTCGGTTCACCCATCGGACCTCGTCCGATTTGAGCAGTTTGCGCAGACGGGCAAATAGCCCCCTGCGCGCCGCGAACAACATCAGGCAGTGGGGCGCTTGCCACCTCTGCCCGGGGAGATCGTCATGACCGCCGGCCGAATCGATGTTCCGTCCCTCCTCGCGCAGCCGCAGACCGTGGCCGCGCGCGTGGCCGGGGAGGAGCTGTTCGGCCTCCTGCGGCGATCCTTCGAGCTGCCGACGAACTGGCTGGCCCTCGTCAGCCGCAGTGCCGGCCAGCGCGAAGTTGTGGCCGACGGGACCATAGCACAGGGCGACGGCGTAGATGAGGTGGTTCTCGTCCGCGCGACGCCGCTGGAACTCTCCTGGCGGGTCGCCGAGGCGACCTCCTCCGACGGGCACGCCTGTGGTGCTTCCGCGTCGCTCTGCGTGGCGGCGATTCCCGAGGCGACCGAGTTGGCGGGCCTTGCGGAAGCGATCCTGGGCAGCCGCCGGACGGCGACGCTGGCGGACTTGGCCCGGCGGATCGAGCCGTCGGTCCGGGCGTCGCTCCGGACGCTGGCCGCCAATCGCACCGCGGCGGATCTGGTCGACGGCCCCGCCGCAGCTACGGCGGGCCAGGCCCTCGCGGCCGGACTACTGGCGGTCTGCTTCTCGACGGGCCTGCGCCTCGACGGCGAGCCCGCGGTCTCGTTCGAATCACCCTCGCTGCGCACAGCCCAGCGCGTCACCCGCGACGCCGAGTTGGCGCGGCAGGCGCACGAAGCCGCGGTCGATCTGCAGGGGGCCATCCGACAGGCCCAGCGCGAACACGTCGACCACCTCGCCGAATTGCTTCAGCGGCTTGAGTCACTTGCGCAGGCTACGCCCACGGTATCGCTGGGCGAGCTGATCCGCAGCTTCTCCGAGCGGCAGCGCGGGCAGATCTACGAAGCCCTGTTCGCCGCCTCACCGCCCCAGTCGGCTACGCGGTGGATCGTCGTCTCCACCGGCGATGAACTCCTGTTCTTCGATCCGAAGTCTCCCGCGGCGGCGTCGCGCCGCGTCACCGTCGCCGGCTCTGTGGGGCAGGTACGCTCGGTGACCATCTCGCGTGATGGCGACGGCGCGGTGCTGCTCCTCGGCGCGTCGACGGGCGTCTATCGCTTGCCGCTTGACGCCCAGGCGCCTGATCTGGTGCTTTCCGTTCCCGATGCACCAGCGGTTCGCGGCGGGTTCAACGCCGCCGCGGTGCATGGGGATCGGCTCCTGGCGTCCCACTCCGAGCTGGGCCTCTGGTCGTGGTGCACCCGCGGAGACGGCCGGCCGCAGGCGCTGTTCCCGTCGATCACTCGCGGGGCGCAGGCTGTGCGAGGGCTGCAGGTTCTGGACGGCTGTGCCTACGCCTCGGTTGACGACCGGGCCATGCGCTGGCGGCTTGAGGGCGACGCCGGGGCTCCCGATCGGTTCTTCGTCGGTGCCGGGGATACCATCACGGCGCTGCGGGCCACCCCGATCGGACTGTTCGCCGGCACCAGCGCCGGCGATGTGGTCCACTGGCCGGAGCTTCAGGAGGGCTATCCGGAGCGGCTCCACGGCGGCGGCCGACGGGCGGTCGAGTCGATCGCTCTGACCTCGACCGAGGGCATCCACACGCTCGTCTTCTCCGATACATCCACGGCGGCGCGGGCCTTCGTCGTGGGCGATACGTTTTCCTGTCGCTACGAGGCGGGGGGGCAAACCATCCGCCGCGTGGCCGTGGCCGCAGACCTGCTCGTGGGGCTGAACGAACTGCGGGATCGGCTCTTCGTCTGGCCCGTGGGCCATCCGCGGCAGCCCGCCGCCATCATTCCCGTGGCGGCGGCGACCGGCCGGACGATCCAGGACGTGTGCCTCGTCGCGTGATTTCGCGCTAACACCCGTCGCTCCCGCCCGTCGAGCGTAAGGTCTGCACCCCGGTGGAGTTCCCAGATGACGAGCCTTGCGTTGCGATGCGGTTTCCTGTCCGCCTGGTTAGTCGCTGCCATGGTCCGCGCGGACGAGTCGGCGCTGCCTGACCTGCCCGTCGTGAAGGACACGGAGCTGCGCATCGCCTACTCCGCTGACGGCATCGCGTTTGAGCGCGACGCGCTCTTCGCGCCATCCGCCGGCTGGGCGGATCTGGAGCTGCTGCGTAACGGCGACCTCCTCGCCGTGTTCGACGTCGTCGACGGCGACGAGCTCTACCTCGCTTCGACGCGCAGCAAGGATGGCGGAAAGACGTGGACGCAGGCGCAGCGGCTTCACCTGATCGGCAGCCCCCCGATGTCCAACACGGCGCGGCACGCCGATCTGGTCGTCCTGCCCGACGGCAGGCTGCGGTTGTTCTTCTCCTTCGCGCCAAACTGGACCAAGAACCGCCGCGAACAGATGCGCAGGCCGAGCCTCATGCGCGCCGTCGGCTGGGCGGACGGCGTGGACGGCGTGCACTTCAAGACCGCGGGGACCTACGCGACCCAGCTCAAGGGGCTCGCTGATCTTCATCCGACGGCGGTGCTGGTCGAGGACGAGTTTCGCGTTTTCGCGCAAAGCCTGCTGACGGACGATCGCGGACGCGACCGCGCGGCCCGGCGCATCGAGGAGTCGGTCTCGAAGGATGGTCACGCCTACGAGCTGCTCCCGATCATCCAGGTGCCCCGCACCATCGTCCTCGGATCGATCATCCCCGAGGGCAAGGGGCTGCGTGCGTACGCCACGGCGGTCGACGGCGCGATTTCGTTGACCTCCCGCGACGGGCGCGTCTGGGAGGAATCGTCCGCAATCACGCCGAAGGGAGCCCTCTTTCCTGCGGTCGCCCGACTGGCCGACGGAACCCGGGTGATGATCTACACCGCGGCCGCTCGCGATCAGCAGCAGGGCGGTGGTGCGCCGCTCGTGCCGGCCCCCGCGCCGCCGCCGGTCCGCGTCGATGAGAACGGGGACGGAGCCGCGCCGGCGGAACAGGCCGGCCCGTCCTCGGCGGAAGATCCCGCCGCCGCAGTCTCCGGCGACATGGGCGGCGAGTCGGTCGAGCTGGAGGCAGATGCGCCGATTCCGTCCGCCTCCGACGGCTCGGGCTTCCGCCCGGACCGCATCCCGGCCCCGAACTTCGCCGCGCCGGTTGACTACCTCCAGTGGCTTCGTACTCAGACCTCCGAGCGCCTTGTCGACAACGCCTACGACATCTACGCGCAGTTCCTGCCGGGTCCGGACAATCTGACCGCCACGGAGGACTGGCCGAAGCTCGTGGGGCTCTTTCAGGATGATTCCTACCAGGGGCCGATCGGTCCCTGGCGACCCGACGATCACCCCGACTGGGAGACCTCTCACCACGCCGCCGCCCCGCTGATGCAGCGTCTACGCGACGCGACGCGGATCCGGGACTACGCGATCGATCCCAGGACAGCCGGCGGCGACGAGGCGGGGGGCGCGAATCGGCTGCTGATCTCCATCCTGCTGCCGCACTTGAGCCCGCATCGCCAGCTGATTCGCCAGCTGATGTCGGATGCCTGGCGAAGCGAGGATGGCCGAGTCGCCCCGGATACCATGCGAGGCGCGTGGGAAACGGCCCTGCGAGCCAGCGACCATATGGACCAGGGGAGCACGCTGATTGAGCGGCTGGTGGGCCATGCCGAGCGCGAGTTGGTGCGCGACAACGCCCGACGAGCGCTGGCGCAGGGGGTGTTTCAGGACGACGTCGCCCTGGAGACCGCGCTGGCTTCCCTGGAAGCAGGAGACCGCCCCGCGCGGGGGCTGACGGATACCCTGCACGGCGAATACGCCTCGGTGATGGACCTGACTCAGTACATATTCTCGCCGGCGAGTGCCGACGGCCAGCCGCAGTACAACGCGGCCCGGGCCGAGGAAGTGGCGGAAGTCGGCCTCGGCCGCGAGCACCTCGAGGCGATGTCGCGGATGACTCCGCAGCAGGTTCGGGCAACCGGCGAACAGTTCGCCCGCGCCTACGACGAACTCGATGGGATGCTCGCCACGGGCTACCCGCAGGTCCGCCGGGCAGACATCGACGCCTGGCATGAGCGCTATCGCGGGGCCTCACCGATGACCGAGACACTCTTGCCGGGGCTCTCCCGCGTGGCGCAGATCCGCGCCAGGGCGGAGGCCTCACGCCGCGCGACGCAGCTCGCGTACGGCGCGGGGCTCTTCAAGGCGCGCGAAGGCCGCTGGCCGGCGTCACTGGCCGAGCTACGCGACCTGGTCGGCGCGGACGTGGCCGTCGATCCGATGTCAGGCGGAGCTTTCGGCTATCGCCTCGACAGCGACGGTCCGCGCATCTGGAGCGCCGGAGAGAACGCCGTCGACGACGGCGGAGACCATGCTCCGCGGTGGGGTGAGGGCGAAGGGGAGGCCAGCGACGACTACGTCTTCTACCCGCCCCAGGGTTAGGCGGGGCGTCGTCTTCGCGTCAGGCGGTCAGCGGCGGCAGCTTGGCGAAGAAGGCCCGCAGGGCTCCCGTGAATAGCCCCGGCTGCTCGACGGGCGTCATGTGGCCCGCGCCGAGGATGATCTCCAGCTGAGAGCCGGTCACGAGACTCTGCATCTGTCTGGCGACCTCCGGAGGCGTGATCACGTCCGATTCGCCGACGACGATCAGGCATGGCGCCTGCCAGCCTTTCAGCGTTTCCGCAGAATCAATCCGCGCCCCCATAGCCCGCAGCGCGGCTGCCACACCCTTCGGTGGCGTGGCGGCCATGATGCCTCGCCACTCATCCTTCAGCCGCTGCGGCGCCGTGTCCGCGAAGAGCTTGCTCACCATGCCGTCGGCGACGACCTGTGATCCCTCCGCCAGCACGCGCCTCGCGGCAGCCTCGCGTTCCTGCACTTTAGCCTGCGCGTCGGCGTCGTGCCGCGTATCCGCCAGGACCAGCGCACGAATCCGGAGCGGTTGCAGCCGGGCCATCTCCATCGCGATGTATCCGCCCATGGAGAGGCCGACGAGGATGACCGGACGTCGCTCCTCTGCGGCGTCGAGCACGGCGACCAGGTCGCCCGCCATCTGCGTCATCGAAGTGACATCGCTCGCGTCGCTGCGGCCGTGGCCACGAAGGTCGGGGACGATGATGCGGTAGCGGTCGCCCAGCGTAGCCGCGGCGTCCTGCCACAGGCGCGACGACAACGGGAAACCGTGCACGAAGAGGACCGGCTCGCCGCTGCCGTGCACTTCGTAAT
>CAYRSS010000014.1:0-96148 GCA_964426945.1 uncultured Phycisphaeraceae bacterium
GCGGGTCGAAGTCGTTCAGCGGGCGGAGGCGCGGCGGGTTCTTCGGCTTCACGAAGCGCGTCAGGTCGCTTTCGTAGCCGCTGACCTTCAAAAACGTCATGAGCAGCTGCTTGGTCATCGAGCGGTAGTCGTTGGCGATGCTGACCGCGCCGAAGAGCATGCGATAACGCGGCTGCGTCGCCACCAGCCGGCCGATGCCCTTCCACAGCAGCATCAGCGGCGAGTGGGTCCGCTGATAGGCCGCCGTGATGAACGAACGCCCCAGCTCGTACGCCGGGCCGACCTCGCGAAGCAGCGTCTCGCTGAAGTCAAACAGCGTCCGCGTGTACAGGCCGTAGACGCCGCGCCGCGCGAGCACGTCGTCGGTCGCGCCGAGCCGGTACGCACCCACCAGCTCGCGCTTTTCGGCGTTCCACACGAACAGGTGCAGGTAGTAAGGGTCGAAATGGTCGAGGTCGATCTCGCGGCCGGTGCCCTCGCCGGCCGCGCGGAAGGTCACCTCGCGCAGGCGGCCGATCTCGCGCAACATCAGCGGGATCTCCTCGCCGCGGGCGCAGTACACGCGAAACGCCCCGCTCTCCACCAGCAGCTTGTCGGCTGGCAATTCGATCAGTTCGGCCGCCAGGCGCTGCGGCGACTCGGCGGCGATGATCGGCGCGGGGTTGGCCAGCGCCGCGGGCAGCTCCGGCAGGGCGCCGGCCTCGCCGCGGCGGCATCGCCCCCGCAGGATGTACGTCCGCAGCCGCAGGTACTGCGTCAGGCACTCGGGCGACTCGAACCGGGCCAGCCGCGAGGGCGCGATCGGGCTGCCGAGGCACACCGACACGCGCGTCCGCTGCTTGTTGATCAGCTCCCGCGGCAGCAGCGCCGTCCGCAGCCGCGGATGCAGCAGGCCGCAGACTTGAAAGAGCCCGCTGTTGCGCCCGTCAAAGTAAACCGGCACGACCGTCGCACCCGTCCGGCGCACGATCCGCGCCGCGGCGTCGTTCCAGGGCCGGTCGGTCACGCTGCGGCTGCGCAGTGACAGGCTCGACACCTCGCCCGCGGGAAACACTCCCAGCGCCCCGCCGCCCGCCACCCAGCGGATCGCGTCGCGCATCGACGCCATGTTGCGGCGGACCGAGTCGCCGCGCTCGAACGGATCCACCGCGAAGAGCAGCTCGCGCAGCTCCGGGATACGCCCCAGCAGATAATTGGCCACGAACCGGAAGTCCGGCCGCACGCGCTGCACCAGTGCCGCGAGGATGACACCGTCCAGCGCCCCGAACGGGTGGTTGCATGTCAGCACCACGGGCCCCGTTGCCGGAATGTGCGAGAGGTCCATTGCGTCCACGTCGAGGCTGATCTGCAACTCGGCCAGGGCGCGCTCGAAAAAGCTCTCGCCCGGCAGCGTCTGCGCATGGGCGTACATCCGGTTGAGCCGGGTGAACCCCAGCAGGCGCTCCGCCGCGGAGCCGGCCGCCGCCGCCAGCGGACGACCCAGCGCTGAGCGCGACGACAGACCAATGTGGAAGGGACCGTGTTTCGAAGTCGTGGACATGTTCGTCTCGTCTGGTTGCAGGGCCGGGGCGCCGTCCCGCACGCCGGCGTGGTGCAGCCGCGTCACAATGGTAGCATGCCCCCGGCGGGACCGGGTGACAAGTCTATGGCAGGGATCGACCGGTCATATAAACGGACAGTGAAGTTCGTGTGGGCTTTGGGTTCGCTTGTTCGCCGGGGGGCTGGGGGTCCATTGTAGAAGGGCGACTCAGGCGGTGCCTGCCCCCTTTTTCAACGGGCAACTAGCTGCCCTGCACGAGGCGGGCGTAGACCGGGTAGTGGTCGGATGGAAACCGCCCGTCGCGCTGCTGGGTGATGATCCCCGCCTGAAGCACCTTCCACGCCGGATCGGCGAGGATGTAGTCGATCTTCTCCCCGTCCAGCCCGCCGCGGAACCCGTGGAACGTGCCCACTTTCCCCTGGTAGGGCTGCAGCACCCGGAAGGTATCGACGAGGGACCACGTGCCCGGCGAGCCCGCCGAGCCGGTGGAGAGATCGATCGCGCCCTTCAGGTGCTTGAGCACGGCGCTGTCTTCGCCCGCGTTGAAGTCGCCGCAGACGATTCGCCCGACGGAAGGCTGCTCCCGCCCGAAGGCCTCGGTGATCATGATCGCACCCGTCTCTCGTGCGGCCTGCGACATGTGGTCGAGGTGGGTGTTGTAGACGTAGAAGCGCGAGCCTGAGGCGACGTCTTCGAACTGCGCCCACGTGCAGATTCGCGGCAGGCTCGCATCGGGATGGCGAGCGCCGGGCGTCAGGCGCTTCTCATGGCTGGCGAGCCAGAGCGTCTCCTGGGCCAGGAGCCGGAGCTTGTCGGGGCGATAAAGGATCGCCGAATACTCGCCGCGCGTCCGCCCATCATCGCGGCCGACGCCCGCTTCCTCGAAGCCGTTGAACCGAGCACGGATGTCATCCAACTGAGACCGCAGGGCCTCCTGCACCGCGAGGATCTCGGGCCGATACTCGTGAATGACGTCAAACGCGACCTCGCGGCGGTTTTCCCAGCGGTTGTCGCCGTCCTCGGGGTTGGCGTAGCGCAGGTTGAAGCTCAGCACGCGCACATCGAGCCGCCCGACGGCGTGCGGCCGCGGCGTCGGCGCAGGCATCGGATCCTGAGCCCGCAGCCCTTCGCGCCCGCGACAGGCCGCCAGCGCAAGCACACCGCAGCATGCCACCATGACCGACGAACGCACCATCCTGACCATATACCTCACCCTGCGGCGACCGGCGATGCGGTCTGTCTGTGCCCGGATCGGCTGGGCAATGTAGCCGATCGGCCGCCCCGCGTCGATTGAAGCGACCCGGGTTCCGCTCGCCGGCGCGGGGTCGCGAGGCCGCGCCGGCGCTTCCGCGGCGTCTATTCGCTGCTACGATCCCGACCTGACGGCAGAGCTCGGGGACCGGGCCCGAAACGCCCCCCCGTCGAGTCGCCGATGGCACAGGACTTCGACCGCATGCTGCTGGCCGCGCACATGACGCATCGCGAGGTGGTGGTGCTCTTCCTCGCGCTCGGGGTGCTCCTGACGGTCGCCCGGGCCCTGGGAGAGCTCGCCCGCTGGCTCAAGCAGCCCGCGGTGCTGGGGGAGATCCTCGCCGGCATCCTCCTGGGCCCCACCGTGCTCGGGGCGCTGGCCCCGAACCTCAGTCAGTACCTTTTCCCCACGCAGGGCGCGGTGCCCGTCGTGCTGGAGGGAATGACCACCTTCGCCGTCACCCTGTTTCTGCTGGTCGCGGGGATGGAGGTGGACCTGTCGATGATGCTGCGGCTGAAGAAGCCCGCCGCGCTCATCGGGCTGTTCGGTTTCCTCGTGCCCTTCACCCTCGGGTTCGGGCTGGCCTTCTTCGCACCGGGCTTCGCCGGCATGCAGGAGGGAGCGAACCGCTCCACCTTCGCCCTCTTCCTCGGGACGGCACTGGCCATCGTCGCCCTGCCGGTCATCGCCAAGATCCTGATGGACATGAACCTGTTCAGGTCCGACCTGGGCATGCTCGTGGTGGCCGTAGCGATCCTGCTTGACCTGCTGGGGTGGATCATCTTTGCGATCATCCTGGGCATGATCAACCCCGACGGCGGCAGCCACGGGGCGGTCGCCATGACGATCATCATGACGCTCGCGTTCGTGGTGCTGACCCTCACCGTCGGCCGATGGGCGATCAACCGGCTGCTGCCCTGGGTGCAGGCCCACACGTCGTGGCCGGGGGGCGTCCTGGGCGCAGCGCTCTCGATCGGCCTGCTCGGAGCCGCGGCGACGGAGTGGATCGGCGTGCACGCGATGTTCGGCGCGTTCCTCGTCGGCGTGGCGCTGGGCGACTCGCCCCATCTTCAGCAGCGAACGCGAAGCATCATCGAGGAGTTCATCTCCTTCATCTTCGCCCCGCTGTTTCTGGCGTCGATCGGGCTTCGCGTCGACTTCCTCGCGCATTTCGATCCCTTGCTCACTGTGGTGATACTGGTCATCGCCTGCGTCGCGGGCAGCGCCGGCTGCGCCATGGGCGCCCGCCTGACGGGCATGGCCCCGCGCCGGGCGTGGGCGACGGGCTTCGCCCTCAACGCCCGCGGCGCGATGGGGATCATCCTCGCCCTGCTCGCCCGCGAGTACGGCGTGATCGACGACCGACTCTTCGTCGCGCTGGTGGTGATGGCTCTGGTTACGTCGCTCATCGCGGCGCCGGCTATTCAGTGGGCGCTGCAGCGCAAGACGAAGGCCAAATTCCGCAACGCCCTGTCGGCGAAGACCTTCATCCCGCGGCTGCAGGACGGCGATCGGTGGAACGTCATTCAGCAACTCGCGGTCGCGGCGGAGCCGGTCGCGGGGCTGCCCGCGGCGACGATCGCGCAGGCTGTCCGCCAGCGCGAGGAGATCATGACCACCGCCCTGCCGGGTGGACTCGCCATCCCGCACGCGCGACTGGCCGGCCTGTCCAAGCCGGTCGTGGCGATCGGCCTCTCGCCGCAGGGCGTCGATTTTGACTCGCCCGACGGCAAGCTGATCCGCCTCGTCATGATGATTCTGACGCCCATCGACATGGATCAGACCCAGCTAGAGCTGCTGGCCGACATCGCGGGCACGTTCCGCCGCGGCGACGTCATTGCCAAAGCCGTGGGATGCACGGGCTACACCGAGTTCCTGGCCATGCTCAACATTCACGCCGAGGCCAAGGGCCTGCACGAATCCGGCCCCGCGGGCACGCCCGCCTGACCCAGCGGAGCACGGGATGACCCCGACGCTCATCGCCATCGCCGGCCCCTCCGCGGGCGGCAAAACAACGCTAGCCGATGCCCTCGCCGCGAAGCTCTCGGGGCCCGGAGCGAGCGTCATCCCCCTCGACGCGTATTACCTCGACCTCGCCCACCTCCAGCCGGCGGCGCGTGAGCCGCGGAACTTCGACGTCCCGAACGCCTTTGACTGGCCGCTGATCCTGGCGCACCTCGACGCCCTGCTCGCCGGCCGGTCGATCGACATGCCAGTGTACGACTTCGCCTCGCACACGCGCCGGCCGGCGTTCCGGCCGGTCAGCCCCGCGGCCTACTTCATCGTCGAAGGGCTCTACGCGCTTTACCGTGAGGAGATTCTGCGGCGTTGCCGACTGCGGGTGTTCATCTCCGCCTCGCCGGACGTCCGCCTTCGCCGCCGCATCGAGCGCGACGGGCGGGAGCGCGGGCGATCGCCCGAGGCGGTCATCCACCAATTCAACACCACGGTCGAGCCTGCCTTTCACCGGCTGATCGAGCCCACCGCGGCCCACGCCGACCTGCTGCTCAGCGGCGAGCAGCCGCCCGAACAGCTCGTCGAGGCGGTACTCGCGCAGCTGCGGCCTTAGCAACAACCACACCAGGGGGTGCGCACAAAACGAGCGGGCCGCCATGCCTCTCGGCATGAACGGCCCGCTCAGGAGGTAAACGAAGCGTTCGCAGCGCCCGGTCGCTGCGGCCGGGCGCGTGGGGCGACGGTGCCTTTCCGCCTAGTGGCGCAGCTCCTTGACCGCCGTCCAGAGCGTCAGCTCGGTATCCAGAACCTGGACAGAGTTGTTGTCCGGGCTGAACAGCGTGGTGCCGACGGTGTAGAAGTCGAACATGAGCTGATCCGGAACGGCCGAGTACTCAAAGCCGTCCAGCAACAGGCGGCCCGGCGTCACGCCGTTGGCATCGACCGTCTGCTGACCCTGCTGGGTGTTCAGCGCACGGAAGGCCCACGGCTCATACTCCAGCGCCGAGCCGTAGCCGTAGTCGACGATCATCGCCCGGCCGCCGAGGCCGTTGTGGGCGATTTCGGAACCGTCGTCCAGCGCCGCCCACAGCACGACATAGCCGCGGAAGACATAGCCGAGGATCTGCGACGTCGGGTCGGCCGGGTTCTCGCGAACCGGCACGGCCAGCTGACGCACCGGCGGAGCCGACAGCGACTGAATGATCGAGCAGTCGCCCTGGGCATCCGTGCCACCCGCGGTAGCGCCGTTGCCGGTGGCCGCCGACCAGTAGGTCGGCTGGTTCGGCGTCAGGCAGAAGTTGAAGTCGACCGAGTTGCACAGCTCGATCTCGCCGACGAGGTACATCTGGATCCGCGTGCCGTCCTCGAGGTCGTTGGTGAGCTCGAGGAAGGTGTCGCGGATGACGTTCTCGTTGGCGTCCCAGACGGCCTGCACGTGCGCGAACACGAGCAGACTGCCCTGGCGTGCCGTGGTGGCCACGTCAGAGGCGGCCGGGTGCAGCGAGGCCGTCCCGTCAGGGATGATCTCGCTGTCGAGGATCATGTGCTTGATGATGCCGCCCTCCAGGCCGACACCGGCGATCGGCGACGACGTCTCCTCGATCGACTGATCGGGGAAGCGCAGGACGCGCGACGCCACGCCGAGCATCGGCAGCGGCTCGCTCGCGACGGCGCCCGACCCGCAATTCGGGTGGAACAGGCCGTCGATGCGCGACTTGCCGCGATCGGTCTGGATCGAGGTGCGGAGGAAGTGGTTCGCCGTCACGCCGTAGCCGGTGAGCAACGTCGAATCCCACTCACACACGCAGCGCTCGGTACCCGAGAAGCGGATCTCGTTCTGGTTCCAGATCGCCACGCGGGCGCTGGTGCAGCGCGGGCAGTCTCCCGGCGGACGCAGGCACACCTGGGCGGTGCAGCTGTCGTCGGCGGGCTCGTCCTCGCCGTCGCACAGGCCTGCGGGCAGGTTTGTGCGCTGCGACGAGGTCACGGCGATGTTGTTGAAGCACGTGCCGTTGCCGTCCGCGTCGCAGTCGGCCAGATGGTCGAACCCGGCGTCCGAGTTGACGATCACCTCGCACGAGACGATCACGTCGGGATCACCCGAAGCGACGACCGTCGAGAAGCAGCCCGTGCCCGGGTTGAGGTCGCACGCCCCGAAGCTGAGGCTGCCGCCGCTGGCAGCGACGCAGTCGACCAGCGCCGAGTCACAGACCTCCATGTCGAGGTCGGTGTCGCCGTTGTTCTCAAGCACGTAGGTGTACGTGAGGATCGGCCCGCTCGCGGCCGCCGGCGGGAACTGCGTCCCCTCCGGCAGGTTGAGCTGCGAGGCCGGCCCGATCGCGTACGGACCCTCGGTCGTCTCGCCCTCGGCCGAGACTTCCTTCAGGCAGTTCTGACGGGTGACGTGCACGTTGAGGCGGGCGTTGTCCACATCGGTGCAGTCCTCGTCATTCGGGGCCGTCGGCGGGCACGGTGCCGCGGTGGTGTAGCCCTCGACCCGCACGTTGTTGGTGCAGTCGGTGGCCGTGCCGCCGCTGGAGAAGCCGGCCGGAACCTCGACCTCGAAGGTGATCTCAAGCGTGCCGCCCGCCGGAATCGGCGTCGACAGGATGAAGCAGCGCTCCGTCCCGTTGAAGGTAAACCCACCGGCCACGCCGCACGCCGCCGCGAGGCTCACCGGGGCGCCGTTGACGGTCGCATCAAGCGAACCGCCGACCAGCCACGGCAGACACGACAGCGTGTCGGTGATGCAGACGGTCTCGATCGGAACGGCACCGATGTTGATGGCCCGCACGACGAACTCGGCGCGAGCGCCGGGCGTCGCCGGGAGCGGAACATCGGCGATGCCGTCATCCGGATCGTCGTCGAACAGCGGACCGGGCGCGCCGGTCTCGGTGCAGCGGATGCCCTTGGTCACGCGGAGACGGCAACCCGGAGCAAAGGTGATCGTCGCGAAGTCGTCGAAGCGAGCGCCGTTGTCGCACACGCCGCCCGTCGAGGTCGACGAGCTGCCGTTGATGCAGTTGCGATAGCGGGCCGGCGACGGATCACCGCAGACCGCCGGGAAATTGTCCGGAGCGGGATCGCGGGCATCGTCGCGAACCAGGAAGTTCATCAGGGCCGCCTCATCCGCGAATCGGATGCGGCAGGTGTCACTGACCACACCGCCGCCTGCGGCTGCGTTGCCCAGCGAGATCGTCCCGCCGCCGGTGCAGATGTCGCAGTCGACCAGCGAAACACCGGCCACCGCGGCCACGTCCGTGCAGAGGAACCGCTCGGTCACCGAGACCGACTCGGCGACTTCGCCGTTGTTGGTCGCGCGGTACGTGTAGATCACGTCCTGCGGATACACCGGGCCCGCGCCGCCGTTCAGGGCGTTCAGGTCCAGCGTCGTCATCAGGGCGCCGCCCGGAGCGCTCACCAGCTTCTCCAGGTTGAGGTTGCGGCAGCGCAGGTTGACGTCGGCGCTGGCCGAGGCGGACACCTCGTCACCGTCGACCACGGGCGGCTGATCCGCATCGCCGGTGGCGGTGATGGTGTTGCGGACGTCGGTCGTCGTGCCGCTGCAGGTGGCACAGAAGTTCGAGTTCGCCGTGACGTAGGCCTTGAACTGGACGGTGACCACATCGCCCGGAACCTCGTCCGGACAGGTCGTCATCGCGCCCAGCATGCCGAGGCGGCGGGCGACGCCCGTGCGCGCGTCGATCAGGAACTGGTTGTTGTTGGGGCCGAAGAACGCCGCGTTCAGATCGTTCGCCGCGGCGTTTCCGAAGTTGATCACCGTGCCCGGTCCGACGCCGTTGGGCAGCAGGCGGACGGCCATGGTCGTGTTGATCGAAACTTCGCCGCCCGCCGGGGCGCTGTTGATCACGCCGTTGGGGCCGGGAAGGATGATCACCTGGCCGGGGAACACCGCGTCGCCGACGGGGACAACCTGGATGTCGTCTCCCGAGGCGGTGGTATTCGCAATCCCGTTGCCGCCGGCGGGCTGCTCAGTGATGGCGGCGGTGATGGTGGTCATGCCCGCGGCCGCGCACTGGTTGCTGATCACGTCCTGCAGCGTCACGTCGAGGTCGACGTTACCGGCGTTCTCGACGGTGATAAGGAACTCGACGACCGAGCCGGGAGTGGCGCTGGTGCTGTCAAGCCAGGCGGTTTCACCCTCGCAGCGGACCTGCTTGTCCACGTTCAGAGCCGGAAGGTCGGTCATCAGGAAGTTCGTGGCGCGCTCTTCGTCGAAGCCTTCGCCCGTGCTGCCGCCGTCAAAGCGGGCGATCAGGCGGGCCATCTGGAAGGCGCCGACGTGGGTGTCGACGCGCTTCAGCACGAACTCGACGTCGTTACCGACCGCGTTGGCGTTCAGGAACGTCTCGATGTCGCTCGCACCGCCCAGGTGATTGAGGCCGGCGGGCGGGAAGACGAGCTGAGTGCTGCCGATGCCGTCGCTGGCCGGGATCGGACCCGGGGGCGACGGCGTCGAACCGACCGTCGTCGGCGTGCCGATCGACGCGTTCATCTGGAGCTGGATCACGTAGTCGGGGCTGTTGAACACATTGTCCGGGTTCACGATGCTGAAGTCGAAGCCGCTGAGGGCCGCGTCCTCGGCACAGAGCCGCAGGAACACGGAGTAGAACTCGGCCGCGCCGTCGTTGATGCCAGCCGCCGTGGGGGCGACCGTCTTGGCGTTGCCGTTGTTGTCGCTGTCGAACTGGCGCGGCAGCAATGCGTCGACATCAATGGCCGACTCGGTGTCGGACACATCGAAGCCCAGGTACAGGAAGCTGTCGTCCTGGGCCGTCGACGGGTTGTCCGGCACGTACAGGATGATCGTCCGGCGGGCATTGAAGCCGTTCGGCAGACCGATGCCCGCGGGCTCCTCGCCATCACCGCCGGCACCCGGAGGTGTGCCAGTCCCGTCCGCATCGGCGACTGCATCCACCACGACCGAGCAGCCGAAAGGCAACCCGTTCAGGGAGGCGTGCGGCGAGCCGTCGCATGCGGCGTTGATCGCCTGGGCTACGTTGCCCTTCACCTGGATGCCGAGCGCGGCGAGGCGGTCATCGACCGCGTCGGCCAGCACCGGCCCCGCACAGGCAGTCATGACGGCCAGCGCCGTCACCAACCGCAGATACATGTTTCGCACCATCACTTCTTACCTCCTCGTGGCAGTGGGCAGGTCCGAACAGCGACGGCGCGCGCTACTGGGGGCGCGTGCCCGTCCTGTTCGCCCGAGCGCTGATGACCGCCCGCGCATCTGGTTCAATATCTCTACCTGGCGAACGCTACTACCGATCGCCTCGATCTCGCATGGGAAGCGACGCGGACCACCGAAGACTCGCGCACTCGATGACGCCTCAAACGAAGTGCGCAAAACCTCGCGCTGAACCGATAACGCATGCTAACAACGCGAGCATCGATCGGTCAAGATGTGAAAGGCTGAAACAATGATGAAGAGAGAAATGACGGGTATTGCGTTAAATTAGATAGTTTGACTATCCGGAAGATAGTTAAGCAGAATACCCATTTTGCCTATTTTAACTTTCCGGCGCGCCTCCAGAAAAGGAGAGGGCTCGCCAGAAGGCGAGCCCTCGCGCGGTCCGTGGTTGTCAGCCGGCGACCTTCATCGGTCTAGCACCACCACCACCCGGTTGTGTACGCCGACGTACAGGTGCGAGCCCCACGCGAAGATGGAACCAGCGCCCTGATCAAGCGAGAGCCACTCCGTCACCACGGGGCTCGAGGGCGTCGAGATATCGAACTCGTAGACCTTGCGCTCGAGCGAGAGGTAGGCGCGGTTGCCGTCGATCGCGACGCCGGCGGCGGTGTTGATCGCTGCGAGGTCGACCCGCGAGACGGCTTGCGGATTGGCCGGGTTCGCCAGGCTGAAGAACTCAATGTCGCCGTTCGTCTCGCTGACCGCGAGCAAACCGCTGCCGGTGGCCAGCGCCAGCGCGGGCCCGAACGTCGCCACGGTGCGCACATAGACCGGTGCGGCCGGATTCACTACGTTGTACACGTGGAACCCGCCGTTCAGGTCCGCGGCGTAGAGCGTCACGCCCGAGACCGCGAGCGCCGTGATGGGCACGCTCGCCAGGGCGGTGGGAACCAGGACCGGGTTCGCCGGGTTCGTCGCGTTGATGACGCGGATCCCCGCGGTACCGCCGGCGTACAGGTACTGGCCCACAAAGGCCACGCTCGTCGCGCTGTACCCCGCGTAGGCCCCGACGACGGACTGGGTGGACGGCTGCGCCGCGTCGTAGAGGACGACTCCCGCACCGCCGGATGCGGCGGCAACCAGGGTGCCGTCATCGGAGGCCGCGAGGCCGTAGATGACGCCCTGCGGCTTGGTCAGCAGCAGCTGCGGACGCGAAGGATCGCTCACGTCAATGGTATTGAGTACGTTCGGGTTGGCGGCCGCCCAGATTGTCGATCCGACGCGGCAGGCGGCCCGCGTCTCGTAGGACATGCGAAGCTCGCCGCCCAGGACCGGCGACGAGGGCGACGCCACGTTGACAAGCTGGAGCGCTTGCTGGCCGCAGACCCAGGCGTTGGCCCCGCTCACAGCGAGCCCGTACTCAGCGCCGCCGATGCTCACCTGCCCGACCACCGAGGCGCTGGTCGGCGTGGTGATATTCACCGCCACCAGCCCGCCGGCGCCGCCGGAGACGTACGCGTAATTGCCGCCGAGGGCCACGTCCGCGGCCGAACCGCCGAAAGACACCGTCCGCACCAGCGACGGCAGCAGCGGGTTGGCGACGTTGACCACTTCGAGCCGCGCCTGGCCAACGTCGGTGCTCGTGCCCACGTACGCGTATGAGCCGCTCGCCTTCACGCTGCGTCCCGGCTGCGTCAAAGGCAGCCAGCCGCGGGCGATGGGCAGGGTCGGCACGGTGACGTCGTACAGCGCCAGGCCGCTCGACGTGGCCAGGTAGAGCGTTGAGGCACTCACATCGACGCCGTACGCCGGACTGGGGAGCGGGAACGTGCCCACCACCTGCAGCGATGATGGCGAAGACACGTTGAACACCGTGAAGGTGCCCGCACCGTTGTTATTCGATGAGTAGGCGTAGTTACCGCGGACGACCAGGTCCGTTGGCGCCACCACGTTCGGCACCGCCGTCGAGTGCAGCAGCACCGGAGCCATCGGGTTCGACACGTCCAGCGACCCGAAGACCGCCCCTTCCGACGAGCTGGTCAGGAAGTAGAGCACGTTACCCGACAGGGCGACCTGGATGCCGTTGAGCGTACCAGGCGCGACGTAAGTCCCCACCGGGCGCGGCTTGGACGGGGTGGTGATGTCGACGACGACGACGCCCTGGGTCGGGTTACCCACGAAGGCATAGCCGGAAGGCGAAAGGGCGACATCCTGGGCGTGCGTGCGCATCAGCACCGCCGGACTCGATCGCACCTGAAGCCCATCAACCACCAGCACGCCAACGGTGTTCTCGTAGTAGTTGCCCTCGTGGTCCCAGGCCATGAGGGTCACGTCGAAGGTGCCGGCGCCCATGAACCGGTGCGTCGCCGAGAGGCCCATTGACTGCGACAGGTCGTCGCTGAATTCCCACAGGGCGAACTGCAGCGAGCCGGCTGGCGCCGAGGACTGGAACGTAACCACGTCGCCCTTCTGCGGAACCGACGGACTCCAGGTGAACTCCGCGGACGGGGGACCCTGCTGGACCTGGCTCACGACGACTTGGACGCCGGTGGCGTGGTGGGCGCCGCAGTTGTCCGTCACCGTGAGCGTGACGTTGTACGTGCCGGCCGAGCTCCACGCGTGCGAGACGCTGGCGCCGCTGCCGGTCTGGTTATCGCCGAAGTTCCACGCGTAGCTGACGATGGTGCCGTCAGCGTCGGTCGAGGCGGCGCCGCTGAACGACAGCGACTGCCCCGTGTTCGCCGTGCGGTTGCCGCCGGCGTTCGCCACCGGGGCCTGGTTCACGTCCGGCGAGCAGGGATCAACCACGGTCGTACGCGCCGTGTCCTGCCGCGTCGCGCCACAGTCGTCGGTCACCGTCAACGTAGCGGTAAACACGCCCGGCGCGGCGTAGGTGTGGCTCACCGAGGCGCCCGTCGCCGTGAAGCCGTCACCGAAGTTCCAGGCGTAGCTGACGATCGTGCCGTCCGGGTCGCTTGATCCGGCCGACGAGAAGTTGAGGCTCTGTCCCGGCAGCGCGTTGCGGTCCGGGCCGGCGTTGGCGACGGGCAGCTGGTTGGCCGCGATGGTCACAATGGCGGTGTCCTGCCGAGCGACGCCGCAATTGTCCGTCACCGTCAGCGTCACCGTACGCGCGCCGGCGGTCGTGTACTGGTAGGAGACCGTCTTGCCCGTCGCGGTCTGACCGTTGCCGAAGTTCCAGTGGTAGGTCTGGATCGTGTTGGCGCCGTTTGGATCGGTCGATCCGCCGCCGTTGAACTGGATCGTGTCGCAGGTGCGGCCGGCCTGGTCAGGCCCGGCGTTGGCCACGGGCGGCTGGTTGCCCGCGCACGGATCGACGCCGCCGCTGATCGTGGCCGTCAGGCTCGCTTCGGCAGAGAACGCTTCGCAGTCATCCATCACCCACACGTGCACGGCGTAGGTGCCGGACTGGGTGAAGGTGTGTTGCGTTGAGGTGCCCGCGATCCAGCCGGTGAACTGGCCGTCGCCGAAGTCCCACCACGAGTGGGTCACCTGGCCGTCGGCGTCGGTCGACTGGGCGGCGCTGAAGCTGAGCGCCTGCCCCACGGTGCCGGACTGGTTCGGTCCGGTCTGCGCGACGGGCGGCACATTGCCGGTGCAGTCCTGCGTCTGTTCCGGAAACCGCGGATCGTTGACGCCGTTGTTCAGGCCGCTGCCGTCCTGAAAATCGGGCAGGTCAGAGCAGAGGCCGAGGTTGCTGGAGATGTAGCCGCGGTCAGCGGCGTTGACCACGCCGTCGCCGTTGAGATCGTAGAGGCAGATGAGGTCGTAGTCGGTCGTGCCGATGCGGGCGCTGACCTGGCCACGATCGCCGACGTTGACCACGCCGTTGCCATCGAGGTCGGCGTAGCAGCAACCCTCGGCGGAGAGGCCGCAGGTGCCAAACTCGCCGCCGACGCGCAGGGCGTTGACGTCGCAGACGTATTCCGCGCTGGCGACGGCGCAGAAAAGCAGGGGCGCAGCAACGGCAAACAACCGGCCGATGAGCCCGACGCCTCGAGGCCGCGGCGCAGCTCCGGCGTGGCCCGCGGCCCATCCGCGGATTCGCCCTGACGCTCGGCGCGCGTTGTTCATCCTTGCCAGCATGTCCGCCCCCCCACTTGCGAATCGAAGATCAGTTGCGGCGCGCGCAACGCGCCGACTCAGCGCCTCCCATGACGCTCCTGCCGATAGGTGCCGCGTCCTCACAACCGGACCAGGCACCTGCCCCTGACCACGACGCGAACGTCGATCCGCGCCGAAGGCTGAGGCCGACGCGCCCGCAGGCGCGCCGCTACCGGTAGTCTCCAATTCCGCAGAGGGATAAGCCAACGACCCTTGACGACCGGGGGCCGCACCCCACTACGAGGGGGAGCGGCGTCCCAACCGTCACGCCAGTACGACGCCCTTCGGCCGCCCGGCCCAAAGGGGGAGATGGGCGGCGACCGCTAAGTCCGAAAACACCGAAGCCACCCTGACACCGCGCGGCGCGGTGACCACCGCGCGTCGAGCCAGGCGGTCGGCATGGCCGACCGCTGCCCCGACCCGGTTGTCAGGCGGTACTCAGGACGACATCCTTATCGGACACTTCAGTGTAACCTAAAGGCGTCCTTCAAGCCAAACGGAATCTGAATCCGAGCGTCACGCCCGCTCGCGGGCCGGTGCCGCGTCTCCTCACGCCGTGAGACGGCGAGCCACCCCTCGCCACCCACAATCGGATCATAGCCCGCAGGTCAGGCACGATCCAACCAATCGCTACAACCAGATCTTCTTATCGATCCTCTAAAAAGCCATCTACTCTATTGTCTCAACTCGGCGATCCGAGTACGATATGACGAGAACTTAGGCAGTTGCGATAATAGCACTTCTGGGTTCAAGCCGTAAATTTGGGCGCTATGTGGTGCGCAGCGCGACTAGAATGTGACTCCAGGTAATTTGCGCACCCCGTCGGCCCGATTGCGGCCAGATAGGTCGGTCCGGACGACGCCCGACGGGCGTCTGCCGCCCCGGACCGAGCAGCGACCGGATCCAAGCGGTCCGGCCTCGGGGACGGCGGCGATGTAGTTCCAGCCGCCTCGGGAAGCGAAGGGGCCCGAGGCGGGAGGAGAAAGAAGCCGTGTTTACGCAATCCCTCCAGGGCGATTCCGTTCGCCCCTCGACCGTGCACAGCCGCCGTCGGCGCGCGCTGTCGCCGCGACCTCTACGTCAGGCGCTGTGCGCCCTCGCTGCGCTGGGAATGATCTGCCACGGTGCCTCGGTGGCGCGGGCCCAGAGCGGCCCGCATGCCGATCCCACGGCCCCCGCGCCGCTCGGACCTGGCCTGCGCAGCGAGGAAGAGCCCGCCGATCTGCGAACTGGCCCGCTTCCGCCGAACGCGGCGAAGGGGTTCAACATGAAGGGGAGCCTGCTCTACTTCCCCAACGTCGAGATCAAGTGGAACGCGCAGAGCGAGATCACGCAGACGACGGTCATCGAGCTCAGCAACGACTACCCCGGCGAAGTCTACGTCCTGATGTATTTCGTCAACGGCGATCCGCCGCTGGCCGCAGTGACGACGTTCGGCGGCATTATCGAAGAGCGCGCCCACGACGGCTGGAACTTCGTCGACAACCAGATTCTGCTTACCCAGCACGAACCGACGTTTTGGGATGTGGCCACCGGCCAGCCCAAGGGCGTAGTGCCGTTCGGCAATCTCGATCCGGGCATTCCGCAATTCCCGCTGCCGGGCCGGCCTGACCCCGACGTACCGGGCGGACGGATGCTGCGCGGCTTCATCGTCGCGTGGGCTGTCACAATCGACGGCCACGAGATCACGTGGAACCACCTGCGCGGCAACGCGATGATCATGAACTTCGCCGAGCAGAGCGCGTGGCAGTACGACGCCGCCGCCTTCCGGGCGCTGGGCGTCGAGGGTCAGCCCACAGTCGATGAGTGCGGCGCCAACTCGGGCCGACTGAAGCTCGACGGCTTCGAGTATCAGACCGGCTACGAGCGGCTGATGATGGAGTTCATCACGCCCGGCACCGCGCTTTCGAGCGGCGTGCGCGGTCTGCAGCTGATCGACACGGACCTGACGATCATGCCGATGACGCTCGATTTCCGCGCGACGTCGCAGAACCCCGGCAACGTGCCGACGACGACCTGGGTCCGCTTCGACATCTGGAACCAGAACGAGATTCGCTTCTCGGGCACTTCCACGTGCGTGTCCTGCTGGCATCAGGCGCCCATCGGGAGCTATCCACAGCCGAACCACTTCCGCCGCGACAACATCCAGACGGATGTGGGCAAGGCGCGCATGACCGGCCTTTGGAATCCGGCCTGCGGAGAAACCGCGCGCGACGCGGCGATCCTGGGTGTGGCCGCGCGCATGCTCGAGTTCCCCGGCATCGAAAACCGGAAGGCAATGGCGGGATCCCCGCTCATCGGAATCGGCGATCTCGAAGCCTCGATCCACTTCGACTCGGTCGAACCGGGTGAGGCCGCGTGCTGCAGCGACAGCGAGTGCGACGACGGCCTGTTCTGCAACGGTGCCGAATCCTGCGTCGGCGGCGTCTGCCTGCCGGGCTCGTTCGCCTGTCTGCCGGGCCAGCCGTGCGACGAGACTGCTGACATCTGCCTGGCCGCCGGCACGTGCGTGGTCGACTCGCAGTGCAACGACTTCATCTTCTGCAACGGCCCCGAGGTCTGCCTCGGCGGCGACTGCGAGTCGCTCGGGTTCCCGTGCGATCCGGGCGAGGGCTGCGACGAACAGGATGAGTCGTGCGGCCCCTGCGAGAACGACGCGCAGTGCAACGACTTCCTCTTCTGCACCGGCACCGAGACCTGCGTGGGCGGCGTCTGCCAGCCCGGCATCGAGCCCTGTTCAGGCCTGCAGATCTGCAACGAGAATCAGGACAGCTGCCAGACCTTCTGCGTCAGCGCCGGCGACTGCACCGACGGCCTGTTCTGCAACGGCGCCGAGCAGTGCCTGGGCAACCTCTGCATCCCCGGCCAGTTCCCCTGCATGGGCGGCCAGGGCTGCGACGAGAACACCGACGCCTGTGGACCGTGCACGAGCGACGCCCAGTGCAACGACGGCGTGTTCTGCAACGGCGTGGAAACATGCGACGCGGGCGTCTGCCGTCCGGGCTCCTTCCCGTGCGCGGCGGGCGAAGGCTGCAACGAGTCGGTCGATTCGTGCGGCCCCTGCTCCAACGACGCCCAGTGCCACGACTTCGTCTTCTGCAACGGCTCCGAGACCTGCAACGCGGGTGTCTGCCAGCCGGCGTCTCAGCCGTGTGCGCCGGGCGAGGTCTGCAACGAGGACGCCGACGCCTGCCAGACCGATTGCGACACCGACATGGACTGCGAAGACGACCTCTTCTGCACGGGTGTCGAATCGTGCATCAACGACGTGTGCGTGCCGGGTACCTTCCCCTGCACGGGCGGCCTCGGCTGCAGCGAAGAGAACGACGTCTGCCAGCCCTGCGCCAACGACGCGGAGTGCAACGACTTCCTCTACTGCAACGGCGTGGAAACCTGCGACGGCGGCGTGTGCCGGCCGGGCCAGTTCCCCTGCACCGGCGGCCTGGGCTGCAATGAAAACACGAACACCTGCGTCCCCTGCAGCGGCGACAGCGAGTGCAGCGACGGACGCTTCTGCAACGGTGTCGAAGCGTGCGTAGCGGGCGTCTGTATGCCGGGCAGGTTCCCCTGCACCGGTGGCGACGGCTGCGACGAGATCACCGACACCTGCGGCCCCTGCGCCGACGACGAGCAGTGTGACGACGGCCTCTTCTGCACCGGCAGCGAGCTGTGCAACGCCGGCGTCTGCGAATCGAGCGGATTCCCCTGCACCGGCGGCGACGGGTGTCAGGAGGGCAGCGACTCCTGCGGCCCGTGCGCGGGCGACAGCGAGTGCAACGACTTCCTGTTCTGCAACGGCAGCGAAACCTGCCAGGGCAGCACCTGCCAGCCCGGCATGTTCCCGTGCAGCGCGGGCGAAGGATGCGACGAGCTCGACGATGACTGCGGCCCGTGCACGTCGGACGACCAGTGCGACGACGGCCTGTTCTGCACCGGCGCCGAGACATGCAACGCCGGCGTCTGTGAGAGCGAAGGCAATCCGTGCGGACCGGACGTCTGCACCGAGGAGACCGACTCCTGCGCCACGCTTCGCGTCGCAGTGGTCCCGGTTTCCGAGCCGACCGACGACGAACTGATGCCCGAGCTGCCGCCGGCGCGAACGCGCCTGCGCAACCAGAGCACGTTCTTTGCCGAGATCTGGGCCCAGGCCGCCGACGAGAGCGGCATCGAGTGCGTCTACTCCGACCTTGCGATGGGCGATCAGAGCTGTGAGACGTTCGTCGATGCCGTTGATCACAGTGCACTCTACGGAGCAGCCACCACCGGCACCGTCATCCCGCCTGGCGAGGTTGACGAGTTCGGCGGCTGCACGATTCAGTCGGGCCGCGGCATTGCTCCGGAATGGATCCTGCTGGGACGCATCGAGCTGACCGGCGGCGAAGACTGCACCGCCACACTCTGCACGAGCGCCGCGGCAACCGCGAGCAACCTGGTCGACGGCACCATGCTCGATCCGTCGCAGGTGAGCTTCGGTTGCGCAGACGTCGAGTTCTTCGGCTGCATCTACGACCTTGACGGCGACGGGCTAGTCGGTCCCGGCGACTTTGCTCTGTTCAACCCGTGCTGGCTGTGCTGCGAAGGCTCGGCCTGCTGGGAGCAGAATGCCTGCGGCGACAAGGACTTTGATTGCGACGGCTGCGTCGGACCGGGCGACTTCGCCTTCTTCAACACGGCGTGGCTGCGTCCCTGCGGCGATCCGGGCATCGTCTACCCGCCCTGCTTCAGCCGCAGCGGCATAGAGCTGCCGCCGGCGAGTCCGGCGCTGCTGAGAGACTTCGGTCTGCGTGTTCCCCCGCCGGGCTGGCCTGGCGCGGGAGGATAGGAACGAACAGAGGTGGATAGCGCCTCCGCCCTGTCGCGCAGGCGCAAGGATTGCAGCATCGATCACGACAACTGACTGTGACGGCCCACAATGGCGGGCCTATAATCGCGAGCCGATGTGGTCGTGCTTCGAAAAGGGGTAATCAGTTTTTACTGACAGACTGTAGGGGTTGGATCACCATGAACCGTCTTCGTCATTACGCGATCGTATTGGGCTGCCTGACCGGAATTCTCGGCGCGGTCGACCGTGCCTCGGCGCAGTGTAACCCACCCCAGACGGCGACGATCCGTCTGGTTGTCGTGGACAGTCCGACGCCGCTGGCCGAGATCAACATCGATCCAGCCGCCCTGACCAACGCCATCGCCCTGTCGAGCCACGTGCTCGACGAGGACCAGCCTCTCTACATGGAGATGTGGGTCACGACGACGGGCGGGGCGAACCGGGGCATCACCTCGTCGTACGTCAACGTCTCGTACACAATGGGCAACCTGGCGACCGCGCCCGGCGCGGCGATCACCATCTCGGGATCGCCGTGGGGCACGCTCAACTGCGGCACGGGTGACTGCAGCACCGCCGACGACACCCCCGGCATGCTCATCAACCTCGGCAGCACCGTCATCCCGGGCAACCAGAACGTCGGTCGCCAGCCGAACTGGTCGCGCATCGCCGTGGTCGACTTCCGCCTGAACGAGTTCCCCCAGGGCAACCTGGTGTTCCAGTCCGGCCCGCCGGCGATGCCCGGCCTCGGCAACGGCATCGCGATCAATGGCTGCGGCAACCTTCTGCCCGAGAACATCAACTACGGCTCGTGGACCATCACCTTTGACGGCTGCGAAACCGTCGCCGACTGCAACGACGGCGATCCCTGCACGACCGATGCCTGCCTCGGCAACGGCCGCTGCGAGAACACGCCGATCGACGACTGCTGCAATGCCTCGGTCGACTGCAACGACAACGACGCCTGCACCGTCGACGCCTGCGATGCGAACGTGTGCACCTTCACCCCGATGGCTTGCGACGACGCCGACGCCTGCACGATTGATTCCTGTGCCGACGGCGCGTGCGTCAACGACCCGATCGATTGCGACGACGGCAACGCCTGCACGATCGATACCTGCGACGGCGGCATCTGCTCGAACACGCCGGTCAACTGCGACGACGGCAACGCCTGCACCGTGGATTCCTGCGCGGAAGGCCTCTGCATCAACGCGCCGCTCAACTGCGATGACGGCAGCGCCTGCACCGCCGATTCGTGCGTCGACGGCGCCTGCGTGAACGAGGCGATCGTCTGCGACGACGGCCTCGGCTGCACCGACGACACCTGCGATCCGCAGGCCGGCTGCGTGTTCACGACCAACTGCGGCGACAGCGGCAACGCCTGTACGTCGCTCGTCTGTGCGGGAACGCGCGGCGCGAAGGGTGGCGAGTGCATCGAGATGCCTGTCGCCGACGGCACCGCCTGCAGCGACGGCCAGTTCTGCAATGGAACCGATTCGTGCTCGGCCGGCGCGTGCAGCAGCCACTCAGGCAGCCCCTGCTCGGGGAACTCGACCTGCAACGAGGGCACCGACACGTGCCAGCCGATCAGCTCCGGCGGAGACAATGATCCGGACGACGATAACGACGGCGTTGACGACGACAACGACAACTGCCCCAACGTCGCCAACCCGGATCAGACCGACACCGACGCCGACGGACGCGGCGACGCCTGCGATGCCGACGACGACAACGACGGTGTCTTCGACGGCGACGACAACTGCCCACTCGTGCCCAATCCCGATCAGGGTGACGTGGACGGCGACGGTGTCGGCGATGCGTGCGACAGCGACACCGACGGGGACGGCGTACCCAACGACACCGACAACTGCGCGGGTATCGACAACGCCGATCAGGCGGACGCCGACGCCGACGGCCTCGGTGATGCGTGCGATCCCGACAGCGACGGCGACGGCGCCGACAACGACGACGACAACTGCCCGAACGTGGCCAACCCCGACCAGGCCGACAGCGACGCAGACGGAATCGGCGACGCCTGCGACGGCGACCGCGACGGCGACGGCCGCGACAACGGCAGCGACAACTGCCCCGATGTCGCCAACCCGGACCAGGCGGACACCGACGGCGACGGCATCGGCGATGCCTGCGACAGCGACAATGACGGCGACGGCATCGACGATGCGGTAGACAACTGCCCCGCCGCGGCGAACCCTGACCAGGCCGACGAGGACGACGACGGCATCGGCGACGCGTGCGACGAGCCGGAGCAGCCGCAGCCGGTCGACTCCGATGGCGACGGCGTGCCTGATACGCTGGACAACTGCGACAACGCAGCCAATGCGGACCAGGCCGACACCGACGACGACGGCATTGGCGACGAGTGCGACAACTGCCCGATAACCGCCAACCCCGACCAGGCGGACGCGGACGAGGATGGCGTGGGTGACAGCTGCGAGAGCCGCGCCCGGGTGGTCCGCGGCCCCTGCGGCCTGTGCGGCCTGGGCACGCCGGCCAGCCTCGCCATGTGCCTTTTTGGCTGGGCCGGGCTGCGGTTTCACTTGCGGCGGAAATTGCGCTAAGGTAAGATAATAAGCGGTTCCACGCCGCTCGATCCGCGTGAGCCCTTGGACTGTACTTCCCGGGACCTGCTGCCTAGCATCCACTGCGGTGCGACTCTAGGCAAGCGACCGGGGCGGTCCGAGGGTTCATGCATTTCCACGGATCGTCATTTCGCGGGGTGCCAGGGGCGGCGCCGGACCGGGCCGCCACACGCGGACCAGGGGGGTTCGCACATTCGCCGAAGGGGAAGTCACTCACCGAGAGGGACAGAAGCATGACTGGGGTAACTGCACGTCAGGGCGCGCGCCGGCGGGGGCCGGTGGGCGGCGCCGGGTTTGGTATTCTCTTGATCCTGTCGGCGGTCGTCGCCTCCGCTCCGCTCGCGGTTCGCGCGCAGGAGCAAGAGGATGGTTCGTCGCCGTTCCGGATGGGCACGCGCCTTCTGTTGGTGTCGAGTTTCCGCTGCAACCTCGACTTCCCGCAGTTCTGCAACGCCGGGGCGGCCCCGAACACGGTCCTGGCCTGGCCGCCGACCGGTCCGGTCACGGGCAGCGTCAGCACCATCCACATTCCCAGCACGCACCTCGACGGCCCCTTCGGCTTGGCGCTTCACCCGCTGCGGGGCACGCTGCTCGTGGCCAGCCGGACCGGCAATCGCATTGACGAGTTCAACGCCCGCACGGGCGCCTGGATCCGGACGTTCGCGTCGCGCAACGCCGAGAACGACATGAACTCGCCGCAGTACATGGTGTTCAAGCGCAACAGTGATCACCTGCTGGTCGGCGTACACCCGAATGCCAATTTCCCACTGGCCATCGACGGCATCATCGAGTTCGACGGCGACGGCAACTACGTCGGGGTATTCGTGCCCAACACGTTCTGCCCCGTCGGGGCCAACGGTGTGCCCGGCGGCGGCGACGACATGCCCTATACGCATGCCCTCGAGAGCGCCGCATCCATGACGTGGGGGCTCAAGGGCACTGCCCACGAGAACCAGCTGTTCGTCAACAGCCAGAACACCAACCGGGTGATCCGCTACAACGCGGACGGCTGCTACCTCAACACCATGAACGCGTTCCTGCTGCGGCCCGAGGGGATCACCGTCCGCCCGGCCGGCTCGCTCAATGCTTCCGGACAGCCCAACGCGGGCAACCTGCTGGTGACCACGCTCTACCCGACGGATGATCAGGTCAGCCAGACGCACGGCATCATCGAGTTCAACCCGACGACCAACGCCTGGGTGCCGGGCTTCCACGGAACCAACCCCAGCGGCTACGCGTTCGCCATCGGCCTGGGCTTCCCCGGCTCGCTCCATTGGGATCCGGACGGACGCCTCCTGGTGGGCGACCGCTTCTGGTACTACCAGCAGAGCACGCAGTACAGCGATCGCATCCGCCGGTTGAACCAGCTCAACGGCCTTCACGTTTCGTACGTGCAGACAACGTCAGGTGCGAGCCCGGACCGCAAGCTCCGCGCGTCGGAAGGCATGATCACCATCGCGTACGGCTTCGCCACGGGCGACTACAACAACGACGCCCAGGTCAACTTCGCGGACTTCGTCGAGTTTCAGAATTGCTTCGGCAACTTCAACCCGCCCGCCGCGTGCCTCGGCCCGTTCGATGACAACCTCACGGGCATCATCGACCTGGCGGACTACGACGCGTTCGTCGCCAACTGCGGCGACCCGAACAACTGCACCTCCATCAACACGTGTGGCGGGCAGCCCAACGGGACCGAATGCGACGACGGCAATGCCTGCACGGAGAACGACTCCTGCCAGGGCAATGTCTGCGTGGGCGGCCCGGCGACGGATTGCGACGACGACAACGAGTGCACCGTCGACTCGTGCAACTCCCTGACCGGCTGCGAAAACGCCCCGAGCAGCGGCAGCTGTGACGACGGCGATGCCTGCACGGTCGGCGACGCCTGCATCAACGGTCTCTGCACGCCGGGCTCGCCGCGGACCTGCAACGACTTCAATGCCTGCACGACCGATTCGTGCGATCCGGGCAGCGGCTGCGTGTTCGCCTTCAACACCAACCCCTGCAATGACGGCGACGCCTGCACGACCATGGACGCCTGCGCCATGGGCACCTGCGCCGGCCAGCCTCTCACCTGCGACGACCTGAACCCCTGCACCGCCGACACCTGCGTCCCGGCCACGGGCTGTGTCTTCGAACCGATTCCGTGCGGCGGAGCCTGCTGCAGCGAAAGCGGATGCACCCAGGTCGAGTCCGCCGGCGAGTGCGGCTTCGTGTGCAACGTGGCCGAGTACCTGCCCGAAACCTTCGCAGGCTGCTACGGCGACGTCGACGGCAACGGCTTCGTCAACGCGGCCGACCGCGGTTTCATCAGTGCAGCCGCGGGCACCAGCGACCCGGTCCTCATCTGCCGCTACGACATGGACGGTAACGGCTTCGTCAATGCGGGCGACCGCGGATTCATCTCCGCCCAGGTCGGCCGCTGCGACCCGCTGCCCGACTACATGAGCGGCACGGGCCTGAACGGCGGCGAGCCGGACGACCGCTTCGGCGACGGCGTGTTCCTCGGCGAGGGGACCAGCTGCGAGACCGATCCCTGTCCGTAATCCGCCCAGTCGACCGTCCGAGGCCGACTGCTCTATCCTGAAAACACAGCAGGCCGCATCGCGAACCTCGCGATGCGGCCTGCTGCTTTGTTCGCTGCGGGTTGTTGGCCGAAGCCGGCTTTACTTCGCCCGGTTCAGCCACACCAGGATGCGCTCGTCGATGTCGGGGCGTGAGCGGCTCTTCGTAACGGTCATGGAGGGCGTCGCCGTCATGCCGCCCGAGCAGGCGACCACGTCGAGCCGGCCGTCCTTGTCGATGTCCGCGAGTGCAACGCCGTAGGTGAACGCCAGGCCCTCGATCGGCAGGCCGCTCGAAGAGCCCGTGTACGCGAACCCGCCCTTGCCGTCGCCCAGCAGCAGGTAGACGCCGTAGATGTAGCCCGTCTCTCGCGGCAGTCGCCCGCTGCAGACGATGTCCATGTGGCCGTCGCCGTCCATGTCGCCCGCGGCGACGCCGTACGCACCGCCGACCATCTGCGGGAACGCGTCCTTCGACTTGGCCCACGATCCGTTGGCCTGCTGCAGGTAGACCTCCGGTCCGTCGGCCCAGTTCGCGGCGAGGATGTCGAGCAGCCCGTCGCCGTTGAAGTCTGCCACGTCGTGTCCGTTGTAGAAGCCGCCGTAGATCGGGTCGGGCAGCCCGTCGGAAGCGGGCGTCAACCCGCCGCGGCCGTCGCCAAGCCAGACGCGCGGGCCGTGCTCAGCCGAGGCGAGCACGTCGAGAAAGCCGTCCTCGTTGATGTCGACGAACGACGCGCGCTTCGCGAAGCTCGTCTTGGGCAGGGCCGAGTCATGCCAGTGCCAGCCCTCGTTGGTGCCGCGGCCGTCGCCGAGGAAGACGTTGATGCCGCCGTCGTCGCTGGCAGGCATGACCATGTCCAGATGCCCGTCGCCGTTGAGATCGCCCAGGTCCATGTCCTCGGCGCCGAGGTAGGTTCCCCGGTCGCCCTTGCTGATTTCGGCGGGATAGATGTTCTTGGCTGCCAGTTCCCACTTGCCCTGGCCGTCGCCGAAGTAGACCCAACCGCCGTGGCAGTGATCGCCGATGGCCAGGTCCAGGTGGCCGTCGTGGTTGATGTCGCCCAGCGCCACCCCGCCGCCGCAGCATTCCTCACCGTACTTAAGCCCCTGCGAAGACTCGCGCCAGCTCTTGCCGCCGTCGCCCAGCCACACGCGCGGCCCCTCGCCGAGGCGGGAAAGCGCGGCCAGATCGAGGAAGCCGTCGCCGTTGATATCAGCGAGGATGGGGTCGGACTTCCAATTGCCCGCAACCGGCAGCCCCTTCACCGCCAATGTGAGCATCACCGGCGATTCGCGGTCGATCTTGCGCGACTCGGGCGCGAAGTAACCGGCGTCTTCCAGCTCGAGGCGGAGCGGACCGGTTTTCAGGCCGGTGTCCGCCACGGCGGGCTTCGTCGAGTTCGAGTCGGTCGTCGAAACCGGATCCTTCTCACGCGGGGGGCAGCCGGTCGCCATGAGGCAGGCCGCACAGGCGGTCATCAGTAGTCTCGTTCTCATCGTCGTAATCTCTCCCGGCGCCGCAGGGCGTCATGGTGTTTGATGCGCAATCCACGTTGAAGCACGCCGCTGCCGGCCACGCACTGAGGCGTGCAGCGCCGTTAGTCCGGCAGGACGTCTATGTACCACTGGTTGTCGTGGCGGACCCAGTACTCGCTCATCGGGTCGAGCGTGACCGGGATCTTGCTCAGGTTTGGGTCGTTGACCTTGGTCTTGAACGCCCCGACGATCCGGCCGCGGTCGCCGACAACTTCGATCCAGTTCACCGAATAATCCAGGAACTGCTTCTCGGTGACGAGCTTGCAGAAGTCCTCAACCGACCGACCGGCCAGGTCGCGCGGGTCGAGGAAGTTGTAGAGGTCGGTGCAGTTGCCGCTCTTGCGCTGCTCCCACGCCGCCTGGAATCGCTTGGCGAGTTCCATCTCACCCTGGCGATCGCGCAACGACGGGGCGGACGGGTAGTAGTCCACCTCCTTCGTCGGCACCGGATACCACTGCCCGTCGACACGGCGCCACTTCTGCCACACCCGCATCGACGTCGGCGGCGTGCCCACCTTGCGGACCGACAGGGCCCGCTCGATGTCCACCCAGCCCATATCCCCCTCGGCCTCGACCCCGAAGAAGTGGAAGGAGACGTACTTGAACGGCTCCTTCTCGACGCACCACTTAACGTAGTCCTCCTCGGAGATCTGCTCCCGCACCGCGGGCTCCTCAAGGGCGTACCGCGCCTTCCAGTCCTCCTGCGACAGGGCTGTCCAGAGGGCCGTGGCCTGCTCCCGCAGGGCCTTCACGCCGGGATCCTCCGTCGTGCGCGGCGCCGCCGCCTGAGTATCCTCGCCGCCGCCCTCGCGCCGGTCGCCACAGCCACCGGCCACAACCAGGGCGGCACACACCACCGCCAGCCAGCCATCACGCCACATCATCCTCTTCATGCTCGCATCTCCTGCCTCTCGGCCGGCACGCCTTATAACCCACACTGCTTCGCGCGACCATCCCGGCAACCCGCTCCTGGCGGGGTTTGGGCAGGAGCCATCGCACGGAGTCGGCACATCCCGGTGGAAATGTCGTCAATTCCCCCGATCGGCTTCAGACGCAGGACGCAGCCGACGGGGTCGAACGCGTGGGGCGAGCCTGAGGCGGTCTGCTGCCCTTGCGGCAGACACCCCGGTAGACGAGCGTTTGTGGCCGCCGCTGTCAGAATCCGGCGAATCCGTGCGGACGAGGGGCGATAACTCGTTCGCGGAGGCGGCGAGGTAATGGGCGGTAAAAATAAGAGGGGCACGGGCCGGCGTAAGCCGTCCCGTGCCCCGTGTTGAGTGGCGAATCTAACGTGGCCCTGCGGCCGGGTATTCACCCGACTGCCTGACCGGCGTCAGTTTACTTGCCGCCGAGGTTGCCGGCGCCCATGAGCCGGTTCTGGTTGATCAGCTCGCGGCTGGCGTCCATCGCGCGATTCTCCTCGTCCTCGAGAGAACGAGCAGCATCAACGACGTCCCACTGGACCGAAGCGCTGTCATCCGTGCCGTGCAGGGTCAGGTTCGAACCCGCATGGCTGACGGCCGCAGCGACCAGGATCTTGTTCGCCACGCCGAGGATGGCCTCCTCCGTCGCGATGACCGTGTCGGTCGTCACGTCGGTGGTGGAGCAGTCGAGGCAGGCGACGCCGCCCTTGCCGGTCAGACGGGCCTTGCCCTTGTCCGTACCGATGTTGGCGCGGAGGAAGTGGTTCGCCGTGATGACGCCCACGCCCATGAAGTCGCTCAGGAGGGTCTGGTCCCAGCAGGTCAGGCAGCGAGCCGTACCCGAGAACCGGTCCTCGTTCTGGTTCCAGATGTCGGCCTGGACCCAGGTGGTGGCCGGACCGTTGCCCGTCGCGCGGAGGTCAGCCCCGGCGAGGTGCATGGTCAGGTCGGTGTCGAGGACGGCGACCGGCAGACCGCCGGCGACGATGATCGACGGAACCGAGAAGAAGTTGATCTGCAGACGAGCGGGAGAGGCGTCGTACTCGACGCCGTCAAGCGCCAGCGTACCACTGGGATCACAGACGCCAGCGGTTGCGGACAGGCGCTTGTACGAAAACGCATCGTACTCCCACGCGGCGCCGAGCAGGTAGTCGATCTTGGTCGCCGAGCCCGAAAGATGGTTGTGCTGAATCTCACACCCACCGATTTCAACCGCCCAACCGATGATGAAGCCGCGAACGGTGCGGCGCGTCAGGTTGTAGATGCGGTTGTCCGGGTCCAGGCGGCCCGTGCCGAAGTGGGCCGGATTGCCGACCGGAGCCGGATCAGCGTCGAGGTTGCCGAACGGGGGCACCTGGGTCGAATCGCCACCCGGGAACGGGCCCGGGAGGAGGTTCGTGTTGTTGCCCGTGGCGGCCGACCACCAGGTCGGCTTGTTCGGCGACAGGAAGATCTGCACGTCGACGAAGTTCCAGCCCGGATGGGCGCGCTCGATGATCTCCGTCTGCCCAGGGAACTGGGAGACTTCGGCCGCGAGCGGGCAGTCACCGTTGATGAGGTACAGCTGGACGTACGTCGCGTCGTTGCTGTCGTTGGTCAGCTCGATGATCGTGTCGGCCGTGACGACCTCGGCGCCGGGGGCGCCCGAGAACTTCACTTCGACGTCGGACCAGTACAGAAGGCTGCCCTTCTGGTTCGGATTGACGGCCGGAGCAGCGTCATAGACACGGGCGGCCATCGCCGGAGCGACCGTCATCCCGGCCAGCAGCGCCGCCAAGAAAAGGTTCTTTCTCATTGCTTGTTCACTCTCCAAAAATCGCGTTGCCGCGAGTATTGCCTCTTCGGGTTCGGCGTGAGAAGGACGATCGTCGGTTTCAAACGGACGCCCGACGACTTGTCTCATCCCTCCACACGCGCCATCTGAATTCCTGTTCGCGGGAAAACCGGGGCGGTCGAGAAGCGGCTGCTTTCGCCGCCCCAGGTTTTTGAGATCCCGCGAACGATCATTCCCCTCCAAACACGTTCAGACTAGTTGCGCGTGCGGATCGCACGACCCGTCTTGGTGGCGGGAGCGGGGGTCAGGCCCAGCTCGGCGCGGTTGCGCTCGATCTGCTCCATCTCACGCTCCTCGAGCTCGCGGCCGAGCTCGACGACGTCCCAAAGCACGGTCGCGCTGTCATCGGTGCCGTGGAGGGTCAGGTTCGAACCCGCCTCCTCGATACCGCCGCCAGCCTGCATGATCTTGACGGCCACGCCGAGGATCGCCTGCGCGGTGGCAGTGACCGTGTCGGTCGTGTCGTCGGTCGTGCTGCAGTCGAGGCAGGCGACGCCGCCGAGACCGGTCAGGCGAGCCTTGCCCTTGTCGGTGCCGATGTTGTCACGCAGGAAGTGGTTCGCGGTGACAACGCCGTAGCCCATGAAGTCGCCGAGCAGCGTCTGGTCCCAGCAGGTCAGGCAGCGCGAGGTGCCCGAGAAGCGGTCTTCGTTCTGGTTCCAGATGTCCGCCTGGACCCACGTGGTCGCCGGGCCGGTGCCCGTCGCACGGAAGTCGGCGCCCGCCAGGTGCATGGTCAGGTCCGTATCGTAGATCACGATCGGAATCTGGCCCGGCTGCGCGATGATCGTCGGGACGCTGAAGAACTCGATCTGAAGGCGCGCCGGCGACTTGTCGTACTCGACACCGTCGAGCTTGAGCTCGCCATGGGGAGCGCACACACCGGCATCCGCGGAAAGCCGCTTGTAGGCGTACGCGTCGTACTCCCACGCGGTGCCGAGCTGGAAGTTCACCTTCATGGCTGAGCCAGTGAGCTCGTTGTGCTGCTTCTCGCAGCCCTCGACCCCCACAGCCCAACCGACGATGAAGCCGCGGACAGTGCGGTTCGCCAGGCTGAACAGATGGTTGTCCGGATCAAGACGGCCGGTACCCAGGTGGTCGGGGCTGCCGACCGGGGCCGGGTCCGCGTCCAGATTGCCGAACGGCGGGATCTGCAGCGAGTCGCCGTTGGGAGAGATCTGGTTGTTGTTGCCCGAGGCGGCCGACCAGTAGGTCGGCTTGTTGGGCGACAGGAAGATCTGGACGTCCACGAAGTTCCAGCCCGGGTGAGACCGCTCGAGCAGCTCGAACGGGAACGCACCAGCGCGCTCCTCGGCCAGCGGGCAATCGCCGTTGACCAGGTACAGCTGGACGTACACGCCGCTGTTGCTGTCGTTGGTGAGCTCGATGATGGTGTCGGCGACGTTAACGCCGGCCGCATCGTACTTCACCTCGACGTCCGACCAGTACAGAAGGCTGCCCTTCTGGTTCGCGTTGACCTGCGGGGCCGCCTGAAAATCACGGACAGCCATCGCAGGCGCGGCGATCAAGCCCGCAAGCATCGCCGCAAGAAAAGTGTTTCGATTCATTCCCAATCTCCTTTGTTGCCTTAAAGGAAACACATTCACAAAAAATCACGGGAACGGCCACCTCAGTGGGGCGTCTTCACCTTGACGACCCTTCCCGAAATAAACGCTTCTTTCCGTGTCAGGAGAGCCGCGGGGGATCTGCGATTGCTCGCCGAACGCCGCCCCGCCATCTCCCCACTCCGCCGACCGGTCCGTCCTTCCGGGCGACTGATCGCGGGCCGTCAAACCCGCGACCGACCGGTCGCCGTGTCCGTCCCCGCCGGGACCGCCAAAACTACTGGCGGCCGCCGAGGGTACGGGTCGTCTTCGTCGAAGGCATCGGGTTGAGGCTCATCTCCGCACGCTTGCGGTTGATCAGCTCCATCTCCTCGGTCTCGAGCTCGCGCCCGAGTTCGACGACATCCCAAAACACCTTCGCCGTATCGTCTGTGCCCTGAAGGGTGAGCGGCGAGCCCGCCATCATCAGGTTGTCGAACATCCCGATCGCCGGCCGACCATCGCCGCCGCGCTGATCTTCATCCTCCTCCACCGCAGCGATGGTCGGAGCGAGGATCTTCACGGCCACGCCGAGGATCGGCGCCTGAACCGCGATCAGGGTGTCCTCCAGGTCGTCAATCGTCAGCACGTTCGGACAGGCGACGCCTCCATTGCCGGTCAGGCGAGCCTTACCCTTGTCCGTGCCGATATTCGCGCGGAGGAAGTGATTGGCAGTGACCACGCCCACGCCCATGTAGTCGCGGAGGAGCGTCTGGTCCCAGCAGGTCAGGCAGCGGGACGTACCCGAGAACCTGTCCTCGTTCTGGTTCCAGAGGTCCACCAGGACCCATGTCGTCTGCGGACCGCCGCCGACCGCGCGGAAGTCCGCGCCCGCGAGGTGCACCGTCAGGTCCGTGTCCACCACCAGGGCCGACGGGTTCGGACCCCCGCCCGGCGCGCTGGAGAGAGTGGTGGGCACGCTGTAGAAGTCGAGCTGCAGCCGGGCCGGCGAGGCGTCGTACTCGACCCCGTCGAGGCTTAGCTCGCCGGAAGGATTGCAAACGCCCGGCGTTGCAGTAAGCCGCTTGTAGGCGAACGCGTCATACTCCCAGGCGGCCGTGTGCTGGTAGTCCACCTTCATGGCCGAGCCACTCAGGTGGTTGTGCTGCCTCTCACAGCCCTCGATGAGCACCGCCCAACCCACGATGAAACCGCGGACCGTGCGGTTGGTCGTCCCGAGCGCCTCGTTGTCGGGGTCGAGACGGCCATCGCCGAGATGATCAGGGCTGCCCACCGGCTGCGGATCCGCGTCCAGGTTGCCGAACGGCGGAACCTGAAGCGTGTCGCCGCCGCCGTTGTTGCCGCTGGCGGCCGACCAGAACGTCGGCTTGTTCGGGCTCAGGAAGATCTGAGCGTCGACAAAGTTCCAACCGGGGTGAGCGCGCTCCAGCAACTCGAACGGAAAGGCGCCCGAGCGGATCTCAGCCAGGGGCGCATCACCGTTCACGAAGTAGAGTTGGACATACGTGGAGTCGTTCGAGTCGTTGGTCAGCTCGATGAACGTATCGAAGACCAAGAACCCGTCCTGGTCGAACTTCACTTCGACGTCAGACCAGTAAAGCAAGCTGCCCTTCTGATTCGGGCTGACTTGCGGGGCGGCGGTGAAGTCGCGGGCGGCCAGGACCGGCATGGCCATCCCCCCCACGAGCATCGCAGCCCAGAAAGTGTTTCTGTTCATTCTCCTGCTCTCCTTTGTTGTCGCAGTACAACGCACTCGGATGTGTCCAGTTGGAAGCCGTGTTCGGAAGCGGCGAGGCGTCAGCGCCGCGCACCGAGCGCACCGGCTCTCGATTGAAAGTTAGCCTCTTTCCTCGCAACCTCCTTCGTCTACTCTCGCCCCTCGGCCCTAGGTTATCACGCGCACGCTTCCCATGCAAGGCTTCAGCGGGAGGATCCGACGGGTCGGACCGCCCCATTTTCACACGCTCCGAGTCGCCCGGTCCGCCCCCCGGAACGGCCCGGCGACAAGGACGCCGGACCCGGCAGAAAGCGGACAGTGCTGATTGGCCTGCGTCTCCTCCGGTCCCTTCGACATGCGCCGAACTCGCGGCGGATTCAGGCGGCGGCCTCATGTCCGGGCCGCGTTGCTGGCCGGCGCAAGAACTGCGCGACGAGGTAAACCGCCTCGAGTGCAGGATTCACGCTTCAGCCAAACTCCCCAAAACCATCCTGAACAGGCAAAATCAGCCTTCCCACATTGTGCAAATTCTCGGACTGGATTCAAGACCATTGCCGGTGTTTTGCCTATTTTTCTATCTTACCTACGTCCTATAATGCGTCCAGGCAACCCACCCTGCGGCCTCGCCAGCACCATTATCGCGGTTTTGCCCCCTCGGGCAGCCCTCGGAGCGCTCCTCCAACGGCACCGAAAGAACGCCCCGGCGCGACGCCCGGACAGCCCTTATCCGCGCCGATCGACAGCCTGCAGTGCCTCCATTTTAACCCGGATGGGGCCGTGTCCGGTTCACGCCTGGCCGACTGCCAAGCGGCTCCGCGGCGGCCGGGAGCGTCCTCTCGCGCCGCGGCGGACCGGGGCGTAAAGGCCGTGGCAATTTCGCCGCCCCGGCTCAGTGCCACGTTGGTGGCACTCCATCGGCCCGCGCACCGCCGTGGACCGCCGGTCCTATCGGACCCGCCCGGCCGGCTCCCCCGGCCGCAAACGCAGGCCGGGGAAATGACCGATAGTCGATCGGGGGACAGCAGGTTTGCCCCCCGGGGCCCCTGCGCCCTTGGTCGGAGCGTCCTTATCCAGGCGGCACGAAGCGATGGCACACGAACTCACCATCTGTCTGTACAACCCCGACCAGCAGGGTCGAAGCGACTTCGCCACGGCGTTCCGGGAGCTGCCCGGCGTTCGCGTCCACTGCGAGGCGGCCACCCCCGAGGACCTCCGAGACTGGTTGCGCAGCGTTCACTTCGACGCCGTGTGCCTCAACCTGGACCTCAAGAACGACGCCGGGTTCGCAGCCGTCGAGACCATCGTCCACGCCGCACCCAAGACGCCGATCGTCGGGGTCAGCGCGATGCAGGAGCCCACGTTCATCATCCGGGCGATGCGCTCAGGCTGCTCGCAGTTCGTCTGCTGGCCCATCGACAACAACGACCTTCGCAGCGTGTTCGAGCGGCTGCGGGCTCTGCGCCCGGCGGTCGTCTCGCAGTCCAAGCGGGTCTGCGTCGTCGGCTCGTCCGGCGGGACCGGCGCGACGACGATCGCCTGCAACCTGGCCATGGAGCTCGCCCAGGAGTCCGGCCAGCGCGTCGGACTGGTCGACATGAACCTCGAGTTCGGTGACGTCGCCTGTGCCTTCGACTGCCATCCGTCCTATTCCGTGGCCGACGTCTGCAGCGACACCGGCGACGTCGACCGCTCCGTTCTCGAACGGGCGCTGCACGAGCTGCCGTGCAACGTCTCGCTTTTGGCCCGCCCGGAGAATATCGAGCAGGCCCGCGCGGTCATGCCCGACGGCATCGAGCACGTCCTGACCGTGATGGGCGAGATGTTCCCGCACGTCGTGGTCGATCTGCCGCGGGCGTACGGGTTCCTCAGCACCGCGGTCCTGCGCGAGTCCGATGCGGTCCTCATCGTCATGCAGCTCGGCGTGCCCTTCATCCGCAACGCCGCGCGGCTCTACCAGAACCTGGTCGACATGGGGGCGCGCGAGGAGCGCATCCACTTCGTGATCAACCGCTGCAACTCCAACGCCGAGCGGATCACCCCCAAGGAAGTGGAAGAGCACTTCAATCGCCCGGTCTTCGCGATGATTCCCAACGACTACCGCCGCGTGCAGGGCGCCCTCGATCTGGGCCATTCGCTCGGCGCCGACGCCCCCAACAGCCCGGTGAGAACGGCGATTCGGGGCATGGCCAAGCGCATCGTCCACCCCGACACCGAAGCCGCAGCCGGCGCCGCCGCGGCCGGTCCGAGCTTCCTGGGCCGCCTCTTCGGCCGGGGTGCCAAGCCCTAGGCACCGCCGTGCGTCCCCGATCCGGCCCGGATGCTCCCTTGCGAAGCCGCCCCGGCGCATCCGCGCTTCCACGCTTCCGAGTTTCCGCGTTCCCCCGCTGCGTGGAAACGCGCAGCCCCTGAACATCAAGCGTGAGTGCAAGTGCCTGCCCCGCGGCACGATTATCGGGCCCGGACATGGTCCTCACATCTGCCCGCCGCGTTGACCCTGTTTTGGCCGCCGCCGTATAATGACCACCGGGGTCTTCGTTAAGGGGTATGGGCGGCCGTCCGGAGTCGGACGGCGCGTGCGGGGAGTACGCATCCCCACGCCGTGCGATCAGGTCGTCCCCGTGGTCTGTCGAATCCGTCAAGCCGCCGTGCAAACCGCGCGGCGGCACCGCGCAACGCACCCCCGGCGTCTTTACGCCGCGGGGAGGGGAAGTTGTTATGACTTGCAACCGAAGGTCGGGCGTGTGGGTGGTTGCGGCTCTCGTGTCGGCGCTGATCGCGACGACGACGCTGGCCGGTGATGTCGGCGGCGGCGCGCCGCCCGCCCCGGCAGTGCTTCAGCTCCAGGCGGGGCTGGTCGCTACCGGCCCGCAGAGCAACCTGCTCGCCACGGGGCTGACCGCCTACGAGCCCGGCGTCCGATATGTCGTGCAGTTGCACGGCCCGCTCACCCCGGCGCAGCGCGGCGCTTTGGCCGCCGCGGGAGTCGAGCTCGGACAGTACCTCCCCACCAACGCCTACCTCGTCAGCCGCGCGACCGGTCAGCCGGCGCAGCTCGCCGCGCTCGACTTCGTCCAGTGGCTCGGTCGCTATGAGAACGGCTGGAAGCTCTCGCCCGAGATCGGAGCACGCAACCACGCCACGCCCGAGCGCATCGCGCTGGCCATCGAGGGCAAGGCGCTGCTCGTCGTCACGCTCTTCGAGGGTGAGTCGGTCGCGCAGCAACGCGCCGCGCTGGAGGCGATCGACGGCGTGCAGATCACCGGCACGGAGCGCCTGGGCGGTAATGACACCGTCATCATGACGCTGCCGCTCGCGTCGGTCGGCCGGCTGGCCGCGCTGCCCGCCGTGCAGTTCGTCGAGGAAGCCCCGGAAGCCACGTTTCGCAACACCAGCAACCGCTGGATCGCGCAGGGCGGCGTCATCTCCGGCGACACGCCGGTCTACGACGCCGGCATCCACGGCGAGGGCCAGGTCGTCGGGGTGATCGACGGCCGGATCGATCGCTATCACTGCTCGTTTGTCGACACGGTGGCCCCGGGCCCCACGCATCGCAAGCTGCTGGCGTACAACTCGACATTCGGGGCGCACACCCACGGCACTCATGTCGGCTGCACGATCGCGGGCGACGCCGGCGCCGACGACGACACGCGCGGCGTGGCGTACGCGTCGAAGCTGGTGTTCAACTACCTGCCCGCGTTCAACGAGGACGGCGTGACCGCCCACCTCGAGCTGCATCACGACCAGGGCGCGCGCATCCACACGAACAGTTGGGGCAACGACAGCTCGACTTCGTACGACTCGCTCGCCCGCGGCGTGGATGTCTTCTGCCACGAGTTCGAAGAGGACCTCGTCCTGTTCGCCATCACCAATTCTCCCAGCCTCAAGAACCCGGAGAACGCCAAGAACCTGCTCGCCGTGGCGGCCTCCTACGACTACCCCGACTGGGGCTTCCACGCTTCGGGTGGCACGGGCCCCACGGTCGACAGCCGCCGCAAGCCGGAGATCTACGCGCCGGGCTACCTGACAAGCTCGGCTTTCGCCGTGAACACCACATCGCCCCACTGCGGCACGTGGGGTCAGACGGGCACCTCGATGGCCGCCCCGGTGATCGCGGCGACGGCGGCGCTGGTCCGCCAGTACTACACCCAGGGCTACTACCCGACCGGCACGTCGAACGGCGCCCACGAGTTCACACCGAGCAGCGCACTCATGAAGGCCACGCTGCTCAACGCGACCCGCGACATGGACGGCATGCTCGATTACCCCGGCGACCTCGAGGGCTGGGGACGCATATCGCTCAACGACGCCCTGTACTTCCCGGGTGACACGCGCAAGCTTCTCGTGCTGGCCGATCAGCGCAACGCCGGCGGCCTGATGACGACGGACATCGAGACGCACGACTTCGAAGTCACCGACGTGCTCGAACCCCTGCGGGTGACGCTCGTCTGGACCGAGCCCCCGGCCACGGCCGGCACGGCGGACGCGGTCGTGAACGACCTTGATCTCGAGCTCGTCGATCCGATCGGCACGGTGTACCTCGGCAACGTCTTCTTCGCGGGCCGCTCCGTCGCGGGCGGACTGCGCGACGACCGCAACAACGTCGAACAGATTCTGATCGACGCCCCGATCGCCGGCGTGTGGCAGGTGCGCGTGAAGGGCACCGCCATCGCGGTCAGCACGCAGGGCTACGCCCTCGTCGCCACCGGCGGCATCCAGCAGGCCGCCGCCGTCAGCGGCGCGTGCTGCACGTCGGAAGCGTGCAGCGAAGTCGCCGGATCGTCGGCGTGTGAAGTGTTCGTCTGTAACGTCGCCGATCACCTGCCCGGCTCGTTCACCGGCTGCTACGGCGACGCCGACGGCAACGGCTCGGTCAACGCCGGCGACCGCGGCTTCATCTCCGCCGCCATCGGCAGCACGGCCGACGTCGCCGTGTGCCTCTATGACATGGACGGCAACGGCACGATCAACGCCGCGGACCGCGGGTTTGTCTCCGCGACGATCGGACTGTGCGAAGCCCTGCCCGACTGGCAGAACGGCAGCGGCCAGAACCACGGCAGCCCCGACGCTCGCTTCGGCAGCGGCTACATGGGCGACGGCACGACCTGCGCGGCCGTAGAGTGCCCCTAGCGCAAACCCGCCCCGCGCGGGGTATTACGATCAAGAACCAACCAACCCCCGGCCTGTGTGCCGGGGGTTCTTTTTTAGCGCGGCGTGCGCGCCCGCTGTGGCCTGTCGGCCGAGTCGGCAAGGCATCAGCCGGTACCGTTCCAAACAGTGCGGACAAAATCAATCCTGTCTTGATTTCTCGGTGCGATTCAAGTATTATCGAAGACTATCCGTTCGGAGATTCCCCTGGAGCTTGAACCGTGACCGAATCCTCCGCCCGCCCATGGTCTCGCTTGGTGCTCGCGGTCTGTGTTGTTGCAGGACTCGTCGCGATGCTTGGCCGACCCTCGCCATCCGTGGCCGGTGTGCCCGTGTCGGACTGCAACGGCAACGGCGTCGAGGATGACGTCGACATCTCCTCGGGTACGAACCCTGACTGCAACGGCAACGGCATCCCCGATGACTGTGACATTTCGTCGCAGGACAGCCTCGACTGCAACAGCAACGGCGTGCCGGATGAGTGTGATGTGGCCCAATCGGGCATTGCCAAGCTCACCGCGGCCGACGCTGCGACCAGTGACTTCTTCGGCTTGCGCGTTTCGATCAGCGGCGACACGGGAGTCATCGGGGCCTCCGCGGATGACGACGGCGGGCTCAACAGCGGCTCGGCCTACGTCTTTCGTGCGGTGGGCGGGGTCTGGCAGCAGATCGCCAAGCTCACCGCGGCCGACGCCGCAGAAGGCGATTCGTTCGGCTGGAGCGTTTCGATCAGCGGCGACACGACCCTCATCGGGGCCTACGGGGATGACGACGGCGGGATCGAGAGCGGCGCGGCCTACGTTTTCCGTGAGGTCGGCGGGGTCTGGCAGCAAATCGCCAAGCTCACCGCGGCCGACGCGGCGGCAGACGACCTCCTCGGCTACACTGTCTCGATCAGCGGCGACACGGTCGTCATCGGAGCCCCCGAGGATAACGACGATGGCAGCATCAGCGGCTCGGCCTACGTCTTCCGTGAGGTCGGCGGGATTTGGCAGCAGATCGCCAAGCTCACCGCGGCCGACGCGGCGGCAGACGACCTCTTCGGCTTCAGAGTGTCCCTAAGCGGTAATACGGCCGTCATCGGGGCCCCCGCGGATGACGACGGCGGGGAACTCAGCGGCTCGGCCTACGTCTTCCGTGAGGTCGGCGGGGGCTGGCAGCAGATGGCCAAGCTCACCGCGGACGACACGGCGGCGAATGACTTCTTCGGCGGCAGCGTTTCGATCAGCGGCGACACGGCCGTCATCGGGGCGCACGACGACGATGACGGCGGCAACAACAGCGGCTCGGCCTACGTCTTCCGCGAGGTTGGCGGGGTCTGGCAGCAAGTCGCCAAGCTCACCGCGGCCGACGCGGCGCCAGACGACCTCTTCGGCTACAGTGCCTCGATCAGCGGCGACACGGCCGTCATCGGATCCTTCCAGGATGACGACAGTGGGGCCGAAAGCGGTTCGACCTACGTCTTCCGCGAGGTCGGCGGGTTCTGGCAGCAGATCGCCAAGCTCACCGCGGCCGACGCAGCGCAAACTGACTTCTTCGGCGTCAGCGTTTCGATCAGCGGCAACACGGCCGTCATCGGGGCCTACCTGGACGACGACGGCGGCATCGGAAGCGGCTCGGCCTACGTCTTCCAGCTCGGCGATGACTGCAACAGCAACGGCATACCCGACGAATGCGAGCTTCTCGATAACGACGCCAACACCAGCGGCGTGCCGGACGAGTGCGAACTCGGCGCGTGCTGCTTCGGCAATGGAACCTGCGAGATCAAGTTTGTCGAAGCGTGCGCCGATTTCGTCTGCAACGCGTTCGACCACCAGCCCCTGACGTTCACCGGCTGCTTTGCCGACGCGGACGGCAACGGCGTTGTCAACGCCGCCGATCGCGGGGCGATTTCCGCCAACCTCGGGCAGACCGCCAACGCCCTGCTCTGTATCTACGATCTCGATGGCAATGGCGTGGTGAATGCCGCCGATCGAGGCGTCGTCTCGGCCAACATCAACCGCTGCGTCGCACTGCCCGACTACCAGAACGGCAGCGGCCTGAACGGTGGCAGCCCCGACACGAGGTTCGGCGCGGCGGAATTCCACGGCCCGGGGACGACATGCGCGCAGGTGAGCTGTCCGTAGCTCTGCCTTGAGCAACACGGCATCCATGGCTGACAATCACGTGGGAGGGGATGGTATGAACTGGTACCGCTGCGCCTTACGCCGGGTGGGACTACCGATTTCTGGTTGGACTCTGGCCCTGGCGGGGCTGGCTTGCGCATTGGCCGCCCCGCGCGCACTCGCTTCCGACGGCCGCCTCCGCGGCGTTTCCGATTGCAACGGCAACGGCGTGGCCGACGCATCCGACCTTGGCGTCTGGACGCCGCGAGTCAACGTGTCCGCGGCCGACGGCGCCGCGGACGACCTGTTCGGCGCTGCGTTGGCGCTGGACGGCGACACGATGGTGGTTGGCGCGTTGGATGATGACGACGCCGGCTTCAGTGCGGGCTCGGCGTACGTGTACGTTCGAAGCGGCCTGGGGTGGGTTCAGCAGGCGAAGCTCATCGCGTCGGATGCGGCCGCGAGCGATCTGTTCGGCTGGAGCGTCTCGGTCCACGGCGACACGGCCGTCGTCGGGGCGCCCTTCGCCGATCAGCCGGGCAAGGCCAATGCGGGTGCTGCGTATGTCTTCGTTCGAAGCGACGGCGTGTGGACGCAGCAGGCGAAGCTGACGGCTTCGGATTCCGCGGCCGGCGATCAGTTCGGCGTGAGCGTATCCATCTCCGGGAACTCGGTCCTTGTTGGCGCGCGCATGGATGACCACGCGGGCGGGATCGACGCCGGTTCCGCTTACGTCTTCGTTCAAAGCGGCGGAGTCTGGACACAGGACGGGAAGCTGGTGGCTACGGATGGGGCGGCGGGCGACCTCTTCGGTTTCAGCGTCGCGATCCACAATGAGGTCATGATGCTCGGTGCGCCCAACAATGATCACGCCGGCGGAGCAGAGGCGGGGGCCCTTTATCTGTTCGGCCGAGACCTCGGGGGCAGTGGATGGATTCAGCGTTCCAAGCAGACGGCCTCGGACGCGGCCGCGGGCGATGGATTCGGATCTACCGTAGCGATATACAACGAGACGGCGGTTGTCGGGGCACCGGGCGACGATGACGGCGGCGGTGGCGCCGGTGCAGCCTACGTCTTCACCATGAACGGTGGCCTATGGACGCAGCACACCAAGCTTACGGCGTCGGACGCCGCCTCGAACGACTTGTTCGGCTACAGCGTCTCGATCCACGGCAGCCTGGCGGTTGTAGGGGCCATCTTCGACGACCATGTCGGTGGGGTCGACGCCGGCTCGGCCTATGTCTTCGACCGCAGCAGTGGCGTGTGGACGCAGTTGACCAAGTTGACGGCGCCCGGTGCCGCGGCGAGCGATGGCCTGGGCACGATCGTTGCGATCTCCGGCGATACCGTGCTGGCGGGCGTGTACCTGGACGATCACACGGGAGGCACCAACGCCGGCTCCGTGCAGACTTTCGGCATCGGCCGCGACTGCGACGGGGACACGGTGCCGGATGAGTGCGCGCTTGCCGCCGACCCGGGCCTTGACTGCAACGACGATGGGATTCCGGACGACTGCCAGATCGACACCTGGGCGGAGCGCGCCAAGCTGACGGCAGGCATCTGGGACGACTTCTGGGTTGGTTACAGCGTCGACCTTCAAGGCGATCTCGCCGTCCTGGGCACGCCTGGTGGCGGCAACGGAGGGGGCTCAGCCTACGTGTTCGAGCGCATCGCGGGCGTCTGGACCGAACAGGCGGAATTGACCACGCCCGACGCCGCCCACGACGCCGATATGGGACACAGCGCCTCCCTCTTCGGCGACACGGCGATCCTCGGGGCGCCCAAGGATGACGTCGCGGAGTTATTCGAAGCAGGATCGGCCTACGTCTTCGTGCGCAGCGGAGGCGAGTGGACACAACAGGCCAGATTGCTGGCTCCAGACGGAATGGATCTTGACAGTTTCGGCTATGCGGTCTCGATCTCGGGCGACACGGCGGTGGTGGGGGCCTACGGGGATGACACCGGCGTCGGCCTCACGCTCCGCGAAGACAGCGGCTCGGCCTACGTCTTCGTCCGCAGCGGCGGCTCGTGGAGCCTGGAGACCCAGCTGCTGGCGTCCGACAGGGGGACAGGCGATGCGTTGGGCTGGAGTGTGTCGATCGACGGCGACACCGCGGTCGTCGGCGCCTACCGGGAAGATCGCTCAATGCTCACGGACGCTGGCGCGGCCTACGTATTCGTCCGTAACGGCGGGGTGTGGACGCAGCAGGCGAAACTGATCGCGTCGGACGCCGCCTCGGAAGACTGGTTCGGCTGGAGTGTGTCGATCGACGGTGACACAGTGATTGTCGGGGCGATCGGGAGCTACTACGCCGGCAGAGGCGGGGGCGGGGGTGCGGCCTATGTCTTCGTCCGCAGCGCCGGCGTTTGGACCCAACAGGGGAAGTTGATTCACGCCGATGCCTTAACGCTGGGCCATAGCGTCTCGGTTTCCGGCGACGTGGCGCTCGTTGGGTCAAGTGTGGACAGCTACGCTGGGCTCACGAACGCGGGTACGAGCCACGTCTTCCGGCGTAGCGGCGGCGTGTGGAGCCACGAGTCAATGCTGACCGCCTCCGACGCAGGGCGGACTGACCGATTCGGCGCAAGCGTGAGCATTGACGGCGAGACGGCCCTGGTGGGCGCGTTCTTCGACGATCATGGCTTCTTCCCGGTCGGTGGTTCGGCGTACATTTTCACCGTGCGCCGGGATTGCGACAGCGACGGGGCGCTCGACGAGTGTGAGGCGGACTGCGACGGCGACGAAGTCCCGGACGATTGCGACGATCCGTGTGGCGGCGCGTGCTGCATCGATCCGCCGGGTGTGGGCGGCGACACCTGCAGCGAGGTAGCGGATGAGGCCGCGTGCCGGCCGTTTGTATGCAACGCGGCGGACCACCTGCCGGGCACGTTCGTGGGATGCTATGGCGATGCGGACGGCAACGGCATCGTCAACGCCGGCGACCGCGGCGCCGTGACCGCCAACATCGGCCAGACCGATCCGGCCCTGCTGTGCGTCAACGACCTTGACGGCAACGGTGTGATCAACGCCGCCGATCGAGGCGTCGTCTCGGCCAACATCAACCGCTGCGTCGCACTGCCCGACTACCAGAACGGCAGCGGCCTGAACGGTGGCAGCCCCGACACGAGGTTCGGCGCGGCGGAATTCCACGGCCCGGGGACGACATGCGCGCAGGTGAGCTGTCCGTAGCTCTGCCTTGAGCAACACGGCATCCATGGCTGACAATCACGTGGGAGGGGATGGTATGAACTGGTACCGCTGCGCCTTACGCCGGGTGGGACTACCGATTTCTGGTTGGACTCTGGCCCTGGCGGGGCTGGCTTGCGCATTGGCCGCCCCGCGCGCACTCGCTTCCGACGGCCGCCTCCGCGGCGTTTCCGATTGCAACGGCAACGGCGTGGCCGACGCATCCGACCTTGGCGTCTGGACGCCGCGAGTCAACGTGTCCGCGGCCGACGGCGCCGCGGACGACCTGTTCGGCGCTGCGTTGGCGCTGGACGGCGACACGATGGTGGTTGGCGCGTTGGATGATGACGACGCCGGCTTCAGTGCGGGCTCGGCGTACGTGTACGTTCGAAGCGGCCTGGGGTGGGTTCAGCAGGCGAAGCTCATCGCGTCGGATGCAGCCGCGGGCGATCTGTTCGGCTGGAGTGTCTCGGTCCACGGCGACACGGCCATTGTCGGCGCACCCTTCGCGAATCTCCCGGGTGCGGCGGATGCCGGGGCGGCGTACGTCTTTGTTCGTAGCGGGGGCGTGTGGGCGCAGGAAGCGAAGCTCACCGCATGGGGCGCCGCGCCGGGCGACCAGTTCGGGGTCAGTGTCTCTATCTCCGGCAACTCGGTCCTCGTGGGCGCGCGCTTCGACGACGTTACCCGTGGGGTCGACGCCGGATCCGCGTATGTATTCGCCCGCAGCGGAGGCGTCTGGAGTCCCCAGGTGAAGCTGGAGGCCTCCGACGGGGCGGCCACCGATCTGTTCGGCTTCAGCGTGGCGATCCACCAGGATATCGCGATCGTGGGGACTCCCAATCACGATCACGCAGGCGGCGCCGAAGCCGGCGCGGCCTATGTCTTTGTTCGCGGCGGGTCCGGCATCTGGTCCCAGCAGGCGAAGCTGACGGCCTCCGACGCAGCCGCGGGCGACGGATTCGGCTCTACCGTGGCCGTGCATAACCAGACGGCTGTCGTGGGGGCCCAAGGGGATACGCACGCGGGCGGCGACAGTGCCGGTTCCGCCTATGTGTTCGTTCGTTCGGTCTCATGGAGCCAGCAGGCCAAGCTGATCGCGTCCGACGCCGGGGCGAACGACTGGTTCGGCTACAGCGTCGCGATCCAAGGAAACCTGGCGGTTGTGGGCTCGATCTTCGACGACCACGCCGGCGGCATCGACGCCGGCTCGGCGTACGTCTTCGACCGCAGCAGCGGTTTCTGGACAGAGGCGGGGAAATTGACCGCGCCGGGTGCCGCAGCGAACGATGGCATGGGCACGATCGTGGCGATCTCCGGCGATACCGTGCTGGCGGGGGTGTACCGGGACGATCACGCGGGAGGCGCGAATGCCGGATCCGTTCAGACGTTCGCCCTCGGCCGGGACTGCGACGGGGACACGGTGCCGGATGAGTGCGCTCTCGTCGCCGATGCGGACCTGGACTGCAACGATGACGGAGTTCTCGACGCCTGTCAGATCGACGCATGGGCCGAGCACGCAAAGCTGACCGTGCAAGATTCCGCACTCGGCGACTGGTTTGGATTCAGCGTCGCGGTTCAGGGCGACACCGGACTCATCGCCGCAGTCAACGACAACCAGCGCGGTTCGGCCTACGTGTTTGCGCGCAGCGAGGGCGTGTGGAGCCCGCAGGCAGTGCTGGCCGTGCCCAGCGCTGAGGCGGGCGCCGATCTGGGACACAGCGTTTCGCTTTTCGGCGACACGGCGATTCTCGGGGCTCCGCACGACAGCCATTCCGGCTTCTCGCTGGAAGGGTCGGCGTACGTATTCACCCGGAGCGTCGGCCTGTGGACGCAGCAGGCCAGGCTGGTCGCTGACGACGCCCAGGACGGAGACGGTTTCGGAGTCGGGGTCTCGATCTCCGGCGACACGGTGGTGGTGGGAGCCTATGGCGACAGTCACGACTTCCCGAGCGCTGTGTCCAACGCGGGGTCGGCGTACGTGTTCGTCCGCAGCGGCGATGTGTGGCAACAGGAGGCCAGGCTGTTCGCGGCCGACGCAGCCGCGGACGACCTCTTCGGCTGGAACGTCGCGATCGACGGAAACACGGCCGTGGTGAGTGCGGATCTGGCCGATCATGCGGGGCACTCGAACGCCGGCGCGGTGTACATCTTCATCCGCAGCGGCGGTGCGTGGACGCAGCAGGCGAAGCTGACCGCGTCGGATCCTGCCCCCTCGGACCGGTTTGGGGACTCCGTGTCGATCGCCGGCGATACTGTGATTGTCGGGGCCACGGGGGACGATCACGGCGGCGACGACGACGCTGGTTCGGCGTATATCTTCGTCCGCAGCGGCGGCGTGTGGACCCAGCAGGCGAAACTGGTCGCCTCCGATTCGGAGGCGATCGACCGCTTCGGCTTCAGTGTCTCGCTTGCCGGTGATGTGGCGGTCGTCGGAGCATTTGGCGATCACTACGCGGGCTTCGACGACGCGGGCTCGGCCTACGTCTTTCGGCGCGTCGGCGGCATATGGAGCCAGGAATCGAAACTGACCCCCGCCGACCCCGGGCGATCCGATCTATTCGGCAGCAGCGTGTGCACCGATGGCGAAACGGCCATCATCGGCGCATTTCTGGACGACGAGGCGCTCGACTCGAACGTCGGTTCGGCTTACGCGTTCACCATTCGGCGGGACTGCGACGATGACGGCATCCTGGACGAGTGCGAAGCTGATTGCGACGGCAACGGCACGCCCGACGATTGCCAGGACTTTGACGACTGCAACAACAACGGGATTCCCGACGAGTGCGACATCGCCGCCCAGACGAGCGGCGACTGCGACGAGGACGGCACGCTGGACGAGTGCGAGCCGGACTGCGACGGCGACGAAGTTCCGGACGATTGCCAGGACTTCAACGACTGCAACAACAACGGGATTCCCGACCAGTGCGACATCGCCGCTCAGACCAGCAGCGACTGCAACAGCAACGGCGTGCCGGATGAGTGTGATGTACCCCAATCGGGCATCGCCAAGCTCACCGCGTCTGACGCGGCGGCCGGTGATCAGTTCGGCGATGAGGTTTCGATCAGCGGCGACAGGGCCGTCATCGGGGCAGACGGCGATGATGACGGCGGCAGCAGCAGCGGCTCGGCCTACGTCTACCACAGGACCGGCGGGGTCTGGCAGCAGGTCGCCAAGCTCACCGCGGCCGACGCGGCAGCGACGGACCTCTTCGGAGTCAGTGTTTCCATCAGCGGCGACAAGGCCGTCATCGGGGCCGAGGGAAACGACGACGGCGGTATCAACGCCGGCTCGGCCTACGTCTTCCGCGAGGTCGGCGGGGTGTGGCAGCAGATTGCCAAGCTCACCGCGGCCGACCCGGCGACCCTTGCCAGCTTCGGCCGCGCGGTTTCAATCAACGGCAACACGGCCATCATCGGAGCAACCGGCGATGACGACGCCGGCAGCAGCACCGGTTCGGCCTACGTCTTCCGCGAGGTCGGCGGGGTCTGGCAGCAGATTGCCAAGCTCACCGCGGCCGACGCGGCGCAGGGTGACCAATTCGGCCAAGGTGTTGCTATCAGCGGCAACACGGCGGTCATCGGGGCAGTCGGCGATGACGATGGCGGCAGCCTCAGCGGTTCAGCCTACGTCTTCCGCGAGGTCGGCGGGGCCTGGCAGCAGATTGCCAAGCTCACGGCAGCCGACGCGGAGCTGGCTGACAGCTTCGGCAGAAGTGTTTCCATCAGCGGCGACACGGCTCTTATTGGGGCTAGCCTGGACGACGACGACGGCAGCAGCAGCGGTTCGGCCTACATCTTCCGCGAGGTCGGCGGGGTCTGGCAGCAGATTGCCAAGCTCACCGCGGCCGACGCGGCGGCAGACGACCTCTTCGGCACCAGTGTTTCCCTCAGCGGCGACACGGCCGTCATCGGGGCGGTCAGCAATGACGACGGCGGAACTGACACCGGTTCGGCCTACGTCTTCCGAGAGATCGGCGGGGTCTGGCAGCAGGTTGTCAAGCTCACTGCGGCCGACGCGGCGGCAGGCGACTGGTTCGGGTCCGGCGTCGCGATCAACGGCAGCAGTGTCGTCATCGGCGCTCGAGACGACGACGACGGCGGGAGCAACAGCGGCTCAGTATACATTTTTGCGCTCATTCCGGACTCCAACGGCAACGGCGTGCCGGACGAGTGCGAACTCGGGGCCTGCTGCTTCGCTACCGGAACCTGCGAGCTCAAGCTGGTCGAGACGTGCAGTGACTTCGTTTGCGACGTCTTCGACCACCAGCCCGCGACGTTCACCGGCTGCTTTGCCGACGCGGACGGCAACGGCGTTGTCAACGCCGCCGATCGCGGGGCGATTTCCGCCAACCTCGGGCAGACCGCCAACGCCCTGCTCTGTATCTACGATCTCGATGGCAATGGCGTGGTGAATGCCGCCGATCGAGGCGTCGTCTCGGCCAACATCAACCTCTGCGTCGCGCTGCCCGACTACCAGAACGGCAGCGGAATGAACGGCGGCGCGCCGGACACACGATTCGGCGCGGCGGTGTTCATGGGTTCCGGCACGGTTTGCGCCGAGGTGGCGTGTCCGTAACGCAAGCCCACCCTGCGCGGGGCACGGTGTTGCAAGACCAACCAACCCCCGGCTTCGGCCGGGGGTTTCTTTTGGGCTGACGAGCGCAGGGATCGGGGCGGCCGGGGGCGGCTCGAGCTCCCGCGGTGTCCCGGCGCCCGGTATGCCTCTGCCAAGTGCTCCAGGCGGCCTCTTCGCCAGGCCTCGGCCGGGCGCCCCCCGCTTGTCAGGACCCGCGGATTGCGGTAGAAGACCCGGCTCGGATCGATCGGCCGGCGGGGCTGGGCTTTGGGCCCGGCCGCGGGCGGGCGGGATGCTCCGAAACTGGGCGTGTGCCCGAGCGGCCAAAGGGGACGGGCTGTAAACCCGTTGGCTAACGCCTTCGAAGGTTCGAATCCTTCCGCGCCCAGTCACTTTGCTGTCCGACTCCCTGATGCGGGTCATCGACGTCATCCATCAGAGCCGCCCGACGCTCTCGTTCGAGTTCTTCCCCCCGAAGGACGACATCGGCTTCTGGGACCTGTACCGGACGATCGAGTCCCTCCGCCCCCTCAGCCCGGCGTACGTCTCCGTCACCTACGGGGCGGGCGGGTCCACCCGACGCAAGACGATCGACCTGGTCACCCGGATCAAGCGGGACGTCGGCATCGAGCCGGTCGCCCACCTGACCTGCGTCGGGTCCACCCGGGACGAAATCGCCCGAATCATTGACGAACTGCGGTTCGCGGGGATCGAGAACATCCTCGCCCTCCGCGGCGACCCCCCCAAGGGAGAGACCTCCTTCCAGGCGACCGAGGGCGGCTTCGCTTACGCCAGCGAGCTGGTCGCGTTCATCCGCAGCCGCAGCGACGTCTGCCTGGGCGCGGCCTGCTACCCGGAGGGCCACCCCGAAGCCCCCTCGCTCGACGCCGACCTGGACAACCTGAAGCGGAAGGTGGACGCGGGGGTCGACTTCCTCATCACCCAGTTGTTCTTCGACAACGCCGACTTTCTGAGGTTCCGCGACCGGGCCCGCGGCGCGGGCATCCAGTGCCCCATCCTGGCGGGGATCATGCCGATTCTGAGCGTGGGGCAGGTGAAGCGCTTCACCGGCATGTGCGGGGCGAAAATCCCCCCCCGGCTGCTGCGAATGATCGAGGCGGTGGAGGACGACGCCGAGGCCGTGCGCCACATCGGCATGTCCCACGCCTCGCAGCAGTGCCTCTCCCTCATCGAGGAAGACACCGACGGGATTCACTTCTACACGCTGAACCGTTCCACGGCGACGCGGGCGATTTATCAGCTCATCAAAGCGGGACGCGAGGCGGGCTGACCGGCGGTCAGGTTGCCGAGGCGGGAAGCAGTTCGACGACGTCTCCCACGGCGATGTCGCCGCTGGTGAGAATCTCACCATGTACGCCGCCGCGCATGGCCGGCCCAAGCGCGGCGCGCAGGCCGGGGTGCAGCCGATCCATCAGCGCGCACGGGCGCGTTTCTCCGTGAACGCGTACCGAGATACCGCCGATGCGCAGCACGCGGCCGACGGTCGTGGTCAGGTCGATGCCCTCAATCAGCACATTGGCCCGACGGGTGTGCCAGGACAGCTCGGCGCTGAGCTCGCGGCAGACATCCTTCCAACTGGCGAGCGAAAGAAATGTGATACCGCGGGTAACCGAGCCGCGAGCCTCGCCCCCGAGCCACCCGCCGATCGCCGCGTGGGCGCGGGGCAATTCGACCATCGCGTCACCGGTGTAAGGCCGGCAGGCGATACCGCGCACGACGCCGCGAGCATCGGGAGGGGCGGTGTAACTCATGACCGATCTCCTGACTCTGGTACTGCATCAAGTCCCAGTGGCGAGGCACGGATGCCGCCTGAAATGGCCGCGCGTCGAGCAGCGCGAGTGCACGATCTGAGTGGAAGGAACGGCCGGCCCGTCGTCCGTGGTGGGTCCCCGCTGGAGGCGGTCACGAACGACGGGCCGGGCTGTTCGCGAAGGGTCTAGGCCGTGTACTGACCGCGGCCGACCTTCTTGAGCTGCTTGGCCTTCTGCATCTGCGAGAGGGCCATGCTGACCTGATTGGAGAGGTTGTTGCTCCGCGTCGGGTAGCCGGCCTGCTGCACCTTCTGGGTGATGTCCTTCACCGAGAGGATGCTGCCGCCCGAAAGAACCTTGCTGATGTAGTCCTTCAGCGACTTGCCGGCCGGACGCGGGCCGGGGCGAGCGGCCGCGGGGCGGCCCGGCGGACGGCCGGGACCACGCTTCACCGGGGACGGGGCCGCAGCAGGCGCGCCGCCGCCCATCACCATCATCGCCGACTCCAGCGCGGCCATCGCCGACTGGATGCGGTTGCACTCGGCGGCGAGCTGCGCGTGATAGGCGTGCATCCCGTCGAGAACGCCGCTGCCGTTAGCACCGACGACAGCCGCGGCAGGCCTGTACCCGCCCTTCTTTTTCTTACCTCGTGGCATGGGAACTCCTCCCTAAACAGAAACTAATGCCCTTGATCCCTCGTGCCGCGAGCCTGTCAAGACTCGCAGATCTCCGGGATACTTCGAGAACCATACTGCGCTCGTCTCAGGTGTCAAGCTTATTCTGTGTAGGGAACAGTACTTACCCGAACCAGCATCCGCGCATGCCAATCTCATTGTGCGGTTCGGCGCCGCCGGTAACGAACGCTCCGCGGCGCCCGAACAACTGACCGGCGCGAGCGAATCGGTCGCGCATCGCCCAGATTCGCACTGTGTGCGTCGTCGTGTGAAAAAGAACGCACCTCCGCGCTCGCAGCCTCCGCGCTGCAGACGTAACTCGGGCCACCGCGGATCAGCATGTAAAGGGAGAGTGTTTATGCCGTTCTGCGGAGCGATCCCCGCGTCGGGCTCCGGAGCCCTGGCAGCAAGCCTTCGGTTGCGGGTCAGAGGCAACCCGGGGATCGAGCCAATCGAATGGGCTCGAACGACGCGAGAACTCCTTCACCATCGCGCGAGTGGCGTCAGAGGCCCTGAGCGGCGGGGGCGGATCGCGTCTGCCAGGCGATCAGGAACACGCCGGCCAGCACGAGCGCCACACCCAGCTTCTGGCCGAGGCTGAGGCTCTCGCGCAGCGCGGGGTGCAGGTGGGCGACAACCGCAATCAGCGCGTATCCACCGCCGACCATGATCGGATACGCGATGCTGATCGGCAGGCGCGGGGATCGCAGGGCGTAGATGTAGAGCAGCACGTTGAGCGCGAAGCAGGTCAGACCTACGAGCAGGGGCACGCTGGTCAGCACGGTCTTGAGCGCGCCGACCGCCCCCCCGCCCGGCGCGCCGCCCTGTGCCTCGATCCGGGCAGCCCCGACTTTCATCAGCAGGTTGGCGGAGGCGTTCAGGATCAGTGCCAACACGAGCGCGACGATGTGTTTCATGGTCAGCGAGCCTCCCTGCGGCCGGACAGCTGCCGCGCGGTCATCATAGAAGCCGCGCCGCGGGAAGCAACGCGGCATCAGGCGCAAGAAAAAAGCCCGCCGCGGGGCGCGATGCGCCACGCGGCGGGCCGAGTGGTTCAGGTCAGGGCGATTACTTGCCGCCCTTGTCCCCGTACTTGACGCTGCAGCCGTAGGGCTTGGTCGACGGCGTGGCGACGGTCGAGTCCTTCAGCAGGGCGGCGACAGCCTCCTCGACGAAGTTCTTCGCTTCCTTCTTCGCGCCGTCCGGGTTGTCGTCGATGGCGCCGGCGTAGGCGAGAACGCCCTTGGCGTCGATGACGAACATGTGCGGCGTGGTCTTCGCGCCGTAGGCCTTGCCCGTCGCGCCGCTGGCGTCGATCAGGATCGGGTAGGCGACCTCATTGTCCTTCTGCCACTTCTGAATCGACTCAAGCTTCTCCTGGGCGAAGTGGCTCGAGTTGATCGCCAGCCAAACGACGTTGTCCTTCTTGAACTTGTCCGCAAGCTTCTGCATCGTCTTGTCATTCTTCTGATGACGGACGACGTAGGGGCACTCGTGGTTGGTCCACTCGAGAACGACGATCTTGCCCTTCAGGCTCGAGAGCTTGTGCTCGGTGCCGTTGGCATCCTTGAGCGTGAAGTCCGGAGCGGGCTTGCCGACCTCGGCGCCGGCAGCCTTCTCGGCCTTGCCCTCGTCCTGCATCGCCAGCGCACAGACCGGAATCGCCGCGACGAGCAGGGTCGCCGAGGCCCACGAAAGAAGCTTTCTCATGGCAGATTCTCCTTCATCGAAAACAGAACGCGAAAGTCCGCCGGACCGCCACGGACCACCTGGCCCGTACAGGAAGCCCTCGGAACTCTCGATTCGATCAGCCTGATCGCAACACCGCGCGTTGCCGCCTGGCCAGCACAACCAAACTCGACGGTATCTCTGAGGGTGCTGCACCCCGCCGAACGACGGGGGAACTGGTTGGACGCTGTCACCACGAAGCGGTACACTCCAGCGCTGCTGACACCGGAAATTGTGCGCGTAGTATCGGCCGCACGCAACGGCAGCGCCGGCCCCGAGTGCCCGAGTTACGCGGGGGTGACAGATCCGCGGCACCCGCGGCCCGCCACCACAGCCATCCCTTGTCGTTCGTATTGAAAGTGTGACAGGTAAAGCAACACACGAAAGACGGCCTGCAGTGGTCCTGCTCTCCGGCGGGCTCGACTCCGCCGCCACGGCGGCCATCGCCCGCGACAGGGGCTTTGCCCTGCACGGGCTCTCGTTTCTCTACGGCCAGCGGCACGCCTGTGAGGCGGCTGCTGCCCGGCGCGTGGCGACGGCCTTGGGGCTTGAGCGCCACGTATTCCAGTCGATCGACCTGCGGGCCTTCGGCGGATCGGCCCTCACCTCGGATCTCGCGGTCCCCAAGTCCACCGACGGCCGACCCACCACGGAGGGCATTCCGGTTACCTATGTGCCGGCCAGGAACACGATTTTCCTCGCGTTCGCCGTGGGCTATGCGGAGGTGATCGGGGCGCAGGACATCTTCATCGGCGTCAACGCCGTGGATTACTCAGGCTATCCCGACTGCCGGCCGGCGTTCATCGAGGCGTTCCAGCGCCTCGCTGACCTGGGCACGCGAAGCGGCGCCGAGGGCCGCGGATTCCGCATTCACGCCCCGCTGATCCAGCTCACGAAGGCGGAGATCATCCGCGAGGGGATCCGTCTCGGCGTCGACTTCGGCCTGACGCACAGTTGCTACGATCCCGATCCTGCCGGGCTGGCGTGCGGGGCGTGCGACAGTTGCATCCTGCGCCGGCGGGGGTTCATTGAGGCCGGCGTGCCCGACCCGACGCGCTATGCGCCGGGCGCCCCGCTGTCGCGGCTCGAACCCGCGGGCGGGTGAGCAGACCGCGCGGCGGAAACCGGGCAAGCTACCCCGCTTCTCTTGACGGTGGCGGCGGATGCTGGTTCAATGCCCGTTTGCGGTGGTCGCGGCCCCAGCCGCCTTCCGGCGACCCGGTCGTCGGCCCCGCATTCAGGACGCACCGCTAGCTCAGTTGGTAGAGCAGCTGACTCTTAATCAGCGGGTCCAAGGTTCGAGCCCTTGGCGGTGCATTCTTTCCGGGGCGGCGCAACAGCGCCGCCCTGCTTGCATTCACGCCTTGCCGGCATACCGAACCATACCTAACATTTTCAGAACATTCTGCTTGCCTGGCCCCGGATCATGAAGTAGACTCGCCCTGCGGACTGCAGCGGCGCGGGCGCGTCGTGCGAGTGGCCCGGCGGCGCGCCGGGTGGAGGTCCGGCGGGCGGAGTGTGTGATGTCGCTGCTGGTCACCGGAAGTATCGGGATCGACTCCGTCATCACGCCGCACGGCCAGGCGGACGACGTTCTGGGCGGGTCGGCGGTCTATTTCTCCTTTGCGGCGTCTCCCTTCGCGCCCGTGCGGCTGGTGGGGGTTGTGGGGGAGGATTTTCCCGAAGCTCTGCGTGCGGTGCTGGTCCGTCGCGAGATCGACCTCGCCGGGCTGGAGGTGCGCCGGGGCAGCCACACCTTCCGCTGGACGGGCCGCTACGAGGGAGACATGAACGCGGCCGAGACGGTGCGCGTTTCGCTCAACGTGCTCGCGGAAGAGGGGCCGAAAGTCCCGGCCGCCTTCGCCGACAGCGCCACCGTCTTCCTCGCCAATACCCATCCGACGCTGCAGCGGGCGTTGCTCGCGCAGCTCCGGTCGCCGCGGACGGTCGTGTGCGACACGATGAACCTCTGGATCGATATCGAGCGCGACTCGCTGCTCGAAACGCTTCGACTGGTCTCCGGGGTGATCCTCAACGACGGCGAGGTGCGCCAGCTTACCGGGCGGACCAACCTCATCGAGGCTGGCGAGGCGATCCTCGCACTTGGTCCGTCGTTCGTGGTGATCAAGAAGGGCGAGCACGGCTCACTCCTCGTGACGGCCGAGGGTCCGGCGGCGATGCCGGCGTACCCCACCAAGCTGGTGCGTGATCCGACCGGCGCCGGCGACAGCTTCGCCGGCGGTTTTCTCGGTTACCTGAGCACGCAGACGACCCACGACGCCGCCGCGCTGAAGCGGGCGATGCTCCGCGGCACGGTGATGGCCTCGTTCGCCATTGAGGATTTCTCGCTCCGCCGCGTGGTCGGGCTGACTAGGCCGGAGATCGACCGCCGCGTAAGTGAACTGGCGTCGATGCTCCGGGTGGAATAGCCAGCGTCGGGCGCCTCGCGCTCACGATGCGACTGTTTGTGGCCATTCAGCTGGACGACCGTGTTCGCCAGGCCCTGGCGGATCTCCGGCGTGCGCTGTGTCCCGGGTGTGAAGGGGTGAGGTGGGTCGAGCCCGCCCTGCTGCACGTGACCGTCAAGTTTCTCGGGGACGCGCCGGACGACCAGGTGACGTCGATCGCGGCGGGATTGCAGTCAGCCGTGGCGGAGCTTGCGCCGTTCGACATGACGGTGGCGGGCTGTGGCTGCTTCCCGCCGCGCGGCGACGTCCGGGTGATCTGGGCCGGTGTGCAGGAGCCGGGCGAGGCGCTCGCCCGCTGTGCGCAGGCCGTCGACGCGGCGATGGCGGAGCGGGGATTCCCGCCGGAATCCCGCCCCTTCGCGGCACATGTAACACTCGGCCGCGTACGCGAGGACCACAGCCGCGGGGCCCTGCGAAGCCGCGTGGCCGCCACCGCGACGACTGCGCTGTCGCAGCGCGTGACTTCGATAAGCCTGATGTGTTCCTCGCTGTCCCCGCGCGGCCCGAGCTACGCAGTCGTGGCGACGGCGCCACTGGGCGGCGGCGACACCGACTGAATAATGGCGACTGTCTGAACGGTTTTGACCCGAAGGATCCACGACATGAAAGAGAACAACACGACGGCAAAGCGGGAAGAGGCGCTCGGACGGACGCTCCAGCTCATTGAGAAGCAGTACGGCAAGGGGGCGATTCTCCAGCTCGACAAGATGGACGCAGACGTCGACGGCATTTCGACCGGCGCCATCTCGCTCGACCTGGCGCTGGGCAACAAGGGGCTGCCGCGCGGGCGCATCGTCGAGATGTTCGGCCCGGAGTCGTCGGGCAAGACCACCATCGCGCTGCACGTCGCCGCGCAGGCCCAGCGGCTGGGTGGCGTTGCGGCGATCATCGACGCTGAGCATGCCCTCAACCCCGGCTGGGCGAAGAAGTGCGGCATCAACCTCGAACAGCTTCTCGTCAGCCAGCCCGAATCGGGCGAGCAGGCGCTGGAAATCACCGAGATGCTCGTGCGGAGCAACTCGGTGGACGTGGTGATCGTTGACTCGGTGGCCGCGCTGATCCCCAAGGCTGAGCTCGAAGGCGCGATGGGCGATTCGCACGTGGCCCTTCAGGCGCGCCTGATGAGTCAGGCGCTGCGCAAGCTGACCGCCGCCATTGCCAAGTCGCGGACGATCGTCATCTTCATCAACCAGATCCGCATGAAGATCGGCGTGATGTTCGGCAACCCGGAGACGACGCCCGGCGGCCGCGCGCTGAAGTTCTATGCCTCCGTGCGGCTCGACATCCGCCGCGTGTCGTCGATCAAGGAAGGCGAAACCGTCACCGGCAGCCGTGTCCGTGCGAAGGTCGTGAAGAACAAGGTGGCTGCGCCCTTCCGCGAGGCGGAGTTCGACATTCTCTTCGACAGCGGCATCAGCGGCGAAGGCGACCTGCTCGATCTGGCGATCAAGGAGTCCCTCGTCTCGCAGAGCGGAACGTGGTTCAGCTACAAGGACGTCCGACTCGGCCAGGGGCGCGAGAACGTCCGCCAGTTCCTCAAGGATCATCCCGAGCTGTGCGAAGAGTTGCGGGCGCAGATCCTCGCCAGGAGCGTCCCCGTCGCCGAGGAGGCAGCCGCCACCGGCCGCGTGGTGGAGAAGCCAAAGGAAGAAGTCGTGCTGAAGACCGCTGGGGGCAAGCCAACACCCGGGGCCGGCAAGGCGGCCGGGGCAAAGCGGAAGGCCTCCGCCTAGCAGTCCGTTGAAAAAGTCGGAAGCGGCCGATCAGCGCCCGTCTGGCGCGGTCAAGAACGCGGCTTTTTGCTGCGGGTTCGACTTTTTCACCGGACTGCTAGGCTCCCGGCCCCCAAAGGCTGGCCTCGCGGCCCCGATTCCGACCTGGCAGCTAACCCGCATGGTCCGCTAAGCCGAAAGACCGATGGGGAGCCCCCTGCGCTGTCGACGCGCGGGGCGCGCTCCCGCGGTCCGGGCGGAGCGGCGGGATGCGGGTGCACTTCGTGGGGGAGGCGGACGACGGCCAGTCGGTTTCGTCTCACCATGCGCGGCTGCTGGCCGCCTGCGGCAACGACGTCTCCTTCGACGACGGCCGCGGCTCGTGGGTGCGGCGCTGCGCCCAGATCGACGCCATCCACCTCGTCACCGGACTTCAGCGCGACTACAGCCTGCTGCGACGACTGGTGGCGGCGCGAGCCCTGGGCGTGGCAGTCGTTCGATACTGGACCGGGCTCGACATGCTCTGGGCCGAGGCCCATGCCCCCACCCTCCGCTTCGCGCGGACGCTCGAGGCGCTGGGCGCGCAGCAGTACGCCCCCTCGCTCGCGGCCGTGGAGCAGCTCGCCGCGATGGGCATCACGGCGCACCTGGGTGAGATCGCCAGCCTGCACATTTCCGCGTCCATTCAACCACAGCCGCTGCCGGCGCAGTTCACCGTACTGTGTCACCTGCCCGAGGCACAGCGCGTGTTTCACGGCGGGGAAGTCGTCGATGCCCTGATCCGTCGCTTCCGCACCACGCGATTCATCGTGCTTGGCGACGATCCGGAGCGCTACCGCGGCCTGGAGACGGTCGAGGCAATCAGGGCCACCGACGACATCTTGCGCACGCTGATGCGCTGCACCGTGGTCGTCCGCCCGATCGCCTGGGCCTGCCGCTCGCGTCTGATGCTCGAAGCCCTGTCGCTGGGCCGCTACGCGATAGGCTCGTTTGACTGTGCAGGATGCACGACCGCCCGCACGGCCGAGGAGTTCGCCGCCGCCCTGCGCGATCTGCTACCCCAGCCGGCGTTCAACCTGGCCGGGCGGGAACTGGTCTGTCGCGCCCACGATCGCAAGCGCGTTCGAGCGGTCCTCCACGAGCAGATCCAGGACGCGGCAGCTGATGCCGCCCGACGCGGCAAGCCCGCGGCTGCGTGGCGGGCCATGATGGCTGCGATCCGCACGCCCGCGCTCTACGCCCGAACCACGTTCGACGCGCCGAAACCCGCGGAGCTGCGCGGCGCGCATGCACCTCTCGCTGCGCTTCTCAGCCACGGCGAGGCCGCTACCTTCGCGCCGCCTGACGGATCGGCGTCATGAGCACGACACCCGTCCCATCTCCACTCGGCGTGCTGGTTGTCGGCCCTTCGCCGGAGGAAACCGGCGGCATGGCCAGCGTGGTCGAACAGACGCTGACGCTCGACTACGGCGGGCGCTACCGGCTCGAGCTGCTGCCGTTCACGATGTCGCCGGGCGACGAAGGCGCCCCCGACCGCGTCGGCCGCCACGTTCGGCAGTTCCAGCTGCTTTCGCGCCGCGTGCGGGAGATGTCGGCCTCGATTGTCCACCTGCACACCTGCAGCGGGTTCTCGTTCTACCGATCCGTCGCAGACATGATGCTCGCGAAGCGTCTGGGCTGCCGAACGGTGCTGCATGTGCATGGCGCCGGATTTGACCGCTTCTATGCCGAGGCGGCCGCCATTCAACGGCGGCTGATCGGCTGGGCGCTGGCGTCGGCCGACGCGGTCATCGCGCTTTCGGGCAACTGGGCGCGTGAGCTGCGCGCGATGTCGCCTCGCGCCAGCGTTGCGATCATCGAAAACGCGGTAGCTGTACCGGCAGACCCTGTCGAGAAGGCGCACGAGGGCCCCCGCCGCTTCCTGCTCCTCGCGCGGATGGACCTGTGGAAGGGCATCGACGATCTGCTTGACGCGATGGCCGCACTGCAGGCCCGCGGCAACCCCGTCACGCTGACGCTCGCCGGGCCGGAGGGCACGGCGGGCGACGAGGCGACCCTGCGCGAGAAGATCGCTTCACGCGGGCTGGAAGGCGTCGTGCGCTACGTGGGCGTCGTGCGCGACGCCGGCAAGCGACACCTGCTGCGATGGGCCGATGCCTACGTGCAGCCGAGCCACCAGGAGGGGCTGCCGATCTCGGTCCTCGAGGCGCTGGCTGCGGGACTGCCCATCGTGGCGACCCGTGTCGGAGCGCTCCCCGAGGTCCTCGAGCCCGGCGTACAAGGCCTGCTGGTGGATCCGCACGCGCCGCTCGCCCTGGCTGATGCGATCGAAACGGTGGCCGCCAACGCCGGCTTGCGGGCGTCGATGTCGGTCGCGGCGCGCGAACTGGCCGCGCGGCGCTTCTCGACGAGGAGGCTGCGCGACGATCTGCTTCGGTTGTATGACGGTCTGGTGAACGCGGATCGCGAGGATCCGCAACTCACGGCTACGGCGGAGACGGCGCGGCCGCTGCCGCGGAGCGGCTAGCGCGAGTCGGGCCGCGAGAGCGAAGACTCGCCGCACGCGCGGTTGATGTGACTGGCCTTCTCTGCCACCTTGCGATAGCCGAGGTAGTGGATGATCTCGAACACTTCCGACCAGCTCGGGAAGGGGCGGTCATTGACGCGCTTGTACTCGTCGATGGCCATGATGAAGTCGAGCAGCTCGCCCGAGATCTCGCCTTCCTCGGCGGCCTTGCGAACTTCGGCACGGCGGCGGCCCGGCCCGCGGCGGCGGTCCATTCCGCTGCGGCGGTCCACGACGGCCCGGCGACGGTCCGGACCCGGAGCGGCTCCGCTCGCACGACGATCGGTTTCGGTTCTGGTTTCGCTCATCACGGGGCGTATCGGCGGCGTCCCGCGGATGCTTGAGTGCGTGCCCGCGGGCTGAAACCGGCTGCGGCGGAGGCGTGCTTGATCGGACGCAGGCGGGCCGACCGCGCCGAGCTGTCGCGCCCCGCCCGGCCGACCGGCCTCGACGGTGCGGACTTATCAGAACTCCTCACGACCGAAAACCAGCTCGACCGGTCCTCAGTAGAACAACGGGCGGGAGAGCCATTCCGGCCGGTGGCTCCGCTCCGGTGAGAATCGCAGCATGTCCGATGGCTACGCGACGGACCTGGCGAAGCAGAACCTGCGGCGGCTGATCGCCGGGTGCGCCTTGCTCGCGGGATGCGCGGAACACGCATGGTGTGCGGTGGTGCACTCCTGCGCGTGCGGCCACCTCATGCACGTCATCGCGCCGACCGAGGGGCTCATCACTGACACCGTCGGCGCCATCCTGACCGCCATCGCGGTGGTGATGGTCTACCGCTCGAACATGCGGGCTCGACTGCTGGTCATGATCCCGGGGGCCGCGCTGCTCCTGGGCCGCCTGTGGCCCAGCGCCGGCTGCATGCTGCTTCCCGCCGGGGCGGTGGCGATTGTGGGAGCCCTCGTCTGCTTCCGGCGGCCGCGCAAAGTGGTGTTCGAGGGGCTCTGCCTGGTCTGTGACTACGACCTGACCGGCAACGTCAGCGGGCGGTGCCCGGAGTGCGGGACGCAAGTGGGCGTGGATTCACCGTCGGCGGCAGCGTCCGGATCCAGCCGCGCCCCCTGAGCCGGCCGGGCAAACGAGAAGGGCGGGCTCCGCGCCGGGATTCTCCCGGCCGGGAACCCGCCCTTCGATCGAAGCGCGGCGGAGAGGGCTACGACTTAGAAGTCGTCATCCTCGTCCCCGTCCTCCTCGTCGTCGTCGAACTCGTCGTCGTCGTCGAGTTCGTCGTCGTCGTCGAAGTCGTCGTCTTCTTCCTCGTCTTCGTCGTCGTCCTCGAACTCGTCGTCCTCATCCTCATCCCACGCGTCGTCGGCGTGCTGGGCGTCGATCGAGGCGAGCAGTTCGCTGGCCAGCTCCGACTCGGTTTCGGGGACGAACAGCGGGAGGCCCGCCCACGTCGGGGCGCCGGCGGACATGCCGATCTGCACCGGAATGCCGCGGCTCTCCAGGCGTTCACGGTAGACCTCGGCCTGGTCCTCGTTTTCCGCATAGACCACGGGGACGAAGTCGGCCTGTACATCCGCGACAGAAACGGCCGTCGTCGAGTTGTCGAATCCACGCACCATGGGTGATCTTCTCACATACCGAATCGCTTCGAAAACACCACGCCGACGCACCCACCGCAGGACGGTACGGAAACGACGGCGGCCGCTCCCCGCGGGGCGATTCGTCCCGCGAGGCGCAGAAAGTCTAGTACCGCACCTAGGTCCGTCAAGCCGAAAAAATCGGGATTCTGACGGGTCAGAACGGGCCCTCCACCCCGGCGGGTGAACTCGCGGAAAACCGCCGGTATCATGGGGCAAACCCCCGATTCCGGGGCCCGGAGCCTGACCATGAGCGATCCCGCACGAACCCCGACATCCGACGCGGCGCCGACCCCGCGCACCGATGCCGCCGATGCCCGTCCGGCCGATCCTGCCGGGGCGCTCGCCCCGCCCGGAGCCTCACCCGACCTCAACCCGGCCAACGAGTCTGACTTGTGGCACGGGCGAACGAGTTGGAAGCACTTCGTCGGCCGCCTTGCGGTCTGGGTGCTCCTCATGGTTGCCGCCGGCTTCGGCGTCGTCGCGATCGCCCGCGGCTCGGAGGCGATCGACACGAGCGGTGGCTTATTGATGTTCGCCGGCGTGGCGCTGGTGGCCGGGGTGCTGATCGGCTGGCCCGCGCTGGTGGCGATCCTGGGCAACCGCTACCGCCTGACTTCTCAGCGGCTCTTCATCGACCGCGGCATCCTCAGCGTCACGGTCGACCAACTGGAGTTGATCCGCGTGGATGACGTGCGGATCCACAAGTCGGTCACGGACCGGATGTTCGGGCTCGGCACGGTAGAGGTCATCTCGACCGACGCCTCCGACCGCGAGATCCGCATCGCGGGCATTACGGATTGCGACCTGGTGGCCGAGCACATCCGGCGGCGCATGCGGACGATGCGCAAGTCATCCCTGTACGTCGAGAACCTGTAGCAGCGCCCCGTCTCCGACCGCATGCCCCACGGGCGAGGCTGAAAACGCCGATCACAGCCCGCGGGAGCCACCCCCACGCCCTGCCGTAACCCAATCGCCGCGCTGCGGCTGCCGATAAGAACGCGTCGGGCTCGCCCGCCGCGGCCGGTCGGCCGGGGAGGGGGTGCGCCCGCTTCGCGGGAGGCTCTACGGACATGTGGTCGTCGCTGGTACGACACGTCGTGCACCCGCTGCACGAGCGCCTGCTCGGGCGGGCGACGGTCCGCTGCGCGCGCGAGCTGGAGCAGTCGCAGTGGATGTCTCCGCGAGACCTCCGGCAGGAGCAGGATCGCAAGCTGGCCGCACTGCTGAGACACTCCGCCGAGCACGTGCCCTACTACCGAATCCTGGCCAGGACCGGGCGCGTCGCACCGTCGGACGGTGACCCACGGGCGGCGCTGGCCCGGTTGCCGCTGCTGTCGAAGGACGACATCCGAGCGCATGGCCCCGCGATGGTCTGGCATGATGCGCCGGGCGGCGTTTTTCCCCACAACACGGGCGGCTCGACCGGCGAGCCGCTGATCTTCCACTTCGACCGGCGTCGGCAAGCGTATGACCAGGCCGCACGCATCCGCACGCATCGCTGGTTCGACGTGAAACTCGGCGACCGCGAACTGCTGCTGTGGGGTTCGCCTATCGAGCTGCGCCGGACGGATCGGCTGCGCAGCGTGCGCGACCGCCTCCTCAACCAATTGATGCTGAATGCCTTCGCCATGTCGCCCGAGCGGATGGACATCTACCTCGGCGCGATGCGGCGGTTCAGCCCGCACGCGCTGTTCGGCTACCCGAGCAGCCTCGCCCTGCTGGCCGACCACGCGGCCCGGCGCGGCGACACCGGCGCGACCGGCGACCTTCGCGCCATCTTCGTCACCGGCGAAGTGTGCTACCCGCATCATCGGCGCACGCTCTCCAGGGTCTTCGGAGCACCGGTGGCGGACGGCTACGGCAGCCGCGAGGCCGGGTTCATCGCTCACGAGTGTCCGTCGGGGGCGATGCACATCATGGCCGAGAATGTCATCGTCGAGATTCTGCGCGATGGCACGCCGGTCGCCGAGGGCGAGGAAGGTGAAATCGTCGTCACCCACCTCGACGCCTACGCGATGCCCTTCATTCGCTATCGCACCGGCGACATCGGGAAGTTGCGTGCGGGACGCTGTGCATGCGGCCGTGGCCTGCCGCTGATGGACATGGTCAACGGACGGTCGACTGATTTCCTGTACCTGCCTGACGGCACGATCCGTCATGCGCTGTCCATCATCTATCCGCTGCGTGAGTTGGAGGGGGTTCGGCAGTTCCGCGTCCGCCAGCATCGCGACTACGCCACGACCGTGTCGATCGTGGCCCTGCCGGGGCAGACCGGACTCACCGGCGAGATCGTCTCGCGGGCCGTGCGCGGCGTTGTGGGCCAGGATGTACGACTCGACGTGGAGTTCGTGCCGGACATCCCCCCGCTGGGGTCGGGCAAACACCGCTACGTCATCTCCGAAGCCTCGCCGCCGGACGCGCGGAGCGCGGCAGCGGAGCCGCAGAGCGCAGGAGTCACGTGGTGAACGCCGGGCTGCGCGAACTGACCTCGCCCGTCACCGCGAGCGTCCCGCTCACCAGCGCCCATGCGCCGGCGTCGGTGAGTGTCACGGTCGCAACGCCGGATGACCGCGCCGCCTGCGACGCCTATGCCCGGCTCCACCCGGACGGAACACTCTTTCATCTTCCCGCTTGGGCGTCCGCCGTCGGCGAGGCGTTCGGCCACGCAGACGCCACGCTGATCGCCCGGCGCGCGGGGCAGGTCGTGGGCCTGCTGCCGATGATGCGGGTGAACAGCCTGTTGCTGGGGCGGACGCTGATAAGCATGCCGTGCGCTGTGGGCGGCGGCCTCTTGGCCAACGATCGCGAGACGCAGGCGGCGCTCCGCCAGGCCGCGGAGGATCTGGCGCGGAACGAGGGATACTCGGCGATCGACCTGCGCTCAACGCGCGCGGTGCTGAGCGACGTACCGATTTCGGGGGATTACGCGGGATTCCGCCGCGAACTGCCCGCGACCGTCGGGGAGCTGGACACCTGGCTGCCGCGCAAGGCGCGGGCCGCCGCGAGAAACGCGGTGCGTCGCTTCGGCCTGACCGTTTCGTTCGGTGATCAGCACCTCGACGAAGTGTACGACCTCTACACCGAGAGCATGCGCCGGCTCGGCTCGCTCAACTACCCGCGCCGGTTTATCGACGCCCTGCTGACGCAGACACCCGACGCGCACTGGGTCTCGGTGATCCGCCGCGGCGGACACACCGTCGCGGGGCTGGTCACGTTCCTCTACGAGGACACCGTGATGCCCTACTTCGTCGGCGCCGGCGCGGAGGCGCGGGCATGCAGCGCGGGGCAATACGTCTACTTCACGGCGATGCAGCGCGCGGTCGAAGAGGGCTTGCGGTGGTTCGATTTCGGTCGGTCGCGCCGCGATAACGCCGGCAGCTTCGAGTTCAAGCGGCTTTGCGGATTCGAGCCCGAGCCGCTCGGCTATCAACGAATCGTCATGCCCGGCGGTCGCGAGCGGACGCTCGCTCCATCGTCTGTCCTGGTCGCGCCCGCGCGACGGATCTGGCGGTGGCTGCCGCTGGGGGTGACCCGGCGCGCGGGCTCGTGGCTCAGTCGTCATCTTCCCGGTTGAACAGTAATCATGAACATCCTTTACCTCGCTCATCGTCTTCCTTATCCGCCCGACAAGGGTGATAGACTCCGTGCGTTCGCCCAGATCGCCCACCTGGCACGCAACCATCGCGTGATCTGCGCGTGCTTCATGGACGAGGAATCCGAAGTCGACCACGCCGGTGGCCTGCGCGAGGTCTGTGCCGAGGTGATCGCGCTGCCGCTGGGTCGCCTGAAGAGTCTGACGCGCGGCGCGTGGAACCTGCTCTGCGGAGGTACGGTGACCGAGGGCTACTACCGCGATCAGCGGATGGTGCGCGCGATCGAGGAGGTGATGGGCCGCGTGAATCTCGACGCCGTCGTCGCATTTTCGTCGAGCATGGCGCCCTACGCCTTCGACATCCCCGCCGTGCGGCGCGTGCTCGACCTTTGCGACCTCGACAGCGGCAAGTGGCTGGCCTACGCCGAACACAGCGGGCCCTTCGTCGGCTCACTCTACCTCGCGGAAGGGCGACGGTTGCGCCGGCGCGAGCACGAATGGCTGCGCCGCTTCGATGCCACCACGCTCGTGACGGCGGCCGAAGCGGAGCTGGTCGCTGACGTGGCGCCGCCCGGACGGCTCTTCGTGGTCGGCAACGGGGTGACCGTGCCGCTGGAAACCGCCCTCTCCCGCGCGGGCGCCGAGAACAATGACGACGCCCCGATCGTGGGTTTCGTCGGGCAGATGGACTACCGCCCAAACGTCGACGCCGTCGAGTGGTTCGTCGACGAGGTCTGGCCGACGGTCCGGGCAGCCCTGCCGCAGGCCCGCTTCCGGATCGTCGGTCGTTCGCCCGCCCGGGCCGTGCAGCGGCTGGTAGCCACGGCGGGGGTCGAAGTGGTCGGCGCGGTGCGCGATATCCTGGCGGAGGTGGCGCGGTTTGACGTGAGCGTTGCGCCGCTGCGGATCGCCCGGGGGATCCAGAACAAGGTGCTCGAGGCGATGGCCTGCGCCCGGCCGGTCGTACTGACGCCGGAGGCGGCGGTCGGCATCCGGGCGATGGACGACGTGCACTACCTTGTGGCCGAGGACGCCGCCGCGATGGCCCGCGCGACGATCGGGTTGCTGCGCGATCCGACCGCACGGACGCGCATCGGGTCGGCCGCCCGCCAGTTCGTCGAGCAGCACCACCGCTGGGATCGCGAGCTGGCCCGCTTCGAGCAGGTTGTCACCGGCGTCCTCGACACGGCCGACGCGGCCCGGGCCGGCGTGCTGCACGCCGCAGCCAACCGGCCGACGGGTTTTGACGCGACGACCGGCGTACGCGACGATTCGCAGCACGAAGTCGCCGAGACCGATCCGGTTGCCGCGCCGCGCTGAATCGCGACGGGATGCCGGACGCTCGATGGATCGACTCGCCTGCCACAGGAGGCAAAGGAGCCTGACGTGTTCACGCCGTTCGATCGGTACGACGAGGTGCCGCCCGGCACGCACCTGCCGGAAGTCGTCAACGCCATCATCGAGATCCCGAAGGGGCGCCGCAGCAAATTCGAAATCGACAAGGCAACCGGCCTGTTCCGCCTGGACCGGTATCTCTACTCGTCCAGCCACTACCCGGGCGACTACGGGTTCATTCCGCAGACGCTGGCGGAAGACGGCGACGCGCTCGACGTGCTGGTGATGGTCAACGAGCCGACCTTCACGGGCTGTCTGATCGAAGCGCGGATCATCGGCCTGTTCCGCATGCAGGACCGCGGGGTGAACGACTACAAGGTGCTTGGCGTTCCGAACACGGATCCGTTGTTCAACGAATACCGCGCGCTCGAGAGTGTGCCCGCGCACTACCTTCGCGAGGTGGAACACTTCTTCTCGACCTACAAGCAGCTCGAAGGCGCACACACCAGCACGCACGGCTGGGCCGGCGTGGCGGACGCGCTCGACGAAGTTCGGTCCGCCGCGGAGCGGTTCGCGAGCAAGCGCTGAGACGATTGCGGACTGAGCGGCCCGCGCAACACGACGGCGGCGGGCCGCTGAACCCGACCGAACTTCTCCACGAATCGCTAGGGGAAGATGACGCTGTCCGTGCTCGCGAGCAGCTCACCCTCCGCGCTGACCGGCTGGAACGGGTGCGCCGATCGGCGCCAGGGTGATTCGCCGATGACGCGCGAGGCGGAGGCCAGGTTGTCGAGCGCTACGGTGTAGATGTTGTCGCCGTCGATACCGACGACTGGGCGGCGCTCGAAGGTGACGTGGCCATCGGCGTAGAGGACGTTCTGACCCTCGCCGCCGTGGTTGCGCGAGTTGAAGGACCGCCAGTCCTTCGACGTGGACTCCCGCGTCAGACTCGCGTCCGGCAGGCCCACGGAGGCATCGGCATAGAGCCCCTTCTCCGCCGCAAGCGGCATGCGCATGTCCGCGCCTTCCCGCGCGCGGGTGGTCATCGGGCCGAAGGGCACCTGGTAGCCGTAGCTGACGTTCGAGAGGCCGGTGAAGTCGTAGTAGAGATCGAGGTTCTCGGTTTCGTCCGGTGTATCGCCGCTGAAAGGGCAGACGAACTGCTTCACGGTAACTTCGCCGGAACGAACGAGCATCCAGTAGGCCCTGGTCGTCGAGAGCTCCGTCGCCCCGCCCGGGCCGCCGATGGACGGCTGACCCCGACCGGGCGACCGCGCCGTGCCCGCGCCGCTTCCGGGGGCGACGGTGTAGCGGATCGATCCGATGGCGGACTCGTCAAACGCCGGCGTGGCCCAGGTCTCAAGGTTGTCGACGGCGTAGAGCTTCATGCTCATGCCGAGGCCTTTGAGGTTGGCGGCACAGACCAGGCGCGGTGACATTCCCGATCTCATCGGGCCGCAGCGAGGGGGTACCAAGACGATCATCACGAAGCCGACCAATGCGAGAATCACGATCACTTCCAGCAGCGTGATACCGCGGCGGAGTGCTCGCTCGCCGCGCGAGGCGGGATAGAACGCAGACATGTTCGACCTCCAGAGAAGAAGAGATGGATGATCACCGGCGTCGATTCAGGCTCTACGCGCGGCGTTCTGGTTGGTCCTGACGTATGGTAGCCTCAGGCTGCTGCGGCGATCAAACCGGGGCGACAAGGTCTGACAGAACCGCGCCGGTGGGCGACACTCGCGGGCGGGGAATCGCGGATCTCAGACTTCAGATTTGAGAATTGAGATTTGAGATTTCAAATTTGAGATTTCCAGTTCAAGATCTCAGGTCGATACCTGCAAGTGCGCAGCCCCAGCGGAACAGGATTCCCTCTGCGAGCTTTGCGCCTTGGCGTGAGCGCTTCTCCTCGCTGCCGCCGCTGCGCACTTGCGTATGGCGCAATCCTCGAAGCGCGCAGCGCGATAACAGCCTGGAAGCCGGTTGCCCATGAACGGCCGGAGGCCGCTGCCATGAAGCCCGCGACCGGGCTTGCGCTGCCGCTGCTAATCCTTCTTCGCTTCCGCCTTCTCGTCCTTCTCCTCGCCGTCGTCGTCCTTCACGTCCTTGCCGTAATCGATGTCATACGCGGGCGGGTCGCCGCCGGGACCCTGGAGGTAGTGCTCAAACCACTGGAGCATGCGGACGTTGTAGTCGTAGCGCGCGGCGGCCTTGCGGTTGCCGTGGCCCTCCCCCTTGTAGAACACGAGGCGGACGGCCACCTTGCCGAGCGTCTTGAGATGTCGATACAGCTCGAGCGACTGGCTCGGGTGGACGCGCGTGTCCTGTTCGCCGTGCATGATGAGCAGCGGCGTGCGGGCCTGTTCGACATAGCGGATGGGGCTGCGGTCGAGGAAGAACTGCCAGTCATCCCAGAGACGCTTGCGGGCGTGGACGAGGAACATCTCGTCGGGGATGTCCGTCGTGCCGTACTTCGAGATCATGTCAGACAGGCCGACGAACATCACCCCCGCGGCGAACCGGTCGGTCAGCTTCGTCGCGCACCACGCCGTGGCGTATCCGCCGTAGGATCCACCGGTGACGCCGACCTTGTCCTTGTCGACCAGTCCGGCGGCGACGAGGTGATCGACCGCGTCGACGAGGTCGTCAAACTCCTTGCCCGCGTAGTCGGCCTGACCGAGCTTCGAAAAGGCGACACCGCGGCCGGTGCTGCCGCGGTAGTTCGGGTAGAAGACCGCGAAGCCGCGGGCGGCCGCAACCTGCCCCGGCCGGCCGTAGTGGGTCTTGAACCCATTCTGCTCGTGCGCCTCGGGACCGCCGTGGACGGAGAGAATCAGCGGGTAACGACGGCCTTCCTCCTCGTCGAGCGGGCGGACGAGCACGCCCTCAATCGTCATGCCATCGCGGGCGGCATAGGTCACCACTTCCTGCCGGGCGAAGCGCAGGTCGGCGAGCCAGGGGTTGCTGTCGGTCAGGCGGCGCGGGGCGGCGTCGCCGTGGCGCATCACGAACAGCTCGGTCGGGTGGAACGCGCTGTCGGCCAGCATCGCCGCCGATCGGCCGTCGCGCGACAGCGAGAAGCCCTGCATCGTCATCCGGCCGGTGGGGACGTGCGTCTTGCGGTTCGAGCCATCGAAGCCGACCTCGCCGAAGGTGGACCACACCCCCTCGTCGCCGATGAACATGACGGTTTCGTCATCCTGCCAGGCGATCGTCGTCACTTCTCCTTCGTAGCCGGGAATGATGTCGGCCATCGTCCCTTCGGCTACCGAGGCCACCATCAGCCGCCCGGAGGACGGATCGTGCAGGTCTTCGGCCGAGAGCACCGCGAGCCGGCGTCCGTCGGGGCTCCAGGTGAAGGGGCCGAGCTTACCGGGGTTGGGGAAGCGCACGACAACCGCGCCCGACTCGGCGTCGACCACGTGAAGCTGGCTGCGCATATACACGTCGTCGATCTGGGGCGTAGGAGAGAGGCTGACTGCAATCTGGGCGCCCGTCGGCGACCAGCGGATATCGCCTGGCACGCCGGGCACCTCGACGAGCTTCGGCTCGGGGTCTTCGGCGCCCAACTCGACCGTCCACAGCCGGGGCGGGCGTCCGTCCTCCTCGTAGATGTGCTGGTTGAAGCCCTGGTCGGCGAGCTTCTTGCGATCCCTGTCTTCCTTCTCCTCCGCGACGAGGGCGGCGCGCCGGCCGTCGCCGCTGAGTGAGTACGACTGGATGTCCGTGGACAGCGAAACCAGCTTACGCGCCTCGCCACCGTCCACGGGAATCATGTAAAGCGTGCGATGCTTGTCCTTCCCGCGCTTGGCCAGGAAGGTGATCCCCGAGCCGTCGGGCAGCCAGGCCATCGCGCTGATGTTCACCTCGCCGGTGATGAACGGGCGCGAGACGCCATCGGCGTTCACAACGTGAAGCTCGGACCATGCGGGACCGTCCTCATCCTTGAACGGATCGCGCGGCACAGAGAGCAGGTAGGCCACGCGCTGCCCGTCCGGCGACATCTCGGCCGCGGAGACCATCCGCAGCCGGGCGAGGTGATCAGGGGTGAACACGTCGCCCCGGGCGACGACCGGCACGGCGGCCAGCGCCGCCGCGAAGGTCAGGATGAGGCGAGTGAATCTCCCGGTGCGTGCGAGACGCTGGCTGAACATGGCTGATTCCTGTCAGGTTAGGATCGAGGGCGGGCGGCCCGGCCCGCGCCTGTGATGGGCAGCTTAGGTGAGGGGCTCGCGCGGCGTCAACCGCGGGCAGCATGTCACAAGTTGTGCTCAGCGCGGCGGTGCTACGGGACCGCCGGAGGCGCGGGTTCGGTCTGTCGGGCAAGGAATGCCCGGAGCGATTCGAGCGATTCTGCGGGCGCCTCCTCCAGCGGCAGGTGGCCGACGCGCGGGAGGCGGACGAACTCGGCGTGCGCCATCGCGGCCGAAAGGCGCTCGCCGACGGCGATGGGAATGACCGTGTCGCGCTCGCCCCACAGGAGCAGCGTCGGCGTTCGCAACGCTTCCGGGCGGACCTTCGGCGCGCTGCCCGCGGCGGGCGAACTGAACCCGCGGAAGGCCGAGACAAGCCCCTCGATGCGCAGCCGGCCGAGGTAGCCGTTCACCATGTCGGCATCGACGACGGACGCATCGTACACCGTGGATTCGAGAATGCGGCGGATGTTCGCCTCGGTGAGCACCTGCGCGACGAAAGGCGCCATCAGCGGCCGGAGGATGTTGAACAGCGGCGCGGCGGGCGGCCCGCCGCCGGGTGCGCCGCCATCCACCAGCACGATCGACCGGACGCGGTCGGGGTTCTCCTGCGCCATCAGCAGCGCGACGCCGGCGCCGTAGGAGTGACCCACGATATGCGCACGGGCCACACCGAGTCGATCCATCAGGCCGAGCACCAGGTCGCGCTGCGCGGTGATCGTGTAGGCTGCCGGATCGGCCGGGCGCTGCGTGTAACCGAATCCGTGCAGGTCGAGGGCGATGACGTCGTAATCGCGGGCGAGTTCGGGGGCGACCTTGCGGAACGAGAAAGTCGAACCGCCAAAGCCATGGATGAGCACCACCGCTTCGCCGGCGCCTTGCCGCTCGAAGTACACCGATCGCCCGCCGAGCTCGGTGAAGCGCTCAGCGGGCAGCGAGCGCCGGACCTCTTCGAAAGGACGCAGTGTCACGCAGCCGGGCAGCAGGTGCGTGGCGACCGCGGCCAGGAAGGCCAGCGATCCGGCTGAACTGCGAATCAGGACGGATACCAGGTACACGAGGGGCATCATGGGTTTCGTCTCTCCGTGCCGCGGCGTGTCGCAGGGACTGCGGCGGCCGGGCACGGAGGATCGTAGCAGCGCGGCGTGGCGGCCGCCCCGGGCGCAACAAAGACGGCGGGAGCCGCGGCCCGAGGACCGCTGCTCCCGCCGTGCTCTTCTGCCCGCCTGCCACCGGCGCGCCCGAAGACACGCCAACGACCTACGGGCCCCTCAAGGCAACATCGTTACTCTCCCGGGCAGGGCAACTGCCCGCACTCGGGTTCGGCCAGCAGGTCCTTGACCGGGATGAAGAACGATATCTCCGCATCCTGCACATAGACAGGCGGCGTGAAGGCGTACTCGTAGTCATCGCGATCGCCGAGGCAGTGATCGACGCAGCGGTAACCCGTCAGGACCGCGCCGATGGCGTAGAAGTCCATGAACAGGCGATCCGGCGCGGCCTCGTACTCGAACCCGTCGAGCATGAGCCGGCCCGGATTGACGCCGCCGTTGGCGGCCGTGGCGTCGATCATCTGCTGACCCTGGGCCGCGTGGCCCGCGCCGGTGATGGCCCGGAACGCCCACGGGAGGTACTCGGCCGCGGCGGCCTTGCCGTAGTCGACGAGCATCGCCTTGCCGGTCAGGCCGTTGTGGCTGACCTCGCGGCCCGCCGCGTCGGTCGCCCAGAGGACGACATACCCGCGGTAGATGCTGCCGATCACATCCGAATCCGGCGTGTTCGGGTCCTCGAAGACCGGGCAGGTGAAGCCCGGATCGCCCGGCGCCGGGTGCGGCAACTGGCCGACGCCCGACGCGCCATACCGGACACCGGAGGCCACCGACCAGTAGGACGGCTCATCCGGCGTCAGCGGGAACTGCACGTCAACGCGCTGGCAGCGGAAGCCGCTGACCAGATACATCTGCACGTAGGTCGCCTGCGACAGATCGTTGGTGATCTCGATGAACGTGTCGCGGATGAGGTTGCCCTCGTCGTCCCACTCGACCGTCACCATCGGGAAGACCAGCAGACTGCCCAGCTTGCCCTGCGACGCGACCCCGCCCGCCGAGGGATGCAGCACCGGCGGCGTCACCGGAGCGACCGGCGCGTCGGGATCGACCAGCGCGTAATTGAGCTGGCCGGCTTCGGCGCCGATGCCCGCGAGACCGACAGTGGTGGTCTCGACGTCGCCTTCGGGGGTCAGGAAGGACACGATCTGCTGAGCGACGCCGAGCAACGGCGCCGGCTGGGTGCCGAAGTCGCACCCATAACCGCCGGCCCCGCCGGAGCCGTTGAACCGAGCCTTGCCGCGGTCGGTCTGGATGTTGTCGCGCACGAAGTGGTTACCCGCGATCGTCGGGCCGTTGAACTCCGAAAGCAGCGTCTGATCCCACGAGCAGAAGCACCGGCTGGCGCCGCTGAAGCGGATCTCGTTCTGATTCCAGATGTCAGCAACCACGCGGGTGCACGGCGAGCAGCAGGTCGGCAGGCAGACCTGCGCGCTGCAGGTGTCAACCACCGGTTGCGGCTGACCGCAGACGTCGGCGGCCACGGAGGACGGCGTGCGCGTGAACGTGGCCGTGTTGTCGTAGCACTTGTCATCCGCGATCGCGTCGCGGTTGCCGAACGCCTCCATCGCCTGGAAGCTGTCGAACTGCACCTGGCAGACGAATTCGTCCGTGCTGTTGGCCGCCACCGTGCGCATCGTGCAGCCCGATGGATCCAGCGGACACGCCGGACCGACGAAGGCAACACCCGCGGCGTTATTCACATCCTGCACAAACTCCGTGTCGCAGACTTCGACCATCAACTCGGTGTCGCCGCTGTTCACCGAGCGGAAGCGGTAGTGAATGGTGAACGCACCGTCGATCTCGAACGGCAGCAGGATGTTCGAGGAGAACATCGTGCAGTTGCCGGTGTTGTCCAGATCAGCGCAGACCTCCTTGCCGCACGAGCCGTCCGGACAGACGACGTCGACGCGGGCTCCCTGCGGCGGCGCGGGGCACGAGCCCTCGCCCAGGGTGGGCGAACACTCGGTGTGACCCGTGACCACGAGGTCGTTGCGGCACTCGTTGCTCTCGCCGCCGTCACACTCGGCCGGCAGCGTGGCGTCGAAGGTGATGATGAGCATCTCGCCCGGCATCAGGAACGGCGGGCTGGCGCCGGGCCGCTCACAGAAGTTGAAGCAGCGCTCCGCGCCATCCGGCATGAACGCTGTGAAGCCGTCGGTCACGTCGTCCGCACCGATCGTCGCCTCCAGCGAGGCGGCGTCCCAGGCTCCGCATCCCGGACCCAGCAGGTCGTCGATGCAAACCCGGGCGATCGGGGCGTCGCCGGTGTTGGTGATCTTGATGCGGTGGTTCATCTTCGTGCCCGGCAGGGCCTGCCGCACCGCGGCGTAGGCATCGTCCGGCTCGCCGTCGCACTTGACGTCCTTCATGACGTCAAGCTCGCAGCATTCCGGCACGTCGATGTGGGCGTCGCAGTTGGTGTTGTCCGCCTCGATGAGGCCGCCCGGCGGCAGACAGAGCCCCGGCTGCGGTGCGTAGCGGGCAAAGGCGCGGGCCCGGTTGTCAAACCGGCCGTCACCCTCGCAGTCGCCGGCGACATCCGGACAGAACGGCGCGGCCGTCAGGCTGCAGCCGTCCTGGCAGGCGTCGAGCTTGCGCATCGCCTCGGAGGAGTTGATCCGCAGGCCGCAGGTCCAGTAAGCAGAACCGCCCGGCGCGAGATCCTTCTCGGTACGCGGCCGGCTGGTCGGCTGGCCGTCGTGCGTCGTGCCCACCTCGCAGCCGCCTTCGAAGACGATCGCCCCCGGCAGCACCGCGTTGACCGCGGCGACGCAGGCGAAGAACTCGTCGTCGGTGACGTAGGTGGTCAGCGGCACGAGGCCGTCGTTACGCACGCCCACGCGCAGCGCCAGCCGAACGGGGAAGACCACGCCGGTCAGGTCGATGTCGCTTGCGAAGGGTGTCGACGGCGCATCGGGTTCCGCACATTCGTCACCGATGCACTCTTCCGTCGCGCTGAAGCTCCACGACTTCTCGTAGCACTCCAGGTCGGCGGGCAGCGCGTCGAACTCGACGGAGGACGTGTCCTGACAGGAAAAGTTCGGCGTCGCCGTAGGCGACGGACAACCGTCGGTCGACACGGCGCCCATCACGTTGATGATGTTCTCCGGGTCGATGTCGCCGGTGATGTCCTCCGGACCCTTGAGCTGGGCCTTGAAGGTCAACGAGCAGGAGCCGCCCGGCGGCAGTTCGCTGCCCGGCGCGAAGCGACAGATCCACATGCCGCCGCCCCACAGCGGGGCCGGGAACGGCTCGCAGACGCCGCAGTCGCTCACCGGCATCGTCGGCGCGCCGACGAACAGCGCCTGATGCTCCGGCGTCATCGTGTCGGTGAACTTCAGCGCGCACAGCTCAGTGCCGCACATGCTGATGTTCGTGACGCGGACGCGGTACTGCACGCAGGCGCCCGGAGCGACCTGCAGTAGCGGATCGGCGGCATCGAACCAGCCGTCCTCGGGGCCCATCGTGGTCGTGCAGTCCGGACCCTCGAGGCAGCGGACCTCCTTGATCACGTCAATCATGCAGCGGAGGTTCTTGCGAACCGTGGCGCTGCACATGGCGTTGACCTCAAGATCGGCACCCTGGTCGCAGAGGCCGTCGTTGTCGGCGATGTTGAACGCAGTATCCACGTCGCCGCTCGTCGTGGCCGTGTTTTCCACGGTGCACACGCCGTCAGCGCAGGCTGTCGGGCAGTCGGGCGAAATCGGGCCCGTGCCGCGGGCGAAGGTCTTGAAGCGACGCTCGTCGCCCTCGGGATCGACCGCGTTGACGGATATCGTCGCCGTGGCCGTGCCGCAGGGCTCGAGGCGGCCGAGCGGGATGCAGCCTGCCGGGTTCATCGGCGCGGGGGTGCTGGTCAGCGCGAAACCGGCCGCCTGGGCTCGGTCGCGCAACTCGGGATCGCAGACCTCCACGTTGTTGAGCGGCACCTCGCCGCAGTTCTCCACAATGACGCGGTAGATCAGGCGGAACGGATACGCCACGCCTGAGCCGATCGTCTGTTCATCGGCGAAGGGCGTGTCGCAGGTCCCGTCGCTGTTGAAGTCGATGCACACTTCCTTCGTGCAGCAGACCTGCGGCACGAGCACGTTGATATCGGCCGTGTCCGGAGGCAGCACATCGGCCACCGGAGGCGGACCGTTCGGGCCCGGCGGCGGGTTCAGCGGCGCGAAGCACTCGGTGAACGCCCGCGCCGAGACCGTGTTGCGGCAGTCGATGCCCGTGTTCGGCAGGTTCGGGCAGGAACCGACGAGCGGGAAGTCGTCGGGCACCTCGACCTCGAACTCGATGGTCAAGGTCTCGCCCCGGCGAAGGGCCTTCGGGTTGGCGGCACGGCTGTTGAACGCGAAGCAGCGCTCTGTGCCGTCAAATGTCCAGCCGGCGAAGTCGGCGGAGACATTTTCTGCGCCGATCCGCGCAGTAATCGTGCCCGGAACCAGCCACTCGTCGCAGCCGAGCGTGTCCCTGAAGCACACGACCGGAATCGGCGGTGAATCCGCCGTGTTCGGGTTGGTAAGCTGGATGCGGAAGCGCTGCCGCGTGCCCGGCAGGGCCTCGGACAGCTCGTCGTACGAAGAATCCGGATCTTCCGCGCACTTGACCTGCTTGGTCAGCGTCAGATTCGGACAGACCGGCACGATGATCTCCGCGTCACACTCCGCGTTGAGCCCCTCGAACATGCCGTCCGGCGGCAGGCAGATGTTCGGATCCGCCATCGGGAACCGCCCGAAGATGCGGCCGCGGTTGTCGAAGGTGCCGTCGCCGACGCAGGCCGGCGGCGTGACGCAGGAGGACGGAGGCCAGTTGGTCACCGAGCAACCGTCCTGGCAGGCGTCGAGCTTGCGCATCGCGTCCGCCGTCTTGACGCAGATGATGCCGCGCCAGGTGGCCGTGCCGCCGCTCGCAGCGAGCAGCTTCTCCACCGGCGTCCGCGGGTTCGTGTGACCCGGCGTCGTGCCGATTTCGAAGTTCGGCAGGATGTCGATCGACCCCGGCATCGCCGCGTTCACCGCGTCGATACAGGCGAAGAACTCGTCATCGGTCACCGAAGCCAGCAGCGGCACCTGACCCTGATTCTCTCCGGTCATCTGCATCTCGAGCTTGACCGGGAAGATCACGTTTCGCAGGTCGATCGAACTGCTGAACGCTCCGGCCGGGTTGGGCAGCAGCGGGCAGGTGCCGTTGGCACAGTCCGGCGTCGAGCTGACGCGCCAGCCCTTGTCGATGCACTCGAGCTGCGGCTGGAGCACGTCGATTCCCACGTTGGAAGTATCCGAGCACGTGTAGAACGGCGGACCGCCCGGCGGCTCGCACGCCGGATTGACCGACACGCAGCCGTCGTTGTCCACCGCCGACTGCACCGTCGCGGTGTTTACCGGATCGCACGCCGGATTCAGCAACGGATCGTTCACATCGCGCAACTGCGCGTTGAACCGGAGCTCGCAGCATTCGCCCGGCGCCAGCGCCGGCGTAACAGGCTGCGTCCACATAAACATGCCCGTGGCCGAGTCATAGATCGAGTCAGGCGGCTCGGCGACAAGCTCGCCGCGACACCAGACCTCGAAGTCGTACGGCGCCTGGCTGAAGTTCTCCCGGCAGGTCAGGGTGTCACTGAACTTCATGGCGCAGAGATCCGTACCGCAATCGCTGATGTTGCACGCTTGGATGCGGTACTGGACGCAGGCTCCCGGCGCCACGTCGAGCGCGTCCGGACCCGGCCCGCGCCAACCGTCGGCGTCGGGCAGGGTGGTCGTGCAGTCGTCGCCCTCCAGGCAGCGGACCTGCTTCTGCACGTCGATCGCGCAGATCACGTTCTTGCAGACCGTGGCCGAGCACTGCGACGTGACCGTCGTCTCGGCCCCCTGGGTGCAGAGGTTCGCCGGGTTCACCGAGGCCGAGGTGGTCGCGGTGTTGGTCAGGCAGCACGAGCCGTCGCTGCAATGGGCACAGGCCGCGTCGCCCGCGCCGGTGGTGTCGGTGAAGAGCTTCCAGCGACTCTCGTCGCCGCCGACGTTATTGGTGATCACCGTCATCGTCGCGACCACCGAGCCGCACGGCGCCAGCGCGCCGAGCGACATGCAGCCGCCGGGATCCATCGGGGTCGAGCTCGAGAATGCGTAGCCCGCGGCCTGGGCCCGGCTGCGCAGCATCGGATCGCACACGCGGACATTCTGCAGCGGCACTTCGCCGCAGTTGGTCGTGGTGACGCGGTAGATCAAACGGAACGGATAGGTGGCGTACGACGGCACGGTCACGTTCTCGGCGAACGGGATATCGCAGGGATCGTTGCAGTCGCCGTCGTTGTTCAGGTCTACGCAGACTTCCTTCAGACACTCGATGCCCGGCACCAGCACGTTGACCGCGGCATCATCGTCATCGACGCAGGCGGTCGGCTCCGGAAGCTCGGCGAGCTCCTCGTAGCCCTCGGCCTCGGCGGTGTTGATGCAGTCCGGATCCTCGTCGGGCAGACCCGGGCACTCCTCCTTCGGGATGCAGCCGTCCGGTGCGTTCGGGGCGGGCTGGCAGTCCGGACCGGTGCACGCCGGCGGCATGTCACACTCATAGATGAGCACCAATTCCTCGTCCGGCTCCAGGAAAGGCCGCGCGGGGGCGGGTCGGTCGCACAGGTCGTAGCAGCGCTCGACCCCGTCCGGCAGGAAACCGTCGAAGCCAGTTACGCTCGTCCCGCCGATCGTTGCGCTGACCAATTCGCACATGGCCACGTCGGGGCACACGCCCAAATGGTCATCAGCCAGGCAGATCCGCGACAGCGGCCGCTCGCCGATGTTCTGCACGCGGATGCGATACTGCACCCGCGAACCGGGCAGCGCGTCGACCTCATCGAACCACGGCGCAGTGGGCGAACCGCCGTCGCACCGGGCGTCCTTGAGAACCTCAATCTCGCACTCCTCCGGCACGAGGATCGACGCGTCGCACAGGTTTGGATCGGCGACGATGATGATGTCGTCGTCCTCCGTCGCGGGGTCGTCGTAGGGCACGCAGATGTCGCCCGGATCCTCGACCATGCGGGCGACGGCGATGGCGTGGTTGTCGAAGCTGCCGTCGCCGTTGTTTTCCGGCGGGCCGTCCTGGCAGTCGTCGAGCATGCGCAGGGCCTCGGCCGAGCGGACGCACAGGCGGCACTCCCAGCAATCGCTGGTCATCGCGGCGAGGATCTTCTCGACGCCCGAGCCGCCGACCGCCGAGCGGGTGATCTCGCAGCCGGGCAGCACCTCGATCGCGCCGGGGAACGCCGTATTGACCGCGTCGATGCAGTCGAACATCTCGTCATCGAAGACGCGGACGCGCAGCGGCACTTCGCCGTAATTCGTCGTGCACACCTCCAGATCGAGCTTGACCGGGAAGACCTCGCCGGTCAGATCGATCTCGGGAAGGTACGCTCCCGAAGGATCGGGCAGCGTGGCACACGACGACGCCGTGCACGACTGAGTGGCGGTGTAGCGCCAGCCCTTCGAGTCGCAGCGGAGGTCGGGCTTCTTGATGTCGATGCAGGCGGGGTCGTCGTCGGTGCAGAGGTATTCGAAATCGTCTGTACCACCACAGGCTTCCGCTGTGGGAGCGGCATACACGACTACCTGATTGCACGGATCGCAGGTGTAGTCGATCGCGTCGGGCTCCTTCAGCGTCGCCGTGAAACGCACCGTGAAGGTCTCCCCCTCCAGAAGCGGCTCACCATCGGGCAGCAGGCATTCGGCGGGGGCGCCGGTCCAGTTAAACTGGTCTCCGAAGTCGTTGGTGCACAGGCCGCCGGAGCCAGACCGACTGATGGTGATGGGCGGGGGTGTCGGGCCGGTCTCGAAGTTCTGCGGACACGACATCACGTCGTCGAAACGCAGCGCGCGGATGGCCTTGGGTTCCGTGACCTGGACGCGGATCCGGTATTCCAGGCAGGCGCCCGGCGCGGCCATTTTCGCGGCGGCCGGCGTATTCGCGTCGACCCAGCCCTCTTCCGGGCCCATCGACGTCGTACAGTCAGGTCCCTCGAGGCAACGAACCTCCTTCACGATGTCAATACCGCAGCCGCAGGTGCAGATCTGGGCGTAAGATTCGAGATTCGTCGTGACGCCATCGCAGAGGCCGGCGTTCTCGGGCACCTCCGCAATCGCGGCCGCGGCGGTCGCACAGTTGCGGTAGCAGAGCGAATCGAGCTGCGGCTGGTTTGCCTGCTTCTCGTCGGCGTTGCAGCCCGGCCGACCATCGTCGCGGGCGAGGAAGAAGTCCATCGCAGCCTGGTCGGTGAAGCGGATGATGCACAGCGGGGCGAAGGTAGCGCCAGGTCCCAGCCGGTTGGTCAGACAGTTGTCCGCGGACGGCGGGTTCGGGGCCGGATCGTGCGTGCAGAGCTGGCAATCCACGACTTGGAACCCGGCGGGAAACGCCGCGGCCGTGGCCTCGATGTCGGCACAGAGCGTGGGGTCGCAGACGGTGACGTCTTCAATCAGGTCGCCGTTGTTCACAACCTCGTAAACGTACTCCAGTTCAACGAATCCCGGTCCGATAACCGGCAATTTGGGGAAAATAAGAGAGTCATCCCCAGTCTTGTAGGCCCCACCAGCCTCGGCGGCCGATTCGTTGAGACCGAAGCGCACGCCCTTCTCGAACTCGACATCTCGGCAGAGCACCGTGCCCTCGACGACGTTGTCGTCGAAGCCCTGGTCAATTTCGCGGGGGGTGTCGATGTCATCAGGCTCGTCGTCAACCTCGTCGCCGTCGTCGGGAAGTTTCGGACCACACGGCAAGTCCGGCAGATCGGGATCGCCGAAGGCGGTGATGGAGTTGGTCCAATGCTCAATCCCGCCGCGCAGCCCACCGGTTCGGGGCGTCACGGGTTCGCCGCCCACCGGCTGGGCCCCGAGGACCCCACCGCCGCCCGATGCGGGCCGGTTGGCATCCGACGACGCCAGGGCATCAGACTGCGTCAGCCCGGGCTGCGCAGACGAGGGCTGCGTATCGCCGTTGGGGATGCTGCGCGTCGTTGACATGCAGAACGCGTCGCTCGGATCAATGACGCGGGCGCAGAAGGTGAACTCCAGCGCGTCTCCGAGGAACGTGCCATTGCAGACGTCAAGACCGTCGAAGTAGCCGACGGGCTCGCGAGCGCCGGCGAGCAACTCCGGCGCGCCGTTCAGGAAGAACTCAGGGCACATCCCGAGCGAGGCCGCATTGGCCGGGTCCACCGGGATCGCCGGCGTCTGCCCTTGGTCGTAGAGGTAGCCGCGAATGACCGTCGAGCAGGCCTCGAACTCAAGTCCCGTTCCTGCAAGCGTGGCCTCAATCTCGTCCTGCAGCTCGACGTACAGCGGCGTGTTGCCGGTGTTCTCGACGCGGATCTTGAACTCAAGCTCGGCACCGGCGGTCAGTTCCGCCGTATCGCTGAACGGCCCGTCCGTGCCGGCGCAGCGGACCTGCTTGGTGACTTCGACTTGAGGAAGATCAAGACGCCAGGTCTGCGTGATGAAGTCCTCATTCTCACCATCCTGATCCGCATCGCTGCGCGTGACGACGCCTCCTTCGGCGAACAGGAAACGATTTCGCGAGGCATCGGGTACGAGCGTACCGCCGTCATCGACGAACGAGCAAACACCGCTGAAGTTCGGGCGCCTGCATTGTTCGTTTACCAGAAGGTCAACATGACGAATTACAAACTCGACGTCATAACGACCAAGTGCGGCCTGCGGCGCGAGGCCGCTCAGCAGTTGCCCCTCGAAAGGATAGGTGGAGATGAAGTCTCTTATCTCCGCGCCCGGGGGAACGGTGGCAGCCAATGCCGAACTGACCGCGAGCTCGATCGGAGCGTCTCCTGAGGGGCTGCCGCGCAGATCTGGAGTCCGCAGCGTGACGATCCCGAGCAGCTTGGTCGCCGCGGGGACGATCTGTCCATCGCCGTTCGTATCCAAGACCTCCTGCCGTGGTGCGCAGATGAACAACTGGAGCCGGTAATCCTCCACGAGTTGATCAATCAGATCATCGGGGCCTCCAGCACAGCTTATCGCGTCCCATCGCTCCATGAGTACCGGATTGCCGGTCGCGTCGACGTCGAAAGGAAGCCCAGGAGCAATGTCGGGAATGCCGTCAAAATCCGCGTCCAAAACGCCATCGTTACAGAGTCCCTCGAGAGATTGAGCGTCTTGCACATCAAGCCTGACGAAATCTTCACCCTCGACCCCAATGGCACCCTCCGGAACGATGAGCGGAATACCGTTGCCGATGTCCAAACCGACGTACAGCATGCTATCATCAGAAAACCGATCAGTGCGTTCGTACACGCCATCCGAGTCAGGCAGATAGAGAACGATAATCCTGCCAGTGTTAACGCCGCTTAACACATGCAGGCCGAGAGGGTCGGCGTCATCCGTGCAGAGAGTGCATGTGGGGATGATGTTGCCATAACCCGCATCCCCAAATCCGTCGGCGCGTATCTGCGCGGGGGTCACGTCCTCATTCTGCCTATCAAATACGCTAAGCCCGTCTGGTCGCAGCATTGCGATTCCTCGCCGCCCGACTGGAATCGCGAGATCAAACAGCGCTTCCGCGGACGCTCGGAGATCTCCGTCCGCGCAGAACGGATCATCGGGACAGCAGCAGGAGCATCCGGATGACCCTCCGGGAGGACAGCACACCGGGAGATCTGCAGGATCACACAGGACTTCGGCGCCGGCCGGCGTACTCCCCAGTGCGAGGACGGACATAAGGGTGATCATCGATGTGGCGCGGGCACGAGACCATCGCCGCTTCTGAAACCTGTGCGAGAGCATTCTGCAACTCCCCTCGATGCGACTCATAGGAATTCGAGTGCGCCGCGCGATGCAGCCGTCGCCAGTAGCGGCTCAAGTCCGCCAGCCAACTTGTTGAGGTTATCGGCTGTCAGGCGGGGCTGTCAAGACAGCGCGACCGGCATCCAATCTGCCCATCTTCACACTCGAAGCACAACGGATCGCCCGTCGAACTCCAAGCGCCCCCGATGCAGGGCGGTCAGCGCGCGGAATCCCAGCATCGAGCCGATTAGCTGGAGCGCGAGACCTGTCAGGACGTGCGATCTTCGTGCGATCCGCCCATTCGAGCGAACCTGCGTGCGGTGGCAGCCTGAACTAGTCCGCCGCGCGAATCCGCGCGGCCGCCATGGCGGGGATGAAGGGCAACTGAATGCTCTCCGCTCACGAGTGTGGCTCTTGACACAAGCAGATCCGTGAGTTCCAAGATCGGGGGGGTTGAGTCGGCTGTTTGGCATCAACGGCCGCTCCCAGACTGGCCAAGCAGGGCCCGCGCCCACGGTTCGGCGGCGCCCGGGATGAAGCCGGGCAAGCGGAGGTGGCGCCAACTCGGCATGTCAATCCCGGGGAAACTTTAGGGTCGACTGCTTTCGACGCGCCCTCCAGCCTCCCACTGCGCCGCTGACTTCTTCGGGCGCGCACCAACTCAGGCAGGAGTTCCGATCCCGCAACGCGACCACCGTACTGGCACAAGTCCAACCACGGAAGTGCGCGTGCGATGGTCGATCCGACCGCAGTCGACCAAGCGCGAAAAAAAAGAGGGCTGACGGCACGCCAGCCCTCTCGAACTACGCTCCTCGAAGCCGACCTTCACGGAGCCTAATGCGCGGCAGCCTCGTAGAAGCCGAATCCATTCCGCTGAAGCCCTGCGAACAGCAGGCTTCCGCCGAGCTCGCTGCCTCCCAGTCCCTCAGGGAAGTGTAGGAGCATGTTCCCCAAGCCGGAGACACTTGGAAGGGATGTCATCAGGTATGGCGCGGTCGGGTCCGCGAGGGACTGCTTGTGCAACTGGTAGTTCTCGATATAGATCACCCAGCCCGCTCCAAAAGTCGCCGCTGTGGTCCAACTGTCAATCGCCGCACTGAAAATCAGCGTCGGACCAGCGCCCGCCGACTCCGGGCCACACTCGACGTCATAAATCAGCAACCTACCGTAGCCTCGGACACCAATGCGGGAGGAGCCCGCGATCAAGGAATCGACGTATGAGTCGTCGACGAGCATTGTCTGCGCATGCGTTGGTGCCTCCGGGTCTGCGAGATCGTAGAGAACCAACTCCCGCGTGGAACGCTTGAGCCCGACAAGGGCGCAGTCCCCAACAACCTGCAGCGAGTTGATAGATATCCCCTGGGCGGGCTGAGCGCTAGAGAGCGACACCGATCCAGCCTCACTGACCAGGTAGGTCAGCAGATACTGTTCATCTGCCGTCACCAAATGCATAGTGTTCCCGTAACCGGCAATGGCGATGACGGAGCTGATCGCAGGGTCAGTCGGCAGGTTCAGGCGCGTGCGAACCTGCTGCCGCACGTCGGCTATTGAGAGATTTTCCATCCTGGCTAGCGTGGGAGTTCCATCCACGCCGGTCGCGTTCGGCGAATATACATCCACGCCAAATTGTCTCCGGGCGATCAGCAGGCTGCCAGATGCGGACGTTAACGAAGAGGCGTAGGCGAGCGAATCTGAAGTCTGATGTACGCGAATATCTACGGAGCCATCCACAGATCCTTCCAGCCTACCCAACTCCTCCAATGCCGAGAGCACCCACACTTCATCGCCCAGCTTTACTGAGCTTACAGGCCCGAACGGGTTTCCGCTCCAGGTGTCAACACTCGTATAAGTTAAACTCGGATTTACATCGTTGTGAACCGAAATGGACACATTCGCCCGCGCCGACTGCCAGTTCTGCCGGTACACCGTCAGCTGCACGTTGTAGTCACCCGGCGCGGTGTAGGCCTTGATAACCTCCTCGCCCCCGCCGCCGGTCGTGTCCATGAACTGCCAGGACCAGCCGACGATCGAGCCGCGCGAGGGCGAAGCGGAGAACTTGATGCGCTCGCCCACTTCGAAGGTCGTCGTTGCGGGGTCGACTTCTTCCCAGCGGCCCGAGCAGCCCTCGCGGCCGGAGCCGGAGAGGCGATAGACCTTGATGCCGGCGGCCAGGGGGCCCTGGACGTAGGCGTTGACGCGGGCCACGGCGGCGGACTGTTCGCCGCAGCCGGGGTGCGAGGCGAGCAGGATGATGTCCTGCGGGCCGGTGCGGTCGACGGTCAGGGTCGCAGTCGCGCCGCCGTCGTTCGAGGCCGAGGGCGCGCTGTACGACTGGCCGGTGCTGTTGAGGTCGTCTTCGCCGCCAAGGTACGAGCAGTTCGGGGCGAGCGTGCTGCTGGCCGCTGCGCTGTCGCAGGCGACCGGAGCCCCGGCCGCATCCACGCAGCGGCGGACCAGCCAGGTGAAGGTCGTGCCCGCCGGGGCATTGGGAACGTAGTCCGCGGCGGCCAGGTTGAAAGTCGTGCCCTCGGCCACCGTGCCGAAGTCCTCCGGGCTCTGGGCGCCGGCCAAGCCAAACGCCGCCGCGAGATCCTCGCAGGCGGTATCGAGTCCGGCTGGATCGGGGTCTTCCTCTTCCCCGCCCGACCCATCGCCTTCGCCGCCGGTCGAGCCTTCGCCGCCGTCCTCGCCGCCACTGCTGGCCTCGACGAGGGTGAGGGTCGCGCGAGCCTGCACGGTTCGGCAGCCATCCGACACGCAAAGCTGGACGAGATAATCGCCCGGGGCATGCACGCCCTGAACGAAGGTGAAGCTCAGCGATGCGCTCGCGTTGACCTGGTCGCCCAGGTTGAGCGCGGTGCCGGTGGGGCTCTCAAGCCGCCACGACAACTGGAGCGGCGTGGTCGAAGCATCGGGATCAGTGATCGTCGGGCTCAGCGTCACGGCCTCGCCGTACGAAACAGTGAGCTCGTTGCCGCCATCCCACGACACGCTGGGCGGCTGGTTGTCCGTGCAGCCGCGCCCCTGGTGCTCGGGCATCGTCCGGCAGTGGCCGATGTTGGCCGACACGTACCCGCGGTCGCCGGCGTTGATGACGCCGTTGCCGTCGAGGTCGTACAGGCAGACCGAGAGCGCGTCGGTGCGGCCCTGGTTCGCCTGAACCTGGCCGCGATCACCCGCGTTCACGAACCCGTTGCCGTCGACGTCGCCGTAGCAACCGGTGAACGTGCTCGGGAGCAGGTCATAGAGGTTGCAGACGAACTCGTCGCACGAGGTCGCCGAGGAGCTCGAGGAAGACGCGCCGACAGAGGCCGCCGCAAGGGCCAGGGCGCAGGAAAGGACGGTGCATACGGCCCCTCGCAGGCCGGGACGCCAGGAACTGCCAGACATGATCGCCGCCTTCGCAGCGCAACCGGCAGCATGCAGGCCGACCCTCTGAAGGGCGACCCTCTGTCCGCGGGCCGGTAAGCCCATCCTCCGTGCGGACGGCCGATTGCTTCGATCCCCCAAACGCCCGGCCCACTGCCGCCGGGTCTCGCTAGAGTCTCGAATACGATCAGGAATATGGCAATCTAATGAGACCAGAACGAGGTCGCAGACGAGCCCGCAGAGATAGCGGACCAACGCGCGCGGAAGGGACCACGCCTGGCCGACGTTGCAGAATCCTTCCTTCCCGCCCAAGCCCGTTTCCCCTCCGTGCTACTGCGGCGAACGCCCGATAATCCCGAGTTGGGCAGGGATCATAAGGCAGGGCTGCCCCCAACACAAGCGAATAATCCGTCCATCCGCCCGGCATCGCCGCGATCATGGCGCGATGCGGCTGGATGCGCAAAGTCGGTTGTCTTCTCCGGCTCGCGTTTCGTCAATATCGGTATGTTGCACCGTGGGGCTTCAGTCGGACTGGCAGGGCTTGGCGCGAAGAAGGGGTATCCTCCCCAGGCGGCGACAGGCCGGTGGTTCCGGTAACCGCCTCCTCGGCCCGACGGTAGGCACCGTGGACATCCCGGCCACCGGCGGGGACAAAAAGGGCCATGAGCGACCAACCGATGAACGACGCCGTGACGACCGTGGCCCAGCTCAAGAGGCTGATGGCCGAATTCATCGCCGAGCGGCAGTGGGAACAGTTCCACGATCCGAAGAACCTCTCCGCGTCGATCGCGATCGAGGCCGCCGAGTTGATGGAACACTTCCAATGGCTGCGCAACGACGAACTCGACCGCGTGCGGAGTGATGAGAAGGCGATGAGCGAGGTCCGCGAGGAGATCGCCGACATTCTCGCCTACACGCTCTCTTTCGCGCGGGCGATGGACATCGACCTCGCGTCGGCGCTGGCGGAGAAGATGAAGAAGAACGCGCTGAAGTATCCCGCGGCGAAGTTCCGCGGACGCTTCCGCGCGGAGTGATGGTTCAAGCCGCCGCAGGCGGCCGGCTTCGCGCGACGAACCCCGTGGATCAGACGAGTTCCTTCTCGAAAATCACCACGTTGCTGCCCGTGTCGCTGTCGTAGCGAATCCCCACCAGGTCGTAGCCCTCGTTCAGCGCCACGTGCAGCATCGGCCGGTGCTGGTTGAGACACTCGAAGCGGATGTAGTCGTAGTCGTGATCCTGCGCCCAGGCCATCTGCGCCTGAACGAGCTGCGTCGCCACGCCGGTGCGCCGCGCCTCGGGCAGCACGCCCACCAGCCAGCAGAGAAACTTGCCCGGCTCGACCTCGAAGCCGACGATGAAGCCGACCGGCTCGCGCTCGATCTCGGCCACGAGCAGGTTGACGTTGTGACGAGACTGGAACCGGCGCATGAAGAAGTCCTCGTCATGCGGCGGACTGAACACGCGGTTGTACAGGTTGACGATCAGCCCGACCTCGTTCGGACCCACCGCCACGATCTTCGCGTCGGCCATGATGCCCTTCCTCTCCGCTCGTGCGGCCCGGCGCCCCTCAGCGCCCCGAGAGAGGCCGCAGGAGCATCCCGAACCGCGCGGCCGTCCCCATCGGCGAAGCGAAGCCATCCGGCCCGTCCTCGCCGCCCGGCACAGCGCCAGCCGACACTCCCTTATCTAGCTTAACAAAGTGCGGTCCCCGGCGGGAAGATCCCCCACGCGTCGCCCGGGCTCGCCGTCCGCCGTGAGCGGACGGCCGCTGGACACCGCGTGCCACACCGTTTGATTTCAGCACCGAAGTGCGTGAAGTCAAGCTTGTCACCGCAGCATCCTTCGCCGTAGTTCAGAATCGGCAGGCGTGCCGGAAGGCACACGCTTTCGGCAAGCGCTTTCGTCCGAGCCACGCCCGAGAATCAGGCGGTTTCCGAAGCCGCGGCCCGACAGTCGACCCGCCAGTTGCCCTCCCGCACGACGTGCAATTGCACCCGCCCGATCGCTCCGATAGGTTTCGTGACGATGCGCACTACCCGGACCACCCGCCGCCGACTTTCGCCCCACCGCCTCGGTATCCGGCTGTCGGCTTTCGCCGCCCTGGTCGTCACCCTTCTGCTTATCGGCTGTGCCGCCTCGCCGGGACCGGTCGGACCGGCGACCCAGAGCGACCGGCTGATGGCGGCGTACGACGAACTGCGGGCGGGCCGCTTCGCGGTGCTTGCCGACTTTGAAGACCCCGCCCAGATGGAAGTGGTCGAGTTCGTCGACGCGTCGAATCGCGGCGCGTGCGTCCTCGACACCGGTTCGGGCCGCCCCGAAACGGGCGGCGCCGCCCTGCGCATCACCGTCGGCAGTGATCACGACACCGTGCTGCTCGGCGCTGGTGACAGCGAGAACTGGTACATCAAGCGCGACTGGCGCCCCTACGACCTGCTGCTGCTGAGCCTTCGCGCGCCGCGCGCGGACGTGACCGCACACCTGACGATCGCTTCGGGCAAGGGTGAGCGGCGCGCCGTGGTCGAGTCCGCCGTGCCGCTGCGCCGCGGCTGGAACCTGCTGCGGTTCAACGTGGCCGAGATCGGCGACCGACTGCCGCTGGACGACATTCGCGAGCTGCGGCTTCGATTCACCGGCGCGGGTCGCACGGTGGACCTCACGCTGGATGACGTCATCCTCACCACCGACCGCGAGGAGCTTCTCGGCGACGCCCGCGGCGCCGAGGGCTCGCTCTTCGTGCAACGGGTCGGACGGCGATACCGCGTGGGATCGGCGGGACGGTTCGACCTGACCTTTGAGCACGGCCAGGTGGTCGAGTGGTTCAACCTCGCGGCGGATCCCCACCGGCTCGTCAATCTCGTCGGCGGCACGGTGCTGGGGCCGAGCCCGGTCGTCGTCTGGCCTGAGGACGAGGAGTACGCGGGCCCGGCCGACTTCCGCCCGCTCGGGGAGATCGTCCGCGCGCGGCAGGCCATCGCGGAGATGTCCGTCGTCCGCGCCGTCGTGGTCAGCGAGTGGCAATTCACCCGGGACCCCGAACAGGAGGACGCGAGCCTGCCGTTCCAGCGGTGGCGGTACACGATCTATCCCTCGGGCGAAGTCTTCGTGAGCGTCGAGTGCACCGCGCGTTGGCCCGGTTGGGAGCCGGAGCAACTCGGCCTCGCCGTCAGCGTCAACCACCGGCTGGGATTCGTCCCGCAAGTTCACGAAGTCGCCGGCCTTCACGATCCCGAGCCGCTGCGCCACGTCGCCTTCGCCGCCGCCGCGCAGGAGGCGGGGACCAAGCCCGCCGCACTGCTCTACACCCTGGCAGACTCGCGACGCACGCCGCGGATCATCCACCCCGACCCGGAGCACGCGCGTCGCCTGAGCTTCGTCGCCACCGGGTCGATGAGCGGGACGCAGACCGAGGTGTGGTCGTGCCGCCTGAGCCTGATGACGACCGAGGCCGCGTCCGAGGCGACGGTCGCGGATCGCGCGGTCGCCTACGCCTTCCCGCCGCCGATCGCGCTGCAGGTCGGGTGGCCCGCGGCGACAACCGCCACCGAGCCGACCGCGGAGAGCGCCGCCGCGCCAAGCCGCGGCGCGCAGGCCTTCGACCACGCCGACGGCAGTTTCGTGCTGCGGCCCGAGGACGGGCTGGTGCGGTTCTCGCTCGACGCCCAGCGTCACCTGTTCCTCTCGCCGGCGTTCCGCATCACCGGGTCCAAGGATCTGACGACGTGGGTGTATGTGGACAACATGCTCTTTGAACACACGGCCCGCGACGCGGAGGGGAACCTCGTCTTCCAGTTGCCCGGCCGCCTGCGTGAGCCGACCACCGTCGAGGTGCTGCTGCGCGAGAAATAGGCCGCCGGCAGGGGCCGCGCCGGCTTGCTCCGAGGCCGCTGCGGGGCCTAGAATCGCGCAGCCAGGAGTGCCCGCCGTGACTGATCCCTCCCGCCAGACATCCCCCCCGCCCGACGCTGTGGACGACGATTTCGAGCTGCCGCCTGGCAACCACGCCCTGGAGGTCGCCGCACGACGCGGCCTGGGGCCCCTCAGCCCGCTCGGCCGAAAAGTCTGGCACGGCGACGCCCGACCCTGCGTCTCCTGCGGACAACTCGTTCACCGCGACGACCCCGCCTGCGAAGACTGCGGGCAGGATCTGAGCGAGGAGATGCTTGAGCGGATGCTGGCCCACGCGGGGCCGTGGTATGTCGCGGAGCACGTCCGCCCGTTCCCCGGCGTGACCATCGAGCGAATCATCCGGCAGATCCGTCGTGGTGTGATCACCGAGACCTCGATCGTCCGCGGCCCGGAGACAGGTCATCAGTGGCGCTTCGCGGGAGAGACGCCGGGGCTCTGTCGCTACTTCGGACGGTGCTGGCACTGTCACGAGCAGGTCGAGCCGATGGACTCGCACTGCCCTTCCTGCCTCAGCGACATGCGCTTCCAGGTGGAGACCTTCTCCGTCAGCGCACCCGTCCGGCCGCTGGTGGCCGGGCGACCCGCGCCCGGGGAGCCGACACGATCAACCCGGCAATCGCCGCCGCCACGCCCCGCTGCCGCCACGCCTGCGACGGCCACAGCCACAGCGACGTTCGCCCCGCCAGCCACCGTCGCCGCGGCGACTGTCTCAAGCTCGCCGGTCGCCGCCATCCCCTCGCCGCAGGAGCTGCGCGAACTCGCCGAGGCCGTCCGCAGCACGCCGCCGACCGTCGCCCGCGGTTACGAGGAAGATGCGCCGCGGATCGCGGGCTTCAGCCCCTTCTGGGTGCTGGCGGCCCTGTTGGTGATCGCCATCGCCGGGCTGCTCGTCGTCACGAAGATGCGTCGCGATGCGCAGAGCACGACCGTGAAAACCCCACCCGCCGCGACCGCGCCCCACATGCCCGCCACGCCGGCGGGATCCTGATCGCGGCGCAACCAGCCCCGGTTTACGCCTCATGGTGCTTTGCAGGGTGGGCACTGCCCACCTTCGGCCCGTCGACGTCATTCATGGGGAGGAGTTCTGCGAGGTTTCTTCGGGTGGATCGTAATCGACCCACCATCCCTGCCGCCCTCGTCGAGCGGTGGGTCGAGTACGACCCACCCCACACAACTCGTCCGTCGCCACCACGACGCCGCCCCGAAGGCCGGACGCTGCGAGCAACCTCGGCTAGTGCAGCCTCGCCGGGAGACCGAACCCCAAACCGCCATCGACCCTGCAGGCCATCATCGCGAGCCCACCCCGCCCCCGCCTTACTCCATCTTTGCGCTCGTCAGTCAACTAGCGCGGGGATGCGCATCGCTTTCGACGTGACACTGCGTCCGCATGCGTTTGCACAACACCGCGCGGCGCGAAGCGCACGCATCGCAAACATTGCGCAAGCCGTCGATTGTTAAGAAGCCCGCGTTGCATCGCCCGCGCGCCGTCCGCAACCCGCCTTAGCGCACACTTAGCCGAACCCTTGAAGTGCGCACACGGGAGCTTCACAGCACGGGCCTACGATTCCACGCGTCCGGCAGAGGCGCCCGCCGGCGGCGAATCGTTAGCCCCCCATCACGACGCAGGGAGATCAACGGATGATGATGCAGACCGATCGACGTGACTTGAACCGGACCCGGCCCCCACACGGAGCGCGCGGCTTCACGCTCATCGAGCTGCTCGTGGTGATCTCGATCCTCGCGCTGCTCATCAGCATCCTGCTGCCCAGCCTGCAGAAGGCGCGCGAACAGGCCAAGGCGGTCGCGTGCGCCACCAACACGCACCACGTCGCCAACGCCGTCGCGACCTATCTCGCCGACAACAAGGGCACCTTCCCGCCGTCCTACGTCTATCCGCACGACCGCCAGGGCAACTGGTCGCCCACGCGGCAGAACGAAGTGGCCGACCACCCGTACGGCTATGTCCACTGGTCGCACTTCCTCTACGACGACGGCCAGGTCGATCCGAAGGCGTTTCAGTGCCCGACGATGGAGAACGGCGGCGCGCCGCGGACCAACCCCGGCGACGACCGGGCCGACTGGGAGAGCGAAGGCCAGATCGACCAGACCAACTCGAGCAACACCAAGAGCGAGCCGGAAGACAAGCAGGCCCCGCGCATGGCCTACGGCGCCAACGCCGCGATCATGCCGCGTAACAAGTTTACCATTCAGGTCGCCTCGGCCACCGAGGGCAGCCAGGGTCGCATCAACGTCACCATCCGCGACAGCATCATCAAACGCCCGGGCGATACGATCCTGCTGGCCGAGTTCGTCAACAACTGGAAGGCGCTGGGCCAGACCGGGGCCGGCGGCTCGGGCGCGGGCGGCGTGCTGAGCAAGTCGCACCGGCCGATCAACGTCTTTTACCACGTCTCGACCGGCTTCAATGAGTACCAGGCGCCGCCGACGAGCCCGGGTTTCATCTACGGCGTCAACACCGGCGCCTATCCGCGGACCGAGGAGGACTACGGCGTGGTGCCACTGGCTCAGCTCCGCACGATGAGCAACATCCTCAGCTCGACGTCCAACGCGTCGCAGATCAACGCCGTCGGCCGCCATCATCCCGGCGGCGACAAGAAGTACGGCGGTACGGCGAACTTCCTGTTCACCGACGGCCACACGGAGCGCATGACGCCCCTCGAGACGCTCAAGCAGCGCAAGTGGGGCGACAAGTACTACACGCTGACCGGCGAAAGCCAGGTGCTGAACTACGCCGTCCGGCCGTAACGCGGCGCCGCGGTGAAGGCGAGCAGGCCGCCGCCGGACGATTCGAACCAGCGCTCACCACGCTGACTCAGGTTTCAAAACACAGGTCGTAGCTCCAGGGCGATTGCCGCGTGGCATCGCTCCCGGGGATTGTCTTGCCTTGCAGGGGCCCAGGAGAAAGAAGCGATGAGAAAGACCGGAACCATCTGTAGACTGCCGCTCGCCGCAGCGGGGGCGATGATCATCGCGGCGTGCGCGCCGACGGTCGCCCGCGCCGCGTGTGTGGACGACGGGCGCGTGCTGTCGCCGTGCGAGGCGCTGGCCTTCGCGCCGCAGTGCGACGGCGACACCGACGGCAACGGCACGGTCGAAGCGGCGGACTGCGCCGCCGTCACCGCCAACCTCGGCAGCACCGACGGTGAGGCGCTGTGCCGCTATGACCTCGACTGCGACGGCGACATCGACACCGCCGACGAGGCGTACTGCTCGGGCATCCCGACGGGCGCCTGCGCGGGCACGCCGCCGTGCTTCATCACGTCGATGCCCTTCCGCGTACTCGGCGGACAGGTCAGCGGCGCGGGCGCGACGCTCTTTGTCGACTTCTTCCGCTTCCCGGCGTCGACCAACGACTGGAACGACGTGGACAACGACGGCTTCGCGGGCTTCGATCCGCTGGGACCGCCGTTCACGGACAACCTGTCCTCGCGCTTCATCCCCGGCAACCAGAACGAGTCGTGGTGGATGTTCCAGTACCGCAGCGTCGGCTCGGTGAACGGCTACAACGAGTTCGTCGACAACCAGCTCTGCGATACCATCCCGACGAGCATTCCGGGCGAGGCGGGGATCTTCAACCAGTTCGAGTACGCCACCGGCGGCGCCACAAACTGGGCCGGCCCCTTTGGCAACGCCAGCGGCACCCCCTTTGAGCCGTGCGGCATCGACTTCTCGTTCCTCGACGTGCCGAGCTTCTACGGCACGCAGGTTCCCGGCGAGCCGAAGTGGTCGCGCACGCCCGGCGATCCGGGCTACGGCCTCAACCCCGTCGTCTCGTCGACGGGATACGTCAGCAACCTGCAGAGCCTGACCCGCGACTGCGGCAGCGGCCCGGTGTCGCTGAACATCAACCTCTCTTCGCCCGACAGCTCGACCATGTACGACTTCGGCGGCGCGTGGGTGCCCGTGGCTTACATCGCCAACCGCGGCGCCAACGTCACCGACGTCAAGTACACCGAGATGCAGCACCTGTTCGTCACCGGCCGTCTGCCCAGCGGTGAGAACCTGGTCGGCGCCACCCGTTCGGTCGGCTCCGGTACGCGTAACGCGATCATGAACTCGACCGGTATCGACACGAGCTGGGGCCGCGGCGACAACGTCGGCAACGAGTTCTCCGTCACCGCCACCGCGAACCTCGGACCCGGCCACCAGGCGGTCAACTGCCAGGGTTCGAGCCAGATCGAGCAGGCGGTTCAGATGCGCCGCCTCGCTGTCGGCTACACCGGCCTGTGCGGCCCCAGCCGCGCGGCATCCGACGCCCAGTCGGGCAATTACGAAGTGCTGAACCTCTGCAAGGACCTGATCCACGCCTGCGTCGGCGGCGCCAACGAAGGCGCACCCTGCCCCAACGGCGATTCGGACTGTGCGGGCGGCAAGTGCGACTATGTCCCCGGCTGCGACTGCACCGCGCAGGCCTGCCCCGCCGGCCCGATCGATCAGGAGACCGGCCTGCCCGTCGACGCCGAACGCTCCAACAACGGCTACGTCCGTCCGGGCCTGACCACCGTGCTCGACAACTGTGACGCCTGCTGCGGCTACCAGATCGGCGGTGTCGGCTCGTTCATCACCGTGGGCGATCCCGACGGCAACCGCGATCCGGGCGACCCACGCTATGAGGCCAACCCGCCCGTCGCCAACCAGGCCGTGGCCGATTACCTCAACAACATTGAGGACAGCATTGCCGCGTTCTCGGGCAGCGTCATCGGCGGCCAGTGCAACATCTCGGGCGCGACCTGCACGACCGACGCCCAGTGCACCGATCCCGGCGACTTCTGCCGCCTTCAGCTCAACATGCCCGGCCAGCTGCTGGCCGTGCAGTTCTTCCTGCCCGCGGGCGTGGACTGCGTGAACACGGTCAGCTCGGGCGTCGACTTCGAGGCGACCAGCCCGCTCAACCAGGTGCTCCAGGAGTACATCCGCGCCAACAACGTCGGCTGCAACCCGCCCGACTTCGGCGCCATCAACCCGGCGGGCAAGACGCCGCTGCGTCGCACGCTTTCCGGCGGGGCGAAGTACTCCGACGGCCGCACCGACAGCAACTACCTCTACTGGAACGGCGCGAGCTACGTCACGCTGAACCAGGGCACGCGGCTGGCCATGCGTAACCGCGTGCAGGGTGATGCCGACGGCGACTTTGACCGCGACATCGCCGACGCCGCCGGCCATGTCCAGGCGCTCTACACGCCCCGCGCCTGGCAGCAGACCGCCGCCGCCACCGGCGCCGGCGTCGGCAGCGAGCTCGGCAACCAGACGCACGACAACGCCATCCCCGAGGTGATCTTCGACCACAACGGCGACGGCAGCCTCACCAAGGAAGACCTCCGCTACTTCGCGGACGGTCTGGCCATCGACGGCGGCGAGCTCGACCGCAAGGGGGGCGCGATCGCCATCGACACCGAGATCGCGGCGCTCGGCCGGCCCTATCCGTGGGCCTTCGCCGACGACAGCCACCTGATCCCGGCGGGCGCGTCGGGCTCCGAGCCCACCTTCGCCGCAGTGCCGCCGATCACCGGCTTCCTCGCCACCGGCGCGGCCTATGCCGCGGGCGACTTCCGCGGCGACGTCGCGGGCAACCCCTCGCGCAATCCGATCCCCGGCGCCGAGCCCGTCGGCTATGACGGCCGCGTGGACGCGGACGACATCGACTACGTCTGCCGCAACATCGGCGACTGGTCGGACCTCAACGTCGCCGTGTACCTCGACCTCTCCGCCGACATGAACGGCGACGTCACGGTCGACACCTCGGACGTGGCCGAATTGGTCGAGGGCATCCTCAAGACCGCCTTCGGCGATGTGGACCTCGACGGCGACGTCGACGCCGCGGACCAGGCGATCGTCATCGCGTCGATCAACGGCCCGAACGCCTGCATCGCCGACTCGTCGTGCGGCTGGGCCGATGGCGACATGAACTGTGACGGCGTGGTCGACAACGCCGACCTGGCCGTCTTCACCACCGCGGGCGCCTGCTGCGACGGCACGACCTGCACCGAGGTCGAAGCCGACCACTGCGTCGGCTACGTCTGCAACGCCACCGCCCTCGCCGGCGTCACCTGCCTCGGCGACGCGGACGGCAACGGCGTGGTCAACGCCGCCGACCGCGGGTCGATCTCGGCCAACATCGGCCAGACGGCCAACGATGCGCTCTGCCTCTACGACCTCGACGGCAATGGCGCCATCAACGCCGCCGATCGCGGTCAGGTGTCGGCCAACATCGGCGTGTGCACGTCGCTGCCGGGCTACATGAACGGCAACGGTCCGGACTCCCGCTTCCCGCAGCCGACGTTCCTCGGCTCGGGCACGGGCTGCGCCGGCAACCCGTGCGACTAGTACACCGCCCGCCCGGGCGCCCAGCGCGCGGGCGTCGGTGACCATCCCGCCATCCCCCGCCCCCGGCCCGCGGACCTCCGCCGGCCGGGGGCGGTCTTTTTTCATACTGCCCCTGCTCCGCCCTGAGCAGCGACCATGTCTTCACTCCTCCGCCGATGGGCGGGGCGAGGGGGATCGCGCAGACGCAGCGCCGCTAACCTTGACATGTTTGCCCTTGGGCCGATCATCGCGAGCCAGTCCATGGCCAGATCTACGAGGAGCGGCCAAGCAAGCTTTCAGGGGTAAGCCATGCCGGCCGCCAGTAGCTACGAAAACGAAGCGGTGGAAATGTTCAAGTGCACGGCGGAACGATACTGCCAACTGATTGAATCCCACGAGAACTTATCAAGCGAGGAGTTTCTCACGCAGTGCGCTGTGCTGGTGTCCCGACTGTTCAGCGACGCCATCGCGCTACCGATGATTCCTATCGATGACGACGAAGTCGAGGTGGTGGACCGCCTGACGCACGAACAATGGGACGCACTCCGCAGGGTTGTCATGATGAAACTCGGAGGAGCTACCTTGTACTGGACCGTGTTTGAGCCGTACACCGAGGAGCCCCCTACGCTTGGATCATTGGACGATGATCTCGCTGACATCTACCGTGACTTGAAGGCCCCCCTCCTGATCTACGGCATGTCGGATCGCCACAGCCGAGCCGCTGTGTGGCAGTGGCGATTCGGTTTCACCAGCCATTGGGGTCAGCACTGCGCGTGGGCATTGCCGGCGATCTACTCCAAGCTGAAGGAGACTCTACGATCGTGATGGCCTTGAAGCCGCGATGATGATCTCCGCGCGCTGGTTCCGCAGACGCGACCTCTATCCGCTGCAGGGCAGCCCGCGTGCGTCGGCCTGCGCCCGAGTGACCCCTCCCGACGCATCATACCTGAATGCAGCCTGCCGCGCCGCCGTAAGCGCTGAGCGGCCGCTGGGCCCGCGCGAGCCGCCTTGATTGACGCACACGCTGCAATCGGTATGTTGTCGCCTTCGCGCGAAGGGCAGTGCCCGGGCTCGCCAGTCACTTCTCTACCGACATACCGACAACAAGGAGTAGGAAGATGATCCGACGACAGGGGTTCAGGCGTCTGGTGGGCCTGTGGACGGTTGCGATCTGCGCGGGCGCCGCGGCCTCCGGCTGCATGGTGAGCCCTCCGCCAGGCAACGACAACACCGGGGGAGGGAATGCGAACGACTCGCCCGCCGCTAATGACAACGCCTCCGCACCATCCAACGACAACGCTGCCAACGACAACACCACCGCCGCAGGCAACGACAACACGAACGCCAACCAAAGCACGACCCCTAACGCGAATACGACCGACAACGACAATGCCGCGGCCAACGACAACACCGGCGGGGCCGATTGCGGCACGCGGAACCACCAGAGCATCCCGCCGGCCGGATGGGTTGAGCTGAGCACCACCGTGGACATCCGCGTCGAGGGCGACTCGGCCGGATTCGCCGCGCTGCTGGAGGCGACCTTCGTTTGCCCGCTGCAGATGAACAACCAGGCGACCATCTTCTACGAGATTTTCGAGTCCGGCCTGGTTTCGCGGTCTTTTTCGCGGGTGACCACGGCAATGGGGACCCAACTGGTGCAGGGCGATGGCGGCGACCGCTTCGTCGTGGAGGAGGGCTGCCTCGCCTTCGAAGCCGACGGAACGACTGGGGGCAACTGCCAGGCCTATGAACCCGGCGAGGCCTGCGACTTTGAAGGCTATCCGCTCGCGGTTCGAACCTCGGCGACGCAGATCGAGTACGTCTGCCTCGAGGTCGAGGCGTGCGGCGATGAGCCCTGCGGCGACTGCATCATGGATGGGCCCGATCGCTGGACGATCGGCAGCGCCACGCGGCTCACCTACCGGGCACTTGGCGACCACCCGGACCTGACCATCCTCAACTGTCTGGACGAGCCGGTGGCGCTGTCCATCGCGGCTGGCGACACGGCTACGCTGGTGATCTCGCTCGACGGCGCCTACACCGTCAGCGAGGATCCTCGCTAGAGCGTCTTTAATTCAATCGTAGCGAGTATCCGCAGTGTTTGAAGCAGTTGATGGCGTCGCTGGACGTGACTCGGTCGAGGACGCCCTGCATGGCGTCCCAGAGTGCGTCACGCGTTCGGCAGGCCATTGACCGCAGGGCCTGCTTGACCTTCGAGAAGATCATCTCAATCGGGTTCAGGTCCGGGCTATAGGGCGGCAGGAACTGCAGCCGCGCGCCGGCGGACTCGATCAGGGCGCGGATGCGGTCACTCTTGTGGCTCGAAAGGTTGTCCATGATCACGATGTCGCCGTCGCGCAGCTCGGGCACCAGGACGTGCTTCACGAAGGCTTCGAAGACGCTGCCGTTGACGGCACCGTCC
>CAYRSS010000015.1:0-91331 GCA_964426945.1 uncultured Phycisphaeraceae bacterium
ACTACTTCCTCGAAGAGCGCTACCCCAAGTATGGCAACCTCGTCCCGCGCGACATCGCCACGCGCGAGATCTTCGACGTCTGCGTCAACCAGGGGCTCTCGGTCGAGAAGGACCGGCTCTGCGTCTACCTCGACGTCACCGAGCTGCCGCCCGCGACCCAGAAGAAACTCGACGGCATCCTTGAGATCTACGAGAAGTTCCAGGGCGTCGACCCGCGCCATGTGCCGATGAAGATCTTCCCCGCCGTCCACTACACGATGGGCGGCCTGTGGGTCGACTACGAGAAGAACGAGACGACCGGCGGCCTCGCGATGGGCTCGCCGCGCAACCAGCACAGCAATGTGCCGGGCCTGTACGTCATCGGTGAGCAGGACTACCAGTACCACGGCGCGAACCGCCTCGGGGCCAATTCGCTGCTGTCGTGTATCTTCGCCGGGCTGGTGGTCGGGCCGTCGATCGAGACCTGGCTCAAGTCGCTGCCGCATGGCTCGGTCGACAAGCTGCCGTCCTCGCTCTTCGAGGGCGAGGTCAAGCGCCACCGCGACGCGATGGACAAGCTCATCGCCAACCCCGGCGACGAGAACCCCTACAAGATCCACCAGGAGCTCGGCGACACGATGACGCGCAACGTCACCGTCGTCCGCCGCAACAAGGATATCCAGCAGACGCTGGGCAAGCTCGACGAACTGGCCGAGCGCTACACCCGCGTCCGCCTCGCCGACAAGGGCCACTGGACCAATCAAAACCTCAGCTTCACGCGGGCTTTGGGCGATATGATCCTGCTGGCGAAGGTGATCGCGAAGGGCGCGCTCATGCGCGATGAGTGCCGCGGGGCGCACTACAAGCCCGACTTCCTCATCCCCTCGCCCAAGAGCGACGACCCGGCGGAGCTGCGCCGCGAGGCTGAGCAGTGGTGCAAGGCCTTCAAGAGCCAGATCGACAAGTGGCTCAAGACGACCGTGGCGGAATACGCCCCCGACGGGCCGAAGATGAGTTACGAGGAGGTCGACGTCAGCCTGATCCCCCCGCGGCCGCGAACCTACGGCCTGAAGGGCGCGGAGATCATCGAAAAGGTCTGGCGCGACATGCACAAGGACGACCCGAGGGTGCTCAAGGCCCGGGTGCTGGCAGACGTTACGTAGGAACTGGCAATCGCCAGTGGTCAATTGGCAGTGGAGCGCCTGGCGCAGGCCGTCTAGTATTTCGTTGGCAATTGTGAATCGACCATTGCCGATTGGATTCAGCGAGTTCACTTATGTCCGACCATATCCAGATCAAGGTTCTCCGCCAGGAACACCGCACCGGCGGCTCCCACTGGGAGACGTTCGACGTGGAATACGAGCCGGGGATGAACATTACCACGGTGCTCCAGCGCATCGCGGCGCATCCGGTGACGGTCGACCATGAGGAATCCACGCCGCCGGCTTTTGATTGCTGCTGCCTGGAAGAGGTCTGCGGCGCCTGCACGATGGTCATCAACGGCCGCGTGCGACAGGCGTGCTCGGCGCTGGTCGACAACCTGCTGCCGGAGACGGTCGGGCCGATCGAACTGCGCCCGATGACCAAGTTCCCCGTCGTGCGCGACCTGGTCGTCGATCGGCGAAAGATGTTCGAATCGCTCAAACGCGTGAAGGCCTGGGTGCGCGTCGACGGCTATCACCACCTCGGCCCCGGCCCGCGTGTCAGCCCGGCCGAGCAGGAGCAGATGTATCCCATCTCGCGCTGCATGACCTGCGGCTGCTGCATGGAGGCCTGCCCCCAGTTCAACGAGCGTTCCGAGTTCATCGGTCCGGCGCCCATCGCCCAGGCCGTTCTGTTCAACGCCCACCCGACGGCCAAGGTCGACGCGGAGGATCGCCTCGAGGTACTCGGTGGCTCCGGCGGTGTGGTCGATTGCGGCAACAGCCAGAACTGCGTCAAGGTTTGCCCCAAGGACGTCCCGCTGACCGAGGCCATCGCCAAGGCCGGGCGCGACACGACGGTGCACAAGATCCGCAAGTGGTTCGGCCGCTAGCCGCCGCGCGATTGAGGTCGGCGCGCGGCGCGATATGTAGACTGGCCGGGGGGCCCGGACGGCCCAGGGCCGGTTCGCTGCCTTGCGCGGCGACGGTCACCGCTCCCAGGATTGATCGGCCGGGGCAATTCCCCCTCGTTCGGAGTACTCACCATGCGTTACGCTGTCCGCCTGTCCGTTCTCTTGCTGGTCGTGGCCCCGCACGCCTTGGGCTCGCCGGAGAAGCGCCTGCTCGATCCGCCGCAGGGGCTGTTTTCGGATGAGTGGATGGTCGTCGAGTTTGGCGGCGGCAAGGCCGGCTATGCCCACTCGACCATGGTCCGCACCGGCGACGTCATTGAGACGAGCACCGTGATGAAGCTCTCGATCGGCCGGGCCGACCAGCCGGTCCGGCTCAGCGTCATGCAGAGCACCCGCGAGAGCATCGAGGGCCGGCCGCTCGGCTTCGCCAACGAAACGGACATGTCCATTCAGAAGACCAACCTCAAGGGCGAGGTGAAGGACGGCCGCATCACGATCACTTCCGAGCAGTTCGGTATGGAGCAGAAGCAAACCTTCGACATGTCGCCGACGGCCCTGATGAGTTGGGGCGTCTACCGCGAGAGCATCCTCCGCGGCTTCAAGGAAGGCACCGAGTACGCCCTCGATGTCTACTCGCCCGACATGCGGCTCGACGCCCCGGTGAAGGCCACCACGCGCATCGGCGCCGAGGAGGAGATCAAGCTTGCCGAAGGCCGCAGTGTTCGCGCACTGCGCGTGGACATGACCCTCGAAACCCCCTTCGGCAAGCTCGACATGCGCACCTGGGCCGACAAGGAGGGGCGGCCGCTGCTGGCGATCACCCCCGTTCCCGGTCTTGGTGACCTCCGGCTGGTCGCCAGCGATCAGAAGACCGCCATGGCCCAATTCATGCCGCCGGAGATCTTCAACACGACGATCATCAAGGCACCGACCATCCGCACGGCCGAGGTTCAGCGGATCGTCTACCGAATGAAGCTCAAGCCGGGCGCGACGGAGCCGCTGACCCTGCCTGACACCGGCATGCAGACCGTGCGCGCCCTCGAAGACGGTGTGCTTGAGGTTACTGTCGTCCGCCAGGCGCACGCGACCGGCGACGGCGAGAAGGCAGTCGGACGCGCGCCGCAGCCCTCGGCCGAGCACCTCAGCACCAACCTGCTCATGAACCTGGAAGACCCCGACCTCGTGAAGATTGCCCGCGAGGCGGCGGGCGACACGACGGAGAAGTTCGCGCTGGCCGACCGGCTGCGCGCGTTCGTCCGCGGTTATATCTCCGACAAGAGCCTGGACATCGGCTTCGCCACGGCGAGCGAGGTTGCCCGTACGCGCGAGGGAGACTGCAGCGAGCACGGAGTGCTGCTCGCGGCGCTGGGCCGGCTGAATGGCCTGCCGTCGCGGGTCGTCGTCGGCCTGGCCTACGCGCCGATCTTCGGCGGCCAGAGCGACATCTTCGGCTACCACATGTGGACGCAGTTCTACATCGATGGCCAGTGGTATGACTTCGACGCCGCCCTCGGCAACGAGCAGCGGCCGCACCCCGGGCGGATCGCCTTCGCGGTCTCCTCCCTCCAAAACGCGGGCGTCGCCGACCTGGCCCTGCCGCTGCTGTCGAAGATCGGGCTGGTGGATCTCGAAGTTGTCAAAATGGATTGACTTTGTCGAACTTATCAGGCGCTCCGCAGTTCATGACCCGCGCGGTGCGGCTGCTTGGATCGTGCGAAATCTCCTCCGCGAATCGTGCGATTGCGCCGACAGACACTCACCTGCTGTCCCGGTATTGAGACACTGAGTGTATTCCCGTGCCCAAGCGATGCTCGTCCGACCGCGGCTCGCGAGCGATCATCTTCACTGAACAGCCGCCGCCGAGTGTCACGACGGCTGCGCCGGACAAACCAAACTCCATCACGTTTCGCGACCGGTTCTGTTGAGTTTGCGTGTGATCGCCGCTATGCTATCAGCCCCTGATCCGGCCCGGGGTGTCCGGTGGGCCGGGCGTACTGCTACTGACCAACGCCTGCCACGCGGTAGGGGGGTTGATCATCATAATCGTTGAGGAAGGGGAAACTCCATGAGAGCCGGTCTTGTATGCGCGTGCACGCTGATCTGCGCGGCACCGCTGTCCGCGAGCCAGTTGTTCTATTTCTCGGATGTCTCCGGCCTGTCGGCGGAGGTCGAGTTCAGCCTGATCGACGCGACCACGCTTGAAGTACGCGCCCGGAACACCTCGACAGGCGCTCCCAGCGGCTTCGAGGCGGCCGACCAGATCCTCACCGGCATCTCCTGGGATTTTGCGCCTCCCGGCCTGGGTGGGAACACGGCCATCATCGGCGGTACGGTGCTGATGGGGCCCGGTAGCCAGACGGTCAACTTCAGCAGCGGATCGTACGGCCCCGGTACCGACGTCAGCGGTGAGTACGGCTACGGCAATTTCGACGGGACCGGGCTGCTGCCCAACTTCATCTCTGCCACCGTGTCCCAAACCACCCCGTTCGGTGGGCCCAACCTGGACGGTCCGGCCAACATCGACGGACCGCAGGGCGGCATGGTCGCCAATCCGCCGGTGGTGTCACTCGGGGGGTTGGGCGCGATCCGCGACGAGATCATCGCTACGCTCCATCTCAGCTCGCCGATCGAGAGTCTCGACTTCCTTGCCTACGGCGTCCGAATCGAGTTCGGCTCCGATGCGGCCCACTTGGAGATCGTCACAATCCCTGAGCCGACCAGTGCCCTGCTCCTGCTCGCCGGGGCCGGCGTGGTACTACGCCGCTCGCGGCGCTGACGGCGCCTGCGGCGTGTCCCGGCATTCCGGGACGCCAGCGACCGATAACCAAGAATCTTGATCTTTCTTGCGGGCCGCGCCGGAATCGGAGCGGCCCGTTTCTTTTGCAGCCACCTCCGCCTCTCCCGGCATGCTATCCGCGCATTACCGGTCGATCGGCCGCCGGTTCGCGTCCCGGCGGGCCTGCCAAGACGCAGAGTGACGGCAGAAGAAACCTCACCATATTGACATCAAATGCTTAATTGGGATAAAACTAGATCGAGACTGACGCTCCTGGGCGGCCGTGGCGATGCCGGCGGCCCCCGGACGGTCGGCGTCACCTTGGGGGATTCAGAAGGGCCGTCGCTTGATGGCCGCGGGGGGGGATCGCATGCGTACGCTACTTGCCATGTCGATGTCGCTGCTGGCCGTCGCCAGCGCGCAGGCTGGACAGCTCTATTGCTTCAGCGATGTCTCCGGCCTCGCCGCCGAGGCCGAGTTCACCCTGGTCGATCCGACCACCGTTGAGGTGCGCCTGAAGAACACCTCAACCGGCGTTCCGGACGGCTTTGACAGCGCGGACCAGTTGCTGACGGGCATTTCGTGGGATTTCGGCCTGCCCGGGGTCAACCCCGGCGACCTGACCATCATCGGCGGCATGGCGAAGATCGGACCGACCAGCCAGTCTCTCAACTTCAGCAGCGGCTCTTACGGCCCGCTGACCGACGTCGGCGGAGAGTACGGCTACGGCAACACGGATGTCTCCGGCCAGATGGCGAACTTCATCAGCGGGAATCAGTCCGGCACCACCGCCTTCGGCGGACCGAACCTCGACAACCCGACGAACCTCGATGGTCCCCAGGCGGGGCTTGTGGCGAATCCGGTGCTTGTGAGCCTCGGGGGGCTGGGTGCCATTCAGAACGAGATCATCGCCACCATCACCCTCAGCGGGCCGCTGGCCAGCCTGGATGACCTCGCCGCCAATGGCATGCGGGTCGAGTTCGGTTCAGACGCCCACTTCATCAACATCGTGATTCCTGAGCCCGCGTCGCTGGCGTTGGTCGCCGCAGGCGGCCTGGGAATGCTCTGCCGCCGGCGGCGATAGCCGTCCGCGAGGCTCCCGTCCTTCATCACAATCCTCGCCGCCGCGTGACGGCGGTCGGTGGCGCACCAGCCATCCGCATCCCAGCCGCCCCACGGCCCCGCCCGAGCGGCGGACAGGGCGACTTCCCATCCGTAGCCGGTCCGGTACAATCCGCCCCCAGCGTCAGTCGCCGGCTGAACGGGGGTCCGATCCCCGGCCTGTGACTTGTCCAGCGGGGCGGGCCGCCCCGTCGGGCCGATGCCGTGTCGCGCCGGCCGCAGGCTACGGATTGCCGCCACGAAGCCGCCTGCCATCCCGCGGTCGCCCGCCTGCGGCCGCCACCGGTTGGAGAGTCCAACGTGAACGAGAAGACCATCAGCGGAGCCGTCCTCGTCCTGGCTGTCGTCGTCGTCCTGGCGGCGTATATGCTCGTGCCGTCGCTTCAGGCGTCGGATCGCCGAGGCGACGCCACCGCCGCCGAGCACACCGAGCGCGGCCGCCGCATGCTCGACGGCTTCTCGCCCACCTTGGTGCGCACCGGCTCGATCCTCGACCTGATGAAGGCACAGGACGTCGACGTGAACGTCAGCGGCGAAGCGTCCGATGCCGCTGCGGCCGTTTTCGAGCAGCTTGTCAGTCGCCAGTGGGAGGCGTTCGAGTGGTCCGTCGGTCGCCCCGGCTCGCTTGGCGAGGGGGTGAGCGAGCGCGACCAGATGCTGCAGAAGAACGATCAACTGCTGAAGGATGCCATGGCGGAGGCGCGGGCCGCGCTGGAAGCCTCTCCGAACTACGGCGAGGCGCACCGGCTGAAGGGCGCGATCCTGCTCCAACAGGCGCAGGGCCGTCTCGTGCGGGCCGCTGGCGAGCGCAGCCGCACGGTCGCGCTCTACGGATCGCTCGAGACCACTGCCGCGGAGATTCGCGCCGCCGAGAAGGCCACCACCCGCGTCGCCGACAGCGACGTCGCCGCGAAGATCGCCGAGCGGAAGGCCGCGGCCACGGCCTTGGAAGCCGAGATCGCCGCCGATCGTGCGAAGCTCGAGGAAATCGACGCTCGCATCGAAGACCTGGAGTCGCGCCTGGAGCAGGCCAAGGCGAATGCCGACGCCGCCCGGGCCGAGCTTGACCGCCTGCGCGATGCCGGCGTGGACTACTCCGACCCGAACGGCGCGGAGTCGTTTGCCGCCGCCTATGCCGCGGCCGACGAGGCGTACCGCCGCGCCGCCCGCGAGGCGCAGCGCCTTCAGCGCGGGGATCTGGCCCGCGCGACGATCGACCGCAGCGGAGACTACCTCACCGGCCGCTACGAGGAGCCCGGAGCCGAGTCGCTCACGCTCGAGTACGGTCTTGAGCACTACAACGACCGCCGCTCAGTGACGAAGATCGCGATTGATACGCGGCAGGGCGATCTCGACGAGTTGCGGACCAACATCGCTTCGCTCGAGGCGCTTCAGTCCCGTTTCCAGGCGGAGCAGGCGGCCGCGGCCGACGTCATCGCCGCCGCCCGTCGGCGCGCGGCTGAGCAGTACCAGTCGCTCCGCTCGCTGATTGATGCCGCGGTCGAGATCGAGGACTCCGCCCTGACCGACCTGCGCGAGGCATCTTCGGCATTCCGCGCCGCAGCCGGTCACGTGGCCGCCCGCGCCCGGGCGTCGGCCGAAAAGTCTTCCACCCTCTCGCCCGAAGCGAAGAGTCGCTCGGCCCACGAAGCCGGGCGCAACACGGGTTGGATCGGCGGCTACGTCACCGCCCAGACGGCCGACGCGCAGCTCTCCACCGCGTGGGTGCACTACCAGCGGTATCGGGGTCATCGGCTGCTGGCTGAGTTGTGGAAGCAGGACGCGGCGCTGCTCGGGCTGACCGATGATCGATCCGCCGAGGTCGCCGCTCAGGCCGATCAGGCCCGCACCGAAGGGCTGGCGGCGCTCGCCGACGCCATGAGCACCATCCAGACGGCGCACCGCGACGCGGGCCAGCATTGGACCATCGCCGCCCAGGCGGCGGATGCGGCGTACCTGGCCTACCTGCTCGACGCCCCGGACGCCGCCCGCTATCGCGGCGAGGCACTGACGGGCTACCGCAACGCGATCACCGGTCGCGACGGAGAGCCGTTCGTCGCCACGCTCGAGGAGCGCATCCGGCAGCTTGAGCGGCGCTAGGAGTCCGTTGAGAAAGGGTTCTGGCTCCGGCGTCATCCGGCTTCCATCGGTCGCGAGGGACGACTCAGGCGGTGCCCGAGCCCTTCTTCAGCGGACCGCCGGGGTCAGCGGAGCGGCCCATCACCGATTCCGCCGCGCCCTCAGCAGGACCAGGAACACCGGCACCCCCACGACCGCCGTTACCACGCCGATGGGCAAGGTGATCGAGCCCAGTTCGCGCCCCGTCGCCCACCCCGCCAGCCGCATCGCGATCTGAGAGAGCCAGTCGCAGAGGATCAGAAACGCTCCGCCCAGAAGCGCCGACGCGGGCAGGACGAGTCGCGCGTCGGAGCCGAACAGCAGCGCGACGATGTGCGGCACCACCAGCCCCACAAAGCCGATCGGCCCGCAGTGCGCCACGACCGCGCCCGTCGCGAGCGTCGCCGCCAGCACGCACCCGGACTCAAGCCGCCGCAGGTTCACGCCGCGCGAGGCGGCGAGTTCCTCGCCGAGGCGATACTGATTCAGGGCTCGCCCGCTGCTGATCAGCACCACCCACGCCGGGAGCACCAACGGCAGCATCATGGCGGTCTTGAGGTTGGAGATCGTGTCGAGCGAGCCCATCATCCACTGCACCATCTGGAACGTCTCGCGTTCGTTCGAGAGGTACATCAGCACGACGTTCATCGCCGAGCAGAACAGGCCGATGGTCACGCCGGCGAGGAGAAGTTCGTTCGATGTGAGCCGGCGCGAACCCCGGGCGACGGCGAGCACCACCGCCACCACCCCGACGCCGCCGGCGAAGGCGGCCAGCGCAAGCGTCGAGACCACACCGAGCAGCACCGTCTGCAGCCCGAGCCGCATCGCGAGAAACGCCCCGAGCGATCCGCCGCTCACCACGCCGAGCGTGTACGGGGTGGCCAACGGGTTGCGAAAGAGAATCTGAAACGCGGCGCCGCAGAGGGCCAGCGTCATGCCCACCACCATCGCCAGCAGCGACCGTGGCAGGCGCAGTTCGAACCCGACCAGGGCGGCGGTACGGCGGTACTCGTCGGCGTCTGCCTGGGTGAGCCGGCCGTCACCGTCCACGTCCGCTTCGGCGACGGGGAGGTGAGCCAGGTGAGCGGGGGTGACAGGCAATCCGATCGTGGAACGCCACACGTCGCGCCAGCGATAGGTCCGGGCGTCGCTCCCGATGCCCGGGCTGACGATCAGCAGCGCGCCCAGCCCGGCGAGGCAGGCGACGATCCTCAGCCAGTATCCGCGCGCGGCCAGGGGCTTCATCGCGACTCGCGCTCACGACCGGCGCTACGCTCCGCAAGACCGACGTCAGTACGCACCGGTGGCCAGCTCCAGCAACAGGTTTGAGGGAGCGATGACGAAGAGCCCGACCGGATAGAACAGGTATCGGAACACATCCGAGTAGATCAGGATGATGAAGATCAGGAAGCTGTAGGGCCGGATTCGCATGTAGAATTGACCGACCGTTCGCGGGAACCACGCCGCCAGCACCCACGAGCCGTCGAGCGGCGGCAGAGGGATCATGTTGAACGCGGCCAGCACGACATTCGTGAGGAAGGAAATCTGCAGGATGGTGAAGATCGACGGCAGCACGCCCGCCCACGCGTTCTCCATGTCTCCGCTGAGGAAGCCGAAGAAGCTCACGCTCGTGCCGGGCAGGAGCAGGCTGGCCGCCGTGCCGATGGCGAGCATGAGGGCCAGCGACGCCGCGGCGATCAAAAGGTTTGAGCCGGGTCCGGCGATCGACACCAGCACGCTCGCGCGCCGGGGGTTGGGCACATAGTCAAGCCGGACCGGAACAGGGCGAGCCCAGCCGAAGATCGGAGCCCCGACGACCGCCATGATTGCCGGTAGCAGGACCGTACCGATCGGGTCGATGTGCATGATCGGATTCAGCGTGACGCGCCCCAGCCGTCTGGCGAAGTCATCCCCCAGCCACCAAGCCGTCACCGCGTGCGCCGCCTCGTGCACAGACAGCGCGAAGAAGATCACGACCAGCGCGGCCACGACGTACGCCCAGTTGATGTCGCGCTTAAAAATCGACTGGCCGAGCAGCGTCATCGGCGAGACCGACGCGGCGGCATTCGGGTTGCGCTCTGGCGTGCTGTCAGCCAGTCGATCCGCCGAAACGCCGCGACCGCGGGCCTCCAGCACCTCGGTCAGCGACAGGTCCGCCCGCGAAAGGTGATGCAGCGTCCCCAGCGTCGCCAGCGCGGACGTCGCCAGACCAAATACGAGGAAGCCGACCGCCACGCGACACAGGGCTCGCGAGTGGCGGTAGACCGCCGCTGCCCGAACCCGCCGCCGGTGAAGGATCAGCAGCACCACGGTAGCGATCGCCGGGGCGATTCCGATGACCGGCAGGAACACCAGTGACGAACAGATCAGCGCCCAGACCGCGAGGCGAGACACCCGCGGCCAAAGCAGGGCGGGCGCGGTGGGTTCGGGATCGCCCAGGCGGTCATCCTCGACGTGCAGCTCGGGGGCGACGTTCACGCTCAGGTGGCGAATCAGCGGTTCGGCCGTCGCCGCCGGCACCAGGAAGCTGGCCCCGCCTTCGAAGCTGTCAAAGCGGATGACGACGCTCTCGCCGTGGCGCGAGATGAAAATGTCCTGCCCCCACCGGGGGCGGGCGAACTCAAGCGCCGCGTCGTTCGCGCCGCGCAGCACCACGCTGTCGGGCGCGAGCTCGATGCGCCAGGGTTGGCCGAAGCCGTCAATCCAGTCGAGGTGAGGCAAAGATCGTGCTCCCGGGGCGATGGCGAGGCCGAGCGGCCGGCCTATTGGTCGAATTCGTCTTCGCGGAAGCTGCTGCCGAGGTAGGTCTTGCGCACCAGCGGGTCGCGCACGAGCTCCCGGGGTTCGCCCTCGGCCAGCATCTGCCCGTCGTGCACGATGTAGCTTCGATCGGTGACGCGCAGCGTCTCGCGCACGTTGTGGTCTGTGAGCAGTACGGCGATGCCGCTGTCGTGCTTGAGCCGGAGGATCTCGCGCTGGAGGTCTTCCACCGCCTTTGGGTCCACCCCGCTGAAGGGCTCGTCGAGCAGGATCAGCGTCGGCCGCGTGATCAGTGCCCGGGCGATCTCCAGCTTGCGACGCTCGCCGCCCGAGAGCGTGCGGGCGAGCTGCCGCGCCTGCGTCGTGAGCCCGAACTGGTCAAGCAGCCGGTCGGCCTCCGCGTGGCGCTGCCGTCGGCCGTACTCGCGCACGGTTTCGAGGATGGCCAGCAGGTTGTCGCGCACGGACAGCCGCTGGAACACGCTCGGTTCCTGCGAGAGATAGCCCATCCCCCGCTGGGCGCGTTTGTACATCGCCAAGCCGGTCACATCCTCGCCGTGGAAGGTCACCGTGCCGCCGTCGGGCGTGATCATGCCGACGGTCATGCGGAAGGTCGTCGTCTTGCCCGCGCCGTTGCGGCCGAGCAGCCCGACCGTCTCTCCCGCGCCCACGTGGAAGGAAAGGCCGTTGACGACGGTACGGCCGCTGTAGCGTTTCAGCAGCCCGCGGGCTTCCAGCAATGGACCACCTGCGATCATTCCTCTCCCCACGCGGCGCGAGGCGCGCCGGCTACCGAATCCATCTCATGCGCCCGACGTTGGGGATGACCCCGAAGTCTCGCAGCGCCGGAATCCAGCTGATGCGCACGCCGCTCGGCCAGTACACGAAGAACGCCTTGCCGATGAGCTGATCCTCCGGCACCGTGCCCAACTGGAAGTCCGGCCGGTTGCGGAGGTGAGGGCCCACCACATCCCACAGGCGCGAGTCCTTGCTCGCGCCGCTGTTGTCGCCCAGCATGTAATACTCGCCGTCGCGAAGCAGCATCGGCTGTTCGACGGTGCCCCAGGCGCGCCCCTCGTTCCAGCCGAGGTTCAGATCAGCCTTGAAATAGTAGTCGTCTCGCTCGATGACCAGGTGGGTCAGGTCGAACCCGCCGCCCGACGCATAGATCCGCGGCGGCACCGCGCCGCCCTGAGGCGGCGCGATGCGGCGGATGATGTCGGTGAGGCGCTCGTTGCTCATGAGCAGCGCCGGGTCCGGTCCATAATAGCCGGGCTCGCCCACGGTGGGTGATGTGGCCAGGCGGAAGTTCTCACCCACCTGCAGCACAAGGCGATAGTCGACGTGCTCGAAGCTCACGGCCACGGGGTGCCCCGGGCGCAGCGGCTCGACCTGCCCGGTGACCATCGGCGAGGCGTCTTCGCCCGGGGGCTCTGCCGATTCGACGATCGCCGCGCGGCCGTCGGCTTCGACGATGCCCCAGAAGACGCGGTCGAGCTTCTGCAGGCGGACCATGACCCGGCCACTCTCGCCGGTGGGCTCGACGACGAAGCGGACGCGCAGGTCAGTCGCTGGAATGATGTGCCGCGGGTTGTCCGCGCCCGCGGAGATGTTGTACGCGCAGGTCGCCAGAATCGGCTTGCCCGCCAGTTCGATGGCGTCGCCCTCGCGGCCGCGGTCCACGAACTTCACCCGTCTTCCGGCGGCATCCCAGCCCGAATCGGCCCCCAGCACCGGGTTCCAGGACGGGCGACGGGGGCGGCCGCCTTCGTGGGCCGCGCCGGGCGGGTAGTCGTGGTTGTACACGGGCTGCCACAGGGCCGACTGGGCCATCTCCGTCTTGTGAGAGATGCGCAGCTTCGCGGCGAGCTCGTCCATCGTCGCGGCGGTCACGTGGGGCAGCACCGCCTTGACCCGGCCGAGCCCGATCTGCGACTTGAGCCGGGTCATCTCTTCCAGCTCCTGGCGTGCCGGCTCGGACAGTTCGCTCGTCGGCAGCGTGTACACGTCGCCGTCGAGAATCATCAGCACCTCGCCGGGCAGCCCCACAAGGCGCTTGATGAAGTTGGTCACGCCGTCCGCCGGGTCCTTGAAGACGATCACGTCCCACCGGTCGGGTCCGAGGGGGCCGCCGATGTCGAACGGCCACTTGAGGACGAGGATCCGGTCGCCCGACTCGGGCCACTGCCGGGAGTGGCCGTAGTCCACCGCCGGCAGGTCGGCGATGAGAAAGTCGCAGTTGGGGCAGCGCGCCGCGTCCTGCGAGCGAACCCCGCTGAGGCTTGCCTCACGGTTCCGCTTCTGCTCGCTGAGCTCCCACAGGCCGTAGGCGAATTCCGTACCGCAGTCGGGGCACATGAGGGTCGCGTGGGCGCCGTAGAGCGTGGGCGCCATCGAGCCGGTGGGGATGATGAAGGCCTCGACGATGAACGCGCGGAAGACGAACGCCAGGATCAGCGCGACGACGACGGAGTCGATGGTGTCACGCGGCCCTTCGCGCGAGGCGACCTCCCAGCGGGGTTCGTCGCTGGCGGGCATGTCCCGCGGGGCGGGCATCGTCATGACGTCGGTCATCTCGGCAGGTCTCGCTGTGCCATGTGGAAACAGCCCCGGGTCAGCAAGGGCGTGCCGATTGTCCGGAGCATGGCCCGGATTGTCCACCCGCGCGGTCGGCTGGCCGCGAGGCACGCAGCGCGGCCGGTTTGACCCCCCTCCGGCGTGTCCGTACGATCCCGCGGCCGGTCGCCGCGAGCGATCGAAAGACCCGTGTCACGCCCCCGCTGAAGGCCGTTTCTGCTGCACCATGGCTGACCCGCTCTACCCATTCCAGACCAGCACGATCGACGTCGGCGGGGCGACGATGAGCTACGCGGACGAGGGCCACGGCCGGCCGGTGCTCATGCTCCACGGCAACCCCACATGGTCGTTTTACTACCGTGAACTGATCCGCGCGCTTCGAACCGATCATCGCGTGATTGTGCCTGACCATGTCGGCTGCGGCCGCTCGGGGCGTCCGACCGACTACCCCTACACGCTGGGTCGACGGATCGACGATGTGCGCTGCCTGGTCGAGCGGCTGGACCTGCGCGACGTAACGCTCGTCGTGCATGACTGGGGCGGGGCGATCGGGATGGGATGGGCCACGCGGCAGGCCGACCGCGTACGGGACATCGTCGTGTTCAACTCGGCGGCGTTCTCATTTCGCCGCACGCCGGCGCGCATCGCGGTCTGCGGCTGGCCGCTCGTCGGTCCGGTGCTCGTGCAGGGATTCAACGCGTTCCTGCGGGCATCGTTCGTGATGGCGGTGGGGAAGGGGCGGCGGCTGTCGCCGGAGGTGCGGGCGGGCTACCTGGCTCCCTATGGCAGTTGGCGCGATCGCCGCGCGATCCTGGAGTTCGTTCGCGACATCCCCCGTTCACCGCGCGTGGCCAGCCATCCGGTGCTGCGAGACACCGAGTCGGGGTTCGGGCAGCTGAAGGATCGGCGGATGCTTATCTGCTGGGGGGAGCAGGACTGGTGCTTCGACGCCCGCGCGTTGGCAGGCTGGACGGCGCGGTTCCCGCACGCCGAGGTCCACCGCTTCGCCGACGCGGGCCACTACGTCGTCGAAGACGCGATCGATCGAATCGTCCCGCTCGTCCGCCGCTTTCTTGCCGCGCGCCCGTAACTTCTGGACGGGGCACTCCCGGCGCTGTACTTCCGCGTTTCGGCGTTTACCTCCCCGCCACCTCGTACATCCCCTGGAACGCCGCGGCGTCGGCGAGGTCGACGTCGGTGTCGTCGTCGAAATCGAACAGATCGCGGCATTGCGCCGCCGTGGTCGGCGCCTGCGGGGATGGCGCCGTGCCCGGCCCGGCGAGGCAGTCCGCCAGCAGGGTCGCCTCGAGCATCACTTCGCTGTGCAGCATGGGCCGGTCGAAGGGGAAGGTCTCGGCCGCCACGCGCGGATCGGTTAGCGCGTTGACGAGGAAATCAGTAAGCTGCGGCCGGACCTGCGGCGGAATCGCGATCTGCGCGATCAAGGGATCCTGGTTGTTGGGGAATTGCACCTGCCCGTTGATTTCAAGGTAGAAGTCGAGCACCTGGTTCATGGTTTCGAGTCGGCCGTTGTGCATGAACGACGTCTTGAGGCCCGTGTTGCGCAGTGTCGGCACCTTGAATCGCCCGCGGTCGCCCGGGTTGCCGGTGATGGCCTCACGGCCGTTATCCTCGATGATCGGACGCAGGCCGATATTGCGGAAGCCGTTGTTGGTGAACATGGGCGGCGTATGGCAGGCCGCGCACTGGCTGGTGCGGAAGAAGTTCCACCCCGCTACCTGGTTCTGCGTCATCGCTCCCGGCACGTTGGCCACGAACCGGTCCCACGGCGTCTGGTTGGGCACGAGCGTCCGCTCATACGTCGCGATGGCGAAGGCGATGCGCTCGGCGGTGATCGCCCCGTCTCCGAACGCGGCGGCGAACAGGTCGGGGTAGGAGGGTCCGCTGCTCAGCCCCGCAGCGAGGTCGGGCGGCAGATTCACCGCCAGCGCCAGCGGCCTCACCGCGGCGAGCTTCGCCGTCACCTCGGGCCAGTTGCGGTTCTCATGGGCCATCTCGACGTCGCTCACGATCGGTCCGACCGCCTGGCTCTCGAGTCCGCCGCCGTTCACGATGCTGACGTTGCCGGTCTCCGGATTGATAAAGGTCGATCCGGCCCGCCCGTCCCAGAAGAGCAGGGGCGACCACTGGCTGCCGATCACCATCTGCGCCGAGCGCGGCGTCACCTGCGTCGACAGCCCGAAGAGCGGATCGTTGATCGCCGTGCCCGATTCGTCGGCGCGGACAACCCCCGGCGAACCGAACACGTCGTCCGGCGTGCCGAAGTTGCCGTCGAGGCCCGGGTGGACTCCGAACCGCGGGTCGCTGCCCGCCTGCCCGTTGATGTGGCAGGTGCCGCAGGCGATCGTGTTGTCGCTCGAAAGCTGCTCGTCCCAGAACAGGATCTTGCCCAGCAGGCGCTTCGGCTCCGTGATCGGGTTCTCCGGCGGAACCGGAACCGGCGGCAGCGGCGGGGGTGGCGGTGGCGGACCCTGCGCGGCCGCGTCGCGGCCCGAGCAGGTCAGCAGGATCATCACAACCGGCAGCCCAAGCCTTCGCATGCCGCGCAGGGTCATGGCTTTCAACTCCTTGGCGTGAGTTTCTCGTTGTCCGCCGCGGCCGAGGACGGCCGGGCCCTCGCAAGGCGGGGAGAACGCCTGTCACTCCGACTAACGCGTCGAGAGCTGGGATGTTGCCGGTCTGTTACGCATTTTCCGCCGGGGCGGGGTGCGGAGTATCACGCATTGGCGGGCCGGCCACGACATGCCCGCCGCCGGCGATCTGCAGCCCGACGATGCCGGCAATGATCAGGCCGAGGGAGATGACCTTCAGCAGCGTCAGCGGCTCGCGGTAGTAGAGGACCCCGGCGACAGCGATCAGCGCTGCGCCGGAGCCCGCCCAGATCGCGTACGCGGTGCCCAGGTGCATCGTGCGAGATGCCAGGGCGAGGAAGACAACGCTCAGAAGGTACATCACCACCGTGGCCACCGCCGGCCACGGACGGGTGAAGCCGTGGGAGAGCTTCATGGCGACGGCCCAGCCGACCTCGAAGACGATCGCAATGCAGAGCCAGAGCGTTTGCATGCGATCGATCGTCTCGGGAGGCCGGCCGGGCCACTCGCAGGCCGGGAACAGGTGCGTCGCGTTGCGCGGTTAGAGCGCCGTCACGACCGCCTTGACCTCGGTGTAGTTCTGCATGGCGTATTCGCCGAGTTCGCGCCCGAGGCCGCTCATCCTGAACCCGCCGAACGGGATGGCGTTGTCGAACACGTCGTAGCAGTTCACCCAGACGGTGCCCGCCCGCAGGCCGGCGGCCACGCGGTTGGCCTTCTCGATGTCCTTGGTCCAGACCGCGGCCGCCAGTCCGTAGAACGTGCGATTGCCGCGGCGGATGGCCTCGTCCACGTCGCTGAATTTCATCACGCTCAGCACGGGGCCGAAGATCTCCTCCTGGGCGATCTTCATGTCGTCCTTCACGTTGTCGAAGACGGTGGGCTGGATGAAGTAGCCGCTGCGGTCGAGCTTGGCGCCGCCGGTCAGGCATGTCGCGCCGGCCTGCTTGCCGCTGTCGATGTAGCCGAGAATCTTCTCGTACTGCTCCTGCGAGACCTGCGGCCCCTGCGTGGTGTTGCCGTCGAAGGGATCGCCGACCTTCTGGCTCTTGGCGCGGTTCACGACCGACTCGACCACCTTGCCGTGGATGCGGTCTTCGACAAACAGGCGCGAGCCGGCGCAGCAGCACTGCCCCTGGTTGAAGAACAGCGCGTCATAGGCGAACCGCGCGGCCTTCTCGACGTCGGCGTCGGCGAAGATGATGTTCGGGCTCTTGCCGCCCAGTTCCAGCGTGACGCGCTTGAGGTTCGTTTCGGCCGCGTGCTTCATGATGAGCTGGCCGACTTCGGTGCTGCCCGTAAAGGCGATCTTGTCCACGTCCATGTGACGGGCGAGCGCTGCGCCCGCCGTGGGGCCGAAGCCCGGTACCACGTTGATCACGCCGTCCGGATACCCCGCCTCCTGGGCGAGCTGCGCGATCCGAAGGGCGGTGAGCGGGGTCTGCTCGGCCGGCTTGAGCACCAGGGTGCAGCCCATCGCCAGCGCCGGGCCCCACTTCCACGCCTGCATCAGTGCCGGGAAGTTCCACGGGATCACCTGGCCGACGACGCCAACCGGCTCGTGTCGCGTGTAGGCCATGAACGGCCCGTTCACCGGCAGCACCTTGCCGTGAATCTTGTCGGCCCAGCCCGCGTAGTAGCGGTAGCACGAGACCACCAGCGGCAGGTCGACGTTGCGCGCGTCGCGGATCGGCTTGCCGTTGTCGAGTGTCTCGAGCGCGGCCAGTTCGTCGATGTGCTTCTCGATCAGGTCGGCGAGCTTGTACATCAGCCGGCCGCGTTCCTGGGGCGTGATCTTCGACCACGGGCCCGACTCGAAGGCCTTCCGCGCCGCGGCGACCGCCTTGTCGACGTCCGACTTGTCTCCTTCAGCCACCTGGCAGATCGTGTCACCCGTGGCGGGATTGATCGTCTCGAACGTCTTGCCGCTGGCGGCGTCGATCCACTTGCCGTCGATAAGCATTTTCTGATCGCGGACCTTCGGCGGGGTGATGGTGGCGGCAGCTACCATAGGAGCAGCTCCTTTCGTGGATGGGACAGGCTTCGTGGCGCGGCCGGCCGGCCCCGGCGCGCCAATCTCCGACTCGCAAATCACAGGCCGGACCCTACCGCGCCACCGGGCGGCGGGCAATGGAACCCGCCTGCGCTCGAGCCGGCGGGACGTGTTTGCCACAAGTCCGTTGTCGCGAAGCGTTGCGATACGCCGGTTAGCCCCCGGAAGGTGGGCGGCTACGCTTCCGGCGCCCTTGCGTAACGCTCGCATCGGCCCGTTTGAGCAGGCGAGCCTACCCCCGCCGATGGACGCGGCGCTGTCGGGATATCCGGCATGCTGACCGGCTCCGGAGCCGGGCGTGCACGCGCAAAGCGCGGCGGCGCGGATTTTTTTTCTGGCGCCCCCGGGCGGCGCATCGCGCGCGGAGTCTTCACCGCGCGCTGCGCCGCCGCCGATGCGCGCATTTGCCTTGATTTCCGCTGGTTTGCGTCGAGCGGGCGCGCCGCGCACGGCCGGGCTCGTGGCCGCGCCAGCGCCGCCTGTGACGGTTTTGCGGACCCCCCAAGTCGGGCTTCGGGCAGCCCGACTTTGGCGATAACTAAAGAGGGACCTAGAGAATCCCGATGCATGCGGCAAGTCGGGGACGCTGTGAAGCCTCGCACTGAAAAGTGGAATTCGGAGATGACAATGATGGCTACGGGCTACAACAAGAATCGCAGCAGCAACACCGGTTGGCAGTACGGTTCCTACAGCGGTTCGTGGGGCGGCACCGGCTCGACCTCGCGCGGCCGCACCACCGGCACGACCTCGCGCGGTCGCTCGACGGGATTCGCCCAGGGCTACACGCAGGTCGGCGGCAACTTCATCCAGAAGATCAACTCGTTCAAGACGCTGGTCAACCAGGCCAAGGGCTCGGCCTCCAACCGTCCCAGCCCGACGACGCTGAACACGTTCGCCAACTGGGTCAACAAGGGCGCCAACGTCTTCACCGTCACGACCGCTCAGCTCAACCGCTGGTGCGGCAAGAACAGCACGCAGAACTACAACTTCAACAGCCCGACCAGCTGCAAGAACTTCCTCAGCAACAAGTTCGGCAAGGCCACCATCAAGGCCGTCGCCAAGGGCAAGAGCAACGGCTCGTGGATCGTCGCCTGTGCGCCGACCTGGAAGGGCCGCCCGTTCCAGATGCCGACCCGCTAATGACCCGCAGGACTTCCTGACGCCCTGATCGGGGCGCCGGGAGGCACCACGACGGATCAGCAAAAAACAGGGGCGTTTCGCCGATACCAGGCGAAACGCCCCGTTTGCTTTCACCCCGGCGAGGTCACGCCGGCCGCGCGATCGCGATCATCATGCCCAGCGACGCCAGCGCCGTCAGCAGGTGGAGCAGGAACGGCGTCAGCAGCGAGTTCGTGCGGTACGCGAGGTACGCGGAAACCACGCCGCCGGGAAAGGAGAGCAGCAGTTCCCGCGGATCCTTCCCCAGGTGAACCGCGCCGAACAGGAGCCCTGAAAGCAGCACGGCCGGCGCGCAGTCCGGAGGAAGGCCGAGCCACGCGCGCAGCCGCGCCGCCCCGATCAGTCCCTCGGTCGGCTGTGCGAGCCCCAGCCAGCGCAGCATGCGCTGGGCGCGCGTTGAACCGCCCAGCGCCACGGGCGGCGGCGGCGGCCAGCGTAGTCCCGGTCTGAACATCGCCAGCAGCAGCCCTTGCAGCAGGATGTGCTCGACGCTCATATTCACGGCGTAGTACAGGAGCGCCGGCGCGGCTTTCGGCCGGAACTGACCGACGTAATGCTCGGCGATGCCGGGGCTCTGGACCATCCACCCCAGCAGCGGCAGTGAAAGCACCAGGCCGCAGCCGACCAGACGCAGGCCGAGACGGTTGGGGACGCGAAGCCCGAGATCTCGAGGCCGCCCCGCGCCCACCCCGGCCGCCAGCAGCCATGGCACGGCCAGCCCCACGACCACGAGATAGAGACCGTGCCGGTGCAGCCAGGTGACGCGCTCCACGCCGGGCCACTCCCACAACGGCTGGATCCGCTCGTGGATCCACTGTTGCCACGCTTCGCCCAATCCGCCGCCTAGCCAGCCCGGAACCCGGGCCAGCAGCAGGGCGACGTACACGGAGAGGGTGACCATGGCCACCGCCGGTGCCAGCCAGCGCTTCGCTGCGGGCGGGCTCGCATTCGGCGCGTCGGGAGGATGGGGTGCGGCGAGCATAACGTGACACTTGAATCGCGGGATTCGGATCGCCGCGGCCGGTCGGCCGTCGCCCGGAGGCTCTCTGACCCGAGAAGGCAGGCGGCATCATAGGGTTGGCGGGCGTGGGGCTCAATCCGAGGCGAACAGGCCCGGCCTTCCCGGACGCACGGGCGCCTCCCGGCAGAACTTCATTGCATCCGGCTGGGTGGCGGGATACAATCGCGCGTTGAAAGTGGCACGGGATTACCCTTCCCACGCCGCTTTCAGGGGTTTGGTTCGGGCATCAGGCAACCGCCGCCGCAGCCGCTGGAGGGGGCTACCGCGCGGCGGGCCAAACGAGCGTATTTCTCCCCAACCGGCCGGTGACGCTCGCACCGGCGATCGTGGTTATTTCATTGCCGTTTGAGGTCACTGCGCAGCACGGTGGCGTCGTCGCGCCTGCGTACGGGTGGCCTGCTTTCATGACAGAGGGTCGAGTTATGCAGGGTTGTCGAGTTGCTCACTGGGGACTGGTGGTCGCGCTGGCGTCGCTCTGTGCGGCGCCGATCGCGCAGGCCGAGACGGTCTGGTCGGCGGATGGCGGCGAGGCTGCGATCAGCTTCGACGTCGGGTTGCTCGAGGCGCACGGCGTGACCGTCGCCCCGTCGGACGGGCAGGAGCTTTCGGCCGCCAACTGGCGAGGCCAGTTTTCGGTCGAGCCTTCCTCGACCCTCCGGGTCAGCTCCAAGAGCCGCATGGTCGAGGGCTTCGGCGAGGGGCATCTGGTCCTGACGCCTGGTCTTTCGATCCAGGGGCCGAACGGGCAGCTGGCCGTGCGCACCCTCCTTGTGGGCGATGCCCAGGGCCGCTCTAAGGCGGAACTGGCGGTTATGGCCGACACGGGTGACCGCACCCCGCTCGTCCTCTTCGCCATCCACGAGCCCCGCGTGGCCTTCGACCAGGCCGCCCGGAAGTATGTCGTCCAGGCCGTCGGCCTGACGGTCGCGCCGGACCTGGCCTTCCTGCTCGGCGACGATTCGCTCATCGGCGTTGCCGTGGGCGAAATGCTCGTCCAGGCGCAACTCGGCTTCGTCGGCGGCGAGGATCCGGACAGTCCGGTGTCGCTCCAGCCGATCGGTATCGAAGACGGTCCCGGCCTTCGCGGCGTGACCTGCGGCGGCAGTACCGGCCCGGACGTCGTGGTCGGCGTCATCCCGGACATTTCGAACACCAGCAGCCAGACCATCAGCAGCGTCGTCTACGAGACCATGGCGGTCGGCACGACCTCGTGCAACGTGGGTGACACCGAGCTGCAGTGGATCGCCGGCAACAACCAGCACCCGGTGATCGGGCAGAACCTGTACCGCCTGCACAACGGCCGGTTCGAGCAACTGGCCCAGGCGTGGCTCAAGCATGGTTTCACGGCCCTCCAGCAGAACGCGTGCAGCTGCGGCTGCATCTCCTCGGGTACGGGCAGCCGTCTCGGGGTGGGCTGCTCGGATCCGTACAGCTCGGGTCTGAACTTCGGCCAGAGCGACGCCGGTCCGAAGTGGCAGGTCAACGCCTGGACGGGCGCCTTCACCTACCCGCCGGCGGATCCGACGTGGTCGGGCACCGTCGCGCGTCGCATGCACATCCGCGTGGACGAGATCGACCCGGGTGTGATCGGCTCGGGCGCCCGGTACTTCGTCGAGGCGCAGTACGTGACGCCCGATGACTCTGCCGCGGGCAATCAGGACAACAACGCGTCGTACCGCGAAGTCGCGGTCTCCGGCAGCGGCACCGCCTGGACCTTCTCGCTGATCGGCACCACCGTGCGCGGCGAGGCTGGCGTTCGGGCTTGGAAGGATGTCGATCCCTCGGTAACCGAGACGGACATCCGCGTCCCCGGCGAGGGTCTCTTCATCGTCGCCGCGAAGGCGACGAGCAACGGCGACGGCACCTGGCACTACGAATACGCAGTCGAGAACCTCAACTCTGACCGGTCGGCCAGTTCGTTCAGCGTCCCGGTCGAGGCCGGCGCCACCGTCACAAACATCGGCTTCCGCGATGTCGACTACTGGGACGGTGACGGCGAAGGCAGCGTCAACCGCGACGGCACGGACTGGAACAGCGCCCACGCCGGTGGGGCCGTGACCTGGACCATGGTCGACGTGGCCGGCACGAACGACAACGCCCTCCGCTGGGGTACGACCTACAACTTCCGCTTCGACTGCAACCGGGCGCCATCGTCGGCCAACGCCACGATCGGGCTCTACAAGGCCGGCACCCCGACAAGCGTCGCCGGCTCGACCGTCGCCCCGCAGGCCGGTCCGCAGGACTGCAACAGCAACGGCGTTGACGACAGCACCGACATCAGCAATGGCACCAGCCAGGACTGCAACAGCAACGGCGTGCCGGATGAATGCGAGTCCTTCACCACGCCGCCGCTCGCCGCGGAGCAGGTCGTCTGCGGCCTGACCAGCCCGGTCTACGTGACCTCGGCCCCCGGCGACACGGACCGCCTCTTCATCGTCGAGCAGACCGGTCGCATCCGGATCTACAACCGCACGACGAGCACCCTGCTGGCCACGCCGTACCTCAACGTCTCGGCCCTGATCAGTTCGGGCGGTGAGCGCGGCCTGCTCGGCCTGGCGTTCCACCCGAACTACGCCAGCAACGGTTTCTTCTACATCAACTACACGAATACGTCGGGCAACACGGTCATCGCCCGCTACACCCGCGCCACGGCGGACACCGCCAACGCGGGGAGCGCGCTGATCATGAAGACGATCACGCAGGACTTCTCCAATCACAACGGCGGCTGCCTGCAGTTCGGTCCCGACGGCATGCTTTACGTTGGTATGGGCGACGGCGGCAGCGCCGGCGACCCGAACAACCGGGCCCAAAACACCGGCTCGCTGCTGGGCAAGATTCTGCGTCTCAATGTCGACGTCGCGTCGCCCTACATCCCGGCCGACAACCCGTTCGTCGGCGGCGGCAACCCGCTCGACGAGATCTGGGCCATCGGTACGCGTAACCCGTGGCGCTTCAGCTTCGATCGCCTGACAGGCGACATGTACATGGGTGACGTCGGCCAGGACGCCCGCGAGGAGATCAACTTCCAGCCGGCCAGCAGCACGGGCGGCGAGAACTGGGGCTGGCGTTGCTACGAAGGCAACGTCGCCTACAACACCTCGGGCTGCGGCCCGGCCGGGAACTACGACTTCCCGATCCTCGACGTCGCGCATCCCGGCGCCTGCTCGATCACGGGCGGCTACGTCTATCGCGGCTGCGAGATCCCGGGCCTGTCGGGTACGTACTTCTACGCCGACTACTGCGCCAACTGGATCCGCTCGTTCCGCTACACGCCGGGCGGCGGCGTGACCAATCAGCAGGATCTCACCTCGACGTTCTCCGGCGTCGGCGGTGTGGTCTCCTTCGGTGAGGATTCCGAAGGCGAGCTGTACATGGTCAGCCTCGCCGGCTGCGTCTACAAGATCGTCGCCCAGCAGGGTGCGGTCTGCGGCAACGGCGTCGTCGAATCGGGCGAGCAGTGCGACGACAACAACACGACCAACGGGGACGGGTGCAGCAGCACCTGCCAGCTGGAAGGCGGCGACAACGACTCGTGCTCCGGCGCTGAGGCAGGCTGCCCGGGTACGATCAACGGCTCGACCGCCGCGGCGACCAACGACGGCAGCGCCTCGTGCGGTACGTCGACGACGTCTCCAGACGTCTGGTATGCGTACACGCCGCAGAGCAACGGCACGCTCAGCGTGAACACCTGCGGCAGCAACGACCTCGGCGGCGCGGATGCGGGCATGGACACCGTGCTCTCCATCCACACGGCCTGCCCCGGCACCACGGGTAACCAGCTCGCCTGCAATGACGACTGGAACTCAGGCGGTGCGCCGGCCAACGCCTGCACCGGCATCGACAGCGGCCTCGCCCGCGACTCGGCCGTTCAGGTCGCCGTGACGGGCGGGACGACCTACTACATCCGCGTCTCGGGATTCAGCGGCAGCGCTGGGGCGTTCGTTCTGAACGTCTCGGGCCCGGCCTGCGGCGTGCAGATCACCGACTGCAACAACAACGGGATCGATGACGCTGTCGACATCTCCTCCGGCACGAGCGAGGACTGCAACGACAACGACATCCCCGACGAGTGCGAGGCGTCGACGAATCTCAAGACCTACCCGATCACGCCGAGCCCGGCCGTGGCCATCCCCGACGCGAACACCGCCGGTGTGACGACCACGTTCACCGTTCCGGACAGCGGCACGATCCAGGACCTCAACCTGGGTCTGAACATCACCCACACCTACAACGGCGACCTGATCGTCCGCCTGACGCACGGGGCGACCACGGTCACCGTCATTGACCGCCCCGGCGTGCCCGCCTCGTCGTTCGGTTCGAACGACAACGGGTACAACATCGTGCTCGATGACGAAGGCACGGGCGGAACCATTGAGAACATCAACCTGGCCGGCGGCGCTTCGACGGTGGTCAGCCCGCCGAGCTACACGCCGAACAACCCGCTCTCGGCCTTCGACGGCATGGACAAGGCGGGCCTGTGGACGCTGTTCGTGAGCGACTCGGTCGCGCCGGACACCGGCTCGATCGTCAGCTGGACGCTCTACATCCAGAACCAGGGCGAGCCGGTCGAGTGTCCCGAGGACTGCAACGAGAACGGCCGCGATGACGCGGACGACATCGCTTGCGGCCTGGGCAACATCTGCCAGGGGCTCTACGGCAGCGGCGACTGCAACAGCAACGGCATCCCGGACGACTGCGAAATCGAGGATGGCAGCGAGGACGACTGCGAAGGCGGCCCGATCGGCGTGCCTGCGGCCGGCCAGTCACTGTTCTCGATGAACTGTCAGGGCTGCCACAACACGATGGGCCAAGGTGGCAGCGGCCCGACCTGCGGCGGAAACTGCCCGGGTCCGAACATCCGCAACCGCACCCGCGAGTTCCTCTGGAACAAGCTGCGGTCGCCCACGACCCATGGTGGTGGCGCGTTCAACAACTTCACGCATCAGAACTTCGCTGACATCGAGGCGTGGCTCGCCGACGCCGGCAGCCGCGGGCGTCCGGACGAGATTCCGGATTCCTGCCAGAGCGGTCTGCCCGACTGCGACAACGACGGCGAGACCGACGCCTGTGAACTCGAGGCAGGTACGCAGGTCGATGCCAACTACAACGGCATCCCCGACGACTGCGAGAGCTGCGAGAACAACAACGAATGCCAGGACGGCGACGCCTGCACCAGCGATGTCTGCGACGACGGCGTGTGCGTGAATGCGCCGATCAGCTGCGACGACGGCAGCGCCTGCACCACCGACTCGTGCAATCCGTCCTCGGGCTGCGTGAATACGCCGATCACCTGCAACGACGGTGATTCCTGCACGACCGACTCGTGTAACCCGGCCACGGGCTGCGTCTTTACGCCCGTGACTTGCGATGACGGCAACGAGTGCACCCAGGACTTCTGCGTCTCCGGCTTCTGCGAGCATCAGCAGCTCGAGGGGAGCTGCGACGACGAGAACCCGTGCACCACGGACGACTACTGCGAGAACGGCTTCTGCGTGGGCGGCTTCGACGTCGACTGCGACGACGGCAACGCTTGCACGGTCGACTCGTGCGATACGGCCGACGGCGAGTGCGATCACACGCCGATTCCGGGCTGCTGCCTCACGGCGGCGGAGTGCGGCGACGGCGATGTCTGCACGGCGGACGCCTGCGTGAACAACGCCTGCCAGTACACGCCGATTCCGAACTGCTGCGAGACGGCCTCGGAGTGCGGGGACGGCAACGTCTGCACCGCCGATGCGTGCGTGGGTAACACGTGCCAGAACACGCCGATTCCGGATTGCTGCCTGACCCCGTCGGAGTGTGACGACGGCAGTGACTGCACGACGGACCTGTGCGTGAACAACGCGTGCGAGAGCACCCCGATTCCGGACTGCTGCGAGACGGCTTCGGAGTGCAACGACAGCAACAACTGCACGGCGGACGCGTGCGTGGGCAATGCCTGCCAGAACACGCCGATTCCGGGTTGCTGCCTGACGGCTTCCGAGTGCGACGACAGCAACGTCTGCACCGCGGACGCGTGCGTGGGCAACGCCTGCCAGAACACGCCGATTACCGACTGCTGCCTGACGCCGTCCGAGTGTGACGACGGCAGCGACTGCACCACGGATCTGTGCGTGAACAATGCGTGCGAGAGCACCCCGATTCCGAACTGCTGCGAAACCGCGTCGGAGTGTGACGACGGCAATGCCTGCACCGCGGACGCGTGCGTGGGCAACGCTTGCGAAAACGCGCCGATTTCGGGTTGCTGCCTGACGGCTTTGGAGTGCGACGACAGCGACGCCTGCACGCTCGACGCGTGCGTGGACAATGCGTGCACCTACGATGCGGTCGAGTGCGACGACGGCAGCGCATGCACAATCGACTCGTGCTCGGCCACCGAGGGCTGCCTCAACGAGCCGGTGAACTGTGACGACAACGACCCGTGCACGGCTGACTCCTGCGACCCGCAGGCAGGATGCCAGCACGCTCCGCTGGCGTGCACCACGGGCGCGTGCTGTGTCGACGGAGTGTGCAGCGAAGTGACGCCGGCGGAGTGTGCCGGGTACGTCTGCGACGTGGCCCAGCTCCAGCCGGTCGGCTTCACCGGCTGCTTCGCGGACGCGGACGGCAATAACGTCGTCAACGCCGCCGACCGCGGCGCGATCTCGGCCAACATCGGCCAGACCGCCAACGACCTCGTCTGCCTCTATGACATGGACGGCAACGGCGTGATCAACGCCGCCGACCGCGGCGTCGTTTCAGCCAACATCGGCCTGTGCGTGGCCCTGCCGGACTACCAGAACGGCAGCGGCCTCAACGGCGGATCCCCCGACACCCGCTTCCCGGGCGCCGGCGTGTTCTACGGCCTGGGCTCGGTGTGTGCGGAGGTCGAGTGCGACTAGGCGGCGCGCCGCCCGGTCGATCGGCCGACTGACCTGACCATCACAACCCACCCGCCCGCTTCGAATCTTCGAAGCGGGCGGGTTTTTTCATGCGCGACGCGATCGGCCGGTCCATCGCGCCGGCGAGGGGCGGGGCGCATGAAGAAGGCGGGTCGCCGCCGTAGCGGGGGCCCGCCTGCCTGTCATCGTGGGCGTTCGGCCGTGAGGCTACTTAGCCCCGGCGACCTGCCGTCGGCCGACGCAGCTTGATCTTCATGTCGCGGCGCGGCTCGCGGTGATTCTCGAGGACCTTCATCGCCTTCTTGATGTCGGGCACCTTCAGGACGACGATCGTCTTACCGCCCTTGGCTCCGCCCGTGCAGTACATGTAGGCGATGTTCACCTTCTCGGTGGAGAGCTTCTCGCAGAGGTCGGCGGCAGCGCCTGGGCGGTTGTTGAGGATGACCGAGAGGACGTCCGTCTCGGTCACCGGTACGCCGAGGTTCTTGAGCACCGGCCGCGCCCCGACGGCGTCGTCCACGATGAGGCGGAGCACGCCGTGCTCCATCGAGTCCATCATTGCGACGCTGCGGATGTTGATCTTGGCTTTCGCCAGTTCGGTGAAGATCCGCGTGAGCACACCCGGCTTGTTCACCAGGAAGACCGAGAACTGAACGCAACTTTCCATGGGATACTCCCGCAAAACAGGCCCGGTCCCTCGGCCGGGCGGGACGACCATCGGCTGCTTCCAGCCACTTCGGCGGGCGCGTCGGTCGAAATGACCCGCCGTGCGCAGCGCAGTATAGTCCGCCGCGGCAACGGGTCCAGCGGACGAAGTCCGGCGGGGCTCTCGCCGAGGCGAAAGAGAGCTACTTTACTCGTTCCAGGTACTCGCCCGTGCGGGTGTCGACTCGGATTTTCGTGCCGGGCTCGATAAACGGGGGAACCCGGACCTTCGCGCCGGTTTCGAGAACCGCTTCCTTCGACTGGTTCGTCACTGTGGCGCCCTTGATGGAGGGGGGGCAGTCGGCGATGGTCAGTTCGACGGTGAAGGGCATCTCAAACGTCACGATGCGGCCGTCGAAAAGCTGACAGGTGACCTTCTCGTTCGGCGTCAGCCACTGGGCCGCGTCGCCGACGATTTCCTCCTCGACCGTGAGCTGGTCGAACGACTCCAGGTCCATGATCACGAAGTTGGTGCCTTCGCGGTAGAGGAACTCGTAGGACTTCGACTCGACGAAGGGCACCTCGATGGTGTCGTCCACGCTGAAGCGGACGTCCATCATCGACCCCGTCTTGATGTTGCGGAGCTTAGCCTGCATGTGGCTGCGCTTGTTGCCCTTCGCCACATGCTGGATTTCGTGCACTACGCAAAGTTGCCCGTCATGCAGGACGGTCTTGCCTTTGCGCAGCTCAATCGCCTTGATCATGGAAGAGGAATCCCGAAATCGACCCGTCGGCAGGCGGCCGTCTGCCACCCGCACCGAAGTCGCGTAGTGTGACACAAGGGGCGGAAGCGGTCAATAGCGTCGGCGGGTGCGTGCACCCTGCCGCGCGGTGCGATTCCCCGCGGTGGCGGGGGTTTTCCCACGCGTCGCGGCCTGCGGCGACCCCGGCCGCCGTCTTGCCGCCCCCGACGCGGCGCCCGACGATGGGCATGCCACGTGCAGCCGTTTTTTCGACGGCGGCGAAGCCGGCGACCCGGCTGAGCCAGGCCGCGGCATGCCCAACGGGGAGCACCCCATGCAGATCCGCGTCAGCACCGACAGCAGCATTGAGGGACACGCCGAGCTGGTCGCCCAGGTCGAGCAGATCGTGGGCAGAGCGCTTGATCGCTACAGCGGGCAGATCACGCGCGTGGAGGTCCACCTCAGCGACGAGAACCGGCTCAAAGGGGGTGGCGACGACAAGCGGTGCCTGATCGAGGCCCGGCTCGAGGGGCGGCAGCCCCTGGCCGTCACGCACCACGCCGGAACCCTGGATCACGCGGTTGAGGGCGCCTCGGGCAAGCTGCACAAGCTCATCGACAACACCATCGGCCGCCTGCGCAGCCGGTAGGGCGACACGCCCGCTATTCGTCCGGCGTGGCCCGTCGCCCGGTGGCTATTTGAACCTCGGCCGCGATGAAGCCAAACGCGGGCCACGGCCCGCGCGCCATGATTTGCTCGAACACGCGCGTCGCCTCATCAGGCTGCCGGCGGAACTGATACCACGCGCCGATCCCGTAGCCGAGCGTCGCGAAGTCCTGCGGCTCCGCGCTGGAAAGGTCGATGGTCTCGAGCGGAGCGGCGCCCGACTTGTACATCAGCAGCAGCCGGTGATAGGCCGTGTCCTCGATGACGTTCATATCCTCGCGGATCATCTCGAGCACGCCCTGCGCTTCGGACTCGCGACCCAGCCGCATCAGCGTGAGGTAAAGCCAGTATCCGGTGGCGACGAGGTTGTCGTCATGTCGCCACGACGCGCGCATGCACGCCCGGTAGGCGGCCAGCGCGCCCTCGTAGTCGCCCTGCAGGTAGCGGGCGAGGCCGAGGTGGTACCAGATGTTGAAGCGCAGCGTGGTCAGCGGGATGTTGAGCCGGTTCGGGGCGCCATCCGGCTCGATCTCGTCAGGTCGGCCTTCGATCAGCTCCGCCGCGCGGGCCAGATCCTGCTCCGCCTCCGCGAACCGCCGCAGCGTCAGCAGCCGGTGGCCGCGGTGACGCAGCAGGGCGGCGTGGTCCGGGTGTTCGGCGAGCCCCTGGGTGAAGACGTCCACCGCCTCCGCCGCCCGCCAGAGGTAGCCCAGCCGTCGGCCGTACCAGATGACCCGGTCCGGGTCGTCGGGGTTCGCGGCCAGGGCGTCGCGCGCGGCCGCGAGGTTGGCTTCCAGTGCCGTCGTCGCGTCATCGACCGGGCGCGCGTAGAGCGGGACACCCCGCAGCGAGGTGGCCTGCGGCTGGTTTGCCGCCGGGGTCTGCGTATCCGGCGAGCGCCGCGGTTCCCCGCCAGATTGGCAGCCCGCCGCTGCGGCGAGGATGATCAAGCACAGCCCGATCCGCCGGATGCATCGCGTGAGCATGAGGGACTCTCCCCAAATGGTCCGACCGCGCACGCGCGGCCGCTGTCCGATCTTGTCGCTGCCTTGCCGCGGCGATCACGGTGCAGGATACTGGATGGTTTGCCAGCCCCGGGCTTCGCCGGGAGCGCCCCGTCCCAGGAGAGGATCATGCTTCGTGTTTCGCGCGTGCATCGGCTTTCGATACTGCTGGCTATGGCGCCGACGGCGGTCCTCGCCGCCGAGGCGCGCTACGACTACCGCGAGAAGGTGCTCGCCAACGGCCTGACCGTCCTGACGCTCGAGGACCATTCGTCCCCGATCGTGGCGGTGCAGGTATGGTATCACGTCGGCTCGAAGGATGAAGACCCGCAGCGGCAGGGCTTCGCCCACATGTTCGAGCACATGATGTTCCGCGGCACCGACAAGCTAGGCTCCAAGGACCACTTCGAGTTCATCCGTCGCACCGGCGGCGACTGCAACGCCTACACCGCGTTCGACAACACCACCTACATCAACGAGCTGCCCAGCAACCAGCTTGAGCTGATCCTCTGGCTCGAGGCGGAGCGCATGGCGTTTCTGCGCATCGACGAGCAGGGCTTCCACGACGAGCGCAAGGTCGTCGAGGAGGAGCGGCGCATGCGCTCCCTCAACGCCCCCTACGGCATGGTGCCCGAGCGCCTGCTGTCCGAGGTCTTTACGGTCCATCCCTACCGCTGGACGCCCATCGGCCAGATTCCGCACCTGCGCGCCGCGACCATCGAAGAGCTTCAGGCGTTCTGGGACAAGTACTATGTGCCCGCGAACGCGACGCTGGTCATCGTCGGCGACGTCACCCACGATCGCGCCCACGAGCTGGCGGAGAAGTACTTCGGGTGGATTCCCGCCATGCCCGCTCCGCCGCGCGTGACGGTCAAGGAGCCGCCGCTCACGGAGAAGAAGGTCATCACGATTCCTGAGAAGAAGGGTCCGATTCCGATCGTCGGTGTGGTGTATCGCGGCGTGCCGATGACGCATGCCGACGCGCTGCCGCTGGAAATGCTGATGAACATCCTCGGCGGCGGCGAGAGCAGCCGCATCTACAAGGATCTGGTCAAGGACAAGCGGATCTGCCAGGTCGCGGTGGGCGGGTCGGTCTCGTTCGAGGATGACGGGCTCTTCGGCGCCGGCGCGGCCGTGCTGCCGCTCGTGGGCGACAAGCAGAAGGTGATCACGGAGATCCGTGCCCACCTGGAGCGCGCCCGCACGGAGAAGGTCTCCGACCGCGAGCTTGAGAAGGTGCGCAATCAGTACCTGCGGAGCACCGTGACCGAGTCGCTCACCGTCGCGAGCAAGGCCTCGATGCTGGGCAGCTACCGCGTTCTTCACGGCAACACCGACGAGGCCAACCGGCGGCTCGCGCGCATCCGCGCCATCACCGCCGATGACCTGCTCCGCGTCGCGCAGACCTACATCCGCCCCGAGGCGGAAATCACCGCGACGGTGCAGCCGCAGACCGGCGGACTGGCCAGCCTCTTCGGCAAGAAGGATGACGTCGATGAGGGCGCTGAGCCGCTTCCGGAGCCTGAGACAAACCGCGTCGCAGAGCGCGGCGGCTTGCGCGCGGCGCTGCAGCGCCCCGAATCGTTCCCGTCCAGTCCGCCCAAGGCTGCCCTGCTCGAGTCCTTCCCCGAGCCGACAGTCGTCGAGTCGCGGCTGCAGAACGGCATGAAGCTCGTGGTGATTCCCAATCACGAGGTGCCTTTTGTCACGCTGTCGCTCGGCTCGCTCCACGGCGCATGGACCGAGTCGAAGCCCGGCTCCGCGTCGATGGCCTGCGGCCTGATCACCAAGGGTTCTGCGCAGCACTCCGCCGCCGAGATGGCCGAGGAACTCGAGTTCAACGCCATCAGCCTCGGCGCCGGCGCCGACATGGACACCACCACGGTGAACGCCTCCTGTGTCAGCGACAAGCTGCCCATGGCGATGAAACTCATGGCGGAGGTGGTGCGCACGCCGACCTTCCCGGAGGACGAATTCAACGTTCTGCGCGATCAGACGCGCCTCGGGCTGTCGATTTCGAACACCACGCCCGAGTATGTGGCCGACCGCGAGATGCGCCGCCGCATGTTCGGCGAGCATCCCTACTCGCGTACACCCACCGGTGAACTGGAAGACGTGGGCGGCCTGAGCGCCGCCGATGCGAAGGCGTGGTGGTATCGCTACATCCGTCACGACTCGTGCGTGCTCTACGTCGCCGGTGATGTGCAGCCCGCCGAGGTGGCGAAGCTGGCCGAGGAGCACTTCGGCGGCTGGAGGGCGGAGGAGAATGTCCTGCCGCCGCAGTTGCCGCCGCTGCCCAAGCCCGCGGCGACGCACATCTACCTGGTTGATCGCCCCGGCTCGGTGCAGAGCCAGATCCGCATGGGCCATCTCGGCATCACGCGGCACGACAAGGCCTACTTCCCCAGCCGCGTGCTCTCGACCGTCTTCGGCGGCGGCTTCAACAGCCGCCTCAACGACGCCGTCCGCGTGCAAAAGGGGCTGACCTACGGCGCTCGCGGCGGCTTGTCGTCGGATCGTTTCGCGGGGCGCTTCGGCGTCTCGACGTTTACCAAGACGCCCTCAACGGTGGAAGCGGTGAAGGTGATTCTCGCCGAGATCGAGCGGATCCGCCGCGAGCCGATCTCGGCTGAAGAGCTGGACGTGACGCGCTCCTACATCCTCGGCGGCTTCGCCGGCGACCGCGAGACGCCGCAGGCCACCGTGGGCGACCTGTGGCTTCTCGAGCGCGAGAAGCTGCCTCAGGACTACTTCCGCAAGTATCTCAGCGGCATTCGCGAGACGACGGCGGACACCGTGCTGCAGGTGGCCCAAATGTTGATCCGCCCCGATCAACTCACCATTGTGGTCGTGGGCGAGGCAAAGGCGCTCCGCGAGGAGCTGGAGAAGATCGCGCCGGTCACCGTGGTGGGGGAGGACACCCCCTCGACCCCGTCGCCCCCGGCCCCGCCCGCGCCGGCAGATCCGCCCGCGTCGGCGCCTTGAGGGCGAATCGGTGACACCCCTCCCCCTTTCCGGGGGAGGGCAGGATGGGTGCGTCGGCGGGCGCAGGCCACCCTTCGGACAATCCGAAGCCCGCGGCCCGCGCTCCCGGGGCGGTCGCGGTCCCGAGCCGCTGCGCCCGCGCGCGGCCGGTGATCAGGCCCTACCCGCCCGGCCAGCCCTCCAGCGTCGCCGTGACGCGGAGGCCCGCGATGCTGACTTCCGCCACCCCGACGCCGCGGCCGACGACTTCGCCGACGCGAGCGCGCACGTGCGCAGCCAGCCGCTCCGCGTCGGCCAGCCACGCAGCGTCTACCGTCACGACTTCGCCCGCTGCGACGCGGCACACCAGCAGCCGCTCGACCAAGCTGTCGTCCTGCTCGTAGCCCCGCGCCTGCACCGCCGCCGCCGCGCGCTCCATCAGCCCGGCGAATCCGGCGCGTAGCGCCGGCAGGTCGAGGTCGGCCAGCGCGCAGTTCCACGCCGCCGACTCGTCAAAAACGATCTCACGCCTGATGGGGGGCATGGCGGGTGGGCGGGAGGAGCGAGTAAACAGGGGTCGGTGGGTCAGCCGGGGGCGGCCTCAGCGGGCCGGAGCCCCGAACTCCTGGACCCAGTAGACGCCGTACTCGCCGCCGCCGCGGACGGCGACGCCGATGTCCTTCCACGCTGGGTCGAGAATGATCGCCCGATGGTCCGGGCTGTCCATCCACACGCGGACTACCTCGGCGGGGGTGCGCTGGCCCGCCGCGAGATTCTCGCCGACGGCCTCAAAGTTGTAGCGGGCGCTGACAACCCGCGCCGCGGGCCCCTGGCCCGACAGCGGGTCTCGATGGCCGAAGAAGCCCCGGCTGACCATCGCGCAGGCGTAGTCACCGGCGACCTTCTCCAATGTGGGCTGAGCGACGACCGGCGGCAGGTCGGCCGCGGCACGCTCCAAATTCACAAGCTGGACCACCTCGTCGGCCAGGCGGCGTTCATCCTCGGGGGTGAGGCACGTGCGGACGATCGCCTTCTCGGCCCCGTCGGCGGTGGGGGCGGCCGTGAAACAGCCTCCCAGTGGCAGGGCGAGCAGCCCCAGCGCCAGGTGTGCGGCGAGCTTGTTCGGGTTGAGGAGTCTTGTCACCACGCGGAACTCGGGTCGCCGGGACCGGTCTCAGTCATTCTAGAAGACGCACAGACCCCCCACAAGGTTGACCCGCTTTCCGGAAAGCCGGTGACAAGCCTGTTGCGCAGGGCTGGCGGCCCGGCCCCGAGCCGCCGCCACCCCCGATTTCATCGGCAAAACAGCTGCCGCGGGGCCAGTTGGGCCCGGGGGGGACCGGCCTGCTGCGCCGGTGTGGGGTCGGGATTATGGGGCCGCGTCAGGAGGATTCGAGCGGCCCCGTCGACGCCATGGCCAGCTATCTCACCGCGCAATTTGGACGGCCCGCGTCAGCGGTCGCCACCCGCCATTCCAGCCCGTCAGCCGGGGTCTTGAAATTCTCACTTGATTTCTGTAAGATTCTCCCCGGTCCTTGACTCACTCACGCCGGCGGGTGTTGTCGGCCGGCCATCCCCTTCAGCGGCCAATCTCTGGCCTTCCGGGAGTGCATTGCATGCATGGGCAACTCTGCTTGGCGCGAGGGTTCGCGTCTGCGCTCGTTGTATGTCGTGTTCTGCTCGCCGCGGCGGTCCTTCACTTCATGGCGCCCGGCCTCGCGGCTGACGGGGGAGAACTTCGCGGCGTGCCGGACTGCAACGAGGACGGTATCCCGGATGAGCAGCAGCTGGATGAATGGACCCAGCGTGCAAGTCTGACCGCGTCCGACGCGGACTGGTACGACGAGTTCGGCAGCAGCGTCTCGATCTCCGGCGACACGGTGATCGTCGGTGCGCAGTCGGACGACCACAGCGGCCTTATGTCCGCAGGCTCGGCGTACGTTTTCGTGCGCGTCGGCGGCGTCTGGACCGAGCAGGCAAAGTTGACTGCATCCGATGCGGCGACAGCCGACGGCTTCGGGGCCAGCGTTTCGATCTCCGGCGACACGGCCATCGTCGGCGCGAACCAGGACGACCACGCCGGCGGCTCGAACGCCGGCTCGGCGTACATCTTCGTACGCACCGGCGGCGTGTGGACCGAGCAGGCGAAGCTGACCGCGTCTGACGCGGCGGCAACCGACTATTTCGGCACCCGCGTTTCCATCTCCAGTGACACGGCAATTGTGGGAGCCTACGTGGCTGATCCTGACGGACTGGGGGAGGCAGGGGCTGCGTATGTCTTCGTGCGCACCGGCGGCTTGTGGACGCAGCAGGCAAAGCTGACCGCGTCCGACGCGGCGTCAGATGATCATTTCGGGGAAAGCGTTTCGATCGACGGTGACTATGCAATTGTCGGATCCAGATTGGACGACCACGCGGGCGGCTCCAACTCAGGCTCGGCCTACGTCTTCACTCGCAGCGGCGGTGTATGGGCCGAGCAGGCAAAGCTGACCGCGTCCGACGCGGCGTCAGACGATCATTTCGGGGAAAGCGTTTCCATCTTCGGCGACACGGCTATCGTCGGGGCTTACCGGGACGACCACGCCGCCGGCTCCAACGCCGGCTCCGCCTATGTCTTTGTGCGCACCGCCGGCGTGTGGACCGAGCAGACGAAATTGACCGCGTCTGACGCGGAGGCAGGCGACATCTTCGGATATGGCGTTTCGATTTCCGGCGACACCGCCATCGTGGGCGCATTGGGGTACGACTCTAACGGCTCGGCCTACGTCTTCGTGCGCAGCGGCGGCGTGTGGGAGCAGGCGGCGAAACTCAGAGTACGCACAGATCTTGTTGACGGCTTCGGACACGCGGTCTCAGTCTCCGGGAGTACTGTGATCGTCGCATCCGACGATGATGGACCGTACACCAGCGCCGCGTACATCTTCAACCCGGGCCGCGACTGCGACGTGGACGGCATCGACGATATCTGTCAGCTGGAGGACAATGATTGCAACGGTGACCTGGAACTGGACGTGTGCGAGCCGGACTGCAACGGCAACGCCGTCCCTGACGTGTGCGACGTCGCCGGCGCGACCAGCCTGGATTGCAATGCCGACGAGGTTCCAGACGAGTGCCAGTTGTACATCCCGGCCCAGCAGGCGCAGATGATTGCCTCCGACTCAGTAGACAGCGACTCGTTCGGTTTCAGTGTGTCGATCTCCCGCGACACGGCGATCGTTGGCGCTTCGTCGGATGACCACGCCGGCGGCGTGGACGCCGGCTCGGCCTATGTCTTCGTGCGCAGCGGCGGCGTATGGACCGAGCAGGCGAAGCTGATTGCGTCTGATGCGGTGGAACAAGGTCACTTCGGCGTCAGCGTCTCCATTCACGGCGACACGGCGATCGTTGGTGTTGGTGTGTACCCCCCCGCGGCCTACGTATTCGTTCGCGATGGCAGCGTATGGACCCAGCAGGCGAAACTGACCGCGTCCGACGCGCCGGCAGCCGACGGGTTCGGCATTAGCGTATCGATATTCGAAGACACCGCAGTGGTGGGGGCGTACTTGGCCGACCACACCGAAGGCACGCATGAGAGCGGAGCGGCGTACGTCTACGTGCGCAGCGACGGCGTATGGACCGAGCAGGCGAGGCTGATTGCGTCTGATGCGATGGGACAAGATCGCTTCGGCCGGAGCGTCTCCATCTCCGGCGACACGGCGATCGTCGGTGCGCACCATGACCGGCCCGCGGGTGGCATGTGGTTCGGTTCGGCTTATGTCTTCGAGCGCAGCGGCGGCGTATGGACCGAGCAGGCGAAGCTGACCGCTTCCGACGCGGACGATTACGACCGGTTCGGCGTGAGCGCCTCCATTCACGGCGACACGGCGATCGTTGGCGGGGAGGCCAACGCGGCCTACATCTTCGTTCGCAATGGCGGCGTTTGGACTGAGCAGGCGAGGCTGACCGGCTCCGATGCGACTTTTGGGTCTGGGTTCGGCCAGAACGTCTCAATCTCCGGCGACACGGCGATCGTCGGCGCGGCATGGACCTATGACGGCGGCGTAGTAGGCGCCGGTGCGGCCTACTTGTTTACGCGCGAAGGCGGCGTATGGACGGAGCAGGCAAAGCTGCCGCCACCCTGGGCGGCGCCAGGCGGATTGTTCGGCGCGAGCGTCGCTATCGAATTCAACACTGCAATCGTTGGCGCGCTCTTGAGCGAGCGCCCTGAGGGGCTGGACGTGGGATCGGTGTACGCGTTCACGCCTGACAACGACTGCAACGCCAACGGCATCCTCGACGAGTGCGACATCGCGGCGGCGGTCAGCGGCGACTGCAATGGCAACGGCATGCCCGACGAGTGTGACCTCGCCGGCCCGTATGGTGACGACTGCAACGCCAACGGCACACTCGACGATTGCGAACTCATCGCGGACCCCGCGCTTGACTGCAACGCCAACGATGTGCCCGACGAGTGTGACCTCGCCGCGGCAACCAGCGACGACTGCAACGCCAACGATGTGCCGGACGAGTGCGACATCGCCGGTCCGTTTGGTGATGACTGCAACGCCAACGGCATCCTCGACGATTGCGAGCTCTTCGCGGACCCCGCGCTCGACTGCAACGCCAACGGAATCCTCGACGAGTGCGACATCGCCGGTCCGTCCGGTGACGACTGCAACGCCAACGGAGTGCCAGACGAGTGTGACATCGCCACGGCGATGAGCGACGACTGCAACGCCAACGAACTGCCAGACGAGTGTGACATCGCCGGTCCGTCCGGTGACGACTGCAACGCCAATGGAATTCTCGACGAATGCGACATCGCTGCGGCGACGAGCAACGACTGCAATGCCAACGATGTGCCAGACGAGTGCGACATCGCCGCGGCAACCAGCGACGACTGCAACGCCAACGACGTGCCCGACGAATGCGACATCGCCGCGGCGACCAGCAACGACTGCAATGCCAACGGTGCGCCCGACGAATGCGACATCGCCACCGCGACCAGCGACGACTGCAACGCCAACGACGTGCCCGACGAGTGCGAGATCGCCGGTCCCTCCGGTGACGACTGCAACGCCAACGGCATCCTCGACGAGTGCGACATCGCCGCGGCGACCAGCAACGACTGCAATGCCAACGGTGCGCCCGACGAGTGCGACCTCGCCGGCGCGACCAGCGACGACTGCAACGCGGACGGCGTTCCGGACGACTGTCAGTTGGGGACATGGACGCAGCGGTCGCATCTGATGGCGTCCGACGCGGCTCCATTCGACGACTTTGGCCGCGCGGTCGCCCTGGACGGCCTGACAGCCATTGTCGGTTCCTACTCGGATGACCACGCGGGCGGCGCAGACGCCGGCTCGGCCTACGTGCTCGTGTTCGCCGATGGCGTGTGGACCGAGCAGGCGAAGCTGACAGCGTCCGACGCGGCGGCCAGCGATCGCTTCGGTTTCAGCGTGTCGATCTTCGGCGATACCGCGATCGTCGGGGCGTACTCGGACGACCACGCCGGCGGCGTGGAGGCCGGCTCGGCGTATGTCTTCGTGCGCAGCGGCGGTTTCTGGACGCAGCAGGCGAAGCTGACCGCGTCCGACGCGGCGGCCAGCGACCGCTTCGGCATCAGCGTTGCCATTCACGGCGACACGGCGATCGTGGGCGCGAATCTTGACGACCACATCGGCGCGGATGCCGGCTCGGCGTACGTCTTCGTGCGCAGCGGCGGCGCCTGGACGCAGCAGGCGAAGCTGACCGCCTCGGACGCGGCGGCGGGCGATCTGTTCGGCACCGAGGTCTCCATCTCCGGCGACTCGGTGCTCGTGGGCGCCTACGACGACGACCACGCAGGCGGCTCGAACGCCGGCTCGGCCTACGTCTTCGTGCGCAGCGGCGGTGTCTGGAGTCAGCAGGCGAAACTGACGGCAGCCGACGGCGAGGCGGGCGACAACCTGGGTTTCAGCGTTTCGATTGACGGAAATACGGCGGTCGCCGGCGCGATGCGCGATAACCTCGTGGGTGGCGCCGACGCCGGTTCGGCCTACGTCTTCGTGCGCAATGGAAGCGTGTGGGCGCAGCAGGCGAAACTGACGGCCTCCGATGAGGCGACAGGAGCCTGGTTCGGGTACAGCGTTTCGGTTGACGGAAACGCTTTAATCGTCGGTGCGAATCAATACGACGGGGCGGGAGGGCTCGACGAAGCCGGTGCGGTGTACATGTTCACGCGCAGCGGCGCGGCATGGGCACAGGAGGGCATGCTGACCGCCGCCGACGCGGCAGCCGGGGACAACTTCGGTGTCTCCGTCGCCCTCGCCGGCACCATGGCGATTGTCGGCGCTAACGAGGATGACCACGCAGGCGGCTCGTCCGCCGGCTCGGTGTACGTGGTCCGTATCGGCCGCGACTGCGACGCGAACGGCACGATGGATGAGTGTGAAGCGGACTGCAACGGTGACGGCACGAGCGACGCGTGCGAGATCGCGTCCGACCCGTCGCTCGACTGCAACGGCAACGGAACGCCGGACCAGTGCGACATCGCCGAAGCGACCAGCCCGGACTGCAACGCCGACAGCGTGCCGGACGAGTGTCAGTTGGACATCTGGACCGAGCGCGTGCGGCTGGCCGCATCCGATGCGGCGGCAAGCGACGAGTTCGGCGTCAGTGTGTCGATCTCCGGCGATACGGCGATTGTGGGTGCGCGTTCGGACGACCATGCCGGCGGCACGGATGCCGGCTCGGCCTATGTCTTCGTGCTCGCCAACGGCGCATGGACCGAACAGGCGAAGCTGACGGCGTCCGACGCGGCGGCCAGCGACGCCTTCGGTTTCAGCGTGTCGATCTCCGGCGACACGGCGATCGTTGGTGCGTACCTGGATGACCATACCGGCGGCTCAAACGCCGGCTCAGCCTACGTCTTCGTGCGCAGCGGCGGCGTGTGGACTGAGCAGGCGAAGCTGACTGCGTCCGATTCGGCGGCAAGCGACTTCTTCGGACTCAGTGTGTCGATCTCCGGCGACACGGCGATCGTCGGGGCGTGGGCAGACGACCATGCTGGCGGCTCAAACGCGGGCTCGGCGTACGTCTTCGTTCGCAGTGGTGGCGTATGGACGCAGCAGGCTAAGCTGACCGCTTCCGACGCGGCTGGCGGTGACGAATTTGGCGCGAAGGTCTCGATTTCCGGCGACACGGCGATCGTGGGGGCGACCCAGGACGACCACGCGGGCGGGACGAACGCCGGCTCCGCCTACGTCTTCGTGCGCAGCAGCGGCGTATGGACGCAGCAGGCGAAACTGATCGCGTCCGACGCCGTGGCGGGCGACGAGGCCGGCTACAGCGTCTCCATCTCCGGCGACAGCGCAATCGTCGGGGCGCGATTCAGCGACCCGGGCGGCCGCACGAGCGCCGGCGCGGCGTATGTCTTCGTGCGCAGCGGCGGCGTATGGACGCAGCAGGCGAAGCTGACCGCCTCTGACGGGATGATGATCGACGTCTTCGGCTACAGCGTGTCGATCGACGCGGACACGGCAATCGTGGGAGCCCACCAGGACGACCACGCGGGCGGCGGGAACGCCGGCTCGGCTTATATCTTCGTACGCAGCGGCGGCTTGTGGGCCGAGCAGGCGAAGTTGACCGCGTCCGACGCGGCGTCCAATGACCAGTTCGGCAACAGCGTCGCCCTTCACCGCGACACGGCGATCGTCGGTACGTCCATGGATGACCATGCCGGCGGCTCAAACGCCGGATCACTCTATGTCTTCCGCATCGGCCGCGACTGCGATGGCAACGACGTGCCGGACGAGTGCGAGTTGGAGGACGGTGACTGTAACGGTAACGGTGTGCCGGATTCGTGCGACATCGACGGCGAGACGAGCGAGGACCAGAATGCCAACGGCGTGCCGGATGAGTGCGAGGCCGGTCCGGGCGATCTGAACGGCGACAACGAAGTCAACGTCGATGACCTGCCGGCCCTGTTGCCGTGCATGGGCGGGCCGGGGGTGTCGGAGCCGGGCTGTGATCCAGAGGTGCAAGCCGCGGCGGACCTGGACGGCGACGACGACGTGGACCTCGCTGACTTCGTAGCGTTCCAGCTTCTGGTCGGTGCGAACCAGCCATGAGCCTCAGCCGCGGGAAGAATGGGGGGCACGTTGCGGAGAAAACGAAACGTGACCCCTTTTCCGGGCCACGCTGAAGGAGCAGGCCGAAGGGGGTGGCGTCGGGGATTATGGGCCGGAGGCCGCCCCGCGGTCCGTGGCCGGACGAAGGGCGCCGAGCGTAGCGACGCCGTGGCCGGGTGCCGACTCTCGAGCTCCCCCGTGCGGGGGAGGGTCGATCGACGCTCCATAGGCGTGAGCGGCGTGTCGCGCTAAGGGGGAGAAACGAAACTTGACCCCTTTTCCGGGCCGCCAACATGGCCAAGACCAAAGCCGCCTCCCACTTCACCACGGCGTTCTTCACGTTCCTGCGCGACCTCGCCGCGAACAACACGCGCGAGTGGTTTACCGCCCACAAGAAGTCCTACGAGCAGGACGTGAAGGGGCCGCTCCTGCGGTTCATCGCCGACCTGGCCCCGCGCATGGCGAAGGTCAGCCGGTTCATCGAGGTCGATCCCAAGCCGGTGGGCGGGTCGATGATGCGGCTCAACCGGGACACGCGATTCGCCAAGGACAAGAGCCCGTACAAGACCAACGCCGGCGGGATGTTCGTCCACAATGCCTGCGGCGAGCTGATGCTGGGCTACCGGCTGTGCATGGGGCCGGACAGCGGACGGGGGAAAGGGGCGGGTCAGATCCAGGCCCACGTCGGCCTGTGGGAGCCGGACGGCGCGACGGTCGAGGCCGTCCGCCGCCACATCCTGGCCCGGCCGCGGGAATGGACCGCCGCCGCGGGGCCGAAAGCGCTGGCCGGGTACCAGTGGGAGGGGGAGTCGCTCAAACGGCCGCCCAAGGTCGACGGCGAGCCCGTGCCCGCCGACCACCCCCTGGCACCTGACCTGATGCGCAAGAGCCAGGCTGCGGTGACGACGTTCTGCGAACGCGATGCCTGCTCGCCGGACTTCCTGGATGCCTACGTGGCGTCGGCCAGGGCCGGGGCGCCGCTGATGCGGTTCCTCTGTCAGGCGGTGGATGTGCCCTTCTGAGCCTCCTCCCGGGGGGGCTGGCTGCATCGGCCGGAATTGACAGGGTAGGTACCCCCCCTATAATTGCCGCGGTCCGGCGGGACTCCCTCTGTGCGGCGTCCCGTCCGAGACCGCGGTGCGGGGCGGGTACAGTGCGCCCCGGGCGGTGGGTCGGCGCGATTCTGCGCGGTGGCCGGCCGCCGGTGGAGGCGGAGTGATGCGTCGTGCATAGCCCGGTTATTGCGCTTGGCTGCACGTCGGCAGATGGCGGGGTCCCCGCGACGTTGGGAGTCGGATGATGTCCTAGGTCGCCCCGGACAAGCCGAAGCTGCCTCTTCACCGCGTGGGCCGACGTTATGCGCCCACGCTTTTTTTTGGACGGTCGGACTCGGGCCTGCGGCCTGCTGATCCGGCAGCCGGGCTCCTCCGCGGGGGGAGCATGACGATACAGGCGGCGGCAGCGGCCGCATCGGTGGGTCAAGCGGTATGAATGCAGAGCTTCTCCGATTCGTCGATTCGATCAGTCGAGACAAGAACATCGACAAGGAGAGCATCTACGTCGACATCGAGACGGCGATCGCATCCGCCGTGCGCAAGGCGTACAGCGAAGAGGCGGAGATCGCCGTGACCATCGACCGCGTCGTCGGCGACATCAGCGCGACGGTCGACAACTCTCCGGTGGACATGAAGACCCTGGGGCGCATCGCCGCCCAGACCGCCAAGCAGGTGCTCATCCAGAAGGTCCGCGAAGACGAGCGCAACTCGATCTTCGAAGAGTATTCCGCCAAGGTCGGCACGGTCATGAACGGCACGATCTCGCGCATCGAAGGCTCGGCCCTTATCGTGAACATCGGCCGGGCCGAGGCGATCATGCCCCGCAGTGAGCAGATTCCGGGGCAGACGCATCACGTCGGCGAGCGCATCCGCGGCATGATCCTCGACGTCCGGGAGGAGCGCAACCAGGTCCGCATCGTGCTGACGCAGACCCACCCGGACTACATCCGCCGGCTGTTTGAGCTGGAGGTGCCCGAGGTCGGCGAGCGCATCATTGAGATCCGGGCGTTGGCCCGCGAGCCGGGGTACCGCACGAAGGTGGCGGTCACGTCGATCGACGCCAAGGTGGACGCGGTCGGCGCGTGCGTCGGCGTCCGCGGCAGCCGCATCCGCAACATCGTCGACGAGCTCGGCGGCGAGAAGATCGACATCGTCCGCTTTAATGAATCGTCGCAGATTCTCATCGCCAACGCGCTGAAGCCCGCGGAAGTGCAGGAGACGTTCCTCTGCTTCGAGCTGGGCAAGGCCACGGTCATCGTGGCGGACGATCAGCTTTCGCTGGCGATCGGGAAGAAGGGGCAGAATGTCCGCCTCGCCTCGCGGCTGACGGGGTGGGACATCGATATTCTGACGCCGGCTGAATACAACCGCTCGCTCGACGCCATGGAGCGCGCTCTCAAGCAGATCGAGGGCGTCGAAGACGTCATGCTCGATAAGCTCCTGGCGATCGGCATCATCTCGCTGCACGACATCGTCGACGTCGGCGCCGAGGCCCTGATGGCCCCGCTGGCGATCGAGAATGAACTCTCGGTCCGCATCGTCCAGGCCGCGGAGATCGCCGCAAAGCAGTTCGACATCGAGAACGAGGCCGCCAAGGCGCTCGCCGCCCAGCAGGCGGCCGCGGCCCGTGCCGCGCTGGCTGCGGGTGTCGCGCCGGAGGCGCCTGCCGACGCGTCGGCTGACGCGTCGACCGAGGGCATCGCCGCCGAGGGCGCCGAGCCGTCGGTATCTGCTGAGTCAGCAAGCGAAGCGGAGTCGGCTGGTGACGAGGATGCGGCTGCCGCGAGTACGCAGGACGCCTCGTCCGCCGGCCTGTCGCCGGGGGACGAGCCGCTGCCGGCCTGACGGCCGGGCGAAACCGGCCGGCCGCCTTGGCCTCGAGCGGCGCCGGTGTCACGGATGTGAACGAGACCACGGGGCGTTTCCGTCGTCGTGCCGCGCGAGAGCGCGGGGCCGCGGCGGGCGGCCGAAGGGCCGTGTCGTGCCGCGGTGGATTGGAGATCGACGTTGTCTAAGCAGCAGATGCGTGTTCACATCCTGGCGAAGGAGCTGAACGTCCCGAGCAAGCTCATCCTTGATAAGTGCAAGGCTGAGGGGCTTGAGGGGGTCGTCAAGAACCACATGTCTACGCTGACGGCGGGACTGGAGGCGACGATCCGCGAGTGGTTCAGCGAAGGCGAGCACGCCACCGCCGTGGAGCGCTCCGCGCCGGTGGACCTGGAGAAGGTTCGCGTCAAGCCGCGCCGCAAGGCCGCCGCCTCCGCCGGCGGGGACGAGCACGACACCGACCAGGCCGCCACCGCCGTGGCCGAGGCCGCGGAGAGCGAGACCGACGAGGTCGAGGCTCCCCCGGCGAAGGAGGTTGCCCCTGCGGCCGCCGCCGCCGCGCCCGAAGTTGTCGAGCGGCCGGCCGCCGTGGCGCCCGCTGCTGCCGCTGCCGCGGCCGCCGCGGCCGAGCCCGAACCCGTCGCTGAGCCTGCACCCACCGCCGAGGCGCCGACCGTCGAGAAGGGCGAAGTCGCCTCCCAGCCGGCGAGCGCTCCCGCGGAAGCGGTCGAGTCGCCGGGGGGACCGGATCTCGTGTCGCCGGCTGGTCCGCAGAATGTGCCCAAGCCGCTGAAGCTCAAGGGACCGCGCGTCGTGCGCTACGAAGCGCCCGAGCCCGACCAGCTCCAGCCGCGTCGACCTGCGCCGCCTTCTCCCGGCACGGGCCTGCGCCGCCCCGGTGGGCCTCCCGGCCCGGGCGGCGACTCTCCGGGTCCGGACCGTCGCCCCGTCGACCCGCGGACGGCGAAGAAGCAGCGGGTCAATCCCCGGCGTGTGGCGGCCAGCCTTCGCGTCGCGGGCGAGCGACTCGCGGAGTGGGGCGATCGCGACCTGGCCGAGCGCCGCGAGCGTCTCGCCGGGGCGACGGGTCGCAAGATTCATCGCCGAAGACAGCCCGGAGCCGCCGGTTCGCCGGCCGCGCCGGATCGCAAGAGCGTCGCCCGGCTGCACGAGCCCGTGCGGCTCAAGGAGTTCTGCTCCGAGACGGGCTCGAACTTCATGCAGTGTTTCAAGATCCTCAAGGATCAGCACAACATCCTGGCCAACATTAACATGGTCCTGCCGACGGAAACGGCTCAGCTCCTGGCGATTGCCCTGGAGGTCGAGGTCGAGATCGTGCCCGCGCGGACACAGCTCGACCAGATCAAGGACGAAGTGACCGCCCGCGACCGCAAGAATCTCATCCAGCGCCCGCCGGTGGTGGCGATGCTCGGCCACGTCGATCACGGCAAGACCAGCTTGCTCGATGCCATCCGCTCGGCGGAGGTGGCCAGCGGCGAGGACGGCGGCATTACGCAGCACATCGGCGCCTACCACGTTGTGGGCGAGCACGGCCCGGTGACCTTCCTCGACACGCCGGGTCACGAGGCGTTCTCGGCGATGCGTGCCCGCGGAGCGAATCTGACCGACGTTGTGGTGCTGGTCATCGCCGCCGACGACGGCGTCATGCCCCAGACGATCGAGGCGATGAACCACGCGAAGGCGGCCGGTGTAACCATCGTTGTCGCGCTGAACAAGATCGACCTCGGCGAGCAGAACGTGCTGAAGATCTACGGCCAACTGGCCGAACACGAACTTGCGCCGACGGAGTGGGGCGGCCACGTGGACGTGCTCAAGACCTCCGCCTCGACGGGGCAGGGCATCAAGGAACTTGTCGATCACCTGGCCGACCTGAGCGCCCTCATGGAGCTCAAGGCCGACCCCAGCGTGCCCGCCGTGGGCGTCGTCGTGGAAGCCCAGACGAAGCAGGGCGTGGGCCCCGTGGCCACCGTGCTGGTGCAGGAGGGCACGCTTCGCGTCGGTGATGTGGTGGTCTGCGGTAATGCGTTCGGCAAGGTGCGCGCGCTCGTCAACGACCGCGGCCAGCGCCTCGACGAGGCCGGCCCCGCCGTTCCGGTGGAGGTGTGGGGTCTCGACGACGTGCCGGTTTCGAGCGACGGACTCTACGTCGTCGAGAACATGCAGCGCGCCAAGACGATCGCGGCCGAGATGAAGCAGTCGCGTATCGCCTCGGGCCGCCAGGCGTCGCGCAAGATTCTCTCGCTCGAGGACATGTTCAAGCGCCGCGACGCGGGCGAGGTGCCCGAGCTGAACGTCATCGTCAAGGCCGACGTGGACGGCAGCGTCGAAACCCTCAAGCAGACGCTCAGCCAGCTCCCCTCCGACGAGGTTCGCCTCGTCATCCGCCACGCGGGCGTTGGACCGGTCAACGACAGCGACGTGCTGCTGGCCTCGGCCTGCGAGGGCATCGTGGTTGCCTACCGCGTCGAGACGCCGGCGGGCGTGCGACGCCTCGCCGAGCGGCACGGCGTGGAGGTCCGCCCCTACCGGGTGGTCTACGACGTCACCGACGACATCAAGAAGGCGCTAGAGGGCCTGCTGACGCCGGACGAGGTGATCGAGAGCCGCGGCATTGCCCAGGTGCGCGAGGTGTTCCGCATCACCCGTCTCGGTGTGGTGGCGGGTTGCTACGTCACCGAGGGCGTCATCCACCGCTCGCACCTGGCCAAGCTGGTGCGCGACGGTGTCGTCGTCCGCGAAGGCTGCAAGCTCGACTCGCTGCGGCGGTTCAAGGACGACGTGAAGGAAGTTCGCGCGGGCATGGAGTGCGGTATCCGGCTGGAAGGGTTCGACGACGTGCACGCCGGCGACGTGATCGAGGTCTACGAGGTCGTGAAGGTCGCGCGGACCCTCTAGCCGGCCGTCGGCGCGCCCGCGGCGGGGGCTCTTCGGCGGGCCGATAAACAGGGCGCGCGGGGACACTGCGCGTAAGAGGAGGTCCTTGAGGCGGACTTCCCCATGGTGCCGGGATTCGGCAGCGCGGCCGTGCCGCGATTCGCCTGATCCCTCGCAGCCGGCGGCCAGCATCCGCCGGGCTCAGCGCGATCGCAACCATGATCGAATTCAAGGCGGAATGTGGTCACACGGTCCGGGCCAAGGACCAGGACGGCGGCAAGGTCGTCCGCTGCTCCTATTGCGGCAAGGCAGCGAACGTGCCCGAAACGGTCGCGACCGCGGGCGGCGGGATGGACTTCCTGCTGAGCGAAATCAATGAGACGCAGGATGCCGCCGCGGCCACGGCCGTGGCCCCGCGGCGCAAGCGCTCGCTGTTCAGTCGCCGACCGCGCCGCGAGGGCGAGTTTGATCCGTTCGCCTTTACGCTCAAGCTCGTCTATGCCGCGGCCCTGGTGACGGTCGTGTTTCTGGTCGGGAAGATGTTCGTGATGCCCATGATCCAGGGCAGTGCGCCCCGCCCGACCGATCCCGGTCCCTACGAGCCGGTTCAACTGGGCACCGGCGGGGCGACGACGCGGCGGCCTTCCCGACCGGCTGCGGGGCCGTCGCGGACGGCGGGCCTGCGGACGCTGACCGAGGACGGCGGACTGTTCGTCAGCGCGGTCCCGGCGAGCGCCGAGATTTACTTCCTCCCGCAGGATGGCGCCCCCCGCTTCGGGCAGCGCTTCGCCGACCGCAAGGGCTGTTCGGTGGCGTACTCCGGCGCGAGCCTGACGGACCTGGAGGACGGTCCGTACGTGATTGAGGTGGTCTACAAGTGGACCGACGGTTCGCTGAACGGCTACCCCGGTTTCCGCGAGCTGCGCGAGGCGATCCGCGACGCGGACAGTGCCAAGCGCGAGCAGCTCATGGCCGAGTACTTCCTCCCCGACGAGGCCTCGGCCGAGTTCGTCGACCAGACCGAGGACCAGACCTATCTCGTGCGGCAGTACGCGGTGGATGTGCGTGCAGGCCGGTGGGCGAGCGTGCGGGCTGTGTTCCTGCCGCGGATCCGGCCCACCGGCGGGACAGGCTTCAGCATCGGGCCGGTGGTTCGCTACCTGCCTGACGAGCGCCCGTACGAGTTTGACGATGCGCTGGTCCGGCGCGAGCTGGACTTCTACCGCGTGCCCGTGAACGACCGGCAGTACATCGTGGACATGCTCCGGGCCATCGGGGTCGCGCCCTACACGACGCCGGAGGGGCGCACGCAGATGTTCAAGATCGCCGTCGAGGACGGCACCTTCGGGGTGAAGGACATCACCCCGCGCGGCGGATGATCGTCGGATCGCTCCAGATCGATCTGGCGCTGTTTGAGTCCCGTTCGCTGAAGGACAAGCGACGGGTGATCCAGGGCCTCAAGCGACGGTTGCAGGACCGGTTCAACGTGTCCGTGGCCGAAGTGGAACACAACGACATGCTCCAGCGGTGTGTGCTCGGGGTGGCCGCGGTGTCGAACGAAGAGCGCGGCATGCACTCGATGTTCGACTCGATTGTCGACGTGGTGCGCGGTTGCCCTGAAGTGTCGCTGATCGACTACCGGCGGGAGTTCTACTGATTCGGGCCGGGGCCGGTGAGGGCCGCGGCCGCTGAGCATCATGAAGCCGTATCGCAGGGAAAAACTGGGCAGTTCGATCCGCGAGATCGTCAGCGACCACATCGCGCACCGGCTCAATGATCCACGGATCAGTCCGCTGACGACGGTGACGCGCGTGGAGGTATCGGGCGATCTGCTGAACGTGAAGATCTACCTCAGCGTGATGGGCACCGACGCGGAGGAGCGCCGCACCATGGCTGCCATCAGCAGCGCCGCGGGGCACATCCAGCGCCGCGTGGCGAGCGAGATCCAGTTGCGTCAGTGTCCGCAGTTGCGGTTCCTGGTCGACGAATCGGTCAAGGTGGCGCGCGAGACCATGGCGGTCATCGACGAGAACATCCGCCGTCGCGGCGAGCCGACGCCCGCCGAAGAGGCGGATGCCGAGGACGGGACGGACGAGTTGGACGGGGACGGCCTGGATTCGGACGACGTTGCCGGCGGCGCCCCCCGCGCAGACCACCGCGGAGAGGATGGTCGATGAAAGACGGCACCAAGTACGCCGCGCGACTCAAGAGCGTATTCACCAAGCTCCGCAAGGGCGTTGAAGCCCCGCCTTCGGCAGCCGACGACCCGCTGCGCCGCCTGAGCATCGCGATCTTCTCCGAAAACGGCAACGAGAACGCTGCCGCTCGCGCGGTCGACCGCATGTTCAAGACGCTGGTTGACTGGAACGAGGTCCGCGTGTCGACGCCGGGCGAGATCGTCACGGCCTCCGGGCTCGGCAGCAACGACGGCCCGCCCCGAACTGAGCAGCTTATCCGTGCTCTGCAGTCGATCTACGCGCGGGAAAACCGCGTGTCGCTCGACTTCCTTCAGGAGAAGGCCCGCCGCGAGGTGCGCCAGATCCTCGAATCGCTGGACGGCCTCAGCCACTACGCCGCCGCGTCGGTGATCCTCTGGAGCCTCGGCGGTCACGCCATTCCGGTCGACGACCGGCTCCACGCGGCGCTGCGTGCTTCCGACCTGGTCCATCCCGAGGCGACGCTGGCCGAGGTGCAGGCGTTCCTTGAGCGGAACGTCAGCGCCGCCGACGCCCGCGAGTTCTGCGTGGCGATCCGGCGGCTCGTGGACGAGGGTCCGGTGGAGGCTGAGCCGCGCCGCGGGGGCAAGCCGCCCAAGGCGGACAAGCCGACGAGCCGCCGGAAGGCCGCCGGTGCGAAGCCCGCGCGGGCGGCGAAGCCTACCAAGGCGCCGAAGGCTGCCAAAGGAGACGCCGGCGACAACGGCAGCCGTCCCGCGACGAAGAAGCCTGCTTCGCGCGCCGCGGCCAAGGGCGGCGCCAAGCCCTCGCGCAAGCGTTCGTCCGCCTCGGAGTGATCATCGTCGTTGGACGCGGTTGCTGCGCGGCCGCTATACTTCCTTCATGACCCGCACGGGACTCGCCCTGGACCCGCGCTTCCAGCGACACCGCACCGGACACGGCCATCCCGAACGCCCCGAGCGCCTCGCCGCCATCGAGCAGGCGCTGCGCGAGCATGGCCTTGTCGATACGTGTGCGGCCATCGAGGTTGCGCCGATCGATCTGGATCTCGTCCGCCGCGTGCACGCCGACGACTATCTCGACCGCCTCCGCCGGGCCTGCGCCAGCCAGCTGCCCTTCATCGACGTGCCGGACAGCGCGATCTGTCCGGAGAGTTACGACATCGCGCTGCTGGCCGCGGGGGCCACAATCCGCGCGGTCGACGATGTCATGGCCGGGCGGATCGACAACGCCTTCTGCGCGGTTCGCCCTCCGGGCCATCATGCAGAGCACGATCACTCGCTGGGGTTCTGCCTGCTTAACAACGTGGCGCTGGCCGCGCGGCGATTGCGTGATCATCACGGAATTGCGAAGGTACTCATCCTCGACTGGGACGTGCATCACGGCAACGGCACGCAGCACCTGTTCGAGTCCGATCCCTCGGTGCTCTACATCAGCCTGCATGGCCACCCGACGGTGGTATTCCCGGGTACCGGTTGGGATACCGAGCGCGGCACGGGGCCGGGAATGGGATTCACGCTGAACGTGACCTTCATGCCGCATGCGGGGGACGCGGACTATCGGCGGGCCTTTGACGACGTGGTGATGCCGGAGATCGAGCGGTTCGCCCCGCAGTTTGTCCTGGTCTCCGCTGGGTTCGACGCCCACAAGCTCGATCCGCTCGCGCCCATCGACCTGGCGACGTCGTCCTTCGGCTGGATGACCGATTTGATGGTGCGGGCTGCACGCGACCACGCCGACGGCCGGCTGGTGAGCGTGCTGGAGGGCGGCTACCACCTCGGCGCGACCGGCGAATCGGCCGCGCTGCACGTCGAGCGGCTTCTGGCCGCGGGCAAATAGGAGGCGAGGGCGGGAGGCCGCATGGCTGCGCTCCTTCCGCCCCCGAGGGTTGACTGCGAATCTGTCGCCGCACAGCGCGATCAGCCTACCCGCCGAAGCGCTCGGCGAACCGAGCGAAGTCAGCCAGATCGACATCCGTGTCGCCGTCGAGGTCGGCATGGGCGAAGTCGTCTGGCGAGCAGCCCTGCGGGGGCAGGGTCGCGCCCGGGCCGGCCATGCAGGTGTGCCAGACGGCGTGGTCGGCTCCGTCGACGTCGCCGTCCGCGTCAAAGTCGCCGGGCTCGGCGGTCGAGCCGGCGGTGACGGCAAACGCCACGTCCATGCCGTCGCTGGTCGTCTGGAATCGGACATCGCGGGCGATCACGCGGAGCCGGACGTCGGCGATCCCGTCGCTGTCGGGAAGGCGCCAGTTGAAACTCGATGTCTGCGGCGGCACCGCTCGCGCGATCGTCCACCATGTCTCGCCGCCGTCATACGATGCATGCAGATCAAACTCCCGGATTCCCTCGTCGTCGGTCGCAGACCAGGTCACGGGCACGACGCCACCGCCGGGGAACTGCTGCCCAGGAGTCGGCGTGAGCAGCGTGACGGTCGGCGGTGCGTCGTCCGCGATGCGCTGATCGGGCCTGACCGTGAAGTAGTCGGAGAAGTAGTACTCCTCCCGTCCCCCGGCGCCGAATGTGAATACGACGAGGAACCGCACCAGGTCGGTGCTGGCGTAGGGCATTCGCTTGGGGTTGTTTCCGCTGCCGTTGTGACCGCCCGCGGGGATGAGGTTCAGGGTTCCCTCGCTGGCAATCTCCATGAAGGCCGTCGCCGTGGCGCCGGGGCTCCACGTCAGGTCAAAGAAGTCGCCCGGTCGCAGTTGCGTCGGCGCGGCCACCTCGATTGTCGGCACCGTCCAGTCATCCTGATAGGGCACCCAGAACGGGACTGCGTCCCAGGATTCGTTCCCCGCGTTGTCGACAGCCACGACGCGCAGTTCCGCCCGGCTGTTCACGCTCGATGGTGCGACCGTCTGCACCTCGTACTCAAACGTCCTCGCCTGTGGTCCGAGTTCGGCCAGCGTCACGAACGCGAAACCGCCCGCGGCGGGCGAGTACTCGACCCGCTGCGAAACGATGGGTCCGTCATCGGCCACGCTCCAGCGGATGATGATCCGCTCGCCCACTCGGGCGAAGAGCGGTCCTGGCTGCACTTCCACCCGCGGCGCGCGGTTCGCGTAGGTCGGCGCCTCGGCGAGGAACGGCAACACACGGTCGAGGCGGATCTGCGCAGCGTCACCTGAGGCGCCGGGCAACTCCGGATGTTGCGGCCCCGAGGACTCGCCCCACCAGGAGTAGTTTGCCGTCGACACGTTGCTGGGCAGGGGGCTGTTTACCTGCACGCCGACGTCGTTGCCCACGAACGAGTTTGGCATGGCGTCGCCCGCCGCATCGAAGGCGCCTGCGTTCGTCGTGCTGCCCGTCTGGAGGCCGATGGCGTTCGCGAGGAAGCGGCAGTTGCGGACGATCAAGTCGCCGAACGTGTTCGCCGTGCCGGCTACGCTGTTTCCGGCGAAGGTGCTGTCGATCATCCACACGTTCGACTCGTCTGATCCGATCCCGAACACAGCCCCGCGGACTTGCAGGTTCTGTACGAGCTGCGAGGGAACCTGGAAAAACTCGATACCCCTCCAATGCTGTCCCGGCTGGGCAGCCTCCAGCGTGATGGGCCGGTCGGGCGTACCGCTCATACGGATCGGCGCGTCGACGAAGATGGCGCCGCCGAATTCCTCGAACTGGATCGTGGTGCCCGGCAGTATGGCCAGCGACCCGCCTGACTGCACGGTGCGATCGACGAGGTACGGTATGCCGAGATCGGGCCACATCAGCGAGTAGCCCGTGTCCAGCGCACGCGCGTAGATCTTGTTGATGGTATTGCCCGTGGCCGGCACAACGCTGTCGGGGGTGAGGCCGGCAGCCAGCACCGTGAACTCGACCGGCCAGCGATTCCCCTGGATCACGGTGTTGGGACCGATGTGGTAGTTCGCACCTGAAAGGCTGAGGCCCGCCGTAGCCTGGCTACCGGTCGCCGTCACGTGGTCGATCAGCAGTGGCTGCGCGCCGGCATCCTTCTCGATCTCCAGCGGGATGCCGTTCACCGTGACGTCATGCAGGTACACGTAGCCCGCGACACGCGCCCGGCCGCCCTCGAAATCGCAGGCCGACAGGTACACGTTGCCGACGGCCGACAACTCGCCGCCGCTGAACGCGCACCGCTCGAGGCGGAAGGTGAGCGCTTGCGGATCGGGCGAGTCCGGATCCTGAGCCTGGTTAGGAGATGCGGCGACGGTGCCCGTGGCCGGGATCTGGCAGTCGGCGGCCATCAGCGTGCCGCCGTAGCGCGTCTGGATGCGGGCTTCGATGCTGGTGTGCTGCATGTCCAGCGTGCCGCCGCGCACTTCGCAGGGCGGGTTGATGACGGAGAAGTTCTCACCCAGAAGCGTGATCGGTGCCGCGGGTGTACCGTGGGCGACAAAGGCGCCCTCGATAATCAGTTGGGGACCGCCGGGCTCCACATCGATTGTGACGCCGGGCTCGACGACTACGGTCCCACCACGCGGGATCGTCAGCTTCGCGCAGATGCTGTACGGGCTGTCGCCGACCCGCCAGGTGACCGTCTCGCCTGCCTGCGGCAGCGGGATCCCGCAGGGCCCGCTGACGCCGCCGGACACGCTCAGCCAGTCGATCTTCATGACCACCCCGCCGCCGGGGAAGTTGCTGACCGTCGGGTCGTACTGGCGCAGCGCGAGTCGGCCGGGCCCGGGTACGGCGACGGCGATCTGCTGCCATGAGTTGGTGGAGGAGAATTCGCCGAGCATTTCCGTGAAGTCACCCACGCCTGTCGGTCCGCTTCCCGTGCTCGTGCCGCCGGTCGGCGAGTAGCGAATCTGCAGTTTCTGATCGCCGGCCGCGAGCGGGACCCCCGACACGAACAGCGAGATCGTGGCGCCGGCGTCTTGCCCGGCAACGACCGGCAGGATCGCCCAGTTGCTTAACGTGTGTCCGCCGGTGAACGGCACGGTCAGTGCGCTGGCGGTGTACAGGCATCCGGTCCCCTCCTGCGCGGTCTGGCCGTGGAGCGCACCGTCGAACCACCCGAGTGGCTCAATCGCGCTGCCGCTTTGATTCCGAAATACCCAGCCTCGGCCCACGAGCCCGGCGGGCCCGCTCGAGGTGCTCGAGCCGTTCTCGTTGAAGTTCTCAAGGAAGCTTGCCTGTCCCTGCGCCGAAGCGGCGCAGAGGAGGCTCATCGCGATGCCAGCCCAAGTGCGGCGAAGTCCGTGCATGCTGGTTCTCCGTGGCTTGGCCCCTCCGCAGTGGCGACAGGGGCAGGCGGCTTCGGGCCATGGCGCACCGTCGGGGTCCACCGCGGCCGGTTACCGGGCCGACGGGGAAGGCGCCCCGCCGGCCTCATTCAGAAACGCGAGAAACAGGGTTCGGGCCGGCCACAAATTTCTGGAGAATCTGCGAAGCTCGGGAGCTGCGGTTCTGAGGGGTTGCGTCGCGGTCGGCGTGCGGTGTCGGGCCGCTTCGGCCGTCACGGCGGCGGGGGCGGTAGGCGAGGTACGGCTCGGCCCCCGTGGCCGTGCCTGCCGGCTGTGGAGGCCTGCCGGGATAGGGATCAGGCGGGAGGTCGGGCAGATGGAGATCCCGGCGCCTGGGGGCCATGCGCCGGTGCGCCGCTGGCGAAGCCCGCGGATGTCGGGCTGGACAGCGCGAGCCGTAGTTCGCGGCACCCCGACCGCCTGCCTCTGGAAGCCGCGCTTACTTCACCTGCACCTTGACCGCCTTCGCCCGCGAGGCGGCCGTTTTGGGCAGCGTGATGTGAAGGATGCCCGCGCTCGCGCTGGCGGAGATCTCGCTCTCGGTCACTTCGCCTGGAAGGTCAACGGTGCGACAGAACGTACCGAACCGCCGCTCACGCCGCACCGACCGAACCCCCTCGCCAAGCTCTTCCGTTGCCTTTCGGCCGCGGATGGTCAGCGCGCCGGCGAGGTAGGTCAGCTCGATGCTCGCCGGATCGACGCCGGGAATCTCGACCTGCATGGTGTAGCGATCGCCGTGCTCGTAGACATCCAGCACGGGGGCCCACTCCTGACCATCCAGCGGTCCGGTCGACACGCCGGTGTGCACGAGGCGGTCGAACATGGAGTTCAGTTCCTGCTGGAGCCGGTTGATCGAGATCGGCGAATCGGGGTTCATGGGATTGAACATGGTCATGGCAGCAAGCTCCTTCCTCGTGGCGGGGCGACAGGCCCGATGTCATTGTAGCAGAGTCTCATAGGTCGCCGCTAGCGCCGCCGCGGGTACGTTATCATGCACCACCGGCCGGCCGACGTCTTCCAGCAGCACGAACCGCACCCGCCCGCCTGCGGCCTTCTTGTCGACGCGGACGCGGGAGAGAATCGCCGCCGGCGGGATGCCGCTCGCCAGCGCGGGGGGCAGCGCCGTGGGCAGCCCCAGCGCGGCCAGGCGCTGCACGGCTTCGGCGGCGAGTCCGCTGCGCGTGACGCGGAGCGACTCGCCGAGGCGCAGCGCAGCCACCATGCCCAGCGCGACGCACTCGCCATGACGCAGGTCGTAATCCGCCGCGCTTTCGATCGCGTGACCAATCGTGTGGCCGAAGTTGAGGAACACGCGCCGCAGGCCGCCATCCGCTGCAGCGCGTGTTTCGCGTTCGTCGCTCTGCACGACGCGGGCTTTCCAGGCGAGGTTGCGGGCGACGAGTTCGGCCATCACCTCGGGCTTGCCCGCGAGAATGTCGCGGGCGTGTGCGTCGTGCCAGGCGAGGAAATCGGCGTCGAACAACAGGGCATGCTTCAGGGATTCGGCCAGTCCCGCGCGGGCCTCGCGCGGATCGAGCGTGGCCAGGCAGCGCGGGTCGGCGGCGATGAGCACCGGGTGGTGAAACGCGCCGACCAGGTTCTTGCCCGCGGGCAGATTCACTGCCGTCTTCCCACCGAGGCAGGCGTCCACGCACGACTCGACAGTCGTGGGGCTGATGGCGAAGGGGATACCGCGCATCCAGGTCGCCGCGGCGAAGCCCGCCAGGTCGCTCGCGACGCCCCCGCCCAGGGCGACGATCACGCCGTCGCGTGCGACGCGGTGCAGGGCCAGTGTCTCGAACAGCACGCCCGCCATCGTCAGCGACTTGGACGCCTCTCCCGCGGGGAAGACGAACCGGGCGGTGGAGAATCCCTCGCCCCGAAGGCTCTCCTCCAGCGTGTCGGCGTAGAGCGGGCCGACGCGATCGTCGGTCACGATGCAGGCGGACGTCGGCGCGATGATCTCGCGCAGCCGTGCGCCGAACTCCACGAGAACGCCGGGGCGGACGATGACGCGTGTGGCGGCGGAGGCATAGTCGATTCGCTGGTCCATCGCGAACGCAGTGTAGCCGCACCGGGCGGTCCGCCGGAAGAGCGCCGCACAGGCGAGGTTACGGTCGATGCTTGCGGGGCGGGTGGGGCGATCTACGATGATGGCGGCGGGGCGCTTCCGCCCCGTCTGTTTCAGGAAGGAGCACCCCGTCATGTCCACCGACGGCGCCTCGCCACGCATTACGCCCGGCATGCAGCGCTACATCGACCGCAACAACGCCTACCTGGCTCGGCGCGGCGAGTATATCCGCAACGTCGTGCGCAAGTGGCGTTTCGACACCATCGCCGTGCACGGGTTGTACACCCTGCAGGACGCCATCGACGACTACCAGGGCTCCATCGTCGAGCCGGTCTTCATGAGCACCGCCCAGGCTTTCCGCGATTCCGACGAGATGGAGGCCGCGCTGGCCTACCTCATTCCGTCGTGGACGTACTCGCGCATCGCGAACCCGACCACGTATTTCTACGAATGGGCCCTGGCGCTCATGGAGGGCTACGGCTTCGACGGCGAGACGTCGGCCTGTTCGACCTCGTCGGGCATGGCGGCGATCATGACGGCGTGCACGCCGTTTCTGGTTCACCGCACCCACCGGGGCGACGAGTCGCGGAACTTCGTCGCCACCGCCCAGTGCTACGGCGGGACGTACCAGTACTTCCACGCCCGGCTGCACCAGGAACGCGACATCGAGTGTCGCTGGGTGCAGAACCCCACCAACCTCGACGAATGGGCCTCGAAGATCGACGCCAACACCCGGTTTCTTTACGGCGAGCTACCCAGCAACCCGGGTCTGGGCTTTTTCGACATCGCCGCCGTGGCCGACCTGGCCCACAGCCACGGCATTCCGCTCATCGTGGACAGCACGGTCGCCACGCCCGCGCTCCTTCGGCCGCTGTGTCACGGCGCTGACATCGTCGTCCAGTCGGTCACCAAGAGCCTGACGACCAGCGGGTTCGGGGTGTGCGGGTGCATCATCGCCCGCAAGGATCTCGTCAGCCGGCTGGACAACGACGACATGCGCAAGGACTTCGGCCTGTATGTGAAGTACCTGCCCAACCGGGACTACGGCCCGAACCTGCACCCGCTGCAGGCGATGATGGCGCTCAACGACATGCGTACGCTGCGCTCGAAGATGGACATGCTGTCGCGCAACGCGATGAAGGTCGCCCGATTCCTGCAGACGCATCCGCAGGTCGAAACGGTCGAGTACCTCGGCCTGCCCGACCATCCGCTGCATGAGCTGGCCAGCCGCTACATGTGGCTGGTCGACGCGGAGCACGACGAGCTCTACGGCAAGCCGGTGAACCGCTACGGCCACCTGCTGTCATTCCGCGTGAAGGGCGGCGCGGAGAAGGCCCGCCGGTTCTTCGACGGACTCGAGCGCATCTGGCGCGCGACCGACCTCGGGCGGATCAAGAGCGTGGCGACGATCCCGAGCATCTCGACCCACCAGCAGCAGGGCGATGAAGGCCGCCGGATCGCCAACATCCCGCCCGACCTCGTCCGCCTGTGCGTAGGCGGGGAACACCCGGACGATACGATGGCGGACTTGGATCAGGCGCTGCGCGGGGCGCGTTAGCCTCCCTCGAGATCGCGGGAGCCTTCAGGCATGGCACTTGACGAAGCGAAGATCGAATCGTGGTGTCGAACCGGCCGTGAGCATGAGAAGCTCGAGTTCAAGGAGGCGAAGGAGCAGGTCAGCTACGATAGGCTCTGCGAGTACTGCGTCGCCATCGCCAACGAAGGCGGAGGCGACTTCGTCCTCGGGATCACGAACGCTCAGCCTAGAAGAGTCGTTGGGACCAAGGCCATCGACGATCCCGTCGGGATGAGGCGCAAACTTCAGCAGACGCTCGGATTCCGTGTCGAAATCGAGGAGTTCGTCCACCCCGATGGTCGCGTAGTTGCGGTGGGAATTCCTTCCCGACCTCGGGGTACCGCCTACCAGTTGAATGGACGCTACCTGATGCGGGCAGGAGAGTCCATCGTCCCGATGACCGAGGATCGCCTGCGGTCGATCTTCTCGGAGGGCAGGCCCGACTGGTTGGAGGAGCACTCCAAGGTCGGCCTTGACGCTCAGGCGGTGGTCGAGCTGCTCGATACGCAGGCCTACTACAGTTTGATCCAACGGCCCTTCCCGTCTGATCGAGCGGGAGTGATCGACCGACTCCTGCGGGAACGCTTGGTGGATGATGCGGGCGGAACTTTCGCCATCCGCCGTCTTGGCGCTCTCCTGCTGGCCCGATCGCTTGATGAGTTCCCCGACGTCGCGCGCAAGGCGGTCCGTGTGGTGGTGTATTCTGGAGCTTCGAAGCTTCACACGAAGCTGGATCAACTTGGTACGAAGGGCTATGCCGTTGGGTTCCAGGGGCTGGTACGGTTCGTCATGGAGCAGCTGCCTCAGAACGAGGTGATCGAGGACGCGCTGCGCAAGGCGGTCAAGCTGGTGCCGGAGACTGTGATTCGCGAGTTGGTGGCCAACGCTTTGATCCATCAGGATTTCCTGCTGGGCGGGGCGTCGGTGATGATCGAAGTGTATGACGATCGCGTAGAACTGACGAATCCTGGCGAGCCCATCGTCGCCGTTGAACGCTTTATCGACGGCTATCAGTCACGCAACGAACGGCTCGCAGACCAAATGCGTCGCATGGGAATCTGCGAGGAGAAGGGCAGTGGGATTGACCGGGTGGTCAGCACCGTCGAGCTCCTCCAGCTGCCGGCGCCAGAATTCCGCGCCGGAACCGGGCGAACTCTCGTTCGCCTGTTCGGACCCAGGAGCTTCGAGACGATGGATCGGGAGGATCGGGTCCGGGCGTGCCATCAGCACTGCGTACTGAAGTGGGTGATGTCGCAGCGAATGACGAACCAGACGCTTCGCGAACGGTTTCGCCTTCCGGAATCGAAGAGCGCAGTCGCTTCACAAGTGATTGCCGCTACGATTGAAGCGGGACTGATCAAAGCCGACACGGGGGCGGGAGGGTCCCGTAAATTCGCTCGGTACTTGCCGATTTGGGGTTGACCTTATTTAAGCCACCCCGACCGCGGCAGGCGTCCCCTAATCGTAAGTCATTGCATGGCAATGGTTTGCTTATTTAAGCGCGACCCCATTCCGATGCCGTGCGCCTCAACGCCAGCCGCCTTCGGGGCCCCACCTTCGATCACCCTGTTCGCGCTGCCAGACACCGCTTCACCCTCCCCACCGTCGCCGCCTTGCCCAGCAGCTCCAGGCTCGCGTGGATCGACGGGCTCACGGTCGTCCCCGTAATCGCCACGCGCAGCGGCTGGGCGACGTGGCCGAGTTTGGTGTTCTGCTCTGCGCAGAATGCCTCAAGCAGCTTCTCGATGGCCGCGCCGCTCCAGTCGTCCAGCCCTTCCAGCCTGGGCAGCACGGCTTTGAGCATCGCGTAGCCCGCGCCGTCGTTCTTCTCGAGCACCTTCTTGACCGCTTGCGGCTCGTAGGCGAAGCCGTCGTCAGCCTGCGTCAGGAACCCGGCCTTGGCGACGACGTCGGCGAAGGTGCGGAATCCCGCGCACTCCACGAGCAGCCGCCGGAGCCGACCTTCGTCGAACCGCGCCATGGTCGAGCCGCTGAGCGTCAGGTAGTCGCGGAAGGCGGCGAGAAGCCGGTCGGGATTCGCCGCGATGACGGCCGAGGGAGAATTCGCCGCGTCGGCGCCCGCCGTGCCGCCGAGCCGCGCGGACCACTCGGTGTTGAAGGAGGCCAGCTTCGCCCGGTCGAACTTCGCGTTGGTCTTGCCCACGCGCTCGATGCTGAAACGCTCGATCAGTTCGGCCAGCGAGAAGAACTCGCGGTCATCCCCGGCGGACCAGCCCAGCAGCGCCAGGAAGTTCAGCAGCGCCTCGGGCAGATACCCCGCCGCGCGGAAATCGTGCACGTCGATCTCGGGCGGCTTCTCCCCCTTCGCGATCGCCCGCTCCTTGTCGCGCTTGCTCATCTTGGTGCCGTCGATGTTGAAGATCAGCGGCAGGTGGGCGTACTTCGGCGTCGGCACGCCGAGGGCCTGCTGCAGCGCGACGTGCCGCGGCGTATTCATAAGGTGTTCCTGGCCGCGGACGACGTGCGTGATCCCCATGAGGGCGTCATCGACCACCACCGCGAAGTGATAGGTCGGGAACCCGTCGGCCTTCTGGATGACGAAGTCTTCCAGCTGGTCGCCGGCCATGACCACCTCGCCGAGGATGTCGTCGTGCACAGTGATGTCCGTGCCCGGCATCCGGAACCGGACCACCACTGGCCGCCCCTCCCGGCGCGCGGCCAGCCCCTGCTCGATCGTCGGCAGCGGGTCGGGGCGGACATAGCGGAACACCTGTCCCTTCGCGGTGGCCGCCTCGCGCATGCGCTGAAGGTCCTCCGGCGACTCGAGCGCGTAGTATGCTTTCCCCGCCGCCAGGAGCTGATCGATGCGCGGCTGGTAGGTGTCGAGCCGCTCGCTCTGGAGGTAAGGGCCCACGGGTCCGCCCACCTCCGGCCCCTCGTCCCAGGTCATGCCCAGCCAGCGCAGGTCGTCGAGGATCTTGCCCACCGAGTCGGCCACGTTGCGCGTCTGGTCGGTGTCTTCGATGCGAAGGATGAAAGTGCCGCCGCTGCGGCGGGCGATCAGCCAGTTGAACAGGACCGTTCGCGCCCCGCCGACATGCAGGTAGCCGGTCGGCGAAGGGGCGAAGCGCACGCGAACCGGGGTTTTCGTCGTCACGGCGGCTCCTTGGTGTCGGTGTCGGTCGGCGGCGGGCTGCACGCCGTGCCGGGGAATTTAACCACATCCAGGCGGGGAAACCAAACAGGACGGCCTGGGAACGGGGCCGTCGTCAGGCGGGCACACGCCGGCCCGGGCACTCAGCCCAGGCGGGCGGGGGGCTGGCCGCTCGAATCGGTGCCGCGGTCCTCGGCGCTCGACGGGGCATCGGTGTGTCGGTCCTTGCCGCGACGTCGTCGCCAGGCCAGCCGCACCGGGCCGCTGAGGCCGTACGCGGTGGCGATGCACACCAGCGAGAACGACTTGAACGACCAGAAGATCGCAAACGCCACGAGCAGCGCTCCAAGCTGCCAGAACGGCCGGCGCCCGTGCAGCGCGGCCGACAGCTTCGCGTAGGGCACGCGGCTGACCATCAGCAGGCCGCAGGAGATCAGCAGCAGCGGGGCGACGTAGCTCAGCACCGTCGGCGAAATCGCCGCCAGGCGATAGCCCGGAGGGATGGCCACGCCGTACTCCCGGGCTTGCTCGTGAAAGATGAGGTACGACACGATGATCGCCGCCGCGCCGGGGCTGGGCAGGCCGCGGAAGCGGCTCGGGTCGTGATCCACCTTGGCGTGTTCGACGTTGAAGCGCGCCAGCCGGATCGCCGCGCACGCGACATACACCGCGCCAGAGACCCACACCAGCCGCCCCCAGGCCTGGTCGCTGATGGGCGACAGACTCACGGCCACGTTGCGGAGCGTTTCGTCGAGCAGTGCCAGCACGAGCGTCGCCGGGGCCACGCCGCAGGTCACCACGTCGGCGAGCGAGTCAAGCTGGCCGCCGAAGTCGGTCGTCGATCGCGTGAGCCGCGCGACGAGTCCGTCAAACGAGTCGAAGATGATACCCGCGATGATCAGCCCCGCGCCGATCGACAGGTACGACGGGAACATCCGTTCGATGATCCGGCTGCTGGCGGTGATCGCGTCGCCGGCAACGGTCCCGCTGCCGAAGCCGTACATCGCTTCGAGCGCAAAGTGAATGGCCGCAAATCCGCACAGCAGGTTGCCGAGGGTGAACATCGTCGGCAGCATCGGCACGGCCTTGAGGCGGCGCGGGCCGCGGCGCGTCGTGCCGGCGGCGGAAGAACCGGATGTGCGGGCGAGCTTCATGATGTCGTGGCGGTCTCCACACGCGCGGGCCGAGACCCGGCAAGGTCCTTCGCTGAATCACCGCTGCCGGGCTGGCGCGCGACGATGGTCAGCCCGCCGCGCACCGCCTGCCCGACCTTCACCGTTATTTCGGTTCCCGCGACCCGGGGGATGATCAGTTCCGTGCGCGAGCCGAACTTGATGAGGCCGATGCGATCGCCGATGGCCGCGCGGTCGCCCGACTTCAGCGGACAGATGATGCGACGAGCCACCTTGCCCGCCACCTGGCGGACGACGATCGGCCCGGGCATCGATCCGTCCGTGTCCACCAGCAGGGCGTTGGCCTCGTTGCGCACGCCGCAGTGGGGGCTGCGCGCGTCGAGGAACTCGCCAGGCGTGTAGCGCGTCTCGCGCACGCGGCCGCTGCAGGGCATGCGGTTGATGTGCACATTGAAGAGGCTCAGGAACATGCCGATCCGGATCGCCGGGCCGTCGTAGGGCGGGCGCTGCTGCCCGTCAGCCCAGCGCCAGCCGTCCGCGTCGCCGGCCGCGATTTCGGTGATCTCGGTGATGGTCCCATCGGCGGGGGAACAGAGCATCCCCGGCTCGTAGGATCGCTGCCGCCGCGGATCGCGGAAGAAGGCGATCAGCCACACCCACACCGCCAGCGGCACGATCGCCAGCGGCCACAGGGCCCAGGCGGCCAGCGCGGCAAGCCCCCCGAGCACCACCGTGCCCAGGAGCATTTCCCGGATTCCCTCTCTAGCGACAGGCATGGCGGCGAAGTCGCCCCTCCCGCGGCGCGGGAGCGCGCGACTACTCCTTCGAAAGCTGCTTGACGATCTCGTCGGAGATGTCGGTGTTCGTGTACACGTCGTCGACGTCGTCGTGTTCCTCGAGGGCGTCGATCAGCTTCAGGACTTTGCGCGCCGTGTCGAGGTCGAGCGACACGCTGGTCGTGGCGACCATCGAGATGTCCGCCGACTGGATCGGCACCTCGGCCGACTCCAGCGCGTCTTTCACCGCGACGAACTGCTGCGGGCTCGTGGTGATCTCGTGGATCTGTTCGGACGATGAAACATCATCGGCGCCGGCCTCCAGGGCGAGTTCGAGCAGCCGCTCCTCGCCGATCCGGCTGGCCTCGACCACGATGACGCCCTTCTGGCTGAACAGGTAGGCTACGCAGCCTGATGCACCGAGGTTGCCGCCCGCACGCTCGAAGATCTTCTTGACTTCACCCGCTGTGCGATTGCGGTTGTCGGTCACGATCTTGGCCATGATCGCGGCGCCGCCGGGGCCGTAGCCCTCGTAGACGATTTCCTCGTACGACTCACCCTCCAGCTCGCCGGTGCCCTTCTTGATCGCCTTCTCGATCGTGTCTTTGGGCATGTTCGCCGCCTTGGCCTTGTCGATGGCCAAGCGGAGGTTGGGGTTGTCGTCGGGGTTGCCACCGCGCTTGGCACACATCGTGACGTTGCGGGCGAGCTTGCTCCACAGCTTGCCGCGGCGCGCATCGAGCGCGGCCTTCTTATGCTTGATCGTGGACCACTTGGAATGACCGGACAAGCGACAACTCCTTCACTCGGCGCTCGGGCGCTGCGGCTGATCGTCGTCGGAGCGGCCCGGACCAGCCGCGGGGGCCTCGGCGGCGGTCTCTCCCGTGGCCGCGACGGCGGGCTCGCCGCCCGACCCGGCCGCGGCGATCTTCGCGCCGGTGCCTGACGCCACCCGCTGTTCGTCGGGAATCAGGGGACGGTCCCGGGGCTCTTCGAGCAGTTCGAGGGCCTGCTTCCAGTAGCGGACGGCCTCATCCCTGGCGCCCGCCTTCCAGCAGGCGTCCCCGAGGTGATCGGCGATGACGGGATCTTTGCCCCCGCGCGAGCGGAAGGCCCGGCCAAGCCACAGTCGGGCCTCGTCGAACCGGCCTTTCTTGTACATCAGCCACCCGTAAGTGTCGAGATACGCACCCTGCCGGGGCGCCCGGGCCACCGCCATCCGGATCCGCGGTTCCGCCTCGTCGAGGCGGACGCCGCGATTGATCCAGCTGTAGGCCAGGTCGTTGTTGAGGGTCGGGTCGGTAGGCTGGAGCAGGATGGCCTGTTCCTTGGCCCGGGCCGCGCCTTCCGGATCGCCCAGGGCGTCCAGCGTGGTGGCCAGCAGGGTGAGCCAGCGGAACTGATCGGCGGGGTAGCGCGCGTCGAGCAGCCATTGCGCCAGCCATCGCCGGGCGTCCTCGTAGCGCTCGGCCTGCATCAGAATGCCCACGAGCCGCATGCGCAGCGCGGTGATGAGGGGATCGTCTGCCGGGCGGCTCGGTTCCGCCTCGATCAGGCGATCGATCAGTTCGATCCCTTCGTCATATCGCTCCTCCGAGGCGTACAGCGAGATGAGCTGATCCTGGAAGCGGAGCGGATCGTTGGTCCGCTCCAGCTTGCTGCGCACCAGCTCGATCGCCTCCTCATGTTTTCCGGCACGCTCCAGCACCGTAATCAGAGCGTCGAGGTGGTCATCGAGGTCCGGGTCTTCGTTGAGGCGGTCAAGGGCGAGCTGCGCGGCGCGATCGATCTGCCCCAGTTCGACGAGGGCTTCGCTCAGCAGGTCGAAGGTGTCGGGCCCGCCGCTTTGCGTCTCGTACATCGTCAGCAGCACGGGCAGGGCGTCGGCCGGGCGGTCGTCGCTCATGTACACGCCCGCAAGCCAGCGCGGCCACTCGGCGCGGCCGGGCTCCTCCGTGATCCAGGCTTTGAGCGCGGCGACCGCTTCGTCCACGCGTTCGGCCTCGATCAGGGTCATGATGATCGAACGGCGATACAGCAGACGCACGTCGTCGGACAGCCCTTCGCGCGCCTCCTGCTCGCGGGCGACGGCCAGCGCGCCGTCCCACGCCTCGATCGCCTGCTGTGCTTCGATGATGCCGCCCGGATCCAGCCGCCAGGCGTGGCGGTTGGGTCGGCGGGGCAGCAGCTCTTTCCACAGGCGGATCGACTCCTCGAAGCGAAGCAGATCGTGCTCCGCGCGGATGAGGCCCAGCATCGCATCTTCGCTGCGGGGATCGAGTTTCAGCGCAGCCGCGTAGGCGTCGCGGGCCTCCGCCGGCTGCATCGCGTCGTAGCTCTCCGCCAGGGCGACCCACGTCGCGGCGTCTGCCGGGCCGCGCTCCAGCGCGGCGCGGATCGAATCGCGGTAGACCAGTGGGTCGGGCGTGGTGAACTGCGTGATCAGTGCCTCGGCCCGCGCGGCGGCCATTGGCGACGCAGTCGCGTTTTTCATCGCCTCGTACAGCTTGAGAGCCTCGCCCACCTTGCGCTCCGCGAGGTACATCCCCGCCAGCAGCTCCACCGCGGCCTCGTTGGCCGGTTCGTCGTCGAGCAGCAGACGCAACTGCTGCTGCGCCTGGTTGCGACGGCCCATGGCGGCATACGTCTTGCCCAGCATGAACCGCGCTTCGGAAAGCTCGCGGTCGAGCTGGACCGCCGCGCGGAAGTGAAGCTCAGCCTGCTCGGTCTGATCGAGCAGCTCGTTCACCATGCCCAGTTCCAGTTCCAGCCGGGCGTCTTCGGCGTCGTCCGGGTTGCGCCGCGCGGCGACGGCCAGCGCCTCGTCGTAACGGTAGGCCAGCCGATGCAACCGCGCCAGCGCCGCGCGGGTCGGGATGAAGTCGGCGTTCGCCGCGAGGCTGCGGTCGAACAGGCCGCGGGCAGCGTCCGGTCGATCCGCGCGCAGCGCCACGGCGCCGCGAACATACAGCGCTGCCGCAGTCGCGCCGTCGCCGGCGGGTGCGAGCGCTGCCTCGACAAGTGCCGGATCGGGCGCCGCGGACGCAAGCCGATCGAGCCACTTCGCGGCGCGCTCCGGTTCGTTCTGCACGGCCAGCGCCGCGTTGTCGAGAGCCTTGCCCCAGGATCCCGTCGCGACCAGGGCATCCACCAGGCGGCCGCGCATTTCCGGCGACTCGGGCCCGCGCGAGAGCCGCTCTTCCAGCGCCGCCATAGCGTCGGCGTGATGGCCCGCCGTCTGCATCGCGTCGATCAGCAGCAGCAGGTCCTCATCCGCCGGCTTCATCGCCACGCGGCCGCGCAGCTCTTCGGCGAATCGCTCGGGATGGCCCGCGGCCTGGTGAATCGCCGCGAGGAGTTCGAGCACCTCTGCCTGTCGCCCGCGGATACCGCGCGCGATCTTCAGCGCCTCGTCCGTCTTCCCCGCGCGGCTCAGGGCCCGGGCGAGGCGCAGCGCGAGATCTTCCTGGCCTGGCTCCGCGGCGTGCAGGGCCTGCAGTGCGTCGGCCGCCTCGCCAAACCGGCCCAAGCGCTCCAGTGCGTCCGCGACAAAGAGCCGAGCGTCGAGCAGCGCGAGTTCGTCAGCGAGCCCCGCCGCAGCGCGGGTCTCCGCGGGCGCGGCTTCGACCAGACGTCGCTGCTCGAGCGCCGCCTGCCAGTAGCCCAGCCGCGACAGCACGCGAGAGAGCTCAAAGCGGACGCGCAGCGCGGTGGCCGGTTCGCGATCGAGGTCGCTGCACAGCAGCGCCGTACGCAGCGAGTCCAACGCCGAGACGTCGTCGCCGGATCGTGCCTGGATCGAGCCTAGGAGCATCTGCGTCCGGGCGTCGTCGGGATTGCCTTCAAGGGCCCGCTGGGCGTGGCCCCGCGCGCGCTCCAGGCTGCCGCTGCGCAGGTGCAGGTCGGCCAGGGCGAGTTGAATCTCCGGATGGTTCGGGGCGAAGCGGAGTGCCTTCTCGAGCTCCAATGACGCCTCCGTGTAGCGCTGCTCCGCCGCCAGGGTCTCCGCCGCGGCGATCTGCTCGGCCGCCCTCGCCGGCAGGGGCTTGAGATCTGTGGGGCGGACCGGGGCGACCGCAGCCGGCTCGATCCGCTCAAGCGGGAGCAGGGCCTTGGCGTCAATCTGCTCCGGCCGCGGGGCAGACTCGGTCCGCCGATCGTCGCCGCGCGCAGAACCCACATCGGCCGGGGACTGTCCGGTTGACGCGGGCTGCGCCCGACCCGGGCCGGCGCACCCGGGGCCGACCAGCGAGATCAGCAGCGCGCCGATCGGGAGCCATCTTGTCGTGTGTCGTGAGGGCATGAGGGCCTCCATGCCAGGATGGTAATGAGCGCTTCCAGCGGGATCACCCCCGCGACGACGCCGTGACAGGGCGCGCACAGCGCTGATCGGACCGCTCGCGGGGTGCGAGCCGATCCGTTGAGCGAGACTTTATCCTATCCCCTCGCACGCGCCTTACAACGCGGAGGATTCGGGCACCGGTTGCGGCGGGGGAATCGTGACCGAGCCAGGATCGGCGGGTTCCAGCGGCGTGTCGCCCGGCTTGCGTGCCACACGCGGCCCGAGGGCGGCGAACACGCCCGTGGCCAGCGTGCAGACCGCGAGGCAACCACCCCATAAGGCGCCGGGGCCGAACAGGGCCAGCACCCGCCCGCCAAGCGGCACACCGAACGCGTTCGCGCCCGAGTAGCAGATGCCGACCACTCCCATGTATCGACCCCGAAGCTGCACCGGGGCGAAGTCGCTCGTGATCGCCGGGATCAGCGGTGACATCAGCATCTCGCCCAGCGTGAACACCGCCACGCAGAGCGCGAAGTACGCGGGGTGAGTTCCGAGCCCGATCATGCCGAACCCGATCCCCGTCGCCAGCGCGCTGACCGGCAGGATCCACGCGCGGTTGAAGCGGCTCATCAGCGTCGTCAGCGGGATCTGGAACAGGACGATCATCGCCCCGTTGACCGCGACGATATTGCCATACGTCGCCTCTTCGATGCCGAGCGAACTGAGGTACAGCGGAAAGGTGGCCATGCACTGCATGAACACCATGCCGGTCAGCAAGATGCCAAAGCCGAAGGCAATGAACTTACCATCCTTCAGGATGTGCCGAGCCGCTTCGCCGAACGTCATGGTGCGATCGTCATGGCCCTCGTCGCGCGACGGATCGGACGCAGACTTCGCCCGAGCCGGCAGCGTCTCGCGCGTCAGCAGCAGGATGATTACCGCGTACGAGGACATCGCCGCGGCTTCGACGATAAAAAGCCACTGGTAGGAAATCTGCGCCAGCCGCCCGCCAAGCACGGGGCTGATCGTGAACCCGAGGTTGACCGCGACGTACAGAAGCGAGAACGCGTGCGTCCGTGAGGCGGGCGACACGAGGTCGGAGACCATCGCCTGTGCCGCGGGGCGGTACATTTCGCCCAGCACCGCGAACACGAAGACCGCGACGATCATCTGCGGCCTGGTCGACAGCGAACCGAAGACCACCAGCACCGCCGCGCCACCCAGCAGGCTCGTGATCATGACCACCTTGCGGCCGATCGCGTCGGCGGCGTGTCCACCGATCAGCGCGGCCACCACCGCGCCGAGGCCGAAACCGCCCATGCACAGCGTGGCGAACTCCTCGTCGAAGCCAAGCTTCTTGGTGAGGTAGAGCGTCAGAAATGGCAGCAGCATCGTGCCGGCGCGATTGACGAGCGTGCCGAGGCAGACGATGTGCACCTGGCGTGGCAGGGCGAGATAGGGGGCTAACATCTCAACGTCGCATTCCGGCCTTCAGGCACCCCGGCGAGCGGACGCGGCCCTCGGCCCGAATGACCGCCACTCAATACTTCTCGGAAGTGGCCAGGTCGAAGCCTTCGTGCGCGGGGTTAAGCACGCCCTTGCGATACTCGGCCCGGCAGGCGTAGCAGGCCGTCACCTTGCCGATGACCAGGTAGATGAGCAGGTCAATCACCACCGCCAGCCCGAGCACGCCCCAGGCGGCGACGAGGTTCGTCCGAAACAGCCAGACCGACAGCAGCCCGAACACCACCACCACGGTCAGCCCGAGAAGCTGAGGAAAGTCCTTGCGGACGAACAGCTCCTGTCCGCCGCAGACCGCGCACCGGTCCACCACGTGATCCTGGCGGATCGACGGCGTCACCTGCATGCGGACCGCCTGCTGACAGCGCGGACAGGTCATGCTCGGCCCGCAGTTCTCCAGCGGCTCGTACTCAATGATCGCGACGCAGCCGTCGTGCGGGCAATGAAAGCGGATCTGCATAGGGCGGGTTCCTTCGCGGCCGGCGCCGGTACCCTGCCGACGCCGATCCACGAAAAAAGCTGCGTAAGCCCTTGCCTGGTGGGCGGTTACGCAGCTCGTCGTCTACAGCGGGTGATGAGATTCGAACTCACGACATTCACGTTGGCAACGTGACGCTCTACCACTGAGCTACACCCGCAGCACGATGGTTCAGAGAAGATTATCCACCGCCCGCGGGGTCGTCAACGGGGCCCGCGGGGCTTTTTGCGACGCCCGGCGGGGGGAAACGGCTATTGCCGGGGCCAGCCGCAGCGGGGGCAGGCGGCGCCCCCCGGCTCGGCGGCGGACAGGTCCAGCCCGCACATCATGCACCCCGTCAGACCCCAGTGAATCAGGGCTTCCGCCGTCAGCCGGGCCCCCTCGGGGCTCAGGTGGCTCTCGTCGATCATCGCCGCCGGCCCGGCGGGGCGCAGGGTCTCCAGCAGGTCGAAGCAGGGGATCTCCTGACGGCGGCAGAACGCGGCGACCTTGGCCTGGGCCAAAGGGGGCGGCGCGCCGGGCTCCAACTGGAAGCGGAAGGGGAAGATGACGACCGACAGGCTGGCCCCGTCCGCCGCCACGTCGTTCCGCAGGGCGAGGATCTGCTCAAAGACCCGCTCCCACCCCGCCGAGACAGCCTCGGGCTCCGGCTCGACGAACAGTTCTCGCACGCTGTGAACCTCGCGCCCGCGGGCGTCGACCGTCCAGCGGGCCAGCGCAGAGTGGCGCATCAGGAACGACACCGCGCCGGGTGGCGGTCGCGTGAGGTTGTTTTGCATTTCGGCCACATCGTTGAAACAGAGGCCGAGAAAGACCTGGTCCGGGCCGTACTTGCGGGCCAGTTCGCGATAGGCCGTCGCCTGCTGGAGGGTGGACCAGCCGCTGGCCGCGATCGTGAACACCTCGAAGCGCATCGGCAGGCCGAGCTGCTGAAAGAACGCCTCCAGGAGGAACGGGTAGCTCTCGCTGCGCTTCACGCCATGTCCGAGCGTGACACTGTCGCCGAGGCAGATCACGCGGAACGTGTCGGGCGGCTTGGGTACGGCGTGATCGCGGTCGCGCATCCCCTCGCGGTTGTAGCCTTCGCCGCGGACCACCCAGAACGTGCGCCCGTCGGGCGTGTTGTGCCACTCGGACACGTAATGGGCGACCTCCTCGGCACGCCCGAGCCCCAGCACGCGGCACACCACCTCCGCCCCGAGCAGGAGCAACGCCACCATCACGCCGGAGAACAGCAGCTTGCGCCCGCGCGACAGCGGCGCGCGCGGCGCCGGCGGGTCGACGGAATCGGCCGGAGGCGGCGGATGAGGCGACTCGGTCATGGCGGGTCAAAGGCTACCGCAGGCGGCCCGGTCGGGAAACTACGGCGAACGCCCCGGATCGGCAGGGGGCGGAACGCGCGAAAGGAAACCCGCGCTCGACTGGAAGATCCGCTCGGGCGAGTCGCTCACGTCGCGGTCCTCCTCGCTCTGCAGGTCGCGGACATTGGCCAGGCACATGGGGCAGGCGACCACGTCAAGGTGGAACTGGGTGTAGCCCCGCCACGGCTCCTCCAGCACTTCGGAGAGAAACGCGCCCAGCGTGCTGCGTTTCAGGCAGGTCAGACGGTGCTCTCGCCAGACGCGGGCGACGGTGACCTCCGCGCGATCGTCATCGGCCGCGGCGAGCAGGTCGTCATCCTGCTCGAGCAGGAACTTGCGCAGCCGCTGAATGGCGCGGAACTTCACCCCCGCCACCGCCTTCTGGTCCATCTCAAGCAGTTCGGCCACCTGCAGGTTGCGCCAGCCGCCGAAGAACACCAGCTCGATCACCTGCAGGTCGGCGAAGGCGTGGCGGTCGCGCAGCTCATGAATCAGCCGGCGCAGCACCTCGGCGAGGATCCGCTCGCGGGCCAGCGCGGCTTCGGCCTGCGCGAGCACGCCGCTGGGTGTCTCGCCCCCGGTGGGGGTGACGCGGTCCCACCAGTCTTCGCTCTCGGCGGGTTCGGGGATGACGTCGGTGCGCCGCTGACGCATCAGGTCAATGAGCTTGTAGCGCAGAATCGTGAACAGGTACGTTTCGAGTGAGCGGTTGGGGTCGTAGAAGGGCAGCGACTGGAGGAACCCGACGAGCGCCTCCTGCACGACGTCATCCGCGTCGGAGGACCGCCCCGTCCGCGCGAGCGCAAAGGCCAGGAGGCGACCGTGGTAGCGCTCGATGAGCTGCCGCCAGGCGAGTTGATCTCCCTCGCGGATGCGCTCCACGAGGAACTTGTCGGCATTGTCCGGTTCGGCCGTCATGCTGCGCCGGTCAGGAAGGGATGCGCCGCGCCCGCCGCGGCGACTGGTCCGCTCAGGCAGCGATTATCGCGCATCCGACCGGCGCATGCCAGCCCGCCGCGGCGCTTCCACGGGCGGCGCTGGGCCGCCCGCGGAGGCGCGTGAGATCATCGAATAAACAGGACCGTCACCAGCACGAACAGCGGGATCAGGATGAGCACGCTGTAGCCCATGTAGCCGAAGAAGCTGGGCATCTTCACGCCCGACTGCTCGGCGATGCTCTTCACCATGAAGTTGGGCCCGTTGCCGATGTACGTGATCGCGCCCATGAACACCGAGCCGAGCGAGATCGCCACGAGGTAGGCCGGGAAGATCGTCGCCCCGCCCTGGAGGTGGAAGATGCCCGGCGCGTCATGCGGCGACATGGAGCAGGCGGTCTCCAGGAATACGACATACGTCGGAGCGTTGTCGAGGAAGCCCGAGAGCGTGCCGGTGGCCCAGAAGAAGTGCGCCGGCGACTTGAGGATCGGCTGCAACTGTTCGCCGCTGGCGCGCAGGATTTCGATCGCCGGCTGCATGCAGATGAAGATGCCCACGAAGAGCGCCGCCACCTCAAGGATGGCGTGGTAGTTGAACTGGTTGGCCTCGCGGGTGGTCTTCTTCGTGGTCACCAGCGACAGCCCGACCATCGCGATCATGATCAGCTCGCGCAGGTAGGGGAACGCCGTGAAGCCCAGCCCCGGCACCGGCTTGCCTTCCTGGATACCCGCGGCGCAGGCCACCACGCCCAGCAGGTAGAGCAGGTTGACGCCGCCCTCAAGCCGCAGCGGCTGGCGCTCGCGTTCGTCACGGCGGATGTCCGGCCGCGTCTCCTTGCGGTAGGCGATCGTGTCCCAGACGAAGTAGACGACCAGCAGCACTGCCGAGCAGAGCAGCCATTCCTTCCACAGCGCCGAGAACGTCCAGAAGAACGGAACACCCTTGAGATAGCCGAGGTACAGCGGCGGATCGCCGATGGGCAGCAGGCTGCCGCCGATGTTGCTCACCAGGAAGATGAAGAAGACCACCGTGTGGCGGACGCGCTTGCGCTCCGAGTTGGTCTTCAGCAGCGGGCGGATCAGCAGCATGCTCGCGCCCGTCGTGCCGATGAAGCTCGCCAGCAGCGTGCCGACGGCGAGGAACGCCGTGTTCGTCGCCGGGTGTGCGGCCAGGTCACCGCGCAGGCAGATCCCGCCGCTGATCACGTAGAGTGAGAACAGCAGCATGATGAAGGGGATGTACTCGAGCACCACGGCGTGCTGAAGCACCTCGTAGGCCTTGGCGGTGCCGCTCGTGGCGAGGTAGTACACCAGCGTCAGCCCGGCCAGCGTCAGGGCGAGGCCCAGGCGGTTCTTGTTGCTCTCCCACCAGTGCGAGGTCGCCGGGATGAGTGGCAGGATGGCGATGCTCAGCAGCAGGCCTGCGAAGGGGATCACCGCGAAGAGGTGGGGCGCGTGATGGACGGCGTGGGCGGCCGGCGCGCCATGGACGTCACCGTGGCCGGTGTCGTGCCCGCCCGCGTGGGTGAGCGAGCCGTAGATCAGCATCGCGACGACGATCGCCGCCAGAATGATGGATGCCCATTGAAGCCCGTTCAGCGGCTTGTGGCCGTGCCCCGCGTGCGCTGCGCTCATATCGACGCTCAGTTCCATGCCGACCGACTCCTGGAAGGGGCCTCCGTCGGCCGCGGCGCAGTGCCGCGCGTCGAGAGAGGCCGGTCCGGGGACGGCCGCGCTACCGGTCAGGAAAGCCCAGGCGCGACGCCGACCCGTCGAGTGGGTTTATCGGCAACGGTCACCGCCTGCCTGCGACTACGAACCGGCCTCGGGAGCCGGCTTGGTGTATCATCCCCATCGTCCGGCCGGCGTCTACGGCAGCCTCGTCGCCGTCGGCGTTGTTATGGCACTCGCCGCGCCGGGGTGCTCAGGGCAGGCCGATAACCCCGCCGCGCTGCCGACGGCGGCTCCCGCCGCGACCGATTGCCAAACCGGCGGCCCTCTGCTATAGAAGGCCCGCTGCGGGCGATTGGCTCAGTTGGTTAGAGCGCTCGGATCACACCCGAGAGGTCGCAGGTTCGAGTCCTGCATCGCCCATTTCCCCACCCGATGCGGCCCCCAAGACGTGTCCCCCGGCCCGTGGAGCACGGGCTTCCCAGCCCGTGCCCGGGGCGGCGGGTGGGTTTCTCTTCGCTCGGGGATGATCTCGAGGCACCTGCGAACGCCTGCCACCACCACCTCCCTCCCCTCGGCGGTTTCAAGGAGTTCGTCGGCGAATGCGGATCGTGGATCGCGCAGGGGCCAGAATCCGCAACTCAGCGAGTAGGTGCGTACTGTGGACAAAGAAACTCGACCGTGACGCCCGCGGCGGTGAGGGCCGTGCGGTGGATCCACCAGTCCGAATCGACCGCATTCAGAATCGGGGGGTTCCGGCGGCTGGCCAGAGCAACGGCCACGAACTTCTGGTCGCTCTTGTCGAAGGCTTGGAGTTCCGGCTGATCGGGAAACTCATCGTACTTGCGCCATCCGCCGTCGGTCGTCGCTGTGATCGGGATGCGGGTGACCCTGTCGGACCGCCACTGGTTGCTGTATGCCCACTTCACGAATTTCTCACCGGCGTAGGGTGCGCCGGCGTGCCCAAGTCTCTTGGTGTATTCGTTCAGGATTTGACCCGCATCATCGACGAGGAGGCCGCCCTGTTCCATGATCGCGTACAGGCTCTGCACGCACGCATCGGCGCACATTGCATCAGCATGGGGCGAACGCCCGGACGCGACCATGGCAACGTTCGTATCGACGACAACGACCACTCATTCTTCCTTGATGCCGCGCTTCTTCAGGGCGGCCGCGGACATGGCGGCGATATCTTCCATCTCGTTGCCGAAGAAGCCCGGCGGCCAGTTCTCGATGTCGCCGAACAGGTTGAGCTTGAGCGGTGTCAACTCCGATGCGCCGTTCTTCGCGTCGCAGAAGTACAGCGCAGCTTGGTCCTCGGTGATTGAGTCCTCGGCAACGCGGCGTTGCAGACGCCGTAGCATGTGCTCGCTGTGGCTCTCGACGATGATCTGAATGTTGCGGGTCTTGGCCGCGTCGATGAAGACATCGGCGAGTCCACGTTGCACCATGGGGTGCAAGTGGATCTCCGGCTGTTCGAGCAGGATGGTCGACCCCTCTGGCACGTAGTAGCACAGCACGATCACAGGTAGCACCTGCGAAACGCCGAAGCCGACATCCGGCAGGAGCACATGTGCGGAATTCTTCGATCGCTGGACGCGCACCTCGTAGAGGTTGTTGCTCTTACTGACCTCCGTGACCTCGAAGTCGTGGATGAGGCCGAGCTCTTTGAGCCAATGCGCAACCTTCGCCTCAAGCGGCTTGCGTCCCCTTCCCGTGCCGACCTTGGCTTTTCGCTGGGCTGCCGATAGCAAAGCAGGGACGAACTTCTCTCCGCGGCGGCCCATGTCCTGCTGCTCTCCCCCGGACCATCGGTAGTCGCGGTAGGGATACTCGCGGAGCGGGCCGAGGTAAAACGTCCGCTTCATCTGCTGCTCGAATGCGAACTCCAGGTCGCTCAGAACCCCGGGATTCTTGTAGGCGGCGCGGACATCGTCGGGAAACCCGTAGCACTTCACCGGCGCGGCGAAACCCTCGGGGGGGCGACCCTGGATCCTGTTCAATGAGAAGGCGTCACCATGCACGGTCAACTCGTACTTGCCCGCGGCCCCCTTCCTGGTCTGCCCCGTGGGCCGCATCACGAAGGTATGGTTCGCAAACTCGTACGCCATCTCACCGACGTTGAATGGACCGGAACTGTCGCGCAAGATCTTGGCAGAGTAGATGACGTCCCTTCCGGTCAGAACCGGTGGTGCCTTGGACCTCTCGGGATCTCCGACGTTGAGTGGTTCTTGCATCGACCAGGACAAGGACATGTCTAGTCGCTTCTCACCCGCGTCCTTGTAGAGTAGATCATCGAAAGCGCCGAGCACAACGAGGCTCTTTTCGCTGTTCTCTTCTCCGAGGAAGAGCGCTTGCTGTCGGTCCGGATGGTCCGCGGTCTGCTTGAGCATGAGTAAGAATTGCAGAATGCTCGACTTGCCCGAGGAGTTTGTGCCAAACAGCGCCGTAATCGGCGCGAGCCGCATGTTCTCGATGGACTTCCAAGCCTTGAAATTGGTCAGGCTCAGTGAGGTCAACATGCCCGAACACTCCTCCTACATGCATGCTGTCGGACCACGCCGTCCTGCGTCCAGTGCCGTTGGGCACGGACCAACTCGGAGCTGCAATCGCCTCCGCGTCGGACAGCTGACGGGACTCGCCCAAGTCAGAATGTCCGCGGGCGAGCCGCAATTGTGCCGTGCGCCGATTCGACCGCGGTATTAGTCTTCCGCCTCTGCGGCGGGCGCGTCTTCGCCTTCGAGTTTGGGCAGGTCCTGAAGCGAGGAGAGCCCGAAGACCTCGAGGAAGCGCGGCGTCGTGCCGTACAGCATCGGCCGGCCCAGCACTTCTGCCCGGCCGACCATCTTGATGAGTTTCATCTCGCGCAGACGCACCAGCACCTCGCCGCACGCCACGCCGCGGATGACTTCGATGTCTGACCGGATGATCGGCTGGCGGTAGGCGATGATGGCCAGCGTCTCGAGCGCTGCGCCGGAGAGCCGGGTTTCCGCCTTGGCCTTATGCAGCTTGCCCAGCCAGGGGTCGAACTGCGGCCGGGTGAAAATCTGGTAGCCGCCCGCGATCGGCTGGATCCTGAAGGAGGAACCGACCTGTTCGTAGCGGGCGTTCAGCGCGTCGATGGCCTCGCGGACCTCACCCGCGCCGCCTATGCCCAGCACCTGCGCGATCCGGCTTGCCTTGATGGGCCCGTCACTCGCGAGGAGCAGCGCCTCGATGATCGCGGTGGTGTCGATGGTGTCGCCGCCGGCGTCGCTCGCTGTGGGGTCGACCAGTGTATCGGGGGTAGGCGTCATCGCCTCGGCCGAGGTCGCCTCGGGCGGTGCGGCGTCAGTCGTTTCATCTGTCCCCGCGGGCATCGTCCGCGAGCGCTTGCCGCGCCGTCCGCCGGAGGGAGGCTCAGATGGACCCGGCTGCGCAGCGTCGGCCCCGTCCGGGGGCAGGGCGGATGCGAGGGCCTCGGTCATCGCCGCGGGGGAGTCCGCGGGCCGCGCGCCCCGCACAGACTTCGCTCGGCCGCCGCACTTCGATCGGGCTGTCTGCGTCGATTCGCTCATCGCCGCGGATGATACCACCGAAGCCGCTCGCCTGCGAAGGGTTTCGAAGCGTTGGCGGCACAACTTTTCGCCGCCGCGACGGGATGCGCCGCGCCGGTCGTCCAGTGGTCGCCGCCGCCGGTCGGCGTACAATCGGGCCATGCCCCGAAGCCGCCGCTCCTCCGTCGCCCGCTACCACGACCGCGTCGCCGGTCGCTACGACCAGACCTACGACGACGAGTTCTGGCAGTGGCACGACGCCCTCACCTGGGACCACCTCAAGGGCTTCCTCCCGACCGAGTCGCATGCCCCGGTCATCGACCTCGGCTGCGGCACGGGAAAGTGGGGACAGCGTCTGCTCGACAGCGGCTTTGCGGTGACGTTCCTCGACATCTCGCACCAGATGATTGACCAGGTGCTCGGCAAGCTCGACGGTCTCCCGGCGGCCTCGCGGGCCACCTGTCGGCAGGGGGACATCTCCGACCTGTCGGAACTGCCGCAGGGGCATTTCGCCCTCGCGACGGCTTTCGGCGAGCCGCTCTGCTGCACACCGAGTCCGCCCCGTGCCCTCCGCGAAATCCGCGGGATTCTGCGTGACGGGGGCACGCTGGTCGCCACGATCGACAACCGCTTCGCGGCGATTGATTACTACCTGGAAAAGGGACGCCCGGACGAACTTGAGAAGTTCCTGCGTGAGGGCCGGACCAACTGGCTGACACGTGAGCACGCCGAGCGGTTCGAGTTGGTGACCTACACGCCGACCGCGGTGCGCAAGCTGGTTGAGTCCTGCGGCTTCCGGTTACTCGACATGGTGGGCAAGACCGTGCTGCCGATGCGGCATCACCGGGCGCTGCTGGCCGACCCCGCCGATCGGCGGGCCTGGATGAAGGTCGAGAAGTCTCTCTGGCGCGACGCGGACGCCATAGGCCGCGCCCCCCACATCCAGTTCGCCGCCAAAGCCGTGTAGCCCTCACGAAGGGTGCCCGCGCGTTGCGACGTCCCGAACCTGCTGCATGTTGGCGTTTTGACGTTTTCCGCCCGCGGAGTACCGTCGCGTCGATGTCGTCGTGGGAGTGCCACATCTTCGCCCGCTACCCCGAGCCCGGCCGGGTCAAAACGCGGTTGGCGCCGACGCTCAGCGACACGGAGGCGTGCGACCTTCACCGCGCCGCGCTGCTCGCCACGCTTGAACTGGTGCGCCGGTTCGAGGCGAGTGCAGAGGCCGGACCCGCCGGGTGCAGCCCGAGGATCCTTGTCACGCCCGACGATCGAGTCGGCGAGATGGCCGCTCTCTGCGGGCTGAATGAGCAGGCGGTGCTGCCGCAGGGGCGGGGTGATCTCGGGTCGCGGCTCTGGCGGGCGACGTCCGCGGCGTTCGAGCGGGGCGCGTCGGGCGTCCTCCTGCTCGGGGCTGACAGCCCGACCATGCCGATCGACCGGCTGGCCACAGCGGTGGAGGCGCTGCGCGATGTGGACATCGCCATCGGCGGGGCTCACGACGGCGGGTACTACCTGCTGGGGCTGACAGGACCGCATGGCGCGGTGTTCGAGCGGATCGACTGGGGCGGCGAGCACGTCTACCGCCAGACGATCGAGCGCGCGGAGACGGCCCGGCTTTCGATTCACCGCCTTCCGCTCTGGTACGACCTCGATCGGCCTGAGGACCTCGTCCGGGCGCTGGCGGACCTGAGGAGCAGGGCGGACGCGCTGCCGCCGGCCGCGGCCGAGCTGGCTGCGCTGCTTGAGCGGATCACCGTCTGATTCCGCGCGATGGCGGGGTCGCGCTGGCCGCCGGCGGGACCGGGGGGCACAATGCGCCATGAGCCGCCGATGCAGCGTCGGCGTGAGGGAGCCCGATCGTGAACGACATGACGTACAATACGGTCGCCGGTTTCCTCGACGCGCTGGCTGCACGGACGCCGACGCCGGGCGGCGGCGGGGCGGCCGGGGTCGGCGGGGCGCTCGCCGCGGCGATGGCCCGGATGGTCGCCGCGTACTCCACCTCGGCCAGGAGCACGCCGGAGGTCGCCCGGGCTGTGCAGGCATGGTCCCAGCGGCTTGAGAAGGCCGACCATCTCATGCGGCAGCTCGCCCTCGAGGACGCCGCGGCCTACGAGGCCCTGACCTCGGCCGGCAAGGCGCTCCGCGCGGCGGAGCAGGCAGCCGGTGGCGCGGGCGTCCCCACGGACACCGCGCACGCGCATCGCGCAGCGCTCGGCGTGGCCATCGGCGTGCCCATGGAGATGCTCGCGACGCTGGCGGCGTTGCTGCACAGCCTCGACGAAAGCAAATCGCTGGCCAGTCGGTATCTGCTCAGCGACCTGGGGGTGGCCGCGGCGCTGGCCTTCGGCGCGGCTCGGGCCGCACGTTACAGCGTGCTGGTAAACGTTCGCGAACTGCCGGACGCCGGAGAGCGGGAGCGCCTGCTGGCCGAAACAGCCGCGGCGATGGACCGCTGCGAGCGGGCCCGGTCGGCGGTGGAACGATTCGTCGAGGGCGAACTGGCGGTCAGCTAGGCCGCGACCGGCGCCCCGGCTTCACACCCGGCCGTTCAACAGGTGCCCGCGGTCGTGTCGATACTACCCCCATGCCCGGCGAACCGGATTATCACCTCGACATTGCTGAACTCTCGGAGGAAGAGGCCCACGCCGCGCCGGCGGGGCGGCCGTGGGTGGGAATCCGCTTTGACTGCTGCGGGGCGTACGTGCGCGTCTATCGGCGGCTCGATCGACGCGAGTACACCGGCCGCTGCCCCAGGTGCATGAGGCAGGTCCGCCTCCGTGTCGGCGAGGGCGGTACCAGCGCACGTTTCTTCGTGGCGGACTGAGCGTCACGGCCGGATCCGACTCGCAAATCCGAATCGCGGGATTGCTTCGCGTGACTCAGGCGGCGGGGGACTCGTCGGGGGCGGACTGATCCTCGCGCGCGAAGCGTCGGGACAGGCGGTCATGAAACTGCAGCGCGACGGCTTGCTCGGCCTTGATGACTTCGTCGGCCCCGAGCTGTGAAGCCTGCATACCTTTCGACGAGTAGTTGGTGCGAGCGATGATGTAGATGTCGGGGTGAAGCCGGCGCGCCAGCGCCGTGGCCTTGAGCACGGCCTCTTCATCGGGAATCGTCAGGGCGAGGATGGTCGCCTCCGCGATGCCCGCGCGGACCAGCGTTTCCTCGTCGGCCGCGTCGCCGAGAATCACCCGCCGGCCGAGCGCCTGCTGCGTCTCGACGGTGACCGGATTGCGCTCGACGATCGTGTAGCTCATGCGCAAGCTGTCGAGCAGGTCAGCCACGTAGCGCCCGGCCAGGCCGAAGCCGACCACGATCGCGTGGCCCGGGCGCGGGTTACCGTCGGCCGAGGCTACCGCCGGCGTGACGAGCACAGCCGTGCCGTCGGGCCAGTCGACCTGTTGAGACAGAATGATCTGGTTGTGACGGTAAACGGCCGGATAGAATGGAGGTTTCGGCCGCTTCACGGCATGCATGACCCGCACAGTCAGGCCAGGCCGCCGGCGGTTCCCCTCGCCGCGTCAGCGTCCGGCGTCATCGCTTCCACCATCGCAGCCTGCAGGGCCGCGTGCCGTTACGCATCAACCGTGGCAGGCGTCAGCAGACGCTTGGCATCGCCCACAAGGTAGAACGAGCCGGTGATGCAGATGATGTCGCCCTTGCTCACCGCACACTGAGCGATGCGCAGGGCGTCCACCAGCGACTCGGCCACCTGGGCCGGCTTGCCCGAATGTTCCGTGTATTCGGCCGCGAGCTCGTGCGGGTCGGCCGCCTGGGAAGAGGTCGACCGCGTGAAGACGATCTTGTCGGCGCCGAGCTGGATGCGGCGGATCATCCCCGAAATATCCTTGTCCTTCTGGCAGCCGAAGATGACCACCATGGAGTCGTAGGAGATGTTCTGGCCGATGGCACGCATCAGCGCGTCGATGCTCGCAGCGTTGTGCGCGCCGTCGACAATGATCCGCGGGTGCTCGTGGACCACTTCCATGCGGCCGGCGAGCGAGACATTCGCCAGGCCGGCCATCGCCTTCTGGTCGTCGATGTCGAAGCCGCGAGCCTTGAGCTGGTCGAGCATGTTCAGCGCGACGCCGCAATTGGTGGCTTGGTGCTCACCCAGCAGCGGCACATGAAGGTGCTCGAAGCGGCTCGTCGCCGTGGTCAAACAGATCCGCGTGTGACGGCCCACCGCGCGCGAGAACTCAAACCGGCAGCTGAAGTCGACGTCCTCGCTGGAGAAGACGATCGGCGCCCCGGCGGTCGCCGCGGCTTCCTTGATCACCTGCTTGACCTCGGGCCGCTGCGGCGAGCAGACCACGGGGATGCCCTTCTTGATGATGCCCGCCTTCTCGCGGGCGATGTCGACCAGGTTCGACCCGAGGGCCTGCATGTGGTCGTACGAGATGCTCGTGATGCCGACGACGTCGGGGTTCACGACGTTGGTGCAGTCCAGCCGGCCGCCGAGCCCGGTCTCGAGAACGGCGATCTTGACCCCGCTGGTGGCAAAGTGGAGGAACGCCGCCGCGGTCATCACCTCGAAAAAGGTCGGATCGGCGATCCGCGCGGCCTTCACCGCCTGGGCCACCTCGGAAATCACCTTCCCGAAGGCCGTCGACGGGATCATCGACCCGTCCACGACGATCCGCTCCCGGATGTCGAGGATGTGAGGCGAGGTGTAAAGCCCGACCTTCATGTCGCACGCGCGGAGCATCTCGGCCAGCATCACGCAGGTGCTGCCCTTGCCCTTGGTGCCGGCGACATGGGCCGACCGGAACGCCTTGTGGGGGTTACCCAGCGCCGAGAGCAGCTTGTTCATCCGCGACAGGGTGAACTTCTTCGCCTGGGCGGCGTCCAGCGGGGTTCGCTCGTAGTTGATCAGCGTGTCGAGGTAGTTCAGTGCCGATCGATAATTGCGAATCTGGTTGGACGAGGAACGGGCCTTGGCCTTGGGACGAGGCTTTGCGATGGTTGACCGCGTCATAAGCGCTATTCTAACCAATGGCGGAAAAACCGTCAATCCGTGGGATCGTCTCAGCCAGCCGTCCCGAGGGCGGCGGTGCGAGGTTTGTCGTCCGTAAACATATGTCATGAATATGTTTACAGCTCTTGTCCCGGCGGGTCGCTCTCCGACGGCGGGAATAGCGCTCCGGTACAGGATTGTACGACTCCGGGCAGTGAGGAGTTCCCGGACGGCTTGAAATGTCAGCGTGAATGGATTTGTCGCGCGTGTTGCTGAACAGGAATGGGTCGCTCGGGGTTCGCGACGGGCCGAATCAAGTCTAAGTTAATACCCGATAATAGGTTGCGCCAGAGCACGCGGCGCTTCCGGTGCGCGGGACGCCTGCGCGTGGCCGGATCCGCGCTTTGATAGGGACATCGTCGCCAGGCAGTCGGGCTACTTGTCCTTGCGTTCGGCCGACTCCTCCCCCAGCACCCGCTGCACGGCGGTCTTGAGGAAGGTCATCTTGGTATTCGTGGCCTCGTCGACTTTCAGGACCACCTCGTGGTCCTTGACGCTGACGACGGTGCCAATGATGCCACCGATGGTCAGGACGCGGTCGTTCTTCTGCATCGCGGAGAACATCGCCTCGCGCTGCCGCTGCTCGCGCTTGGTTCGGCTGCGCGAGGACATGACCATGAACACGATCATGGCGGCCATCAGGGCCAGCAGGAAGAAAGGATTTCCGGCGCTGGGCTGACCGGCGGGATCCGCGGGGGTGCCGTTGGTGGGGGCGGCCGTATCGGCCAGGAGCTGCAGGAAGTCTCGCATCGGTGTCATTCGCTCTCCGAGGGCTGGGTCGCCATGGCGGCGATCGGGAACTCGGCCACGACGGCCTCCGGCCTGCCCTCGCGGATCAACTCGCGCAGGCGCGCCATGAACCGCTGGTAGAACCGGATGTTGTGGATCGACGTCAGCGTACCCGCCAGCATCTCCCCCGCATTGAACAGGTGCCGAATGTACCCGCGGGAGAATCCGCCGCAAGCCTCGCAGTCGCACCCCTCCTCCAGCGGGCGGGCATCGAGGCGGTACTGCTCATTGCGCATCCGCATCGGCCCCGAGGCGGAGAAAGCCGTGCTGTTGCGGCCGTTACGGGTAGGCAGCACGCAGTCGAACATGTCCACCCCCGCCAGAACCGCCGCCAGGATGTCCCGCGGCATGCCCACCCCCATCAGGTACCGTGGGCGGTCGGGCGGCAGCATCGCGGCAATCTCCGGGAGCACGCCCGCCATCTCCTCGTGGGTTTCCCCAACCGAGAGCCCGCCGATCGCGTACCCGTCGAACCCGATGTCGATGAGGGCGGCGGCGCATCGGGCCCGCGTGGCCAGATCGAGCCCGCCCTGCACGATCCCGAAGAGGGCCTGCTCGGGCCGCGCGTGGTATTCGCGACACTCCCGCGCCCAGCGGATCGTCCGCGCGACGGCCGCTTCGAGCATCTCGGCCGAGCAGGGCAGCGGCGGACACTGGTCGAAGCACATGATCACGTCGGCGCCGAGCTTGTTTTGGATGTCGATCGCCGTGCGGGGGTCGAGGCGCATGGGGCTGCCGTCGATGTGCGATCGAAAGCGGACCCCTTCATCATCGATGCGGTTGATCTCGGCGAGGGAGAACACCTGGAAGCCGCCGCTGTCGGTCAGGATCGGTCCGTCCCAGGCGGCGAAGCCGTGCAAGCCGCCGAGGTCACGCACGGCGTCGGCGCCGGGCCGCAACTGCAGGTGATAAGTATTGCCGAGGATCATGCGCGTGCCCGTCGCGCGGAGCTGCGCGGGGGTGACGCCTTTGACCGTGCCGGCGGTGCCGACGGGCATGAACACCGGCGTCTCGACCTCGCCGTGGGGCGTGTGGAGCACCCCGGTTCGCGCGGCCCCTGTGCTGTGCGTCACCTCAAAAGAGAACATCGCGCGCATCGTATCAGGCGACCGTCCCCGACGCGAAGCGCTGCAGTCCCCCCTGTTTCGACGTTTGGGCTTTCGGCGTTTCGGCTTTTGCTGTTGGCGTTTCGACGTTTTGGCGTTTCAATACGTTCATGGCCGACAAGCTTGCCGACGTCAGTGCCTACTTCCTGGTGAACCCGGACAAGCCGGAGGCCGTCGCGGCCCTGCCGGCGCTGGAGCAGTTCGCCGCGGCGCGCTGCCGGGTCGCCGGCCATCACCTTGGCCTCAAGGGCCACAAGGCGGCGGATTCCGGGGCGACGCGGATCATCGTGCTCGGCGGCGACGGCACGCTGATCGGCGCCGCTCGCTCGCTGCACGACCGGCAGACGCCGATCGTCGGCGTCAACATGGGCAAGCTCGGCTTCCTCGCCGAGTACACCACCGACGAGTTCTGCGGCGAGTTCGCCCGGTCGATGACGGATGACACGCTCATCAGCCGCCGGGCGATGCTGGAGGTGTCGATCTGCCAGAACGGCGGGATGAGCACCACCGGGCTGGCGGTCAACGACTGCGTCATCCAGGCGGGTCCGCCGTTTCGGGCGATCGGCCTGGGGCTGAAGGTCGATGGCGCGCCGCTCACGCGCGTGATGGGCGACGGGCTGATCGTCTGTACGCCGAGCGGCTCGACAGCGCACAACCTCTCCGCCGGCGGGCCGATCGTGCAGTCGGGGGTCGACGCGCTGGTGGTCACGCCGCTGTGTGCCCACTCGCTGACGCACCGCCCGCTCGTGCTGGAGCGCGAAAGCGTGATCGAGATCGAGGCGTGCGAGGTCAACGAGGGCACGACGGCGATCATCGACGGCCAGGTGTCCTTCCTGCTTCAGGAGGGCGACACGGTGACCATCCGCCGCTTCGCCCACGACTTTCAACTCGTGCGCAACCCGCGCTATACGAAGTGGCACAAGCTGGTGACGAAGCTGCACTGGGGCGTGGGGGCGAGTTACGAGTAGATCGGGCCCACATTGGGCCGCAGTTCTCCGGCAGATCAAGTACGCGACGCCTTGCCTCGTTGGTGAATCCGCAGCCGGGCGGCACGGCGCATAGCGATCGCACATTGTTGAAGGGATTCGCATGCTGAGTGAACACTGCCCCGCTTGCGCGCACCGGCTGGCCGGGTTGCCGCTGCGCGGGCGCTGTCCCGGATGCGGCTTCCCCTTCGAGCCGGATATGAGCCTCTGGCCGCGTCGCCACCGCCAGCCGCTCTTGGCGCTGGGGCTGGCGTACGTCTTCGTGGCCGCCGGTGGAATCATCGCGACCTACGGCTGGCAGATCGGCGAGCGCCGGGCGATTTATTCGGGGGCAGGGTTCGCCATGCTGTTCCTTTGGTATGCCTCGTTCATCCGTTGGCGCGAGTCGCAATCCCTCGCGATCGGACGCGAGCGGCTTGTCATCGGTGGTCGTGGCCAGGAATCGTATGAGGAGTTGGCATTGGCCGACCTGGTTCTGGCCCACCACGGTCAGGAACTGCTCGCTCTGCCCGGCCACAGGCCGATATCCTACTACGTCCCGCGGCTGCGCACTTCCAAGCGCGAGCGGGCCTGCATCCAGCGCCTGCTGCTGCACCGCTGGCGGCGGGCGTTGGCCGCCAGACGACCGGGAGGCTCGGCTCAGGAGACCGGGGATGAAATCGCCGGGCCGCGAGCCGCCCCTACAGAGAAAGGCCAATGACCACCTGGACGCCACCCAATAAAGACCATCCGCCGCCGAAGGCGGGAGAGCCTCCTTTGCACAAGGCCGCCCGGCTGGGGGATCACGCCGAGATCCGGCGGCTTATCGCGGCCGGCGCCGATCCGAATGCGACGTTCGACATCGCGCTCGATCCGGGCGGGCGAGAGCACCGGGTCACGCCGCTGATGATTGCGGCTGGCTCTGGCGACGGCGCTACCGTCGAGACGGTGAAGCTGCTGATGGAGTTGGGCGCAGACCCGAAACTCACGCTGGCTGACGTCTCGGCAGCGGAACACGCGTGCACGGGGCTCGGCTGGAACTATCGTCCCGGCGGCGACGCGGATCGGTTGGCCTGCCTGCTGGATGCAGGAAGTCCATTGACGCTCGCGGGTTCATGGGGCTCGCGGTTGGTAGCCGGCGTGGCCCGTGCGGGTGATGTGACGCGGCTCCGCGTGTTGCTGGATCGCGGCGCGGATCCGAATCCGCAGTGGACGGAGAAAGATGTGCAATGCATGAGCGAGCCTCTCGAAGACCTGGTGGATCCCGACGAGGACACCGTCGATCCTTTCGCAGATCTCGATCCGGACGTTCGCGCGTACCTCGCCGAAGTGCAAACCTCGGTCGAGGCGTCGATGGAGGACGCGAGGATTGAATCCGCCACCCGACCGGTCTCGTGGTGCATCCCGCTGTTCGGGGCGGTCGAAGGCGATTCGGTCGAATGCGTGCGACTGCTCCTGGAGCGAGGGGCTGACGCGAGGATTCGCGATTCGCAGCAACGGACAGCAGTATTCGAAGCCAGAAGCGAAGGGGTTATTGGCGAGCTCCTCGCCGCCGGCCTTTCGCTCGAGGATCGCGACGACAGCGGTTGGACACCGCTCAACGCCCTCAGAGCCGCGGGCGACGACGCCGAGACCGCCCTGGAGCGCGTGCGCCTGTTCATCCGGCTGGGGGCCGACGTCAACGCCACGTACGATCGGGGGTACACCATCTTCATGTCCGCGGTTGGGGCCATGGAGCGTGACGTCGGCATTCTGCGGGCCCTGGTCGAAGGCGGCGCGAATCCGCATGCGGTGAGCGAACTGGGTTACAACGCCTTTCATGCGGCGATCGATGTGGACTTCGGAGCGAATGAGGAGGAGTCGGTCCGGGAGACGCTGACGTACCTGAGGGAAATCGGCGTGGACATCGAGCATCGCAACAACGCCGGTGAGACGCCGCTGGCGCGGGCGATCAACGACGGTACCGAGACTGAGGTTCGGGTGCTTCTCGAGTTGGGCGCAGACCCGAATTGCCGCGCCTCGATCTGCAAAGACGGCGCCTGCTATTCTGCGGGGGCGCCAGCCGTCATCAGCGCTGTCGGCGATCCGGAGAAACTTGCGCTGCTGATCAAGCACGGCGCCGACCCGCGGGTGACGGACGAAGACGGCCGCACCGCGCTGAGCTACGCCCGTGACCTGCTCGCAGAGGCGGTGGCCAAGGAGGACGCGAACTCGGAGTGGCACCAGACGTGGATCGACCGGCTTCACCTGTCCATTCAGATGCTGGAGAATGCGCTCGGCGGGGCGTCGGATGAACATCAACCGAGGGAGCGATGACCTCGACCCCGGCTGACGATTCCGCTGGGCCGCTCCAGTGCGTGTGCTGCGGGTATCGCCTTGCGGGCCTTCCGGCGCATGGTGCATGCCCGGAGTGCGGGCTGCTTGATGCCGCAGGAACGAAAGTGCTGCACCGCGCGGGGTGGGGGCCGGATGCGGGTGTCGCTCTGCTGGCACCTTGGTTTGGAGGGTGCTGGCTCATGTTCGCGGCAGGCATGGTCGCGCGCGGCGAAGCGGAGTTCCGCCTGCAGATCATCGGGACTGCGGCGCTGGTGCTCTTCGCCCCCATCGCGGCGTACCTCTGCTATCATGGCATGGTGGCCGTCAACTCCGTGGGCCTCCTGATCCGTCGACCGCTTCGCAAGGATGCGTTGCTGCCCTGGGATGCACTGATCATTCAGCCCGCCACTCTTCGGATCACATGGAACCACGGGGGACGCTCGCAGCGGGTATCGCTCCTCAAGTTTTTCCCCATGAGTTCGCACATCGAGGACTTCCTGGCGCAGATTGTCCGGCAGCGGGACTCGCTTCTGGGTGCGGCGCAGGCCGAAAGCTCCGCCGGCCCGACGGTGCCTGAGTCATGAGCGATGTCCGCGCTGGTTCCCCACTCGATCGCTGCCCGCGTTGTCGCTACGACCTCACCGGTCTCCCCGCCAACCACCAGTGTCCCGAGTGTGCCTTCGCATATCACGAGGGCATGCGGATGTGGGCGCAGCCGGATCCGGACGCGTGGCGGTTCGCCCTGTCGATCTCCGGTCCCCTGTTCGCCATCGTGATCATCGCCGTGGCGTGGTTCAGGCAATCCGTCCGCACCGGGGCGATGGGCAACTGGCCGCTCTTTGCCGGCCTGCTCGTCGCGGAAGCGCTCTTTCTCGGGGCGACGTGGTACGCGCTGCGCCGCCACCGGACGCTGGTCGTCTTCGATGATCACGGCGTGTGGTCGCGCGGGCTGTGGCATGTGGGTCTTCGCTTCGTCCCCTGGAGCCGGCTGCGGCCGTTCCGATCCGCCGGACCCGGCGCCGCCAGCCTCGTCGGGCAGGCCGTCGTGCAGGTCAGCCCCGACGGCTCCTGCCTGCGCGAGTTTCGACGACGCCTCCTCGTGCGCGACCACACCAGCGGGGCAGGAGGCGGCGCAGCGCCGTCGCCCGACGGCGCCGAGGAAACGGCCGATCTCGCCGACCGCCTCGAGGCACGGTTTCTCATGCGATTCTGTCCGGGTTGCGGGCGACACTGGCCCGAATCCACGCCGATGACGCCGTGCGACCGGTGCGGCATGGCCGTGGACGACGTGACGCGCGTGTTCACGGTGATGCCTCCGGGCGCCGCCACGGTCGGGTTTACGGCCATAGCCCTGGCGGCGTGCGGTATCGTGGCGCTGCCCTTCGTGCTCGTCAGCCCGCCCCCGCCGGTCGGGTTTCAGATCGGGGTCGTGGTGGCCTGGGGGATCGCCCTGGCGCTGACCGCGCGGTGGGCCATGCTGTGGCGGAGGCGGCCGTTCCTGTCGACGACGCGGGAGGCGCTGCACTTCGGCCGCCTCCGGCAGGGGGGCGGCCGGCGGCTGGGCTGGGCCGAATTCCGCCGGTTGCACGAGTCGGGCCAATTACCCGACGCTGTGGTCGAGGGTTACCTGCGGATGGGAAAGGCCCACGCCGGCGACCTCGCGGCGACCATCGACCGGCGCGTGGCCGCGGCGGAGTCGCTATTGACCGACCGCGACGGATCCTGAATGCTCCGGGTCGGCGGTGCGCTGCCGCGCGACGCGGCGCTCAGCGGGACGACGGCCACGGGGAATCTTCGACATGCCGAGCCAACCTGCCGCCCGAGTCGCCGTCGTCACCGGGACGCGGGCCGAGTACGGCCTGCTTCGCACGGTGATGAACGCCGTCGCGGCCCACCCCCGGCTCGACCTGCAGGTGATCGCCTGCGGCATGCATCTGCTCCCGAAGTTCGGCCGCACCGTGGGCGACATCCGCGCCGACGGATATCCCCTGATTGCCGAGGTGCGCATGCAGCGCGGCGATGACTCGCCCACCGATCAGGCCGACGGGCTGGGCCGCGGCGTCAGCGGCATCGCCCGTGCGCTGCACGCCGGGGCGACGGACGCGGTCGTCGTGCTGGGAGATCGCATCGAAGCGATGGCGGGGGCGCTCGCCGCGGTCACCGTCGGGGTCCCCGTGGCGCACCTGCACGGCGGAGACCTCGGCGCGGGCGACTTCGATGACCAGCTTCGCCACGCCATCAGCCAGATGGCCACGTGGCACTTCCCCGCGACGAAGACGTCGATGAACCGGCTGCTGGCGATGGGGGTGGAGCGCCGCGCGATCCGCCTGGTCGGCGCGCCCGGGCTCGATCGTCTTCGCGAGCTGGCCCGCCGTCGGGGGCGGGCGAAGCGGCCGTCCGGCCAGGCGCTCGTGATCCAGCACGCCTACGGCCGGCCCGCCGAGGTCGAGGCGCGAGCGGCCGAAGCGGTCCTGCGTGCCGTAGCCCGTGCGGGTCTCCGCCGGGTGGTGGTCTATCCGAATAGCGATCGGGGGCACGCGGGGGTCATCCGGGCGATTGAGGCCCACGCCGCGGCCTCCGGCCCGGGGGAGGTCCGGATCGTCCGGTCGATGGCCCGGGACGCCTTCCTCGAAGCGCTGATCGAATCGGACGTGATCGTGGGAAACTCCTCGGCGGGGATCATCGAGTCGGCGACGGCGGGCACCCCGGCAGTGAACGTGGGGGACCGGCAGGCCGGCCGGGAGCCCTGCGGCCCCTCCGTCCTGCACGCGCGGGAGGCGGAGGAGGCGGTTCTGCGGGCCGTCCGGCGGGCCCTGCGCCTACGTCCGAGAATGGGCGGTCCGAGTGTCTACGGCGCCGGTTCGGCCGGTCGCCGGGTTGCCGCCGCCCTCGCCACCGCCCTCGGCCGGCCCTCCCGCCGCGCGATAACTGCCTAAATCGTACCCTTTCCCCTGACGATACACGGTCAGCAGTTTCCGAAAATCCGCGCCGGCGATGCCGCGCGACGCCGATTCCTTGCGACAGGGAAAGACCATGGCCACGCAGACCGTCGATCACGCGAAGCAGATCGTGGACAAGGCGCTCGCCGCCATCGGCGACATTGCCACGCTGCCCGAGGTGACCATCAAGATCATCCAGATCGTCGAGGACGCCAAGAGCACAGCGCGTGATCTGCACGACGTGATCAAGAACGACCCGGCGCTGTCGGTCAAAGTGCTGAAGGTGGTCAACTCGGCGTTCTACGGCCTGCCCGGCCAGATCGCGAGCGTGGACCGCGCCATCATCCTGCTGGGGCTGTCGGCGGTGAAGAACATCGCCATCGCGGCGTCCATCGCGCGGCTTTTCAAGGGCAAGCGCATCAGCGAGAAGTTCAGCGCCGCGGACCTGTGGCGGCACAACGTGGCCGTCGCCGTTGCCGCGAAGGGCATCGCCCGCCGCTCACCCCATCCGCACATGCCGGACGAGATCTTCGTGGCCGGGCTGATTCACGACCTCGGCACGCTCGTCGAGCGCCAGGCGTTCCCTGACCAGTTTGCGCAAGTGATCGAGCGCTGCGCGTCCGAGGGGGGCAACTTCCTCCAGATCGAGCGCGAGATCATCGGCGCCGACCACCAGGCTTTCGGCGCAGGTCTGACCGCGAAATGGAAGTTCCCGCGCCATCTGCGCGCCGCCGTCGGCTTCCACCACAACGCGGAGATGCTCAGCGACGAACTCAAGGGCATCGGCACCATCATCCAGGTGGCCGACATCCTCTGCTGCCAGGACCAGCATGGTTTCTACCTGACCGCGCATGGCGAAGAGATCACCGACCAGATGCTTGAGCTGCTGGCCGTCAGCCGTGCACAGATCGAGGAAGTCCGCGCCGAACTCCCCGACCTGATCGCCGAGGCCGACCAGACGCTGAGCTAGAGCGCCTTCAGCCCAATCGTAGCGCGTTCGGCGCATGTTAGGGTTGCGCCCTGCTGCGTGCATTTGTAGGCTGCTTCCGGGTTCAGATCAGGAATCCGGAAGGAGCCAAGGATGGGCGTAGCTTACTCTCAGGACTTGCGGGCTCGGATCCTCGCATCGTACGACGCCGGCCTGACGACCAAGGACATCGCCGAGACTTTTCAGGTCAGTCGGTCCTGGGCCCGGCGTGTGAATCAGCGTCGTCGGGAGCATGGCGAAACAGCGCCCAGGGCGAGGGGCGGCGCGACCATCATCAAGATCGACCTGATCCGGCTGGGTGAGTTGGTCCGTGAGCGTCCGGATGCCACGCTCCGTGAGCTGCG
>CAYRSS010000016.1:0-88158 GCA_964426945.1 uncultured Phycisphaeraceae bacterium
AAACGCCGGCATCTTCGAGCCGATGCGGATGATGCGTACGTGATCGATGTTGCGCAGCTCCTCGATGATTTCGCGAAGCCGCCGCGTGCTCATCAGCAGCGGATCTCCGCCGGTGAGCAGAACGTTGGTGACCGCCTCGTGCTCGCGGATGTACTTGAGGCCCGCGGAGATGTCGTTGGTCACCTCGTCGTTGTCGTTCATGAACAGTCGCTTGCGGAAGCAGTAGCGGCAGTAGGCCCCGCAGACCTCGTTGCAAAGCAGCAGCACGGTGTGCGGATACTTGTGCTGCACGCCCTGGGCGACGGTGACCGCGGCTTCGTTGCTCGCGTCGAGCTTGCCCCAGTCGTTGAGTTCCTCGCGACGGGGGATGATGAGCTGGCGGATGGGATCCGCCGGGTCGGTCCAGTCGATCAGCCCGAGGTAGTAGTCGTTGGCACGGAAGACGTAACGCTCCGCGACCTTCTTGAGATACTCCCGTTCGCTCTCGGGTATCTGGGCGATCTTGTCGAGCTGCGTGATGTACTTCGCCCGGCGGCGCGGCTCCCCGGCCGGGGGCTGTGTCAGCGTCAGGGAAACGTCGGTCATGCGTGCGTCCTCCTCTCGCTGTCCGCTCCAGGCGCAGCGCAAAGCCCGCCGAGAATCGGTCAATGATGGCGGCCCGACCATCGTGGACGTGTCCTGCCCCCGACGCGCGCGGGGGCACCCTTGAACTGATGCGTCTATTACTTTAGTAGTTGCGCCGGGTGTCTCGGTCAAGTCCGAATCGGATTGTGGTGCGTCCGCACATCACGCGCAGCGCTGAGAAAGGCCCCGTCTCTTGCGAGTGCAACAGGAAGGTAACCTGCCGACCTACTCCTCCGCGTTCTTGCGCACCCGCTGAAGAATCCAATCGCCGATAAGACGGAGCACGTCGGGGGCGATCGTTTCTTCGATGACGGCATACTCGGTCGGCGAGCCGGTCGACGCGCGCTGGAACAGGTGATTGATTCCCGGCAGCGTGCGGATCGTCACGTCGTGATTGCCGGCTTCCTTCAGTGCCGCCTCGATGGCGTTGAGGTTCGCATCCGCCGGCACCTGCGTGTCGAGCAATCCGTTGAGTGCCAGGACGGGGCACTTTACCTTGCGCAAGGCCGCCGCCGGGTCCAGCGCGATGAACGACCGCGCCCAGGGACTGGTCCACTGCCTGACCTGGGCGTCGACCACCGCGGCGTCCGGCGTCGCTCCCGACTGAATCGTGGACAGCTCGATGATCTCGCGTCGCAGCACGTCGGCCGGCGCGTTGGCCTCGATCGCCTCGATGAACCGCTTTTGCACGGCCAGTTGACGCTCAATCATCGAGTCCTCCACACCGGAGGCGCGCAGCACGGCCTCAAGCTGCATGGTCAGGATCTTCCCGCCCGGCAACCCTGTGCCGGCCAGCAGGACGATGAACGCCACATCCTTCGATTGCGCCGCGGCCAGCGGCGCGACGATGCCGCCCTCGCTGTGACCGAGCAGCCCGACCCGCTCGGGATTGATGCTAGCCTGCGAGCGGAGGTACGCCACGCCGGTCAGGGCGTCGTGTGCGAAATGTTCGGCCGTGGACTCGGAGAGCGACCCGGTCGAGCCGCCCACGCCGCGATCGTCGCACCGAAGCACCGCCACGCCGCGACGGGTCAGCGCGTCGGCGATCACCGCAAAGGGCTTGTGACCCAGCAGTGTTTCGTCGCGATCCTGACCGCCCGAGCCCGTGAGCAGCATGACCGCGGGATGCGGGCCGTCGCCCGAGGGCTGCGTCAGCGTGCAGGCCAGGTCGACACCATCCAGCTCATTGCGCAGCCTCACTTCCGCGACGTCGTAGGGGAACGGCGGCTTGGGCGTCTGCGGTCGCGGCGGCGAGAGTTCGGCCGCCTCCTGGTCCGTCGCGCGGCGGATGGTGAAGGCGAACTTCTGGCCAAACTGCTCCATGGTTCCCTGGCCCGAGCGGCCGTCCTCCCCCAGCTCGGCGGTGAAGACCGCCTTGCCCGGCGCCCCCGGCGGGGCGAAGGTGAAGCGGACCGTTCGCGGCTCGAATGCCACGTCGGAGAGCGCCCCCGCCTTCAGCCCTTGGATCGGCACGTCCATCGTCGCGCTCTGCGCGTCGCCGAGCTTCGCGACCACGACCGCGAAGTCCACTTTGAGCTGGATCATGTCGATCTGCCCGATCCACTTCTCCGTGGTGGGGGCGGGCGAATCAGCTTCCGCGGGAGCCGTCAGCAGGAGGGCGGCGAGCGCGAACGTGCAGAGTGACATGGCGGTTCCTTTCGAACTGAGGTCCGATAGCCTTGGTCCCGCCCGTCGGACTTGACAGCGGGAGGGCCTTTGTATACCATTTAGTATACCCCGCGTACACGGCGGCGTCAACGCGCGGGGGGACGAGGGGTTCATGGAACAGATCACGATTCTTTTCGATCGCGACGAGCCTGTCTACCGGCAGATCGCCCGTCAACTTCGCGACATGGTCGCCGCCGGCCGGCTGCCGCCCGGGTTTCGCCTGCCCACGGTGCGGACGCTGGCCCGCGACCTGGGGGTGAATCTGAACACGATCGCCCGGGCCTACCGGGTGCTGGAGGAAGAGGGGTTTATCCGCATCCACGGCCGTGCCGGGGCGGAGGTGGTCCCGCCGGCCTCCAGCGGGGGGGACGTGCCTGAGCCGCTGCGGATGGGGCTGCGGACGCTCCTGGCCCGGCTCCGGCAGGCCGGGGTCAACGAGGCGGAGCTTCGAGCGGTGGTGCTGAGGGAGATCGAGGGACTCGGGTCCATGTCGCCGCGGCCCGCCTCCTAGGCGGTGGTCGTCGGCCCAGCGGAGAAACCACGATGAGCGAATGGTGGATTCTGGCGGATGCTTTCGTGCAGGTTCTCGCCGTCTGGGGGGTGATGGTGATTGTGCCCGGCGCCACCCGGCGGGGGCTGCTGTTCGGCGCGTATGTGGGCCCGGCGGCCTGCGCCACGCCGGAGGCTGGGCGGCTGCGGAGCGCGTGGAACCGGCTGATGACGGCCACGCTCATCGTTTCACTCGCCCTGCTCGGCGTGCTGGCGTGGATGGCGAACGTACCGATGGCGCTGGTGGGCTCACAGTTGGCGCTACTGGCAGGGATGGTGATCGCCTACTGTCGGGCCCATCTCGCCGCACGGCGCCTGATTCCCGACGAGCTGCCCGTCGCGCCGGTGGTGGCGACGATCGCGCCCGAGCGATTGTCGCTCACGCCGGGGCTGCTGGCGATGGTGTTCGCGATCGGCGCTGCGCTGTTCGCCGGGATGCACGCCATGAAGCACTACCACGCCCTGCCGGAGCAGATCCCCACGCACTTCAACCTGAAGGGCGTGGCCGACGGCTGGAGTGCGCGCTCTGTGGGCACCGTGCTCATCCTGCCCGTCATCGGGGCGGTTACGGGCATCGGCACAGCGCTGCTCACCATGCTCGTCGCTCGGGCGAAGCGCGCCGTGCGGATGGAGGGGCTGGGGCTGTCGCTGGCGGCGCAGACGCGCTTTCGCGCTGTGCTCACCTGGATGGTCGGGGGCGTGTCGGCGCTGACGTCGCTGCTGCTTGCGACCATTTCGTACGAATCGATCGAAGTGGCCCTCGGCCGGCAGGAGGGGCTCTCGGGGCTGACGATGCTGGTCGGCGCGAGCGTGCCGGTGTACTCGCTGGCGATGATTGCCTACCTCGGCCTGCGCATCGGACAGGGCGGCGCCCGGCTCGAAGAGGCCGTGGCCGACGCGCCGCTCACGCGCGGCCTGGCCGACAATCGCTGCTGGAAGATGGGCGTGCTCTACGTGAACCCGGATGATCCATCGATCTTCGTCGAGCACCGCTTCGGGATCGGCTATACGCTGAACCTGGGCAATCGCCGCGCACAGTGGGTGCTGGGCACGATCCTGCTGATCGCCGCCGCGCTGGCGCTGCTGCCGTGGTTGATGCTGGGTCGGGGTTGAGCCCGCCGATCAGTCGAGCCACTGCTTCGGGTCCTTGAGCTTCATCGGCACGTACTGCTCGGTGAGATAGCTCAGGTCCTTGCTGATCATCGCTTCCACTTCCATCTTGAAGCCGTTGGAGATCATCTTGCGGATTTCCTTTTCCCACGGCTTTTTCCCCTTGAACCAGGGATATTCAAGGATCTGCTTCGCGCGGCTGATGTCGTTCTTGTCCAGATCGATCTTGACGTCATCGCGCATGTCGCAGCGGTCGTAGTCGAAACTCGACACACCGATGAACCGGGCGTCGGGCACAGCCATGCGCTGCGACTCGTACGCGAGGTTGATCGACCCGTGCTTGATCACGCTGTAGATGTAGTACCCCCACGGGTCGTTATCGAGCAGGACATACACGGGCAGCTTCAGCTCGTCGTGCATCCGGCGCAGCAGGCGGCGCATGCCGCGGGTCGGCTGGCCGCTGCCGTGCGAGAGGATGCAATTGTGCGTCTGCCAGAAGCGGTCTTCGTGAAAGCGCCGCCAGACCGTGTCTTTTTCGACGTGGAGGATGAACTTCGCGCTGCACTTTTTGAACTGCACGACGTCCGGCTCGACGATGCTGGGCACGGCGTACCCGGCGCTGCCCATCGCGCTGCAGTCGAGCGTGTTGCCGTCATCCACCAGCGTGATGGGGCCGACGAGGTTGCCGCGGTTCGACGCAAAGACGTGCAGCTCTTCGCGCAGCGCGTCGATGGCGACCTCGATATCCTCGATGATCGGGTCCGATTCGTTCTGGTCGTCGAAGGTCTTCTCGTTCGTGCCCCGGATGGTGTGCTTGCTCATGTAGTAGATCTGGCGGATCGAGGCCGTCTTGCCGCGATCGATCAGATCCTTGCACTTCGAGCCCACCAGCAGCGTCTGCATGAAGCGCTTTGCCTGGCCGTAGTTGAACAGGCTGCGCGACTGGCGATTCTCGCCGAGTTCGATGTGCTTGGCTTTCTCGTTGTACGAGACGTTCGAGAGCGCCCGCGTGGGGATGAGCACTTCGGGGTCGGCCTGACGGTCGGCCATCGCCACCACCGAAAGGGCCAGCTTCTCGAGTTTCGGCGCGGTCTTTGCCCCGCGCGTGGAGCCGCTTGCCGCGGTTTTCTTCGCCTTCTTGGCCATGACGTTCTCCCTCCGTGACGATGCGACGCGGGCGCGCCGCGGCCCTCTGCGCTGCGCGGGCATCCGGCCCGCCGGTTACTCCTCGCCCAGCCGCCCCGGCATGTCGGCAATGACGTAGGCCGCCACCGCCATGACCGCGACGTTCTCCGACAGGTGCAGCGGATCAACCTTGTCGATCGTGTCGGCCGGGGTGTGATGATAGTCGAAGTAGGTCGACGGCTCGACGTCGTGGTGCATCAGGACCGCCCCGGAGGGCTTGAGCTGGCTGACATCCGCGCCGCTTCCGCCGACCCGGGCGACAAGCGACCCGATGCGGTCGGCGCACAAGCCGAGGATCTCGGCCATCTGCGCCGCCGCGCGATTCGCCTTGGCCTCATCCTGGGCTTCGATGGAGTAGCCTCGGGCTTTGAAGCTGCCCCCGTCCGACTCGATCGCCGCCACGTGCAGGGGCAACTCGTCCTTGTGATCCTCGACGTACTGTCGTGCGCCGCGCAGGCCATTTTCCTCGTTGGTCCAGAGCACGACGCGAATCGTCCGCCGCGGACGCAGATCCAGCCGCCGCAGCACGGTCAGGGCCTCCATCGCCTTGATGCAACCGCCGGCGTCATCGTGGGCCCCCTGGCCGGTGTCCCAGCTGTCGAGGTGGCCGCTGATGATGACGATCTCTTCCGGCTTCTCGCGTCCGCGCAGCTCGGCGACGACGTTTCCGCACTCCACGTCGGGGTGGGTCTGGGCCTCCATCTTCAGCGTGACCTTCGGGGTGATGCCGCGGGCCTGCATGCGGGCCATCATGTCCGCCGCCTCGATGGTCACCGCGGCGGCGGGGATGGGCTTGATCGTGTCGGACTTGCGCGTCGCCCCGGTGTGCGGCGTGTCGAGACTCCGCGCGGTCACCGAGCGCACCAGGCACGCTACCGCGCCCTTCTCCGCCGCCCACTGCGGCCCGCTGCCGCGATAGCGCACGGTCGTACCGTAGTGTGTTCCGCCTTCCGGCGAATAGGGCGGCATTGCGTGATTGAACAGCACGATGCGCCCGGCAGCGCGGTCGCCCATCGCGTCGAGCTCGTCCTTGTCGTTGACGACCAGCACCTCGGCGGTGATCCCCTCCGGCGGCGTGCCGATCGACATGCCCAGACCGAGCATGGTGATCGGCTCGACGCGCGGCTCGATCATCGTGAGCGACTCGCGGCCGCGCACCCAGTGCGGCACCATCACTTTTTCGAGCCGCACGTTCTCGTGTCCTTCGCGGCGGAGCGTGTCCACAGCCCAGGCCGTGGCCTGCGCCATCTGTGGCGAGCCGGAGAGCCGGTGGCCGATCCCGTCGCAAAGCTCCTGCAACTTCTGCCAGGAATTGTTCTGCGCCAGCGTCGCCCCGATGATGCGGTCGGCCGTCTCGCGATAGGCGGCAGCGATGGCGCCGGCGGACGGGGCCGCTGCCCGCTGGCTGTCGGCCTCGCGCCGCGGCTCGCCGCAGCCCGCCGCCCACCCCATCGCGCAACACACGAGAATGAACCTGTTTCGCATCACGGATCCTCCTTCTACTGGCCGGCGGTTCGGTCCGCCTGTTGCTCCGGCTTTTCACATCGCGCCGCGGCCCGCTTTACACGCGGCTCACCTGGTGTGGGTTTCTGCGCAGATGATCTTCGATTGTTCGGGCGAACCTCTCGACCCCGCGGCGAACGGCAACATCTTCGTCGGTCATCGTCTCCGGGTCGATCAGCACGCTCCGCACTTCGAAGCGATAGCGAAACCCCGGCTCGGGAACAAGCAGCCCCTCGATCACCGGCGCGCGGCAGCGCAGCGCGATCCGGATCGGCCCGGTCAGAAAGAGCTGCGGCCGGCCGAACATGTCCACGGTTTCGTAGCGCTGGCGCGGGTCGCGCACGCGGCCGATGTCGATCGCACTGCCCACGACGTAGCCGTCCTCGAAGCAGCGGTAGATCTGCCGCGCGAAGCTGTCTGCGTAGAGCACGCGCATCCGGTGCTGCGTGCGCCCCTGCTGATCGAGCCGCGCCTGGATGTACCGGCGCAGCGCACCCTCGCGCCGATCGCGGACGCCGGCGATGCGATAGCCGCACATGGCGAACAGCGCCGCGGCCACGTGGTGCGGACCGTTGTGTGACAGGGCGATGTACGCCCCGCGCCCGCGAGACAGGCACGCGTCGAGCACGTCGCGGTTCGCGATGGTGAAGAGCTTCTCCGCCCGCCGCGGCGAGAGGCAATCAAGCACGAGGTAGAACATGCGGTCGCAGCGGCTGCGACAGAAGAACTCCCGTGTCTCCCGCCGACGCTCGGCGGGGGAGGGCTCGCGCCCGATGATCTCGCGCATCGCCGCGGCAAACCGCTGCCGCCGACGGTAGTTGATCAGGTACTCGATGGTGCCGAAGGCCCGACCGAAGCGGTACAGCCCCCCGAGACTCAGCACCCGCAGCAGCCCCGTAATCGCCAGGCGGATCGCTCCCAGCGACAGGCGCTCCCAGCCGGTCAGGGTGGCGTGCAGCGCGGCGTCGTCGGGCGGCGCGGCCGGCCCGTCGGGCGGAATGGCGGTGGTCGCGGACGGCAAAGCAGACTCCTGGGGGGCGGATTCCACACCGGCCGGCTCCGGCGGCGTCTCAGCGTACCGGCGCCGCGACCGGCTCTCAAATGCGGCGACTCGCTCACCCCCGCCCGTGCTTCGTCCCTTCACGATCCGCCGGTAGAGTAGGGGCGTGATCTCCGTCGGCCGATTCGACATCTGCTCGGTAGTGACCGGCCGGCTCCGCCTCGACGGCGGGGCGATGTTCGGCGTGGTGCCCAAGGTGCTCTGGGAGCCCAAATGCGACGTCGATCCGCTCAACCGCATCCTCCTGGCGATGAGGACGCTGCTGGCTGTGGAGCGCGGCGGCGCCCGTCTGATCCTCGTGGACACCGGGGCGGGGACGAAGTGGACGCCGAACGAGGCGGAACGATACGCGGTGGAGGTGCGGCCGGACGCGGTCGGAGAGGCGCTCCGGGCCGTGGGCCGGACCGCGGATGACGTGACCGATGTCGTGGTCACCCACCTGCACTTCGACCACAACGGCGGGCTGACCGACTGGGCGGGGGCTCCGGGCAGCGAGACAGTCCTCCGCTATCCGCGGGCCCGCCACTGGATCCATCGACGCCACTGGGAGCACGCCGCTCGCCCCTACCTGAAGGACAGGGCTTCCTTCCTGGCGCGCGATTTCGAGGCGCTGACGGACGCCGGTGTTCTGAGCTTCGTCGAAGGGGATACCCCGGGTTCGGCCATCCCCGGAGTCGAGTGGTTCGTTTCCAGCGGCCACACCCCGAGCCAACTCCTGCCGATCTTCGGCGAGCCGGGCGGGCCTGGGCTGCTGTTCACCGGCGACGTCATCCCGACCAGCCACCACCTGGCCCTTCCCTGGGTGATGGCTTACGACGTGGAGCCGCTGCGGACGATCGCGGAGAAGGAGCAGATCGCCCGGCTCTGCGAGCGGGGGACGGTGAGGCTGGCGTTCCCCCACGATCCGCAGGTCGGGGGGGCGGAGGTCGAGTCCAAGGGGGGGCGGCTCACGCTGCGCACGCCGCTCGACCTGGCGGCTCCCGCGCAGGGGTAAAAAATGACGAGGCCGGTGGAATCCACCGGCCTCGCCGAATGTTGCGGATCACCCAAGCCGGTCAGCAGCCGTCAAGCGGCGCCCACGCGGCCCCGGGCGAGCCGTGGGTAGTTCAGAGAACTACTCAGCGGCGGCAACGTTGCCGTCCTCGAACAGGTCGAAGACGCCGTCGTTGTCCAGGACGAACTCCATCAGGGCGTAGATCGGGGCGGCCGTGATGAAGGACTTCCACAGGCCACCGATGTTGAGGCAGCCGAACTGGAAGACGGTGCCGGCCAGAAGCCCGACCATGGCGACCTTGAGCGTATTCTTGCGCATCAGACAATCTCCTTCAAAAAACTCGATCCAACCCGCTCAACACGCGTGGCAGTGCGGGTTGCGATCTACAACCTGAAAAAGTCCGCCGTGACAGACGGTCGGACCGCCGACGAGCACCGCCACGCGCGGCGACTCGAAATCGTACTAGGCAAACCGTCGTGAGATTCGTTCGGATGACCACCCGCCCAAAGACCGCGCCGGTCGGACGGACAGCTCCATGCGTTACCGCGAACTACAGGTGCAGGACAAACGCCGGTTCCGCGCCACAGAACTCTGAACCGCTGCACCTTCCGACCAGATTCACGGTACGCCGCGCCACGACTTCCGCAAATCTTTAGGCCATTATCGGGCGCTGCCCGAAAACGGCATTAGCATTCTTTTCCGCGAATCTGCGAAATCGACTCCCGCAGCGCTGTGAAGGCCGCCTGGCGGGGCCTCCGCTGCATTCGCGAAACTCGGGGGGGGACAATCGTCGAAATCCATGCCGATGTCAAGAGGAAAATAGTTTCCGCGCGGGGCCGCGGGCGGACTCGTCGCGCTCCGGCCCGCCCGATCCGCTCCGACTGCGACCCTGCCAAGCCCGCGGTGGCGCCGATGTGCAGATTCTGCGCCGACTCGCAAGCAGTGTAGTGACAGGGACTTGCCGGCTCCTCCGGTTGGCCCGTCGGGCAGGTCATCGGGCAGCGAGATCGGGGTCCGGCAAGAAGCGAGGCGGCGAGACCCCTCCGTCGGCCCCCTGAGTGGGGGCTTGTGGAAAAGCCTCGCCGCCAGCGAAATTCACAGCGCTGTCGGGCGGCCCGGCGGGACGCACACTGGTGCGATCGCGTAAGCCGCTGACGGGGAAGGAGACTAGGCCTCCTCGCCGCCGCCGCCCAGCGTGTCGTCGATGATCGGCTGGATGAACAGGTCATACACAGCCTGCGCCGGGAGCGAACCCAGCTGCCAACCGAAGCCCTTCACCGCCCAGCTCTGAATCGGGCCGAGGCAGCCGCCGAACTGGAACATGAACCCGCAGGTCGCCAGAAGGGCGAGGGTCTTCTTCGAACGAACGATCTTGGTCATCTGCATTTCCTCCAGACTGGAAAAAACGGACATCGGCCTGTGCGCCGATCCGCAAACTCCCACCATGATCTGCCAGGCTACTCGTGGATTTGACGAGCGTCGCCGTGCGAACACGGTCGCGCCCGCCAAGGCCGCGGCCACAGCCCCGGTCGATCATGTCTCGCGATATGACGGATCGCGATGGATGCGGAAGCCTGCCGACCGCCGGCAGTTTCGCATCTTCGGTTCGCAGATCAGACCGCAGGCTCGACCTCCGCGCCGAGGTCCATCGCCGGGCTGATCCGGACCGATCAGGGCGGAATTCTAGTTCCGCCCGCGGACCAATGCAAGAATTCCCCGCGGACGGAGGCAAGCCCCCTACCGGCGAATGTTGCCGCCCGGTCTCGGCGCGGCCGGCGGTTTCGGGTAGCCTTGATGCTTCCAGCGCGGGCGCGTCCGGTCAGCCTCTCCCGTCCGACCGGGCGCTTGTGACTGTAAAAGCTGAAGAATACGAAAGTTATATCGACCCACGGGTGGAAGCCCGCCGCGGTGTCTGCGGCCGGTGCGCTCCCCCCGCCGGGGCCGGGAACACCCATGGACCAGACCCAGACCACGGTCGTCGGAACACTGGAACTGGAAAAGGGCGGCGGCGGTCGCCTCCGCGACAAGGCGGTTCACTATCGGGTCCGCCCCGCCGATCCGGTCGTGCCGGAGAAGCTCTGCCGAGCCGCGGCGCTGCGCGGGGGCGAGACGGTCGAGGCCGTGCTCCGCAACGGATCGGCCGCCGGCAAGCCGGGGGCCCAGGTGGCCGAGCTGGTGTCCGTGGACGGCCTTCCCCCCGCCGAACGCATGGAGCGCAAGCCCTTCGACGAACTGACCGCGATCGACCCGCGTCGGCGACTGACCTTCGAAACGCCCGGCGGTCCGATGCCGATGCGGATCATCGACCTGCTCACGCCCATCGGCCTGGGGCAGCGCGGCCTGATTGTCGCGCCGCCGCGCACCGGCAAGACGGTTCTGCTTCAGCAGATGGCCCACGCCGTCGCCGAGAACTTCCCCGACTGCTACATGATCGTCCTGCTCATCGACGAGCGTCCGGAAGAGGTGACCGAGATGCGCCGCAACGTCCGCGGCGAGGTCATCGCCAGCAGCAACGACGAAGACACGGCGAGCCACGTGAGGCTTGCGCGGCTCGTCATCGCCAAGGCGAAGCGCATGGTCGAGGCGGGGCGCGACGTGGTGATGCTGCTTGACTCGCTGACCCGCGTGGGCCGCGCGTTCAACGCGGCGGTGCGCACGAGCGGTCGCACGATGTCGGGCGGGCTCGATGTCCGCGCGCTGGCCGAACCCAAGGCGATGTTCGGCGCGGCGCGAAACGTCGAAGACGGCGGCTCGCTGACGATCATCGCTTCCGCGCTGATTGAGACGGGCAGCCGGATGGACGAGGTGATCTTCAACGAGTTCAAAGGCACCGGCAACATGGAGATCATGCTCAACCGCGAGATGGCGAACCGACGTTTGTGGCCCGCCATCGACCTGCCCTCGTCCGGCACGCGCAAGGAAGACCTGCTGCTCACTCCTGCGGAGCTGGCGGTGTCTCATCACGTGCGCCGCAAGCTCATCGGCCGCGAACCGGTCCGCTCGATGGAGGCGCTGCTCGAATCGATGAGCAAACACGCCGACAACGCGGCGTTCGTCAAGACGTTCTCCGAGCAGACACTTCGCTAGGCCGCGCACCGCCAAACGCGAAAAATGAAACCCGTCCGCCGCGCCATACCCGGCGCGACGGACGGGTTTTCTCGTCCGGGCGATTCGTCGCTGCGAAACGCGCTACGGACAGCCGCCGCCACAGTCGGTGCCGAAACCGAGGAACTGTGCACTGCCGAAGCGCGGGTCAGGCGCTCCGTTGTTGAGCCCGCTGCCGTTCTGGTAGTCGGGCAGCGGTGAGCAGAGCCCCACGTTGGCTGACACGAAGCCGCGGTCGGCGGCGTTGATCGCGCCGTTACCGTCCATGTCGTAGGCGCACACCAGCTCCGGATCGGTCTCCCCCACGTTGGCTGAGACAAACCCGCGGTCCGCCGCGTTGACCAGGCCGTTGCCGTCGGTGTCGCCGAAGCAGCATCCGCCCGGAAGCAAGCCGCATGCGTTGGCGAAGAACACGTTCACGTTGCAGGCGAAGCCGTCGACGCAGGTCGAGACATTCTCCACCGTGCACGCGCCGCCGCGGCAGCAGGCGCCAACTTCGCACACGTCGGGAATCCCGTTGGTGTCCGCGTCGGGCTCGCCGGCGTCGATGTCGCACTCGTCGGGCTGGCCGTTGTCGTTGCAGTCGGTCTCACAGGCGTCGACCGCGGCGTTCGCGTTGCAGTCTTCGCGTGCGTAGCTGACGGCGACGATTGCGTAGGACTGGCTGCGACAGTTGTTGAGATTCGGCGTCGGGGTGACGTCGGGCGTCGCGGTCAGCGTGATCGTCGCGTCGCCGCCGGCGACCGCGAGGTTGTACGCGGCCGCGGGCACGATGATCTCCGCCCTGTCGGGCGTGGAGGGACAATCGGTGCCGCCGCTGTTGAACACGCTGCCCACGGCGGTGCCATTGATGCTGATGTCAATGAACTCGCTCGAGCTCGACATGTCGGCCACGGCGGTGACGATCATGCGCACGTCGCCGACCGCCGTCGGCGGTCCGTTGAGGACGAAGGACTGCGGCGATCCGGCGCCGATATTGCCCAGCGGCCCGGACACTGCGGAGAACCGCAGCGTGCGATCGTCGGGCGAAGCGCCGCCGTCGCAGGCGGCACAGTCGTACACGCGCACGTCGTCGACATACCAGCCGACCGTGCCCGTGCAACCGTCTTTGCCGAGGTCGAAGCGGATCTCGACGGTGTCGCCGCCGGTCGCGAAGGCGGAGAGATCGATGATGGTCGTGCCCCAGAGCGTGCCGCCGCCGGTGAAACCGGGCAGGCCCGCCAGCGGGTTGGTGCTGGACTGGCCCACCGTGTTGAGGCGGGCGTTGTACTGATTGAACATGCAGGCGCTATGCGGAATCGACTGCCAGGCGCCGTTGTTCACGCGAACGCGAACCGTGCCGCCGTCCCAGAGTCCTTCCACGTTGATGTAGTGTGCAAACGACAGCCGCGGGAACTGAACCCCCGGCGGCAGCGCGATCGGCGGACTGGTCAGCGAGTGGACGGCCGACTCATTCTGCGATCCGCAGTTGCCGACATTCAGCGTCGGGCAGAAAAAGGCCTTGCCCGCGCGGCCCAACGGCAGTGCGGATGCCGTCACCGCCCAGTTGTAGGGCGTCGGCGGCGCCGAGTTGGTCAGCGTCCAGCCCGCGACAGAGCCCTCGAAGTCATCCTCGAAGATCATCGCCTGCGACGGGCAAACCGGCGGAGCGGCCGGGCTGATGACGTCGTCGTTGCTGCCGCACGAACCGGGGCCGTCCATCTCGGTCGCGCGCAGGGCGAGGTCAACCTGCTGCGCATCCGACGCCGTAAAGGCGGACGCGATGGGCAGGCCGGTTCGGGGATCATTCGGAAAAGTCCCGATCAGATCGGCGGCTGCCTGGTTGATCAGGAAGTAGGCATCCTCAAAGTCGCTGCTGACTGTCAGGTAGACGGTCAGCGCGCGATACCACACCGCGCCGGCCTTGATCGGTCCGATCGGCGCGACGGTGTATCCGTTGAACGCCTTGCCGTCGGTGACCATGGCGAAGGCGTGATTGGGCACGCCGCTGCCGCTGTGGACGCCGCCGGCGTCCTGGCCGGGGCAGGTCTGCAACACACTGTTGCCGCGGTCGGGGTGGTTTTTGCATGGGGGCGACCACATGTCACGGATGTGGCCGTTGAAGGCGGCCAGGTCCTCGCCCATCAGCCAGCGATAGCCGTCGGGGTTGTCCGGCTCGGGGCTGCACCCCGTGCGCAGGTTGTTCGGGTTGTCGAGACCGGGGCCGGTGAGATGGCTGGGCCATACCGGTCCGGGCGGTGAGCCGGCGAAGCCGGCGTCGCCGTTGAACAGGTCCACCAGCTCGCCGAACACGTCGGAGAACGATTCGTTCAGCTGTCCGGATTGGTTCTGATAGATCAGGTTCGCCGTGAACTGCGTGACGCCGTGGGTCAGCTCGTGGCCGACGACGTCGTCGCTGACGATGCCGTCGCAGAAGACCATCCGCAGCAGCGACCCGCTCCACACCGCGTTGGGGCAGGGCGGCGCCGTCGAGTTGACCGTCGCCCGCATGGGCAGGCCGGCATCGTCGATGCTGTCACGACCGAACGCCCGGAAGAAGTAGTCGTATACGTCGCCGTAGTAGTCATAGGCCGCGTCGACGTCGAACGATCCGAAGAAGCTGTCTCCCTCGCTGCGCACCAGCAGGCCGGGCAGGTTGCTGCTGCCCATGCCGTCGCTGATCTCGCGGACCTTGAGGGCGTGGGTCATGCTCCAGCGGTCGAGCACTTCGCCCGCGCGGGCCTCGATGAAAAAGCCGATCGTCGCGCCGCTGTCGAGGTCGGCCATCACCACGTGATGGGCGAGCTGCGGCCCGATCGCTGCGTCGCCGTACCAGCCGGGATCGACGATCACCAGCCGCGACTCGTGCACGACGGCCGAGGTCCACGTCCGGACTTCCTCATCGGTCATCGCGATGGCCGCGGCCGCCTCGGCCGTCAGGCCCTCGGCGATATCGAGCTTGTCCGGCATCACGCGGAACACGCCGTTGGCCGACACGAACACGCCGCGCGCATTCTGGTGCACCTTCAGCAGGCCGGAGAAGACCTCGATCCCCTCGTGGACCTGCTGAAAGGTCGTGTGCGTCCAGCCGAGGTTGTCGACCTCGGCCTTGATGTCGACGAGCTGGTTCACGGGGTCGGTCACGCCGAAGTGGTGACCGTGGGCGCGCAGGAAGTCGAGGGCGTCGGCCTTGCCCTTGCCCGCGGGCACCGGAACGGCGATCTCGCCGCCCGGCTCCGCGGCAATCAGCCGGGCGAGGCCGGTATCGCGATAGCGAACGATCTTGAGTTCGTCCGCCTGCCCCGCCGCGGCCAGCGCGGCCGTGGAGGCGGCCGCCAGGCTCGCCACCAGCACCAACCCCATCGTCAGCGGGCCGCGGAGGCATCGGGTTCTCCGGTGTGCGGCGCCGATCGCTGCGTCGTTCATCGTGCAGTACTCCTATGGGGAGAGTGTGTGGGCGGAGTCGCCGGCGGGTCAGGGTATCTCCCTCCCGTTCCGCAGGCGCGGAGCGCAGGCTGTCTGCCGGTGACTCCAAACAGGTTTGATTCGAAACGACCCGACCGCGTTGGTGCCGAAGACCGGCTGCCGCCGCCTGAGCCTTGCGTCGCGCCCTGGTGGCCTGAGCCCCCTCGATGACCGGTGCGGTCCCCCGAGCTTCGATAATAGCGGCAGGCTCACCGATCACCAAACCAAACCCGCCGCGCGACCGCCCCCGACCGGCGGTTTCTTGACCCGCCCTGTCGCCGGTCTATAGTGCGCGGCAACGTTGGCCCTGCAGGATTTCATCCGGACAGGCCGATAAAACCCCAGTGCGCGCCCGCGTCGGCGCGGAGGTCCACGATGACTACTGCAATCGCACAAGTGTACGGCCGGGAAGTGCTCGACTCCCGCGGCAACCCGACGGTCGAGGCGGTCGTGGTGCTCGAGGACGGGTCGCTCGGCGAGGCGGCTGTCCCCTCCGGCGCGTCCACCGGCGAGCACGAGGCGGTCGAACTCCGCGACGGCGACACCGCCCGCTACGGCGGCAAGGGGGTGACCCGCGCGGTCGAGCACGTCAACGACGACATCGCCTCGACGGTCATCGGGCTCGACGCGCTCGACCAGGAGGATGTCGATCGGGCGATGATTCAACTCGACGGCACGGACAACAAGAGCCGCATGGGGGCCAACGCGATCCTGGCGGTGTCGATGGCCACGGCCAAGGCCGCCGCCCAGTCGGTGGGGCTGCCGCTGTTCCGCTACCTCGGCGGGCCGCGGGCGCATGTCCTGCCCGTGCCGATGTTCAACATCCTCAACGGCGGCCGTCACGGCGACAACAATGTCGACTTCCAGGAATTCATGATCCAGCCGTGGGGGGCGCCTGACTTCCGCGAGGCCGTCCGGATGGGGGCCGAGGTCTTTCACGCCCTCAAGAAAGTGCTCAAGGAGCGCGGCTACAACACCAACGTCGGCGACGAGGGCGGCTTCGCCCCGAACCTGAAGAGCAACGACGAGGCGATCGAGGTGATCGCCAAGGCGGTCGAAGCGGCGGGCTATTCGCTGGGGCAGGACATCTTCATCGCCCTCGACCCCGCGACCAGCGAGATGTACGACGCCCGCACCAACAGATACAGCTTCTTCAAGTCCGATCCAAAGCGGAGCGTCAGCGCCGAGGAACTGTCCGCCTTCTGGGCGGGCTGGTGCGACAAGTACCCCATCCGCAGCATCGAGGACGGCCTGGCCGAGAACGACTGGGAGGGCTGGCAGGGGCTGACCCGCAAGCTGGGCGACCGCGTGCAGCTCGTGGGCGACGACCTGTTCGTCACCAACACCACCCGGCTCAAGCAGGGCATCGAGTCCGGCGCGGGCAACTCGATTCTCATCAAGGTCAACCAGATCGGCACCCTGACCGAAACCTTCGCCGCCATCGACATGGCCACCCGCCACGGCTGGACCGCGGTCATCAGCCACCGCAGCGGCGAAACCGAGGACACCTTTATCGCTGACCTGGCCGTGGCCACCAACGCGGGACAGATCAAGACCGGCAGTCCCTGCCGGACCGACCGCGTCGCGAAGTACAACCGGCTGCTCCGCATCGCGGACCACCTGGGCGATTCGGCGGAGTACGGCGGGACGTACTGGAACAAGTAACTCGCACGCGGCCCGGCGCACCGTCGGGCCGCCGATTGGATTGTCTTCATCGCATGGCCAGCGCCGCACCAACCCACCCGCGTCCCGCCCGCGAAGTCCCGGGGATCGGCGGAGCGATCGTCTACTGGCTGCTGCTCGGCATGGCGCTGGCGGGCTTCACCCCCTGCGTGCTGCTGCCGGAATGGCGTCACCTGCAATCGCTGGAACTGGCCGAGCGGGCGTCGGCCGAGCGCGTCCGCGTGCTTCAGGAGCGCGTCGACCGCGAACAGCGCGTGCTCGAGGCCATGACCAGCGACGCCGGGGCCGTGGCCCGGCTGGCGCAGCGCGACCTCGGGCTGCGCTACGCCGACGAAGAGCATGTCGAGCTCGGCTCGATTGAGCCGTCGTCGATGATTCCTGCGGACCTTGTGTCCGAGCCGCCGGTGCCGCCGATCGAGGTGGACCCGGTCTGGCCCGACCCGGCGCTCGACCGCCTGTTCTGCGATCCGGCGACGCGGCCGCTCATCATGGGGCTCTCCGCCGGGTTGGCCGCGGTGGCGTTTCTGCTGTTCGGCCGTCGCCCCGCGGCGACGCCGGTCTGACGCGGGCCACCCGTCGCCGCTCGTAGGCATCGGGCCCTCCCCGAACTATCATCTCCCGCATGTTGTCCGAGCCCATGCGCGTCTCGGTGATCGTGCCTGCCTTTCGCGAGGGGCCCAACATCCGGCCGCTGACCGAGCGCGTCTTCGCGGCGCTGGCAGAGGCGGGGCTCGAGGGCGAACTGATCATCGTCGACGACAACTCGCGCGATGGCACGGAGGAAGCGGTGGCCGAGCTGGCCGGGCGCTATCCCGTGCGTGTCGTGGTGCGTCGCGACGAGCGCGGGCTGTCCAGCGCGGTGCTTCGCGGCTTCGCCGAGGCGAACCACGAAATGCTGGTCGTGCTGGACGGCGATCTGCAGCACCCCCCCGAGGCGATTCCTCAGCTCGTGGCCGCCCTGCGCGGCGGCGCCGACTTCGTCATCGCGACACGTTACGCGGCGGGGGGCAGCCTCGCCGAGGGCTGGCCCTGGCACCGGCGGATGATGAGCCTTTTTGCCGGGCTGCTCGCCCGCCCGCTCACGCCTCTGTCCGACCCGATGTCAGGCTTTTTCGCCGTGCGGCGCGAGGCGGTGCGGGCGGCGCGCGACCTGAGCCCGCTCGGGTTCAAGATCGCGCTGGAGGTGTACGTGAAGGCGGGTTGCCGGCGGCCGGGCGAGGTGCCCATCGCCTTCGGCACGCGGGCGGCGGGCGAGAGCAAGCTGGGCGCCGGCGAGGTCGGCCGATACCTGCATCACCTTCACCGGCTCTATCGCCACCGCTGGCCGCTCGGCTGGTGGCTGGTGCCGCTGTCGGCGGTGGTTGGGCTGGTTGCGGGCCTGTCGGCGGTGATCGAGGCCGTGATCGCGTAGCCCGATGCGGCGGAAGAACTGAGCCCTGTGCGGGAAGTCTCATTCATGAAGAAGAAGTCGACGACTGGAGGCGGGAAGGCGAAGTCAGCATCGGAGACGCGCGGCGCCGCGAAATCCGGGCCGCCCTTTTCGCCGCACTCCGCCACGCCGCGGCCGCCCTCCACCGAGCCGGCGATCCGCGTGGTCATGATGCCCCGCGATACCAACGCCGACGGGACGATCTTCGGCGGCGTGCTCCTCTCGCTCATCGACCAGGCGGCCTACATCGAGGCGATCCGCCAGGCGCACCATCGCTATGTGACGGTGTGCTTCAAGGAGGTGGAGTTTCACCAGCCGGTGTACGTGGGGGACGTGCTGAGCATCTACGCAGAGACGAAGAAGATCGGGCGGACGAGCATCTCGATCGAGCTGCGGGTGACGGCGATGCGACGGTCTGACCCCGACCTGGTCGTGCACGTGACGCAGGCGCAGGTGGTGTTCGTGGCGATCGACGAAAGCGGCAACCCGGTCGCGGTGGTGGGGTAGGGGGGGCGCGGACCCGCCGATGAGCGGGCGTCGCCTCCGCCGCCTGCGCCGGGCTTCGCGTCGGCTATGGCTCGGGGGCGGCCCGCTTGACGTGCTGCGCCTGTGGCCCCTTGTCCGAGTCGGCCAGCTCGAAGTCCACCTCTTCGCCCTCGCGCAGGCTGCGGAAGCCCTCGCCCTCGATGGCGGAGTAGTGAACGAAGATGTCCTGCCCGCCCGCGAGCCCGGTGATGAAGCCGAACCCCTTGCGGGCGTCAAACCACTTGACCACACCGTGAGCCATGACGACCACTCCCGGAAGTGCTCCGGGCGGGGCCCGATTCCGAGGTGATGGGCGCGCGCCGACAGGACGGGCGGCTCGCCGCACCGGCCTTGTGGCGGCACGCGCCTGTCGCCCCGTACGCCGAAAACGACTCGGCGGAGGCGGGCGCCATGCCCGGACTGCAACAGGCATCCAGAGCGACGGACGATAGAGCTGTCCGATCCGTCGCAGCCCTTGGCTTCCTTCCCCGGGACGAAAGCCACGAGACCGGCCCCGCCCGCCCCGCGTGATCAGCGGGGCGGGCAGGCCGGGTAATCTTCAGTCAGACATGTCGTCAGACGACCGCCTCGTCACGGTCACGCGGGCGGTCGCTGGCTTTTCCCTCGTCGGTGCCTTCCTCCTCCGCCATGGCGGCCTTGCGCGAAAGCTTCACGCGGCCCTGGTCGTCGATGAGGAGCACCTTGACGCGGATCTTGTCGCCCATCTTCACCACGTCGCCCACCGACTTGACGTAGCCGGGGTCGAGCTCGCTGATGTGGCACAGACCTTCCTGGCCGGGAGCGACTTCGACGAAGCAGCCGAAGTCCTTGATGCTCACGACCTTGCCGGGGTAGATCTTGCCGATCTTCAGTTCGGCGGTGACGGCCTCGATCATCTCGAGGGCGCGGGCCGCGCCGGCCGAGTCGAGGCAGGCCACCGTGACGGTGCCGTCGTCCTCGATGTCGACCTTCGCGCCGGACTCCGCCTCGATGCCGCGGATGCCCTTGCCGCCCGGGCCGATGATCTTGCCGATCTTTTCCGGATCGACCTTGATGGTGAGGATGCGCGGGGCAAATTCGCTGATGGCCTTGCGCGGCTTGGACAGCGTGCCCAGCATGTGATGCAGGATCTGCCCGCGGGCGACTTTGGCGAGCTCCAGCGTTTCGACGATCAGGTCATGCGGCAGGCCGCGACCTTTGAGGTCAAGCTGCACGCCGGTGATGCCGCGGCCGGTGCCGGCGACCTTGAAGTCCATCTCGCCGTGGTGATCCTCCTCGCCGAGGATGTCGACGACCAGCTTGCGCTGGCCCTTGTGCTCGAACATGCCGATCGAGATGCCCGCGACGGGCTGACGGATCGGCACGCCGGCGTCCATCAGCGCGAGGCAGCCGCCGCACACCGAGGCCATCGAACTCGATCCGTTCGACTCCATGATTTCCGACACGAGGCGGATGGTGTAGGGGAACTTGTCCGGCGAGGGCAGCACGGCCTCCAGCGATTTTTCGGCGAGGTTGCCGTGGCCGATCTCGCGGCGGCTCGTGGCGCCCACGCGCTTCACCTCGCCCGTGCAGAGCGGGGGGAAGTTGTAGTGGAGCATGAACTTCTTGGAATACTCCTCTTCGAGCCCGTCGACCACCTGCTCATCGCGGCCGGTGCCCAGCGTGACCACGCAGATCGACTGCGTCTCGCCGCGCTGGAAGAGGGCCGAGCCGTGCACCCGCGGGAGCACGCCGACCTCGGAAGACAGCTCGCGAAGGTCCGGACAGCCGCGGCCGTCGGAGCGGCGGCCTTCCTTGATGACCTGCTCGGCGAGCAGCTCGCCGTCGATGGCGTCGAGCAGATCCTTGACCACGCCCCACGTGTGGACGGTCTTCGGATCGGCGTCGGCGGGGAAGTACTCGGCCTTGGCGGCCTTGAAGATCTCGTTGACGGCGGCGTAGCGATCCTTCTTGCCCGAGATGTTGCGCGCCTTGCGCAGCCCCGACTCGTACTTCTTGCGAAGCTCGGCCTTGAGTTCGTCGGTCGGCGGCGGCGGGGTCCACTCCTTGGGCTTGCCGGCCTTGGCGGTGAGCTCCTGGATCATCTCGCAGATCTGGATGATCGTGCGGTGAGCCAGGGCGATGCCCTCGGCGACGATTTCTTCGGAGACTTCGCGGGAGCCGACTTCGATCATGTTGACCGCGTCGAAATGGCCCGCGACGACCATTTCCATGGTCGAGAATTCCATCTGCTCACGGGTCGGATTGACGACGTAGTCGCCGTCGATGTAGCCGATGCGGCAGGCGCCGCTGGGCCCCTCGTAGGGGATCTGCGACACGGCGACCGCCGCGGCTGAGCCGACCATGGCGCAAAAGTCCGGATCGTTCTCGCCGTCATAGGCGAGGGCCATCGCCTGGATGAGCACCTCATCCTTGAACCCCGCGGGGAAGAGCGGCCGCATGGGGCGGTCGATCATCCGCATGGTCAGGATTTCCTTGTTCGTGGGGCGTGCCTCGCGCTTGAAGAAGCCGCCGGGGAACTTGCCCGCGGCGTAGGTCTTCTCGCGGTAGTCGACCGTGAGGGGGAAGAAGTCGATGCCTTCACGCGGCGGGCCGGTCACCGCCGCCGCCAGCACCACTGTCTCGCCATACTTCACCAGCACCGCGCCGGCCGCCTGACGCGCCAGCTTGCCGGTTTCGATGCGTAGAGTCCGTCCGCCGATTTCCCGTTCTACGAAATGAAACGCCATGTTGTCCTACTCAAAATGCCTGTCGCCGGCCCGTCGCGAGGGAGGAGTCCGCAGAAGACGAAACGCAACGACCTCCGCGCCGGGTTTGGCGCGGATTGTTTCCCCGCCCGGGTCCCTTCTTCCGGGCGAACCGATACACCGATGCACTCTTGTTTCCGACGGGGTCGGCCGCGGCCGGGTGCGCTACTTGCGCAGACCCAGCGACGCGATAATCGTCTGGTACCGAGCCCGATTCGAGTCCCGCAGATACTTCAACAGGCTGTTACGCCGCCCGACCATCTTCAGCAGCCCACGACGGGACGCGTGGTCCTTCTTGTTCGTCTTGAGGTGCTCGGTCAGCTCCTGGATGCGACCCGTGAGCAGGGCGATCTGGACCTCCGGCGAGCCGGTATCCTTGTCGTGAGCGCGGTGCTTGGTGATGATCCCGGACTTCAGTTCAGCCGTCAGCGCCATGGGGCCAGCCTCTTCACCCGTCCCACACGTCGGGCCTTGCAAGATTCTGAATCAAATACACTTACGAAAGCCCCTGCGGGATGGAGCTCCGCGTGGCCGACAATCTAACGCTACCCCCCCGCCCACGCAAGGCCGATCCGGCCCGATCCGCGCTAAGCCTGCCGCCCAGCCGGCCGTCTGCACCGTGGCACGGGCTTCCAGCCCGTGCGTTTTCGTTCCGGCGGCGGGGGCCCGGGAGCTCGGCCTGGAAGGCCGTGCCACGTGAGCTGCCACGGCACTACGGCCGTGCCACGGAGGCGGCCATGGCACTACGGCCGTGCAACGTGGGGGCTGGTGGCCGAACGGCCGTGCCACGGGGGCTGGAGGGGGCGGCCGCGGGGCCGCTAGGGCAGGTCGCGGAGGCCGGCCAGTAGACGGGTATGGATCGCTGGCCCGCCCGCCAGCACCGGCAGGTCGCCCGTCAGCGGCTGATCCGGCAGGAAGGGGAAGGGGTCTCCCCCCTCCGGCGTGGTGACCATCCCGCCCGCCTCGGTCACGAGCAGCGCGCCCGCGGCGATGTCCCAGATCTTGCATTTGGTACACAGGGCCGCATCGAGTCCGCCGCTGGCCACGAGTGCCAGGTGCAGGGCCGTCGAGCCCAGATTCCGGAGCACCAGCCCCTCCTCCGCGCTCCAGGCCCGCGCCACCGCTACGGTGAACCGGCTCTTGCTAGAGGACAAGGCGACCAGTCGATCGCCGGGCCCCGGCACGCCCGCGAGGACGATCCGACGGCCGTTCAGGGTCGCACCCCCTCCTCGGCGGGCGGCGAAGAGCCAGTGAATGTTGTGATCGTACACCGCCGCCACCACCGGCCGTCCCTCCTCCAGGACCGCGATCGACGTCGAGTAGCAGGGCAGGCCGGCGACGAAGTTACGCGTGCCGTCGAGCGGGTCTACAGCCCAGCAAAACCGGGCCGTGCGGCGATCGGCGTGGGCCGTCGGGTGGGCGAGGCTCTCCTCGGCCGCGACCGCATGGCCGGGGAATCGGGTGGCGATTTCCGCGAGGATCATCCGTTGGACGGCGTGGTCGGTCGGGGTGACCACGCTCTCATCCGCTTTAAAGGACGCCTCTCCGCCCCCGGCCCGGCCCGCCGCGATCAGCGGCTCCGCGCGAAGGCAGAGTTCCGTTGCTGCTTCAAGCATGGCCAGGTAGGGGTCGGACGACATGACGGCCCGATCATAGCCGGAGGCCCTGTCTGGTGCCACGGCGGGATAGTACAGCATGATCGGGCCCGAAGCGCCGTCGATCGGGAAGTTGCGGGGTATACTATAGATAGAGGCCCTCACCGCACGGGGGCGAGGGCCGAACCACCGTCTGTCTGCCCGGATTGCCGCGGTGCACGCTGTGGCGACACAGGCAGGAGCAACGGGGGCTCGACTCATGGGACACGTCCTCGACAGTAGACACTGGCGAGTCGGATCCCACCGCCGGTTCTGGCTGATGGCCGCGGCGGTGCTGGCGTTCCTGCTCGCTTTCCTCTGGGCACGGCCGATCGGGTGACGGTGGCCGGGCGTATCCGCGCCTCGCGTCCATGCCCCGAATGAAGCCTGTGCGCGGGGCGGTCAGGCGCGCCGCGCCTTGACCCTCCCGGCCCCGATTCCCATCATCGCCCCGCATGTCCGACGGACCTTGGCGTATCGTGCTCGCGGAAGGCTACTCCGACGCGGCGGCTGAGAAGCTGAGCCGCGCCGCGGTGGTGGTTCGCCCGAAGAGCGCAAACGAGGATGGTCTTTGCGCGGCGGTGGCGGACGCGGACGCACTGCTCGTTCGTACGCACGCGCGGGTGACCGCCCGCGTAATCGACGCGGGGCCGAGGCTGCGGGTCATCGGCCGCGGTGGCGTCGGGCTGGACAACATCGACGTCGACCACGCCCGCCATCGGGGTATCCCGGTCGTCTACACCCCCGCGGCCAGCACCGAAGCGGTCGCGGACCTGACGGTCGGCTTGCTGATTGCGCTGGCGCGGCGGATCACCACGGGCGAGCAGTGGCTGCGCAGCGGCCGCTTCGCCGACGCGCGGTTGCTCGGCGGCGACAGCGAGCTGTCAGAGATGACGCTCGGCATCGTCGGGCTCGGCCGAATCGGTCGCGCGGTCGCACGGCGCTGTGTGCGCGGCTTCGCGATGCGCGTCGTGTACAACGACATCATCCCCGTCGGCGAGCCGGACTTCCCTGCTACGCCGATGGAGAAAGACGAACTCTACGCCGTGAGCGACGCGGTGAGCCTGCACGTGCCGCTGACCACGCAGACCCACGGGCTGATTGACCGCACAGCGCTGGCCCGCTTCCGCCGCGGGGCGCTGCTGATCAATACGGCGCGCGGGCCGGTGATCGATGCCGGCGCCGTGGCCGAGGCACTGACGGAAGGGCGGCTGGGCGGCGCCGCGGTCGATGTGTTCGACGAAGAGCCGCCGCCCGCGACGCATCCGCTGTTGCACGCGCCGCACGCCCTGCTCACGCCGCACATCGCCTCGCGCACGCGGCGGTCGCTGGCGGCGATGAACGACGTCGTCGATGACGTGCTGCGCGTGCTGCGCGGCGAGCCCCCACGGTTTCCCGCATGATTGAGGAGAGATCCATCCGCATGACCGCTCAGCCAGCCGGCCCGGCCACGACGCCGAAGGACATCAAGGTACAGATCAAGGCGCAGCGGTTGACCATCGACTGGTCAGACGGCGGGCGCAGCGAGTTCTCGCTGGCGCAGCTGCGCAAACACTGCCCCTGCGCTACCTGTCGCACCGAGCGTGAGAGTCGGGCGACCGTGCTGCTGCCGATCCTCAAATCCGATCCAAGCGGCGTACACGTTACATCCGCCAACCTCGTCGGAAACTATGCGATCCAGTTTCATTGGTCCGACGGGCACAACACCGGAATCTTCGACTTCCGATTCCTTCGATCGCTGGCGGATGAGGCCGGCTCCTCGTCTCCTTCGGCGTGAGGCCCTCGTTTGATTTCACCCCGCGCGACCGCTATGATCGGACCGTATTGACAGGATGATCGGTTCGCCCGCTTTGCCCAGCTTGCGCAACCCAACGGAAAAGATCGACCAACCAGCCGCCCGGCGGCCTGCATGACGGATTTCCCCTGATGGCCAGAGTGCTTGTGATTCATCACGACAAGGGCCCGCGTCGCTTCATCGAGGGGCGCGTCGGGGTCCATCACCAGGTTCGCTGCGCCGAAGATCTGGCCAAGGGCATGACGATGATCAGCAGCTTCCGCCCGGAGATCATCGTCGCCGGGCTGGATACGAAGAAACTCGATGCGATTGATCTGCTGCGCTATCTGAAGCGCAGCCGCATCGAGGTGCCGGTGGTCGTCACCGGGCCGGCGGGCACCGGCCTGCTCGAGCCCCTCGCGAAGAAGCACGGCGCCGCGGTTTTTGTCGAATACCCGATGGAGCAGGCCACGCTCGACCGCGCCCTCTCCCGGGCGGTTCAGACCGACAAGGACGCCCACGGCACGGTCCCGCCGATCACTGACGAGGAGCTCTCCGCCAACCTCTCCGAGCTGGAGAAACAGTTCAACCGGCAGATGCAGTGCTTCGCCGGCAAGAACCAGGTCTACATCCAGTCGATGATTCTGGGCAACGGCCGGACCAGCAAGCCGCGTATCGCGCTCAAGTGCCCGCTGCGCAAGCAGATCAACCAGGAACCAAACGTCTACCACGACTACATCCGCGACGTCTGCTGCGGCGACCCCTCGGGCTGCGAAGCCTATCAGGCCTTCAAGGCCAAGAATCCCGGCTAACCGCCGACTTCCGCGCCTTCACGGCGACGGTTCCAAGCGACCCGTTCGCATCCCTCGCCCGCCCCGCTACACTCGGCGGCATGGCCGTCGGACCCGTCATTTGCGCGCCGATCTTCAAGCCCAAGCTCTGGGGCGGCCGCGAACTGGCCCGCCTGCTGGGCAAGACCCTGCCGGACGACGGCCCCATCGGCGAGTCCTGGGAACTGGCCGACCTGGAAGATGACCAGAGCGCGGTCGTCCGCGGCGGCCTGCCAGGCCGGACGCTTTCGGAGCTTGTCCGGGAATGGGGCGCAGACCTGACCGGCCGGGCTCCGCTGGTCGACGGTCGCTTTCCGCTGCTCATCAAGTTTCTCGACGCCCGCGAAACCCTCAGCGTGCAGGTGCACCCGACCGAGGCGGTCGCACGCCGGCTGGGCGGGCGTGTGCGCGTGAAGCACGAGGCCTGGTACGTCGTCGACGCGGCGCCCGGCGCGGTGATCTATCGTGGGGTGAAGGCAGGCGTCGATGAGGCCGCGCTGCGCTCGGCCATCGCGGCGGGGCGGGTCGAGCCGCTGCTCAACCGCGTGCCCGCGCGCAAGGGGCACTGCTATTACCTGCCGAGCGGCACGCTGCACGCGCTCGGGGCGGGGGTCGTCGTGGCGGAAGTTCAGACGCCATCGGATGTAACGTACCGCGTCGATGACTGGGGCCGGGTCGATCCGCAGACCGGCGCCCCGCGGCAGCTGCACATCGAAGAGGCGATGCCCTGCATCACCTACACCGCGGGGCCCGCGACCGGGGAACGGGTTGAGCACACCGCCAGCGTGTGGACCACCGTGTCGAGTCTTGTGCAGTGCGAATCGTTCGTCATCGAGCGCGTGCGGATGGTCGAAGGCGTCGAGCAGGCGATTCCGCATCAGGAGCTGGTCATCTGGATCGTGCTCGCCGGTCGCGGTACGATCCGTGGTTCCGGCTTCGCGGCGCTCGACTTTGCGGTCGGCGACACGGTTCTGATTCCTGCGGCCCTTCGCGACGGCAGCGTGGTGACCCACGCGCCGTGCATGTGGCTTGAGGTGACGGTGCCGATCGCGAGCGATCTGGCCGGCTTCGAACGGCCCAGCGCCGAGGAACTCCGCCGCGCCGCGCCGGGCTATGTCCAGCTCGGCGTGAACCGGCCGACCGACGCCGCGCCGCCGGGCGAAAAGACGTCAGGGTGAGAGCAAGGAGCACGGTGCGCTAATCGCGCAGAATCGCGAATCTCACGAGGGCCGATCGACCGATAGGTCCTATCCGGGGAAGCGCCGAATGACGGGATCCGCGCCGGGCGAAGGTGCCGGCGCCCCGCGTCGCGGCGGGGGCGTTTCGGCTCCGCGGCGACGGGCTCCCGACACGGGGGGAAGGCAGCGACGGTGGCGATGTCTCCACACGATCGGATTGTCGACACATCGCGCCAGGCCCAGGCCACGGTCCGCGTCGTCGCGGGCGTTTATGTGGCGATCGGGCTGGTGCTTACGTTCTACTCGGCCAACGAAGGCCACGTCGTCAACACGTTCATCGGTTTCCTGATCGTCAACCTCGCCATCGTCGGCGGGCTGGTGGTGGCGATGCTGATGCGCCTCGGCGAGCGCGTGTCGCTCATGGCCGAGCGGCTCGACCGTCTCGACCACGCGCTGGCCCGGGTTGAGGGCTCGATGCACCAGGCCGAGGTCGAGCGCCGCGAAGCGCTGGCCGCGGTGATGGACGAGTTGCGCATGGCGGCGCCCTCGCTCGTCGACCCGGCGGGCCGCCACGAACCGCTCGACGACCGCGACGCGCTGCTCGACGGGGCGTGGGTCGACGAGGTCGACCTCGAAGCGGAAGTCGGCCCGACGCAGCCGTCAGCCGTCGCGGAGGCCGCTCCCGACGGGCTGGACGAGCCCGCCGACGCGCCGGCCGAGGACGACGCCGCCGCATCCGTCGAAGCCCACAGGGATGAACCCGCCCCCGAGCCTGCCGCGCCGGCCGCCGTCGACGCCGCGGCCCGGCTCGCCGAGCAGGTTGAGTCGATCGATCTCACCGCGATCGGTGTCGGCGATCCGGCGCAACTCGCTTGTGCCGTGCTCGATCGCGACCGATTCCCCCGTCTGGCGGCGGTGATGGAAGAGCCGCGCGACGAATCCGCCATTGGGGAGGCCGCCGCGGGGGACGAACGAGGCGCCCGCCCGGCGATTGCAGTGATCGGTGTGTCCTCGCTCGGGTTCGGGGTGGCGCTTCCGGGCGACGCCCCCCCGGCCGGACAGGGCGCCACGGCGATCAACATGATGCGGCGGTGGGGCGTGGCGATGCGCGACGGCGACCTGGCCGCGGCCCGCGAGGTCTTCTCGACGCTGGTCGACACGGCCGACGCCGACTGGGTGGCCGAGATGCGCCGCTCGCTAGACGACCTGGGCCGCCGCGTGGAATCCCGCCTGCGCAGCCGGTTCAGCCGTTGCGTGCGCGACGGTGACCTCGAGGGGGCGCTGGCCGCGGGCGAGGAGATCCTCGCCCAGCTTCCCGATCGCCCCATCGCGGACGATTTCACCCGCATCCGGCCGCACATCCTCCGCCGCCTCGACCGATCCCGCGCCGGCTGCGACCTGGTGCCGTCGTAGCCGGCAGCGCCCGGACCGGCGATGCGGCACAGGGCGGGCGCTACCTACGTCCCCGACGGCGCTGACTTTGTGGCCCGTTGGCCATTGTCAATTGGCCATTGCCAATGGGGTCATGGTCCCGGCGTGAGGAGTAATCGCTGATACGCCGCGTAGTCGGCGAGGTCGACGTCGCCGTCGTCGTCGAGGTCGGCGGGGGGGCAGTCCGGGCTGAGGGGGGCGGCGGGGCCGGTCAGGCAGTCGGCGAGGAAGGCCGTGTCGTGGCCGTCGGCGGTGCAGTCGCCGGTCAGGTCGCCCGGCGGCGGGTCGGCGCAGGGCTCCGGCGGCGCGACCAAGCGCTGGAGCATGACCACGTCGAGCAGGTCGATCAGCCCGTCGCCCGACAGGTCCGCCCGACGGCAGAACCACTCCCCCGCGGCCTGCTGCGCCATCGCGGTGGTGAGGATGCCGAGGTCGACAGCATCCACGAACCCGTCATCGTCGAGGTCGCCTTGGATGAGCGGGGGGAGGTACAGGACGAAGGCCTCGGCTTCGCCAGTATCGTTGTGAGTTCCGGTGCCTGCAATCGTGCGACCATCATGCGACAGGCCGCGAGGCTCACCAAGGCGAAAGAAGCCGTCAAGTTGCAGTCCGAAGCGCTCCGGAAGCCAATCCTTCAGAGCCCGCGTGCCGTAGCACTCATCCCAGATGTAGCCCCCGAAGTAACCGACGATGAACTCGCCGTTGGCGTACCTGACGCTGTCTCCGACAATCGTAGCTCCGTCCGGCGTCGTATCCAGTAAGCGAGCATCAAGCCCGATCAACTCCGTCCCGCGTTCCTCGGTCCATCGGAAGATCGGGCCGATGTCCACGCGTCCGTACACGATCTGCCCATCGCCAGAGATGAGATATGCCCTTGTATCGAGGTTGGGCGAGAAGCCTGCGGGCGGGAGAATGCGAGTCAGCCCACTCTCAGCCGACCAGTGGAAACCGTGGAACTGGGTTCCTTGCGACGAGGTCCACTGGTTCTGACCGACGATCGCTGTGCCGTCGAGCGAGACGTCGTCCGCGAACGACGTGAATCCGAATTCAGGATTGCCGGGCAGACTTGAGAGTGGCTGAGCGGGACCGCCATTGAGCCAGTAGACGGCTTCCAGGCTGAACGGGACGGTGGCGCTGCCAACCACCAACGATCCGTCCGCCGAACAGGCCTTCGGCCGCGTGTCGGCACTGCCGTAGGAGAGCTTGTTCAACGGGCGCATGCCCAGTGCCTGGGTCCAGACGAATCCCAGCTTCCAATTCTCATTGACGGACGAAGCTGCGCTGTCGCTACGACCAATAACCGTGGATCCGTCGGCTGAGATTGCGATTCCATCTGCAGAATAGTCCCCACCAGGCAGGTCGCCCAACGAGACCATCCCGTCCGACATAGTCCAGATGAACGCCTCTGAGCCCAGGAAGGAGCTTCCCGACCCGATCACGACCGAGCCTTCCGCACAAATCGCCTTGGCTCCGCTGCTGTTAAATCCCCCGGGGAAATCGCCGAGGAGTAATAGCGTGGCTTCCGGGATGGGGGCGTCTCCACGGACGCCCACGAGCGAAGGGTTTAATAGCGTCCAGCCCACAGCCAAAGACCAAGTCAGACAAGGGTTTCTACGCATCGAGAGAGCCCTTACTCGTGACGTCGCGACTACATCGCGCCGAATCGGCTGGCCAGCCCCGGAATCTAGAGAATTCGTTCTGGATTTTACTTGCCCCCCCCCCCCTAGGTCAAGTTATAAGGCCATCCGCGTGCGAGAATCCGTCACTTTTTGCGGAAGGAGCCGAGAATGCACAAGGATCTAACGAAATTCGCCTTGGCGGTCGCCATCTCGTGCGGCGGTGGAGTGGCGGAGGGGGCCTCGATAATCCGCGTCAAGAAGGATGCACCGGGACCGACCCATGACGGTAGCAGCTGGAATAACGCCTACACGACCCTGCAGGCGGGACTGGCGGCCGCGACCGGCGGAGACGAAGTCTGGGTCTTTGCCGAGGCCTACTATCCCACCGATCCGACACTTCCGAGCATGGCCACGGATCGAACCTCGACATTCGAACTCCCCGACGGTGTGGCGATCTATGGCGGGTTTGACAACGAGCAAGATACGCTTCTTGAGCATCGCAATGCAGACCCCGAGCAGAACAACACCCGTCTCTCCGGCGCCATCAACACCGAGGCCGCCACGGATAACTCGTACCGGGTTGTTACCGCCTCGGGCGTGGGCGGTGGTACAATCCTCGACGGCTTCACGATCGCCGCTGGATATGGCTACGACGCTTCAGAAAACCCGCCCGGCCCGACCTCCGGATCGGGCATCTTCATGCTTGACTCAAACGCGATAATTCGGAATTGCATCATTCGCAACTGTGAAGCGAATGAAGGGGGCGGTGCTGCGGTTGACTCCAGCAGCATCGTCTCTCAGCCGCTCTTTGAAGATGTCCAGTTCATCAACAATCTTGCCAAGGATCGCGGCGCAGGCTTGCTGGCTACTCAGAGCAAGCCGAAGGTGAGCCGTGCATACTTCGTCGGCAACAATGCTGGAGTGAAGGGTGGTGGCATCTGCTCCACCGATGCCGGCGGGCTGCTCGATGTTCGCAACTCCCTGTTCTACGAGAACCATGCCGGCGGTAATGGAGGTGGTATCTGGCTCGACAACGACCGGTACATCGACAACGTGACTGTTTCGGAGAACACCGCCGGCGCGACCTCGACCGCGCTGGGGGCCGGCATGTTTGTTCACGTCGAGAACGTCGAGCAGCCGCCGCAGGTGGCTGTTCGTAACTCCATTCTCTGGAGGAACAATCCGACTGCAGAACCGCAGACCACGAACTACCAAATGTATGGTCCGGAAACGCTGACCGTGCAGTTTTCGTGCATTGAGGATGGTACGATAGACAGCTCAATTCCGTTCGGTGGGGCAACCAATGGCAACACGGACGAGGATCCGGAGTTCCTCAGCCCGGGCAACTTCCGCCTAGCGCTCGCCTCTCCCTGCATCAATCGCGGCCAGACCACCGAACTGGCCGCGCTCGACCTTGACCGTGAGGATCGCGTCAAGCCCTGCGGTGTCGACATGGGTGCGTACGAAAAGACGCCGCTTGGCGGGGCCTGCTGCGTAGACAGCGTCTGCTCCGTTGTGGAGGCGCAGTGCGCGTGTGTCAAGCTGGTCTGCGACGTCGCCGAGCACCTGCCTTCCACCTTCGCCGGATGCTACGGTGATGCGGACGGTAACGGCGTCGTGAACGCGGCCGACCGAGGCTCCATCAGCGCGGCCATCGACACGACCGACCCGGTGCAGATATGCCTGTTCGATATGGACGGTAACGGGACGGTCAGCGTCGCGGACCGCGGCTTCGTGTCGGCGAACATCGGCCTTTGCACACCGTTGCCCAGCTACCAGAACGGTAGCGGATTCAACGGCCACTACTACGACACGCGATTCCTCGCGACCTATCTCGGTAACGGGTCGACGTGCGGCGAGTCGAGTTGCGAGTGATCGGTCGTCTGCCAGCTCGCCGTCGGATCAGGGGTCGGCTCGCCAGCAACCGGCAGGCGGGTCGACCCCGTCGGATTTGGCTGTGAACATCAACGATGCATGAGGCTAGTCCTCTTTCCGCGCCGGCCACGTCGCAGGACCGGCCGCACCCGCGCAGCCCGGTCGGCCGCCGCAGAGGAAGTCCCGATCGGGGGTTGAATCTTACGCGCAGGAATTTGATCGCTCACGCCCTACGGGGCGAGGGTTACGCGCTGCAGCGCCGCGCAGTCGGCGAGGTCGACATCGCCGTCGTCGCGCCTGGTGGACGGCCTGTCTCCGTGACCGCGACGGTGATTGTGACCGTGACGCCTGCGCCTCCCGCGTGGCCGTGCGCCCTCCGGCCCGCCTTCGCCTTGATCCCGCGCACGCTCCTTCGTAGGATAGCCGCCCGGCACGGCGCGTTCGGGACGGGCAGGCTCTGGCGCAACCTCCATGATTGTCGATTGTTACACACACATGTGGGAGTCCTCGACGAAGGCCGGCCTGCGCCTGTCGGCTGCCCGTCACCAGCCGCCCCTGCCGCGGGACGCCAACCGCGAGTTGATGGCGGGGCCCAAGCGGCTGCTCGCCGCGGCGGTACATGTGGACCGCAGCATCGTGCTGGGCTTCAAGAGCCGCTACCTCGGCGTGGACCTGTCGAATGACTACCTGGCCGCCCGCGTGGCGGACAATCCCGACCGGCTGATCGGCTTCGCCGGGATCGACCCGAGCCGTCCGCGCGAGGCTACCGAGGACATCCACCGGGCGAAGAACGAGCTCGGCCTGCGCGGCGTCGCCGTGGCACCGGCGGCGCAGGACTTTCACCCGACCAGCAGCCAGGCGATGCAGGTCTACGCGGTGACGGCGCAGGCCCGGCTGCCGATCGTGTTTCACGTCGGCGTCGAACTGACGGTGGAGACCAAGCTCGAGTTCGCCCAGCCCCTGCTGCTCGACGAGGTGGCCCGCGAGTTCCCCGAGATGCGCATGGTCGTGTCGCACATGGGCTTCCCGTGGATCAGCGAAACGAACATGCTGCTGGCCAAGCACGAGCACGTGTACGCCGAGATCAGCTGGCTGCTGCACCAGCCGTGGCAGGCGTACCAGGCGCTGCTGGCGGCGTACCACGCGGGGGTGATCGACAAGCTGCTGTTCGGCAGCGGCTTCCCTTATCTGCCGCCCGACTTCGCCATCGAGGCGCTGTACAGCATCAACCAGATGATCCACGGCACGCACCTGCCGACGATTCCGCGCGAGGCGCTGCGCGGCATCGTCGAGCGTGACGCCCTCGCCCTGCTCGGCCTCGAGCCGCCGATGGCGACCGTCGGCGTGGCCGATCCTGTCGACGCCCTGCACGAGGATCGAGAGCTGGACGAGGTCTGACCGGCCTTGCCGCGCCCTGCGGTCCGTCGGCGTGATCAGCGGCCGGCGGCGGGGCCTCTCCCTGCGGAACCGATCGCCGTGAACACGCTCCTATCCAGACCGGGCGGCGATGCTCCTTCCATCGAATCTGTCACGCACAACACCGGCGAGTTTCTGCGCCGCGCCGCGGCGACAGCGCCGGACCAGGCGGCCGTGATCGTCGTGCGCCGGCGCGATGCGAGCGGTCGGCCGGAGTATGCGCAGCTGACGTTCGACGAGCTGGAGCGGCTGTCGAACCGCTGCGCAAACGGGCTCGCCGCCGCGGGTGTCACGCGCGGGATGCGCGTGGTGATGATGGTCCGGCCGGGGTTCGAGTTCACCGCGCTGGTCTTCGCGCTGCTCAAACTGGGCGCGCCGCCGGTGCTGATCGATCCCGGCATGGGGTTGTCGCGGCTGCTTGAGTGCATCCGGCAGGTCGACGCGCAGGCGATGGTGGGTATTCCGCTGGCGCACCTGGTGCGTCGGCTTCGCCCGCGGGCGTTTGCGGCGGTGCGCGTGGCGGTGACCGTCGGGCGGCGCCGGCTGTGGGGCGGGCCGACGCTGGCGGGGCTGATCGAGGACGCGCCGGACACCTTCGAGCCGATCGTGCCCCAGCCCGGCGAGACCGCGGCGATTCTCTTCACCAGCGGCAGCACCGGCCCCGCCAAGGGGGTGCTCTATGAGCACGGCATGTTCAACGCCCAGGTCGCGATGATCCGCGACTGCTACGACATGCTCCCGGGCGAGATCGACCTCTCGACCTTTCCGCTCTTCGCCCTCTTCGCCACCGGCATGGGCATGACCAGCGTGATCCCCGAGATGGACGCGGCGCGGCCCGGCCGGGCCGATCCGGCGAAGATCGTCGAGGCGATTCGCGATCATCGCATCACCACGGCGTTCGGCTCGCCGGCGCTGTGGCGGCGCGTGGCGGCGTGGTGTACGCAGCGCGGCGAGAAGCTGCCGAGCATGAAGCGGATTCTCATCGCCGGGGCGCCGGTGCCGACGCGCGTGATCGAGCAGCTTCGCGCTGCGCTGCCGGCCGGTGCCGATGTCCACACGCCCTACGGTGCGACCGAGTCGCTGCCGGTGGCGACGATCGCCGGGCGCGAGATTGTCGAGCGATGCGCAGCGCAGACCGACAGCGGCGCGGGCACCTGCGTGGGGCGTGCGCTGCCGGGCGTGGAGCTGCGAATCATCCGCATCACCGACGAGCCGATCGCCGCATGGCGCAACGACCTCGCTGTCCGGCCGGGCGAGGTGGGCGAGATCATCGCGCGCAGTCCGGCGGTGACGCGCGGCTATTTCCGCCTGCCGGCGGCGGACGCGGTGTCCAAGATCCACGATGGTGCCACGCTATGGCACCGCATCGGCGACGTCGGGCGAATCGACGAGGAAGGCCGCCTGTGGTTCGCCGGCCGGCGGAGCCATCGCGTTGAAACACGCGAAGGCGTGCTGTTCACGGAATGCTGCGAGCCGGTCTACAACGTTCACGCGGCCGTCGCGCGGTGCGCGCTGGTCGGCGTCGGTCCCGTCGGCGACAAGGAGCCGGTGCTGATCGTCGAGCCGGTCGGCGGCCGACTTCCGCGTGGTGCGGCCCGTGATCGGCTCGTTCGTGAACTGCTCTCACTCGGTGAGAAAGTCGCCCACACCCGGGCGATTCGGCGGGTGCTGTTTCATCGCTCGCTGCCGGTGGACGTGCGGCACAATGCCAAGATCAACCGCGAATGGCTGGCGGCCTGGGCGGAGCGCCGTTCATGAGGGCCCTGGTGACCGGCGGCGGCGGCTTTGTCGGCACCCGCATCGCGCAGATGCTGCACGACGCGGGCCATGAGGTGCTCGCGCTGGGCCGCAACGACTATCCGCACCTCACCGCGGCGGGCATCCGAACGGTCCGTGCCGACCTGCGCGACGCGGCGGCGATTCGACGCGCCGGCGAGGGCATGGACGTCGTGTTTCATGCGGGCGCTGTGCCCGGCATCTGGGGGCCGCGACGGACGTTCTGGGACATCAACGTCGGCGGTACGGAGAACGTGATCGCGGCCTGCCGGGCGCATGGCGTGCCGAAGCTGGTATTCACCAGCTCGCCGAGCGTCGTGTTCGGCGAGGAGGAGGTCTGCGGCATCGACGAGTCCGCGCCCTACCCCGCGCGATACCTGACCCACTACCCGGAGACGAAGGCCCGCGCGGAGCAACTCGTCCTCACCGCGAATGACGCGAGTCTCTCGACGGTGGCGCTGCGGCCGCACTACATTTGGGGACCGGGCGATACGAACCTGATCCCGCGGGTGATCGACCGCGCCCGGCGTGGGCGGCTCATCCAGGTGGGCGACGGCTCGAACCGGGTGGACATCACCTACATCGACAACTGCGCGGCGGCGCACCTGCTGGCCGCTGAGCGCGTGCAGCCCAAGGCGGCCTGTGCCGGGCGGGCGTATTTCATTGCCAATGCGGAGCCGGTTCGGATCTGGCCCTGGCTCGATGCCCTGATGAAGCGGCTGGGCCTGCCAGGCGTCCGGGGGCGGATGCCCTACGGCGTGGCCCGTGCCATGGGGCGTGTATCCGAGCTCGTATACGGCTCGCTGGGCATCCAGCGGGAGCCCCTGATGACGCGCTTCCTGGCAGCCCAGCTCGCAAAGTCTCACTATTTTAACATGGCCGCGGCGAAGCGGGATCTGGGTTACGAGGCTTCGGTCTCGAACGAGGAGGGCGTCGATCGGCTCGTCGCCTGGTACGAGCGCCACGGCCTGCCCGCGGGACGCCGGTCGATTGCCATGTGATATCCTGCCGGTCGGTCGGGTGGCAGGGCTCCCCCCGCGTTCCCTTTCGGGCGACCCTTGCTAGAATGCGGGACTCAGGCGCGGTCCCGCAGGCGCGGCGATCCGACGGCCGGGTACGGACCGCAGCAACCGGGCTCTCATGAGCGACCATGACCGCATTGTCATCACCGGCGCCGGTGTTGCCGCCCCCAACGGCGGGAGCCTCGCCGAGTTCCGGCGCAGCCTGCTGAGCGGGGTCTCGGGCGTCACGGCGATCGAGACGCGGTTCATGGGTCGGGTGTTGGCTGGGGTCTGCTCCTTCGACGAGACCCGCTACCAGTCCAAGAAGGACCGTCGGCGGGGCACGCGGGCAGGGTCGATTTCCATCTACTGCACCCATGAGGCCTTCGCCCACGCGGGGCTGAAGCCGCTGGAGCTCGACCGTTCGCGTGTGGGGGTGTTCATCGGCATCACCGAGCACGGCACGGTCGAAACCGAGAACGAGATTGACGCGATTCGGCAGTACGACTATGACACCAAGTACTGGTCGCACCACCACAACCCGCGAACGGTGGCCAACAACCCCGCGGGCGAGGTGACCGTCAACCTGGGCATCCACGGCCCCCACTACACGATCGGGGCCGCCTGTGCCGCGGGTAACGCCGGGCTGATCCAGGGTGTGCAGATGCTGCGGCTGGGCGAGGTCGACCTGGCGATCGCCGGCGGGGTCTCCGAGGCGACCGGCTCGTTCGGCATTTTCGCCAGCTTCGCCGCCCAGAACGCCCTTGCTTACGACGAGGTGCCGGCCCGGGCCTGCCGTCCGTTTGACGCCAAGCGTAAGGGCATCGTGGTGTCGGAGGGCGGCGGACTGTTCGTGCTCGAGCGGCTGCGTGACGCGAAGCGCCGCGGGGCGACGATCCTGGCCGAGGTCGCGGGTTACGCGATGAACTCGGACGCCAGTGATCCGGTCCTGCCCGAGCCGGACCGTGTCAGCGACTGCATGCGGATGGCCATCACGCGGGCCGGCCTGTCCCCCGACGAGGTGAACATCGTCAGCACGCACGCCACCGCGACCGAACTGGGCGACGAGCAGGAGGCCAAGGCCCTGCGGCAGGTGTTTTCCGACTGCCCGCGGGCGTATGTCAACAACACCAAGAGCTTCATCGGCCACGCGATGGGCGCGGCCGGCGCGCTCGAACTGGCGGGCAATCTCGGGTCGCTTCAGGACGGCGTCGTGCATCCGACGATCAACCTCGACGAGCCGGACGAGCGCTGCATGGTGCGGAACCTGGTCATCGGCGAGCCGAGGTCGATCGGACGGGTGGACTACATTCTCAATAACTCTTTCGGCATGCTGGGTATCAACTCGGCGGTCGTGGTCAAGCGCTTCGAGGCGTAGGCGGCGGTCGGGATCTTCAGGCAGGAACGGACGCGGAGGTACGGGTGGAGAATGGTTGAGGCGCAGGTCAAGCAGATCGTTCTGGACATCGTGGCCGTGGTTGCGCCCGATGCCGACCTTAGCAACATCAAGAGCGACGTCCGCCTCCGCGACCAGCTCGAGCTGGACTCGATGGACTTCCTGGACATCGTCATGGAACTTCGCAAGCGCTACAAGGTCGAGGTGCCCAAGGAAGACTACATGCAGCTCGAGAGTCTCGACAGCTGCGCGCGGTACCTGGGGCCCAAGCTGGCCGGCGTGGCCGTGGCCTGACGCTCCTCCGATCACCGCTTCCTGACTGACGCCCGACCGCGCGGCCGCCCAGCCCGATGGCAACCTCACGCCCGGTTTTCGGCAGCCGGCAAGTTTCCGATGCATTATGACGCCGCGATCATCGGCGCCGGCATGTCCGGCCTGGCCGCCGGCATCCGGCTGGCGATGTACGATCGCAGCGTCTGTATTCTCGAGCGCCATTACGCCTACGGCGGACTCAACTCGTACTATCGCATCGACGGCCGCGACTACGACGTCGGCCTGCACGCACTGACCAACTACGTCCCCCCCGGCGTCCGCAGCGGCCCGCTGCCCAAGCTTCTGCGCCAGCTTCGTCTGACGCGAGACGACTTCGACCTGCGCGAGCAGCGCGGCAGCCGCATCGTCTTTCCCGGTCGCTCGCTTCGGTTCACCAACGATATCGCCGTGCTGACCGAGGAGGTCGCCCGCGAGTTCCCCGGCGAGGTCGACGGCTTCCGGCGACTGGTCGAGCTGGTCCGCTCGCGTGAGTACGACGTCGCGGACGCCGGCCGCGCGACGGCCCGCGGCGTGCTGGGCGAGTTCCTGCGCGACCCGGTCCTCATCGACATGATTCTCTGCCCGGTCATGTACTACGGCAGCCCCAGCCCGCGCGACGTCGACTTCGCCTACTTCTCGATTCTCTTCCGAAGCCTCTTCTGCGAGGGTTTCGCGCGGCCGCCGGGAGGTGTGCGGACGATCATCAAGGCACTGGTCCGGCGATTCCGCGAGTGCGGCGGGAAGCTGCGCATGAATACGGGCGTCGAGCGGATTGAGTTGAGAGACGGTCGGGTCGCTGCCCTCCACTTGCCCGGCGGCGAGACGGTGACGGCCGATCGCGTGTTTTCGTGCGCCGGGGCCCACGAGACGATGCGACTCTGCGGGCTCGGGCCGGCGACGCCGCCCGATCTCGATCGGCGGCTGACCTTCGTCGAATCCATCACCGTGCTGCCTGAGCCGCCGGCCGCGGTGGGGCTGGCCGACACGATTACTTTCTTCAATGCGGGTGAACGATTTGTCTATGACCGGCCGGCGGATGACTGTATCGACGACCGCAGCGGCGTGTTGTGCTGCCCGAACAACTACGAGGGGCACGAGGGTCTGGCCGAGGGGGTGGTCCGCCTGACTGCGCTGGCCGACTACGGCCGGTGGGCGGCCCTCGGCGAGGCGGCCTATCGCCGCGAAAAGGAGCGGACCTACGACCGGCTGCTCGGGCGGGCCCGGGGGCTCGGGCTACGCTATGATGGCCAGCCCCTGGCCCGGGACGTGTTCACGCCGCTGACCATCGAGCGGTTCACCGGGCACGCGGGCGGGGCCGTGTACGGCTCGCCGACGAAGATCGGCGACGGCCGGACCGCGGTGGAGAATCTGTTCCTCTGCGGGACGGATACCGGGCTGGTCGGTATCATCGGCACGCTGCTGAGCGGCGTGATGATCGCCAACGCGTACGGACTGGAAGAAACGCCAGAACGTGGAAACGCGGAAACGCCGAAAAGTCAAAACGCCAAAACGCCAAAATAGGAGGTCGGCGGCAGCGGGGGCATTTACGGCCACCCTCAAGACGCTTCGCCTCTGGCTGATAGCCGATAGCTGAGAGCTCCCTGCGATGTCCCGCGACCGACTCGACGGAACCCACGACTACTACGACGTCATCGTCATCGGCTCCGGCCTGGCGGGGATGACGGCGGCGAACCGCCTCGCGTGCGGGGGGGCGTCGGTGCTGCTGCTTGAGCAGCACTACAACTACGGCGGGATGGCCACCTGGTTCCGGCGCAAGGGCGGACACATCTTCGACATCTCCCTCCACGGCTTTCCCGTCGGGATGATCAAGAGCTGCCGCAAGTACTGGACGGCGGAGATCGCCGACTCGATCGTCCAGCTCAAGAACATAAGGTTCGACAACCCGCAGTTCACGCTCGACACGACCTTTGACCGCGTCGATTTTACACGCCAGCTCATCGAGCGTTTCGGCGTGCCGAAAGAGACGGTCGACGACTTCTTCAACACCGCCCGCGCGATGGATTTCTACGACGACCAGTCGATGACCACGCGGCAACTGTTCGAGCGGTTCTTCCCCGGCCGGCGCGACGTGTGGCGGCTGCTCATGGAGCCCATCGCGTACGCCAACGGCTCCACGCTCGACGATCCCGCCATCACCTACGGCATCGTCTTTTCGAACTTCATGAGCAGCGGCGTGTACATCTTTCAGGGCGGCACTGACAAGCTCATCTTCCTGATGAAGGAGGAGATGAAGCGCAACGGCGTCGATCTGCGCAAGCAGGTGCTTGTTGATCGCATCGTGGTCGACGGCGGCCGGGCGACCGGCGTGGTCGCGGGCGGGCGGACGATCCGCTGCGGCGCGGTGGTCTCCAACGCCAACCTGAAGACGACGCTTGAGGGTCTCGTGGGCTATCAGCATCTGCGCCCCGAGTTCGCCGCGGAGGCGAAGGCCGTGCGGCTGAACAACAGCAGTTGCCAGGTGTACATGGGGCTGCGCAAAGGCGAGACGATGCCCTTCATCGGCGAGCTGCTGTTCACCTCGACCGATCCGGAGTTCGACTCGGTGCGGCTCTGTGCGAAAGACGGGGGCAGCCGGACGTTCTCGATGTACTATCCCGACATCCGCCCCGGCTCGGATCGCTACGCGGTGGTCTCGTCGACCAACGCCAACTGGGGCGACTGGGCTCATCTCTCCGAGTCAGAGTACGCGGCCCAGAAGCAGCAATTGGTCGAGGATACGCTCGACTGCCTCGACCGGTACCTGCCCGGCATCCGCGGGAAGATTGACCATGTTGAGGCATCCACCCCGCGGACCTTCCATCACTACACGCACCAGATGATGGGCGCGACGTTCGGCACCAAGTTCGAGGGGCTGAAAGTCAGCATGGACCTGCCGAAGGAGGTCCCCGGGCTCTTCCATACCGGATCGGTGGGGATCATCATGTCGGGCTGGCTCGGCACGATCAACTACGGCGTCATCGTGGCGAACGAGGTCGAGAGCTTCCTGCAGACGCAGGTGGCCCGCACGTAGCCCCGACGCGTCGCGCGGCGGGGAGAGGGAGCGATCATGACGGCCGACATCACCATCCGCTCCATTCCTCACCGCGAGCCGTTTCTGTTTGTCGATGACATCGTCGAGCTGTCGGAGGATCGGATCGTCACGCGGAAGCGCGTCGACCCCGCGGCGGACTTCTTCCGCGGCCACTATCCGCAGCGCCCGGTGATGCCGGGCGTGCTGCTTTGCGAGTGTGCACTGCAGGCGGGCGCGCTGCTGGTGGCGCACCGCCTCGGTCCCTACGGCGCCGACGGGCCCGTGCCGGTCGTCACGCGCATCGGCGACGCCCGCTTCAAGCGCATGGTGAATCCCGGCGACGTGCTCGATGTCGAGGTCCGCATCGACGAGGAGCTGGACGGCGCCTTCTTCATGACCGGCTGGGTGCGCGTGGCCGGCGAGCAGGCGGTGCGGCTGACCTTCGCGGTGAAAATGGCGTAGCGGTCCGGCAAGGCGGTCGTCGTGGCCCTGGCTTCCAGCCCGGGGTGATATCGCGGTGGCGGTCGTCCCGCATCACGGGCTGGAAGCCCGTGCCACGAGGCGGAACCACTCTCGGATTTTGCAGCGGATCACCACGCGGAACCGGCCATCTGCCGCAACGCGTATCGCGGCTTGGGACATGAGCTTCCTGAACGTCGAAGGCAAGTCGTTTCTCGTCACCGGCGTGGCCAATCGGCGCAGCGTCGCCTTTCACGTTGCGCAGACGCTGGAGGCGCACGGCGCCCGCGTGCTCTACAGCGTCCGGACCGAGGCGCGGCGCGAGAGTCTTGCGAAGCTGCTCGCGGGGCGCGACGTGTTCGTGTGCGACCTGACCGATGAGGCCGCCGTCGCGCGGCTGGCCGGCGACGTGGCGACGCGCCATCCGCGGCTTCACGGTCTGCTGCACTCGGTCGCGTTCGCCGACTACGAGGGCTTCTCGGGCAAGTTTCACGAGGTGTCTCAGGCTGCGTTCTGCCAGTGTGTGGCGGCAAGCTGTCACTCGCTGATCGCCCTGTCGAACGCCTTGAAAGACACGTTCGCCGAAAACGCCAGTGTCGTAACCATCTCCATCTCAACGACGCGCATGGCCGCCGAGAGTTACGGCTTCATGGCGCCGGCCAAGGCCGCGCTCGATTCGTCGGTGGTGTTTCTGGCGAAGTCGTTCAGCCGCTTCTCGCGCGTTCGCTTCAACGCGGTGTGCGCTGGGCTGCTCAAGACGAATTCCTCGGCGGGCATTCCGGGCTATCTGGACAACTATCTCTACGCCGAGCAAGTGATCCCGCGCAAGGCCGCCGTAACCACCGAAGAGGTCGCGGATGCGGCGGCGTTCCTGCTCAGCGAGCGGTCCGGCGGCATCAACGGACAGGGCCTTGTGGTCGACGCGGGCATGTCGTGGAATTACTTCGACGCCGACGTCGTGCGCCACGTCACGCGGGCGGTGTGGCCCACGGATCCGTCATGATCCTCCGCCCCAGGCTGGTGCGGTTGGCGCTGGCCGGTGTGCCGTGCGGCGCGGCCCGCGTGCGACGCCGGAGTGCCGAGGCGCGGCGCGTGCTCGACCTGTGTGCCGCCGAGGGCGGCGCACCCGTCGGTGAGTGGTCCCAGGACTCGGAGGGGCGGCCGCTGCCCCGGGCCGGCTGGTACTGGTCCATCGCCCACCGCGGGCAGTACGCCGCGGCCGTGGTGTCGCCGCGGCCCGTCGGCATCGACGTGGAGATCCTGAGACCCCGGCCGGAGGAGGCCTTCGCCGAAACCGGCCATGCCGAGGAATGGGCCCTGCTGGGCGGGGCTGCGCCCGGCGCGTTCTTCAGGTTGTGGACGGCGAAGGAGGCCGTGCTGAAGCTCCGCGGCGTGGGCATGGCGGGCTGGGATCGGTGTCGCGTGAAGTCGGCGCTAAGCCTGTCGCGGCTCATCGTCAGTTTCGACGGCATCGAGTATGACGTGAACCAGGTTTCGCTCCACGACGCGATGGCCGCCGTCGCCTGCGAGGTGGAGGCGAATGCAGACGTATCATGGGCGGTGACGGACGCGCAGCGCGATTGATCGACAATGCGTGTGCATCGCGGGAGGGGAAGGCCATGAGGAAGCGGTTGCTGACGGTTGTCGGACTGGTATCGCTGGCGTTGTGGACGTGGACGCCTGTGGCGGCGGCCGCGGAGCCGACTCACGCCACCGGCGTGGTGTACAACGATCGCAACCGCAACGGCGCCCGTGACGATGGTGAAGAGGGGCTGGCGAACATCGGCGTGTCGAACCAGCGCGAGGTGGTGCGCACCGATGCGGATGGCCGGTGGAAGCTGCCCTGCGGCGACGACACGATATTCTTCGTCATCAAGCCGCGCGGGTGGATGACGCCGGTGGATGCCGAGCGGATGCTGCCGCGGTTCTATTACATCCACAAGCCGGCGGGTTCGCTGCCGTCGAAATTTCCCGGCGTGGCGCCGACCGGCCCGCTGCCCGCGTCGATCGACTTTCCGCTGCACCGGCAGGAAGAGCCGGACCGCTTCCAGGTGATCGTCTTCGGCGACACACAGCCGCGCAACCACGAAGAAGTCGAGTACATGGCCCGCGACATCATCCCCGAACTCGTCGGCCGGCCGGCGGCGTTCGGGGCCACGCTGGGCGACATCGTGTTCGACAATCTCGCCGTCTACGATCATCACAATCGCACCGTCGCGCTCATCGGCGTGCCTTGGTACAACGTGCTGGGCAACCACGATATGAACTTCGACGCGCGCATCGACCAGCATTCGAACGAGACGTTCGAAGCGACCTTTGGCCCCAGCTACTACTCGTTCGACTACGGCCCGACCCACTTCATCGTGCTCGACGACGTCGTGTGGACCTGGCCGCTGACTGAGCCGAAAGGCGGCTATCACGGCGAATTCGGCGAGAAGCAGCTTGAATTCGTGAAGAACGATCTGGCGCTGGTGCCCGAGGACCGGCTCGTCGTGCTGATGATGCATATTCCGCTGTGGGGCGTACAGGATCGACAGGGGCTCTATCGCCTGATCGAGAACCGCCCCTACACGCTGTCGATGGCGGCCCACACGCATACGCAGGAGCATCGCTTCATCGGCTCGGAGGACGGCTGGCGCGGCGCTGAGCCGCATCATCACTTCGTCAACGTGACCGTCTGCGGAAGCTGGTGGTCGGGGATGCCCGACGAGTTCGGCGTCCCCCATGCGATGACCAGCGACGGCGTGCCCAACGGCTACTCAATCGTCACCTTCGACGGCCACAAGGCGTCGATCGTCTACAAGGCCGCCGGGCGACCGTCGGACTTCCAGCTCAGCATCCACGCCCCCGACACGATTGACGCGGCGAAGTCCGGCGAGACGGAGGTCGTGGTCAACGTGTTTGCGGGCTCGGTGAAGTCCGTGGTCGAGATGCGACTCGGCGAGTCGGGCGCGTGGACGCGCCTGGAACGCGTCGATCGCCCCGATCCGTTCATGGCGGCCGTCAAGGCGATGGAGGAGAAGTTCGACCAGAAGCTGCCCGGGCGCATGACGCCGAAGCTCGCGAACTCGACGCACTTGTGGGCCGGGCGCCTGCCGGAAGGGGTGAAGCCGGGCGTCACGATGATCCACGTCCGCACGACGGACATGTACGGGCAGAACTACCTCGCCAGCCGTGTGATTCGCGTGAAGTAGCCGGCGAGCCGGCCGGCCGCGATCGGGTTCAGGTCACTGGGAGTGCGACGCCGGGGCGAGGCGGGCGATGGTCGTGCTGTCGTCCACCACGAGGCTGGTCACCTCGCCGTCGACCTTGCGAAGGGTGAGCCGCTTCAGCCAGAGCCTGTCGTGGCGGCCGTGGGCGTACCAGCTTCCGGTCGGCCTCTCCTGCCAGCTTTCCACCACGCCGACGATCTCGATCTCGATCGCCCCCTCGCGGCGCATGACGGTTTGGCGCACGCACACCGGCGTGCCGGGGGGAAAGGTGCTTTCGATAAGCGACAGGTCAGTCGACACGCGAGGCTCCTTCGTCGGCGGGTGCCTTCCGCCCGACGGCTGAACCGGACTCCATACTCGCCCGGCGGCTGGCGAGTCAAGCGGGGCAGGCCGCACGCGCGAACGAAGCCAGGTCCGCGAAGGTGGCGATCACCCCGGCGGGCGGCGTGGCGCGCTCGGCCCGGCGGTTGATCCACACACAGGGGATGCCCAGGGCGGTGCAGGGAACTGCGTCGTGGAAGAGGCTTTGGGCGACGTGCAGCACTTCGCCGGCGCGGGCATGACGCTTGAGCATCCGGTCGAAGTGGGCGTGCGCCGGCTTATAGGACTGCACGTCTTCGGCGGTGACCGCGAACGAAGGGGTCGCAGGGAACTGCACGACGGAGGCCGCGAGAAGGTCGCGGTCGATGTTCGAGAGAATCCCCAGGCGAAAGCGCTGCGCCAGCTGTGTCAGCGCGGCGCCGGTGTCGGCGAAAGGCTTCCAGGCGGGCAGCTCCACGGGCACGCGCCGGGCCTCTGCTTCGGAGAGAGTCAGTCCGAAACGTGCGGCCGTGCGCCTCGCCGCCTCGGCGAGCACGGCGCGATAAGGCTGATAGGCGCCTGCCTCCACGGCCGCCTCTTCTTCCATGTAGGCGGTGAATGCTTCGGCAGCACGTTCCGGCGGCAGGGATGCAAAGACCCTCGCGAGGGAGGCGCGCATGCCGCTCTCCCAGTCGATCAGCGTGCCGTAGCAGTCAAAGGTAAGGGTCGTGATCCGCGGGAGTGTCGCGTCGAGGGTGGTCATGGCGGCGTGGCGGGCTACATCCGCATCCCCGTGATGCCGGCCTCGAAGACCATGCGGCCGCTGACGACCCCCTGCGTTTCGGCGAGGAACCGCCGGGCGCGGTTTTCCGTGATGCGGCAGCAGAGGTAGAGCTTGGCCGGGGGGATCACGGCGTCGCGGAACTTGCAGGCGTCCACCCCGCCGAAGCCGACGAACGACTCGCGGTCTCCCGACATCAGCTTGACGAGGACCGCGGCCGATTGCGCCGCCATTTCGAGCATGAGCACGCCGGGCAGGAGTGGGCGGCCGGGGACGTGGCCCCGGACCCACCAGTCGTCGGTGGTGACGTTGGCAAAGCTGACGAGGGTCATGCTGTCGGGGTCGTAGTGGCAGACGCCCGAGAGCAGCATGAATTCGTAGCGGTGAGGAATGATGTCGTAGATCTGCTCCCGGGAAAGGTGGACCTTCCCCGTGTCGACCGTTGAGGGATCGATGAGCAGCGGCGGCGGCATCAGTCCGTGCACCCTTGGACGGGAGATCTGAGGGACGAGCCCGCGGGACGGGTCTCCGCCCGCCTCGCAGCGCCGGGCGCCGAAGATCGCCCGGCGAAACGGAAGGCCCTATCAGGCCCCGTCAGTCGATCGAACCTCGAGAATCTTCTTCCGCAGGTTCTGGGCGGAGTCCTTGATCTCCTGCATCGACTTGCGGACGCGCGTGCCGGCGGCCTTGTTTCCGCCAGCGGCCTTGGCGACGTCCTCCGAAGCCTGCTCCACCAGTTCCTTGAGGTGCTCGTATTCCTGCAGGACGCTTGACCGACGAACTTGATCATCCACGAGAGTCATGACGCTCCTGAATCCTGGACACCACAGGGCACGGTTCGACAGGCCCGTCCTGCCGGCCGCGACCCCCATCCTATCGGCACAAATCGCGTTTGCGCCTCAGAAAACCGCGATCCTCCATGGCATTTTATCGGACGCCCGCCACGGGGGCCAGGATCACACGAGGGGCGGGGGTCGGCGCTATCCTATTGTAACCTATGAATCCACAAAGTGTTGCGAACAGCCGAAGGAATTGGCGGAGTCCTGGTAAATTGGGTAGTTTGTGCAGAATCCGCGGACGCTTCGCCGAACGGCGCGGTGCGCGGCAGGGCCGTCGCCTGGGGCGGGCGGACGGGCTTGACGGGTCGATCGAGGCCCGAGGAAACGCTCCAGAATCGCGGCTGCGGGGGCGTGCGGGGCGGGTCGACGCAGCTTGACGGCGCGCGACCCCGTGGTAAGCTCCCTCAGCTTGTCTGCGGGGACGTAGCTCAGTTGGGAGAGCGTCGCGTTCGCAATGCGAAGGTCGAGGGTTCGAATCCCTTCGTCTCCATTCTCCGCAAGTTCTGATTATTTCCCCACTTAGCGACGTTTGCTGGCGCCCGGTCTGCGCCCCCTGTGCAGTCTCAGATACGCCCGTCCCCTTGGGGCTATGCCTGGTCTGGCAGGCGCCAGGGGCGGACTGCGCTTCTGGTTCGGGGCGTGCCGCGGCGCGCCTGTCGGGAGACAGCCATGATCCGTCGCATTCTCATGGGCCGGCTCGACGCGCTGGAGCGCGAGCTGGGCGTATCAGTCGATTACCTTCGACACATCCTGCGGACCTCGTTCCGCTGTTTCCGTACCTTTTTGCGGATCCTGCCGATCGCAACGTGCCGGCGTCGGCTGCCGGTGGAGGCGTGTCACGTCGCCCGCCTCGTCGCCACGCGGCACGCCGACTGCGGCACGTGCCTCCAGATCGCCGTGAACCAGGCCAGGAAGGAGGGCGTCGCCCCGGACACGATCAGAGCGGTAGTTGCGGGTCAGCCGGACCGGTTGTCGCCCGAGCTCGCAGAGGTGTACGCGTTTACGCACGGGGTCGTCTCGGCCTCGGGCGAGGAAAACAGCGTGCGCGAGTCGCTTCGCACCCGGTATGGCGAGGAGGCGCTGATCGAGTTGGCGATGACCATCGCTTCGTGCCCGTTCTTTCCGCGGGTGAAGCGCGCGCTGGGCTATGCGGTGTCCTGCTCTCGGGTGGAGGTGACGGTTTGATGCGTCGTCTCGGCTTCAGCGGTTGCCCGTGGGCGTCAGGGACTCGAGTTGGCGCTTCGCCTGGGGGTGGGCAGGGTTCCTGCGCAGCGCCTCGCGAAACGCCTCGGCAGCCTCATCGCCTCGGCCGAGCCGTTGGAGGGCGACGCCGAGTCCGTGATGGGCGTCCGCGGCGGCGGGGTCGAGGGTGACCGCCTCGCGGTAGCTCGCCAGGGCGTCCTCGAGACGGCCAACCTCTACCAGAGCGTTGCCCAGCCAGACGCGCGGCTGTGCTTCGCGCGGCTGGAGCGCGGCGACGGCCGCGAAGTGTTCCGCCGCCTGCTCAAACCGGCCGGCCTGCGCCTCGGCGAAGGCGGCTTCCGTGCGGGCTTCGACGCTGTCGGGGGCGAGAGCCGCGGCACGGCGCAGGGCGGTCAGCCCCTCGTCTCGCTGACCGGTTCGCACGAGCGCCTTGCCCAGCAGGAGGTATCCGCCAGCGACATTGGGGCGCAGCTCCGTCGCCCGCCGGGCCGGAACGACGGCCGCGGCGAAGTCACCCCGCGCCGTGTGCGTGAGGGCGAGGCTGGAGAGGACGCCGTGGTCATCCGGCGCGAGTCGCCGGGCTTCCTCGTATTCGTGCAGGGCCTCGTCGAAGCGGCCCTGCAGGTGGAAAGCCTGTCCGCGATGCAGGTGCCAGGCGGAGGCAGAGGGGGGCTCGCCGCCGAAGGCGCCGCCCACCGCGACATAAACCACCCCGAAGGCTGCGACGGCCCCCGCCACGCGGCCCCACGCGCGGGATGAGGCCCACCGCCACATGGTAGCTATCGCGTACGCGCTGAAGAGCATCACCAGCGGCACGATCGGCGCGCGGAAGCGCGAGGAGACGAGGAAGGGCAGGTAGCTCATCGCATACACCAGCACGATGGCGGCGATGAGGACGCAGAACGCCCGTCGCTGGCCGCGAGTCGCTTCGCCTGGCGCCGGCTCCAGATTGCTGACGCCGTCCAGTCGTCGGCGGAGCACCAGCAATCCGCCGCCCACCAGGCCGAGGGCCAACATGGGCGAGAAGCCCGGGCCGTAGCGCAGCACCGTGGAGTGGCGCAGATCGAGGTCGATGACCTTCTCGGCGCTGATCTCCGCCGGACCCCAGAAGAGCACCGCCTTGCGGACGATGCGGGAGAGGGTGAGGCCGGGGTTCTCGCGCATGAACGCGAGCGCGCGGGCGGTGAACCAGCCGGACACTTCGCGGTAGGACATCGCCCGCCCTTCCAGTTGCCCGATTCGCTCGACGATGCCGGAGTAGTGGAACCATGACCAGCCGGGCAGGCCGAGTTCTTCGTTGAGCGGGCCGAGGGTTGCCGTGACGCCGTCGCTGGTGGCGTGGTTGCCCGCGTAGATGGTGATGCCGCCGTTGGAGGCGATCAGCACGGGCTCGCCCGAGTCCACGAGGTTGCGGAGGGCGGCCGGGGTGATGGCGGCGGCGGTTGCGAGGGTGAACAGCCCCGCGGCGAGTGCGTAGCGGCGTCGGCCTGCGGGGCTGCGGCGATCGCGCACCGCGAACCAGCCCCAGACGAGCACGACCGGCGCCAGGGCGAGCGCGTTCGGCGTCGTCAGCGCCGCGGCCCCGAGCAGTGCGCCCGCGGCAATCGGCGTGAGGAACCCGCCTTCGCGCATCCACCGACGAAGCGCGAGCAGCACAGCAAGCAGCAGCGCGGTGAGCAGCACCGGCGCGCTGAGTTCCCCCTCGAAGTAGATCAGGCCGCCGTAGCCGGCGAGCATGGCGGCGAAGATCAGCGCCGCGGTTCGGCCAAAGAGCCACCGCGCCAGCAGGAAGCCCAGCGCGACATTCACCAGCCCCAGGGCCATCTGCACGACGCGCGGCGCGGTGTGGCTCAGCCCGAACACGCGGTAGACCGCAGCCAGGAACCACGGATAGCCGGGCGGGCGCAGCAGGGGGACTTCGCGGATGCGCGGATCCTCGGCCCCGGCCGGCGGCGTCCAGTCGCCGGTGGCGATCGCGCGGGCCCAGTAGTCGTGAAAGGCCATGTCGCCGCGCGGCACGGTGAAGTCGGGGGTGTGGACCAGTTCGCGCAGATACGCCGCCCGCAGCCCGAGCCCGGCGAGCAGGATGGCCGCGAGAATCAGCCAGTCGCGCCGCGGCCGCCGCGCATCTGTCGGGGGGGCGTTGGGCGATACTCGCGGTTGGCGGGCAGTCATGGTCTGATGATCATCCGCAGGAGACGCGGCGCGACTATACTGGCGGCGAGATCAGGGCGGCAAGCCGACCGCGCGGCAGCGGGGCGATCCACGGCGGGGATCCGGGCGCGGCCGGCGTTCGCGGAACGCATTGGACTGAACGGATGACGATGGTGCGACGGGTGCTCGGGGTGTTCATGCTGCTGCTGGCCGCGGCGCTGCTGGCGTGGGTGGGCTACAACCTGTCCATTGAGCGGCTCCCGGCGGCGGAAGGCCGTTCCCCGGTGCCTGCGCTGCTGTTTGTCGCCGGGCTGGCGTACGTGGGATTCCGCTGGGTCAGGGGCGGCCGGGATGAAGCGACCGGCGGTGACTCATCATCGTCGCCGAAAGCCGACTAGCGACCGGTCGTCGTGGCGGCGACGGTCTCGGCGTCGTGGTCGTGGCCGTCGCAGGCGGTCAGCCCCGAGAGCATCCGCTGCGGGCGCCGCATTTCGGTCATGGTGTGGGCTTCGAGCATCAGTTCGACATACGCTCCGCGGGCGTGATCACTGCGCTCGCTGCGGGTGACGTGGCCGTAGCCGAAGGTATGCGCGGTCTCGTGCGTGCAGACGTTGGCGAACAGCGTCACCCACTCGTCGAGTGAGTAGCCGTTGCCCAGGCGGCGGATCTGTTCCCCGAAGATGACCGCCGAGTCGTCGCTGTGACGGTCGCAGGGATCGTACTTGCCGCGACCGATCTCGACGCGGCCCTCGGGCGAGAGGTCCTGCGTGAGGCAGACGGTCGTTTCGGTGCGGAGCGGACCGGCGTCGTCGTTCACCACGCGAAGCGGCGTCGTTGCGAAGGAAGCGAGCGTTTCCTCGACGCGGGCCCGGACCAGTTCCTTGAAGACGGTCTCGTGATCGGCCAGGGTCGTGCCGCGGTCGGTCTCGAACTGGGTGAGGTCGATGGCGTCGAAGGTGCGGCCGGGGTAGAGCGACGCCTCGCCGCCCCACCACGCGAGCACGACGGCCGCCTCGGACCCGATCGCGCCGGCCGGGGCGCCCGCGGGCAGATCGCCCAGCGCGCCGCAACCGGCGAGCCACGACAGCCCGATAAACGGAACCGCCAGGAAACAGCGATGGCGCAGCAGCGCGGACAGCTTCCTTCCCTCCGGACAACCAGGATGACTGGCAAGAGTGGCGGCGCGAGGGCCGCGTGATGTCCCCTCGTGTGGTTCTTCGCACGGTGCGCGGCGAAGTCAACCGCGACGCCGCATCCCCGAGGTAACCGCCGCTCGCGCCGCGCGACGCGGCGTCTTATGGGGCGCCCGCGGCGACAGGTCCGATCAGCGGCGCGCCACCACGACAGTTTTTCCGCACAAAACGCGGGTATTGTGCCCGGTGCCGGCAGTGCGCCGTGGCGCCCGGCCACAGGTCGCTATACTACCGCCACCCGCCGGTGAAGGGCAACGCGAAAGGACGTGATCGAGCGGATGTGGACGAAGTTTGACAACGTGCGGTTCGAGCCATTCGTCTGCGCGCTGCCCGAGCAGGTGGTCACGTCGGTGCAGATCGAACGCGAGCTTGCGCCGGTCTATGAGCGCTTCGGGCTGCACGAGGGGCGCATCGAGCTGATGACCGGCATCCGCGAGCGCCGCTTCTGGCCGGAAGGGTCGGTCCCCAGCGACGGCAGCACCCTCGCCGGCCGACAGGCGCTCGCCGCGGCGGGCGTCGCGGCCGAGGAGATCGACTTCCTGCTGCACACCTCCGTGTCGCGCGACTTCCTCGAGCCGGCCACCGCAGCCGTCGTGCACCACAACCTCGGCCTGCCCGACCGGGCGGGGTTCTTCGACATCTCCAACGCCTGTCTAGGGTTCGTCAGCGGCATCCTGACGATGGCCAACATGATCGAACTGGGCCAGGTGCGACGTGGGCTGATCGTGGCCGGGGAGAGCGGTGGCCAGCTCGTGCGGTCCACGATCCGTGAGCTGCTGTCGAACGCGGCGCTTACCAAGCAGGATCTCAAGCGGGCGTTCGCCTCGCTGACGATCGGCGCGGGGGCGGCCGCGGTGGTCATGAGCCGGGCGGACGTGAGCACCAGTCGGCACCGTCTGGTCGGCGGGGTGGTCCGGGCGGCGACGCGGCACAACGAGTTGTGCCGCGGCAGCGCCGACACGGGCTTCGCCGCGTCAGCCGGAATGACCATGAACACCGACGCCGAGACACTCCTCGTGAGCGGCTGCGAGCTGGCGGTCGAGGTGTTCCACGAGTTCGCCGCGGCGTCGGGCTGGTCGGCCGCGCAGATCGACCGGGCCTTTGCCCACCAGGTCGGGCTGGCCCACCGCGACCGGCTCTACGAGGCGATCGGCCTGCCGGTGTCGAAGGATTTCTCGACCTTCCCCTTCCTGGGCAACGTCGGCTCCGCCTCGGTGCCCATGACGCTCGCCCTGGGGCTGAAGGAGCGCCCGGCGGCGCCCGGCGAGCGGGTGGTGCTGATGGGCATCGGCAGCGGCCTCACTGCGGCGATGCTCGCCACGTCGTTCTGAGCCGCGGCGGTGGCCGTGGTCTTCACATTTCCCGCTCGTATCACATGCTCCCGCATGTTCGCGTCTCTGCGGCTGAATCGTATGAACATGGGTGAGCGGCCCGGACAGCATGCCGGGCCGCGGGTCCGATAATCGGCGTCGCGCCTGGCGCGCGCCGCACCCGTGAAAGTCCTAATATGCGGGCTTCGGGCGGTCGATAGATACCCGCCGCCGCGCTTCGTCGTCGAAGGGCGGTGCGTGTGAGCTTGCGCCCCCGGGGCCGTACTTCGAGGAGGCCGTGCCTTGAATCCGCAGGTGATGGAAGTCATCAAGAACTCGGCGGCGGTACCCACGGTGCCGCAGGTCATCACGCGCGTGTTGCAGGTGATGCAGGACCCGAACTTCGACTACGCCGACGTGGTCAAGGCGATCTCGTCCGACGCCGGCGCGGTCAGCGAGATCCTGCGGCTCGCGAATTCGGCCTTTTTCGGCGTGCGCAAGAAGGTCGTCGCACTCCGCCAGGCGCTCACCCTCCTGGGTCCGCGACGGACGCGCTCGCTGCTGCTGGGCCGCTACCTGGTCGACTCGCTCAACAGCCGCCACGTAGACGGCGTGGACATGGGTTATTTCTGGCGGCGTTCGCTGACCTCCGGCGTGCTCGCCTCGAACATCGCCGGCAAGGTCGCCCCGAAGGTCCGCGAGGAATGCTTTATCGCGGCGCTGCTGGCCGACATCGGCATGATCGTCCTGACCCAGGCGCTGCCCGCGCGGTATGCCCCGATCATGGCCCAGTACACCCCCAACGGTCGGTTCGTCCCGCGCGAGAAGGAGCTTGAGGCCGTCAGCGCGACGCACCCCGAGGTCTCCGCGATGATCCTGGGCCACTGGTCGCTGCCTGATCAGATCACCACGGGGGTCAATCTTCATCACTCCGCCAAGCCGGGCGACACCGAGGCGGGGCAGATCGCGCGGATCATCACCGCGTCGGACATGATCGCCAAGCTGCTCTGCGAAGTGCCTGATACGACGGAGATTCCGCAGATCTGCGCTGAGGCGTCGAGCGTGTCGCGCATCGATCCGGGTTCGCTCGCGTCGCTGCTGACGACTGTCGAAGCCGAGATCGAGGAGCTTGCGGAAATCCTGCGGATCGACGTGATCAAGAGCGACGCCTACGCGATGATCGCCCGCACGATCCAGGACCAGCTCACACAGCCGTCGGCCTGAGCCTTCGTTTCATCCAGCACAGCATCCGGCGGGCGCCTTGCGGCGTCCGCCTTCTTTTTTCCGGCCCGGCGCGGCCCGCGCAGCCGCCACAACCGCGCGCACCGCGACACGCCCTCCAGCCGGCGCAACCTCCTTCTGCCGCGATACGACCGTCAGTTCGGCGCGGATCGATCCGCCCGGCACGCCCGGATCATCCCCTCTGCGCGGAAAAATCATGCCGGATCGCTGCGACCGTCAGGCGACCAGGTTCCGATAACATCGCGCCCGAAGGGGTCCGGATGGGCTTCAATAGCGGTCTTTGCCCGATCCGGGCTCATTATCGTCCCTGCGCAGGCGCGCAGGTCCGGAGGAAGGGTCCGAATGAACTAAAGCCCGGAAATGCGCCGGACGATTTTGTGTGGTGACTCGGGACTGCAGGACGCCGGATTTCGGTCCGGCTTATCGCGCAGTCAGGTTCTGCCAGGTCCGGAATGCCGCGGTGGTTTCCGGGCCCGGGTGGTGCGGTCGAAAGGCCGGCGACCCGAGGTGGTCCGAGCGAAGGAAAACAGAAAGTCAGCGCCCAGGTCGGGGCCCGTGTACTCGGCGACGGCGGATGGTAGTCCGCCCCGGTTCCACCTGCGGAAACAGCCAGGCCGACGCCCTGCCGTTTGGAGGCACGAACGCGAATGACTCGGATCAATACCAACGTTCAGTCACTCATCGCTCGCCGGACCCTGTCGAGCAACAATGCGTCGCTCGAGCAGGCCCTCGGCCGCCTCAGCACCGGCCTGCGAATCAACTCCGGCAAGGATGATCCTGCCGGGTTGATCGCCTCGGAGTCGCTGCGGGCGAACCTGAACGCGACGACCGCCGCCATCGACAACGCGACCCGCGCCGACACGATCGTCGCGATCGCCGAAGGCGGTCTGCAGGAGATCAACTCGCTGCTGCTCGAACTCGAGTCGCTGGTCGGCCGCACCGCCAATGAGGGCGGCCTGACCGATGACGAGGTCGCGGCGAACCAGCTGCAGATCGACTCGATCCTCGCGTCGATCAACCGGCTGGCCGAGTCGGTGTCGTTCGGCGACAAGGCGCTGCTCAACGGCGAATTCGACTTCGTGACGTCGGGCGTCAACATCAATGAGTCGACCGGCGCCACCCTCGACCACCTCGACAAGGTGCAGGTCAACTCGGCCAAGATCGCCGCGGGCAGCTTCCGCCAGGTCAACGTCGAGATCGTTCAGCCTTCGACCATCGGTCTGATCAGCGCCACGCTGGCCGGCACGGACAGCTCGGGCGATCCCAACGGCACGCTCAACCAGGCCGTCACGATCCAGATCCAGGGTACGCTGGGCTCAGACATCATCAGCTTTGCCTCGGGCACCAGCGCCGCCAACATCGTCGCGGCGATCAACGCCTCGAAGTCGCTGACCGGCGTGTCGGCGACGGCCTCGGCCGCCTCGGGCGGTCCGGCGTCGGTCATCTTCCAGAGTACGGGCTACGGTTCGGACTCGTTCGTGTCCGTGTCCATCCTCGATAACGTGTCGGCGCTCGACATCGGCGGGGCCACGTCCCGCGCCGAGGGCACCGACGGCACGGTGACCGTCAACGGCAGCAACGGCATCGTGAAGGGCCTCGACGTGGCGGTCCGCACGGGCTCGCTCAGCGTCGATCTGACCCTGACCGACACGCTCAACAGCACCGCCGGCAACACGACCAGCTTCGAGGTGACCGGGGGCGGCGGCATCTTCTCGATCGGCCCGGACGTGAACCTCATCAGCCAGGAGTCGATCGGCATCAAGCAGGTGTCGACGGCCAACCTCGGCACGCAGGGCACGGGCTTCCTGTCGTCGCTCCAGTCGGGACAGTCCAACGACCTGACGACCCGGAACTTCACGCTGGCCCAGCGCGTGGTCCGCGAGGCGATCGACCAGATCGCGAGCATGCGTGGACGGCTCGGCGCGTTCCAGAAGAACACGCTGACGACGACCATCAACTCGCTGAGCGTCGCCCGCGAGAACGTCACCGCCGCCGAGAGCGCCATCCGCGACGCCGACTTCGCGGTGGAGACGTCGCAGCTCACCCGGGCTCAGATCCTGGTGAACTCCTCGACGGTCTCGCTGCAGCTGGCCAACGCCCAGCCGCAGAACGTTCTCTCGCTCCTCGGCTAATCGCAAAAACCCGTGCGGCGGCCCGATCCCCTCGCGGCGGGCCGCCGTCACGAACAGGCAACGAGCCAGCCGGCGCTCCTGCGGAAGTGACTTCCGTGGTCGAGCGCCGGTTCGCGTTTTTACGCATCGCCCGCGGGCCGGGCCTGTCGTGGGGTCGCCCTCGCGGCGCGTGAAGCGCGACACCACACGGGCCGCCCCGACCGCGGAATGTCAGGATGTGTCTGCGGGCTTGATTCCAAACGGGGACGCCGTTTCAACTTGCCCCACCTGTGAGGGCAACTTAGAATCCTGCAGGAACACCACGAAACACCCTGTCTTCTCGTGGGATTCGAGGCACGATCATGAGCACCATCGGGGCGGGAAAGCTGGCACGGGCATCGGTCGCGACGCGCTTGACGCGGGCGCTGGTCGTTCTGGCGGCTTTCGGGCTGGCACAGGTTCCGGCCGGGGCCTGGTCGCAGCCGGAGGCCGACCGCTCCGCCGAGGCGGAGGGCGCAGCCGCCGTGGCCATCTCCCCTTCGCCCGCCTCGCTGCGGCCCGGGGCGATCATCACGATCCACGATTCGCCCATCAGCGACATCACCGTGACTTCGGTCAAGCGCCGGCTCGACGAGGCGCTGGCCCAGGGCGCGAAGGTCATCGTTTTCGAACTCGACACCCCCGGCGGATACGTCTCCAGCGCGATCGCCGTGGCCGACCTGATCAAGAACCTGCCGAAGGAGATCCGCTCCGTCGCCTGGGTGAACACGAACGCGCACTCGGGCGGGGCGATGGTCGCCGTGGCGTGCGACGAAATCGTCATGGCGCAGAGTTCGCGCATTGGCGACTCGCAGGTCATCCTCGGCTCGGTGATTCCCGGGGCGAGTCCCGAGGGCGTGTCTGATGAACTTAAGCCCAAGGCCAACACGCCGGTGGTCAACGAGTTTCTGGCCTCGGCCAGGCGCAACGGATACAGCGAAGTGCTCAGCCGGGCGTTCGTGCTGCCTGAGCTCGAGGTCTGGTGGCTCGAGAACACCGAGACCGGCGAGCGCGAGTTTGTGCTGACTGCCGAGAAGGAGCGCCGGCTGGGCAAGGCCGATGCGGCGGCGGATGGCGCCGACGCGTCCGGCGAACGGCCGGCGTCCAAGTGGAAGCTTGTTGAGACCTACTACGACGAGGTCGTCGAAGCGCAGCTCGACGTCGCCCAGCCGGTGGTCGACAGCACGCTGCTGCTGGAGATGTCTGCCGGGCAGGCGATCGCGTTCGGCTTCTCCAAGGGAGTCGTTCGCAACGAGGGCGAGTTGAAGGAGCGCTACGGCCTCTCAGAGCTCTCGCGCTTCGTTCCCAACTGGTCGGAGAGTCTGGTCGACTTCATGACTTCGCCGGTCATTCGCGGCTTCCTGCTCGTGCTCATTTTGCTGGGGGCCTACGTGGAGTTTCACACCCCCGGCGTCGGTGTGCCGGGGCTGACCGCGCTGATCTGCCTCGCGGTGTTCATCGGGGCGCCCTACCTGGGCGGCCTGGCCAACGTGTGGGAAGTGGCGTTCATCGTGCTCGGGTTTGTCCTGATCGCGCTAGAGCTGTTCGTGATTCCCGGCTTTGGCGTGGCGGGCATCAGCGGCATCCTGCTGCTGGTGGTGGGGCTGATCGCCTCGTTCGCCCCGGATGAGCCGGGGCGCTCCTTCCCGCTCTACATTCCGAGCCTGCCCGACACGACCGCGGCGCTGGGCACCGGGCTGCGGGCGGTGGTCGGGGCCATGCTCATCTCGCTGGTGGGCATGTTCATGCTCAGCCGCGTACTCCCTCAGACGCCGGGGCTGCGCAAGTTCATCCCCGCCAACCCGACACCCTCGGAAGTGCTCAGCGAGGATCCCTATCACGGCGTGGCCCGGGTGGGGGATGTCGGGCGCTGCGAGACCTCGCTGCGGCCCGCGGGCAAGGCGCGCTTCGGCTCGGTACTTGTGGACGTGGTCTCCGAGGGCGATCTGATCGAGCCGGGCAGCCGGGTCGAGGTGGTCGAGCGTCGGGGCAGCAAGGTCGTGGTCCGCGTCGTGGTGTAGAACCGCGCACCGTGAGCGTCGGGACTGGAACTTTCCATCATGGATGCCGTAGCGATTCTGACTCTACTCTACATCGTGGCTGTGCTGATTCTCGTGGCGGAGATCTTCATTCCCTCGCACGGAATCCTCACGGTCGTGGGCGTCGGCTTTCTGATCGCCGCGGTGTGGAAGACCTTCGAGTATGGCGACACCGCCGGGACCATCGCGATCCTGGCGAGCATTGTGTTTATTCCGACCTTCATGTATGTCTCGGTGAAGGTCTGGCACCGTACGCCGATGGGGCGGGCGATTTCGCCGCCCAATCCGGAGCTGACCGCCGCCGACAGCGGCGTGCCGCTCAAGGAGCTGGAGGCGCTGCTGGGTCGCAGCGGCCGCACGGTGTCGCCGCTTCGGCCCGTGGGGATCTGCGACTTCGCCGGTCGGCGGGTCTCCTGCGTGGCGGAATTCGGCGTGCTCGAGTCCGGCGTGGCGGTTCGGGCGGTCGGCCTCAAGGGCGGCACGGTCGCGGTCGCGCCGGACACGTCTGTGTAAGTCTCGGGCCCCGCCGCGTCGCGGCCCGCGAAGTCAACCCGCGATCGGCGCCGGTCCGCGCCGGGTCGCGTTTCGGAACCGACCAGGAAAGGTGTTTCGATGCCTCATCACGGATTGATGCTGCTCGCCCAGATCCAGATCTCAACGATTGCCTGGATCGTGGGCGGCGTGGTTGCGCTGGTCATCCTGCTGATCCTCGCCCAGTTCTTCGGGCTCTGGCTTCAGGCTTTCATGAGCCGCGCGGGGGTGGGCTTCGCCGACCTGATCGGCATGCGCCTCCGCAAGGTTGATTCTTCGACGGTGGTCGTGGCGAAGATCCAGCTCGTCAAATCGGGCATTCACGACATCAGCGTCAACGACCTGGAAAGCCACTACCTGGCGGGCGGCCATGTCCGCAACGTGTCCCGGGCGATCATCGCTGCGAACCGCGCGAACCTCGATCTCGACTGGAAGCGCTCCTGCGCCATCGACCTGGCCGGCCGCGACATCCTCGACGCGGTCGCCACGAGCGTGAATCCGCGCGTCATCGACGTGCCCAACATCGCCGCCGGTCGCGGGACGATCGACGCCGTGGCGAAGGACGGCATCCAGCTCAAGTGCAAGGCCCGCGTCACCGTGCGGACCAATATCAGCCAGCTCATCGGCGGTGCGACCGAAGAGACGATCATCGCCCGCGTCGGCGAGGGCGTGGTGTCGGCTATCGGCTCGGCCGACACGCACAAGCAGGTGCTCGAGAATCCGGACCGCATCAGCAAGGCCGTGCTGGCCAAGGGGCTCGACGCGGGGACGGCGTTCGAGATTCTGTCGATCGACATCGCCGATGTGGACGTGGGCGAGAACATCGGCGCCAAGCTCCAGGCGGACCAGGCCGAGGCCGACAAGCGCCGCTTCCAGGCCGAAGCCGAGAAGCGCCGCGCCGCCGCCATCGCCGTCGCCGCGGAGAACCGCGCCAAGATCGAAGAAAACCGGGCGCTCGTCGTGCTTGCCGAGGCGGAGGTGCCCAAGGCGATGGCCGAGGCGTTCCGCCAGGGCAACCTGGGCATCATGGATTACTACCGCATGCGCAACATCCAGGCCGACACCTCGATGCGCGAGATCATCGGTCGCGGCGGTGAAGGGGAAGGCACCAAGCCGTCCTAGGCTTGAGGGTAGGCCCGCGGGGCGGCGGCTTCACGGGTCGGGCCGACATGGTTCGGACACGGTTTGTGGGAGTCGGCGCAGATGGGCTCAGCAGTCACGCTGTTGATGCAGGCGGGCGACGGCCGCGGGTTTGATCTGTGGATCGGCCTGGCGATCGTGGCGCTGTCCGTCCTCGGTTCCATCGCGCAGAAGGCCATCCAGCACTTCGGCGGCAAAAAGGGCGAAGACAAGTCCGCCGAGCCGACGGCCAACGTGCCGCCCGTGGCCGCGCCGCCGCCGTGGAAGCCCGCGCGGCGTCCTTCGGCAGCGCCGCCGGCCCGTGCGATGCCGGATGTGCCCTCCGCCCGTCCCGCCGCGCCTCCTGCGGCCCGCGTGGAGACCGCGCCACCGGCGTGGCAACCCGCGCGGCCGGCGCCTCGCCCCGCGCCGCCGGTACCGCCGCCCGCGCAAGAGCCGGCCCATACCCTCCAGGATGTTCTCGGCCGCGTCGCGGAGACCCTGCGATCCAAACTGGAGCAGGACTCGTCCCGGGCCCCGGAGCCCGCCCCGCCGCAGCGCAAGCGTCGACCTCCCAAGGCGCAGCGCCCGGCTGATGCGCCGCCTCCCCAGTCCTCACTGCGCGAGCAGGCGGATCGCGCCGCCGCGGCCGAGGCTGCGACGGTCGCCGCTGTCGAGTCGCCCTACGACTATGCTGCGGAACTTCGCCGGGGGGGGGGCGCTGCGATTCGAAGAGCCATCATCTACAGCGAGGTGCTCGGTCCCCCTCTCTCGCTGCGCGAACCGCAGTGACGCCGGGCGCCGCATGGGCCGGGTCGCCGGTCCTCCGCACTGCCCACTATCATGTCCGCAATGAACCGCGTCTGTGTGGGCCGACGCTGCGCCTTCAACCGTCGCGTTGAGTCCCCCGGCGCGCTGGCCGCCCGTCGCCGGCGACGGTAAATCAGTCCGGTCGACTCACATGACGACGTCCCACGCGGGGCGCCAGCTTGGCGTGCCACGGTGAGCCAGGGCATCGATGATCCTGAGCGTTGTTGTCATCTTGGTCCTGGCGGTGGCCGCGCCGACGCTTCACCGCGTGGCGCGCGGGGCGACCGGCTGGCTGCTGGGCGGCGCCGCCGCAGTGGTGACGGCTGTGCTGGCGTCGCGCCTGCCGCGGGCAGCCGCCGGCGAGGTCCTGGTCGAGTCGTTCGACTGGGCGCCGACGCTGGGGCTCGAGTTTGCCCTGCGCGGCGACGGGCTGAGTCTTCTGTTCGCGGTCATCATCGCGGGGATCGGGTCGCTGATCGTCATCTACGCTGGCAGCTACCTGCGCGAGCGACCGCAGTTGGGCTCGTTCTATCTGTACGTGCTGCTGTTCATGGCCTCGATGCTCGGGGTCGTGCTGGCCGACAACCTCGTGCTCCTGTTTGTGTTCTGGGAGCTGACCAGCCTCAGCTCCTACCTGCTGATCGGTTTCGACCACGAGCGAGCCGCGGCACGATCGGCCGCCCTGCAGGCTCTGCTGGTGACCGGCATGGGCGGGCTCGCGCTGCTGGCGGGGCTGCTGCTGCTGGGCCATGCCGGCGGCTCGATGAGCGTGACGGAGCTGCTCGGACGGGGCGAGACGATCCGTGGCCACGCGCTGTACACGCCGATCCTCGTGCTGGTGATTCTCGGCGCGGCCACGAAGTCGGCGCAGTTTCCGTTTCACTTCTGGCTGCCGGGTGCGATGGAGGCGCCGTCGCCGGTCAGTGCGTATCTCCACTCGGCGACGATGGTGAAGGCCGGCGTGTTCCTGCTGGCGCGGTTGTCGCCCGTGCTCGGTGGTACCCCCTCGTGGCAGGGCGCGCTCATGCTGATCGGCGGCGTGACGATGCTGCTCGGGGCGACGCTGTCGCTGTCGGCCACTGGCCTCAAGAAGATCCTTGCCTACTCGACGGTCAGCGTGTTGGGCACGCTGACGATGCTGCTGGGGCTCGGCACGCCCGCGGCCGTGCAGGCGGCGGTCGTCTACCTGATGGCCCATGCCCTTTACAAGGGCGCGCTGTTCATGCTGGCCGGTTCGATGTCGCACGCGACGGGGATCTACGAGGCTGACGCGCTCAGCGGCCTGCGTCGTGCGATGCCGTGGTCGAGGCTGGCGGGCGGGCTGGCGGCGCTGTCCATGGCGGGCATCGCCCCCGCGCTGGGCTTTGTGGGGAAGGAGTCGCTCTACGAGACGATGTGGAACGCGCCGCGATGGGGCGGCGTGCTGACCGCGGCGGTCGTCGCCGCCCATGTCCTGCTGCTGGTCGTCGCGTGGCGGGTCGGCGTGCGGCCGTTTGTCGGCGCGGCGGGCAAGACGAAGTACGAGCCGCACGAGGTGGAGGCCGGGCAGCGATTGGGGCCGCTCCTCGCGGGCGTGGTGGGTCTTGCGGCGGGGTGCCTGGCCGGTCCGGTCGGCCGGATCGTGGCCGGTCCCGCGGCGGCCGCGGTGCTGGGCGACGCCGCGGCGGTCGGCAAGCTCTCGCTCTGGCACGGTCTGACACCCGCGCTCGGGCTCAGCGTGCTGACGCTCGCCGCGGGGGCGGCGCTGGTGGCGATGCGCGGTCGGGTGTTGCGCGCGGCCGCGCCGCTGGGGGCGCTCGCCCGCTTCGGCCCGGCGGCGGGATACGAACTCGCGCTGCGCGGGCTCACGCTGCTCGCGAAGGGGCAGACCCGCCTGCTGCAGAGCGGCTACCTGCGATCATACCTGACCATCACGCTGCTCACCTGCGTAGGGCTGGTGGCCGCGGCGATGATGCGCGGCGCGTCGCTGCCGTCCGTGCCGACCGGGCTCGACGTTCGCGTTTACGAGGTCGTGGTGGCGCTGCTCATCGTGGCGGGAACGATCACGTCGGTGTGCTCGCGGACGCGGCTGGGGGCGGTGGCGTCGTTGGGGGTGGTGGGCTACGGCGTGGCCCTGATGTATGTCTTCTATGGCGCGCCGGATCTGGCGATGACCCAGTTCCTGATCGAAACGCTGATGGTCGTGCTGCTCGTGCTGGTGCTCTATCACCTGCCGCCGTTCTCGATTTTCTCGAGCCGCGCCTCCCGGCTGCGTGACGCGGTGATCGCCGGGTCGTTCGGGCTGATGATGACCCTGCTCGTGCTCGCGGCGGGCTCGCTGCAGTCCCATCCACGCATTTCGAGCTACTTCGGCCGTCACAGCCTCACCGAGGCCCACGGCCGCAACGTGGTGAATGTCATCCTCGTTGACTTCCGCGCCCTGGACACACTCGGCGAGATCACGGTGCTCGGTGTGGCGGCGATGGGCGTGTTTGCGCTGCTGAAACTGCGGCGGCGCGGGGGAGGCAGGCCGTGAACTCGGTGATTCTCTCGGCCGCGTCGCGGGTGGTGCACCCGGTGCTGCTGATGTTCTCCATCTTCCTCCTGCTGCGCGGCCACAACGAGCCGGGCGGCGGGTTCTCCGGCGGGCTGGTGGCGGCCTCCGCGTTCATCCTGCATGCGATGGCGCACGGAGCGTCGACAGCGCGCCGGCTGCTGAGGGCCGATCCGCAGATGCTCATCGGCGGGGGGCTGCTCGTGTCGCTGGCCAGCGGACTGCCTTCGCTGCTGACGGGGCAGCCGTTCCTCGTCGGGCGGTGGGCCAGCATCCCCGTGCCGGGGCTGGGGGAGTGGGGTTTCGGCACGCCGCTGATCTTCGACGTCGGCGTCTACCTCGTTGTGGTCGGCATCACGCTGCAGATCATCCTCAGCGTGGCGGAGGGGCAGGCCGAACGACCCGGCGAGGCGCCTGGGACGGAGGGCGATCGATGAATGTCATCCTGGCCATCGTGGTCGGTGTGCTCTACGCCGCGGCGCTGTACCTGATGGCGCGGCGCAGCATCGTGAAGCTGATCGTCGGGCTGTGTCTGCTGGGCCACGCGAGCAACCTGCTGATCTTCACAGCGGGCGGGCTGACGCGCGGCCGGCCGCCACTGATCCGCAAGGGGGCGGAAACGCTGGCCGCACCCTATGCGGATCCCCTGCCGCAGGCGCTGATCCTGACGGCGATCGTCATCGGCTTCGGCGTGCTGGCTTTTGCGGTGGTGATGGTCCACCGCGTGTTCACCGTGGTGGGAACGGACGATCTCGACCGGATGAGGTCCACCGATTCATGAACGTCCTGCTGGTGCTGCCGATTCTGATTCCGCTGGCGACGGCGGCGTGCGCCATGCTGGCGCGGCGCAACCGCCGCGCGCAGCGCCGGATCGGCGTGGTGGGCTCGGCGCTGCTGCTGGTGGCGTCGGTAGCGCTGCTTCGGGCGGTGTGGCTCGGGGGCATCCTGGTCACCCAGGTCGGCAACTGGCCCGCGCCCTACGGCATCACGCTGGTGGCCGACATGTTCAGCGCCATCATGGTCGTGCTCGCGGGCATCACCGGGCTGGCGGTTTCGGTCTACTCGCTGGCCGCCCGGGATTCGCAGCGCGAATCGTTCGGCTATCACCCGCTGCTGGCGGTGCTGCTGATGGGGGTGTGCAGCGCGTTTCTGACCGGCGACATCTTCAATCTCTACGTCTCGTTCGAGATCATGCTGATCGCCTCGTTCGTGCTGCTCGTGCTGGGCAACGAGCGTGCCCAGATGGAAGGGGCGATCAAGTATGTCACGCTGAATCTGATGTCGTCGGCGATATTTCTCGCGGCGGTGGGGATTCTGTACGGCCTGACCGGCACGCTCAACATGGCCGACCTGGGGCAGAAGGTCGGCGGAATCGAGTCGCCCGGCGTGCGGACGGCGGTGGCGATGCTCTTTCTCGTGGCGTTCGGCATCAAGGCCGCGGTGTTCCCGCTGTTCTTCTGGCTGCCGGCCTCGTACCACACGCCGCCCGCGGCGGTCTCGGCCGTCTTCGCCGGGCTGCTGACGAAGGTCGGCGTGTATGCCCTGATCCGCGTCTTCACGCTGATCTTCGTGCATGACGCGGACTTCACGCATGGGCTGATCACCGTCGTCGCGGGGCTGACCATGGTGACCGGCGTGCTCGGCGCCGCGGCCCAGCACGAATTCCGCCGGGTATTGTCGTTCCACATCGTCAGCCAGATCGGCTACATGATCATGGGGCTCGGGCTGTTCACGAAGGCGGCGGTGATGGGGTCGGTGTTCTACATCATGCACCACATCATCGTGAAGGCGAACCTCTTTCTCGTCAGCGGCGTGGCCCGTCGCATCCGCGGCACCTACGAGCTCGACCGTCTCGGCGGGCTCTACCGCGATTTTCCCCTCGTGGCGCTTCTGTTCATGATTCCGGCGATGTCGCTGGCGGGCATGCCGCCGCTGTCGGGGTTCCTGGCGAAGTTCTCGCTCATCCGGGCGGGGCTGGCGGTCGAGCAGTACGCCATCGTCGCCACGGCGCTGGCGGTGGGGCTGCTGACACTCTACTCGATGACCAAAATCTGGGCGGAGGCGTTCTGGAAGCCCGATCCGCAGCGCCCGGAGAACTCGCCGCCGGCTATGATGGACAGGCGGGCACGCTGGATGTGCGTGCCGATTGCGGGGTTGGCGCTCTTGACTGTGCTGATCGGCGTGGGGGCCGAGCCCGTGCTTGCGCTGGCCTCTCGCGCGGCCGAGGAGCTGATGGACCCCGCCCGCTACACGCGGGCGGTGCTGGGGGACGTCTGATGATTGCGTTCATCTGGATCCTGCTGCTCTCGCTGCTCTGGGCGGCCATGACGGAAGAGTTCACCGTCGGCAACCTGGTCATCGGCTTCGGGCTCGGGTACGCGATACTGTACGTCTCTCAGCATGTGCTGGGTGTCAGCGGCTTCGTGCGCAAGCTGCCGCGATTCCTCGCGTTCATCGTGTACTTCGCCAAGGAGTTGCTCGTCGCTAACCTGCGCGTGGCGTATGACGTGATCACCCCGCGTTATCACATGCGGCCGGGGATCGTCGCCATCCCACTCGACGCCCGCACCGACGTGGAGATTGTCTCGCTGGCCAACCTGATCACGCTGACGCCGGGTACCGTGTCGCTCGACGTGTCGACGGATCGGCGTGTGCTGTACATCTACACGATGTTCATCGACGACCGCGACTCGCTCGTTCGTGAGATCAAGGACGGGCTTGAGCGCCGGGTGCTGGAGATCCTGCGATGACCTTCGACGGCGCCGCCATGCTGTCCTTTGCCGTGCCGGCCACGCTGGCGATGCTCAGCGCGTCGGCGGTGCTGGCGTTTGTCCGACTGCTGCGCGGGCCGAACCTGCCCGACCGGGTTGTCGCGCTCGACCTGTTCGCCGCGATCGTGGTGGGGGTCATCGCGGTGTACACCATCGACTCGCGGAGCCCGGAGATGCTCCGGGCGGCGATCGTGCTGGCGTTGATTTCGTTCCTCGGCACGGTGGCCTTTGCCCGGTATCTGGAGAAGCGGGGGATGCGATGACGGATGCCCTGACCGCCATCCTGCTGCTGTTGGGTGGCGCGTTCATGCTGCTGGGCGCGGTCGGCGTGGTGCGCATGCCCGACGTCTTCTCGCGGATGCAGACGACGACCAAGTCGATGACGCTCGGATCGGTGTGCCTGCTGCTGGCGGTGGTGCTGTACTTCGACCAGCTCGGCGTGGGTATCCGGGCCGTGCTGGTCATGGCGTTTTACTTTCTGACCGCACCGGTGGCGGCGCACATGATCGGACGTGCGGCCTACGTGACCGGGGAGCCGATGTGGGAAGGCACTCTGGTCGACGAACTGCGCGGCCGATACGACCGTAAGGGCAATACGCTCGGCAGCGAGGCGGCGGATCGGCCGCGCGGCTCCGAGCGGGGCGCCTGATCGCCGTAGGCCATTCGAGTTCAGGTTTCAGCGGTTGTCGGCCGTGCCGCGTCCTCGGGCCGCGGGCGGAGATCGCGGCCAGTTTCGGGAGGACTCTCCATGCCTCAATTTGACAAGATCGGCGTCTTTCTCAACGACGAACCCGGCGACGATGAAGCCCTGAGTTTCGCGGCCCGCCTCGTGGAACGCACCGGCGCCCAGTCGGTGTGCTGCATTCATGTACGCGGCCTCGAGCAGTCGGCGACGGGCCCCGCGCGCGAGACCGGCGACGTCGAAGCGACAATCCGCGCACAGTTGCCGGAACCGTTGCGCGGCTGCGCGAGCGTCGAGGTGCGGCTGGAGACCGGGCTGCGCGAAGTGCTGCGCGCGGCGCGCGACCGCGAACTCGACTTGATGATCGTCGGTCGCCGCCTGCCCCACGACCAGATGGCGGCGGGCTCAACCTTCCTGCGCCTGGCGCGCAAGGCGCCCTGCAGCGTGCTTGTCGTGCCCGACCGGGCGATCCCTCACTTCGGCCGGGCCCTGGTGCTGGTCGATGAATCGGAGCGGGCCCGCGAGGCGCTCGGCAAGGCTATCGCGCTCGTCCGCGCCGGGGGCGAGAGCAATCCGCAGGTCATTGCCCAGTCGGTGTACACCGTCAACTACGGCTCGCGCTACGCCGGGCTGGAGTATCACGAAGCGGTGCGCAACATGGAGCGCATCACGCGGGACAGGCTTGAACCGCTCTCGAAGGTCGATACGCAAGGTGTGAAGTTCGAGCTGGTGCTGACCTGTGCCCGGGATGTGGGCGCCGCGGCCTACGACCTGGCCTCGGCCCGGCGGATGGACTTCATCGTGATGGGCAGCCACGGCACCGCCACGCTGCCCGCTTCGCTGCTGGGCGGCGTGGCCGAGCGCGTGCTGGCGGGCTCGCCGCTGCCGGTGCTGATCGTGAAGCGCAAGGGCGAGACCGTCGGGTTCCTGTCGGCGCTGCTCGACCGGATGTAACTATCTCGCCCCTCCGGACCCGGGCGGCGACCGCGCGCGGTGCGCCGCCCGCGGCGCTACCGGTCGCCAATCACCTACTGAGCGACCTGCTGGATGGTCGCGTAGTCGAGCAGATCCACATCGCCGTCCGCGTCGACATCGGCGCAGGTGCACTCCGTCATCGGCGTTCCCGTCGAGGGGCCGGCCATGCAGTCGGCGAACATCTCCACATCCGCTGCGCTCACCACGCCGTCTCCGCTGCAATCGCCCGGCAGCGGCGGGGTGATGATCACGACCTGCTCCGCCATGAACTCGGGCGGGCTCATGCCGTGTGCGACCCAGAGGTCATAGAGTTCCTGCCCCTTGCTGTTCGTCGTGTTCTCGTCGCGGAGGAACTCCACGTAATCGCGGCTGGTGCTCTGGTAGTACAGGGTGACGTGGGCGGACGTCGCACCGGCGGGGATGTCGTAGAGCGTTTCATCCCAGTACTGCCCGTCCGCATAGGTGTGGCCGACCGGAGAACCGCCGAACTCGGCGAAGTCCGAGTTGTTGAACCCGCGCGGCGGGATGCGATTGTCCTTGAAGATCCGGTTGTTCAGCACGAAGTGGAACGAAGGGCCCGGCGTCGTGCCCACCAGCGGCGCCGTCAACTCGTCGAGGCCCGGCTTGGCCTCGTAGACCTTTGCACTGCCGCTCGTATCCAGCACGGCCGTCGCTCCATCGTAGGCCGCCGATTCACCCACAAGCTCAAGGTTGTCATCGTAGAAGCGGACATTGAGCCACATCCGCCGCCCCTCGGGATACCCCGTCGGCAGCTTGTGGCCCGTCTCGTTCGTCACGGTGACGAGCAGAGTTGATCCCTGCTGAGCCGCATCGAGCGTGGCCGCCAGCTGGAGCATCGATCGCGCCCGCACCGCGCCGGCCGCGGCGGCGTCAGGATCCACCTGGCCGGGGTATTCCGCCGCGAGCACTTCGAGCATCCAGGCGCTTCCGCCGGTGAGATCGTGCAGCGGCAGGTCCGTCCGGACCGGCGGCGTGCCGAAGCCGCAGCCCTGTCCGGTGACGTCGCGCATGTGGCAGTCCTGACAGGTGGCCACGTATTCGCGGTTTCCGCCGAACTGCGGTGCGTAGACGCCGAGCGGCGTGTTGTACTCACTGTTCAGCCACTCGCTGTACGTTCGCTCGATGGGCAGCAGCACCGTGCTGGCCATGGATGTCGGCGGCGTGTCGAAGGCGTTGGGGATATAGGTGCCGCCCGGGCCCTTCTCGAACGCGGGATTGCTCACGTCGTGGCAGGTGCCGCACAGTGCCGCTTCCCGGTGGAACGGCGACACCACGACCGTGTGACCCGGTGCGGGATCGACAAACGGCCCGCGCCGCGTGCCGTCGGGATCCACAACGAACGTGCCGTTGCCGAAGTCTGTCGGCACGGAGGACAGCCCCGCGAGGATGTCCTGATCGACCGCCGGACTGACGCCGGGCTCGTAGAGTGGATCGAGCATCCGATGGCAGAGATCGCACGCCACGCCGAACTTGTCGGCGGCGAGCACCTGCGAACCGTCCGTCGGGACAGAGCGGCCGCGCAGCCACGCGGCCGGAATGTGGCAGCGCAGGCACACGTCGCCGGAGTCGGGCGCGTCCTGGTTGGCGATCGCCATGCACGCTTCGAACAGCGGGTCGATGGATGCGTGGGCCATCATGCTCCCGCCCCAGTTGTGGTGCGGCTCGACGGCTGGGTCGTAGTAGCCGTGACAGGACGCGCACTCGTTGGGGTTGTTGAGCGCCAGCACGTCGAACGGCTGGCTGCCGGGCAGATCGAAGTCGCGCAGCGTGGTGGGGGCCAGCCCGCCCGTCGGCGAGACGATCGTAAACGTCGCGTCGCTTTCATCGAGGCCGGTGTTGAACGCGTTGTCGGTGGCCACGACGCGGAACCGCGCCTGGGTGGTCGGACGATTGGCAGGGAACCAGGTCCAGGTCCCCGAGTTGGCGATGCCCAGCGCCAGTGGCCTGTACGTGACTCCGTCATCGTCCGACACGAACAGGTCGATCGATGCGATGCCGCTGGCGTCGGTCGCGTTCCACTGAACGGTCGCCGCGCTGTTCGCGATCAGGACCTCCGCCCCGTCGGGGCTGCGCACCTCCACCTCCGGCGGCGTCGTGTCCCCACCGGCCAGGGGCACGAGGTATGGCTCAATGTCGGCGATGTCGACGGTTTGGACGTTTGCGACGTTGGCAGGAGTCAGGCCGGGAAACGTCGGCGTGTTCGCGTACTGCAGCAACTCGGTGACTTCCGTCAGGGTGGTGTAGCCGTCTGCGTCGGAGTCCTCGTTCTGGATCGACAGTACGGCGTTGCGGCGGCCCTGGTTGGTGTTCGGGAAGCCGGAGAGCACCTGCCCCAGGCGAACGCCGTACGGATTACGCGTCCCGCCTCCCGCGAAGTCGTAGTGGCATACGCCGCAGTGAGCGATGAAGCTCGGCACGCTGTCGAGTGGTGTCTCCAGCGTTCCGGGGTACACCTCAAAGAAGGCGGTGCGAATGTTCGGGCGGGCCTGGGCCTGGTCCGGGGCGAGAGCCGACACGAGGCCCATCAGCAGGGCGACGGGTAGGACGAGGGTGCGTGAAATCCCTGATGTCGACATGGCGGGTCCTCCAGGAGAGTCAGACGTGCGTAGAGGGACGCCAAGGGGGCTGTTGCTGCCCGGCAGCTGCGGGAAGAGGCGCAGCGGAGATGCGCGAGGGTGCACAGGTTGAAGGCGCGCGGAAGCATGCCGGACAGTCCCCCCGGCTTTGAATGAACTGGGGTTCTATGTCAGCATGACCCGTGCCAGGGGAGGGCGGGCGGACGGGCTGGCGGGGGAGGAGCGGGCGCCCCCGCGGGGGGATGCGGCACTGGGCGAGGCGGGACTTGAACCCGCATGGCCCTTTCGGGCCTGGGGATTTTAAGTCCCCTGCGTCTGCCATTTCGCCACTCGCCCCGGCGATGGGCCGCGGCGTCCGCGGCGGCCGGTATTATTCTACCGCGAATCATCGGCCGGTGTCCCCACGCGGCCCGAGACGGCCCGCAGGCCGGGGTTCTCCGCTGACATGGAGATGAAACGCAATGCACCGCCTCCGCCGGCGTTTGGGTGGGTGGAGTGGCTTCGATCGGCGGTGTTCGTCGGTCAGGGGAGTCCGGGAAGCGTACGAAGGAGATGTACGATGCGCATGCAGACGATTCGAACCCTGGCGATGGCCGGCGCGATGTGCTTCGCGCTGACGGGAGTCGCCACGGCCGGCGGCAAGGGCGATGGCGGCAAGGGCAAGGGGGGCAAGGCGCCGGCGGCGCCCGGGCGACAGGGCGGCCCGAACGGCGGCGGCCACGGTCGTCCGCACGACGGCCCCGGTCCCGGCGGATTCATGCCGCTCGGCCTCGCCGATGTGCTCGCCTACCTCGACGCGGAGACGGCGCCGGCGACGTTCACGATCGAGCTCTTCGCCGGTGCGGACACCGATGAGGACGGCACGCTCAGCGCCGCGGAATGGACGACCTTCGCCGCGGAGCGCAAGGCCCGCATGCTCGAAGGGCTGCTCGCCCGCGATCCGCAGGCCGACACCGACAGCGACGGCGCGATCGGCGATGCAGAGCTCGCCGCGTTCCTCGAAGCGCGCGAGACCGAAGCCAAGGCCCGGATCGTCGAGCGCAAGCCCGAGGCGGACACCGACGGCGACGGCGTGCTCTCTGACGAAGAGTTCGCGACGCTGCGCACCGCCCGCCTGGCCGAGATGCTCGAGCGCCGGCCCGAGGCCGACCTGAACAGCGACGGCACGCTGACGGTGGAGGAAGTGGTGGCGGTCAAGCTCTCCCACGAAGGCCGCCGCCCGCACCGCCGCCCGGTTGAGGACGCCCCCCGCATTGCCCCCCAGGCGCCGCGCCGCGGCCGCTGACGAACGGGCGAGACGAGTTCGCCATGAAACACGAAGGCCGCCCGGATGCGGGCGGCCTTTGCTACGTTGGGGGGGTGGGGTGGGTGCAGTGGAGGCTCCGCTGCGATGAACTGACCCCTACCCTGAACTCCTTGCTCGGACGTGGTCTTTCAGGATCGTGGCATATCGCGAGACTTCGTCCGGCGCGAGCCGCTCGTGCTGGTGACGGACATAACCCAGGAACCGCGCGGGATTCAGTACCCAGACTTCGCAGCCGGGCGGGCCCTCTTGCACCCACCATCCCGGATAAAGCACGACCGGCTTGGCACAGGGTCGCTCCGCACCGGCACGCTCGATGATCTTTTCGATGTGGTCAGCGAGCGCGCTGACCTGCTTGATGGGATCACGATCCGGCGTGCGTCCGTCGACTCGGACCGTGGAACCATCGTAGACGATCTCGGCGATTCGCCCCGTCGGCTTGCTGATGGTCTTTGTTTCGATCACGAAGATGCCACCCGGTCCGATGGCGACGTGATCGACGTTGAAGTCTTTCGCGCAGATGTCGTGGAGGACGTGATAGCCGAGAGGGCGCAATTCCTCGAGGGCTTCGGCGACGGCGATTTCGCCGCGGACGCCCAGCTGCATCGCGCGAACCCTACGGATCACCCGCGGAAGTCGCCAAATCGATACCACGACGGCGATTACGAGAAGACCGGTGATGATTCCGGGCGGAGTCGGCTTCTGGCGCAGCCAGACGACCCACTCGGCGATCGCGGACACAAGAAGGAGACCGGGAGGAAGGACGAGCCAAAGCACGTCATTCACAACCTGATCCATCATCATCCACTGTCCGCTATCGCCGGGTCGCGGCAACGGCTCGACGGTTAGTGGATCCCGCGGACGGTCTTTCTTCGTGAGCATGGTACGGCCATCCGGTCCATGAACGCGCAAGGTCGAGGCACATTGAACGCCCGGCCATGCCTGCGTCCGGATTTCCGAGGGTGGTTATCATATCGTGGAGGAACTCGCTCGGTCATGGGTTGCAGCATCCGTCTTGGCTGCAGGCAGCGAACCCACCCGTTCCTTCGATCGTACCAACTTGGATGCTCAACCGGCGGCACGGCTCCCGCCGGAGTCTGCCATTGATCGTGCTGGCGCTCCTGGTGGACTTGGGTTGTCAACAGGCTCGGCCGGTCCTGGGCCTCAGGCCGTCGGGACAGCCCCCCGGCGAGGCCTGCACCCGCACCCTCGCATGGCTCCCCGGTTTGCATGCCACTTGCAGGCAGTCCCATGACGTGGTCTGTGTGCGGCTACGACGGATTTCTCTTTGTTGAGACGGCACAGCAGATGCTCACTGATCCCTCCGAAGAGAACATGCAAGCGCTTCGGGCCTGTCTGGCCGAGGAGCCGATCGAGCTGCACATACAGGCGGGTGATGCTCTGAGCTACTGGGGGCTGCCGATGCGCAGACACGATTACGCGCTGGCGCTGGCCGTGGAAATCCGCGGAAGTACCTCAACGGGCCTCCAACCTTACGGCTTCGGACGGCATTCGTCCTACGAGGATCGGGACCGTGAGCGCTACGCCATGCTGGAACTCCTTTTCGGCGACGAGCCGCCTGGAGTGCGGGAATACACGTACATCGATCAAGACGGCCGGGATATCTCCGACGAAGTTCGCGCGTATAGGCTCTGCACGCCATAAGCACATCAGGACTGCGGAAGGCGCAGCGAAGCCCGATCAACTTCAAGCGTCGGCTGCCATCCGGGGCGTGTATGTATCCACAGGCAGCCTGAATGGCTACGGATCGGCGCGGACAGGAATTGCAGCGAACGGCCCTTGGTTGAAGGCAATTCGAGTTACGACTGGGTTGATAGCCGTCGGATGCGAACCCGACCGGGCTCGACGACCGCGATGCAGCCATGCAGTTGCCTCAGGTCGATCAGGCGCACGTGCGCCTCGATAAACTTGCTGGTTCCCAGGGCGCCGGGTTCCGGCGGCCGAAACTGCACAATGCCGGGATGTGCTCCCGGCGGGTGTTTCCGAATGTCAGCAAATCCCACGTCGAGCGTGAAGAGCATCCGCGCATTCTGGTTGGCGGCGCGGGCGACTAGCTCATCGGATTCGCCCAGCAGATGCTCATCCTCGACGGTGTCAACATCATGGCCGAGTGAGATTAGCGTCGGCTTGAGGTGCCGAGAGATGTTCTCGTCGAGCTTCAGCCTCATACGGCCAGCTTCCACGTGTTCTCCTCGGCCAAGAGCGCCGCGTACGCCAGCGCCGCGTGGATATCCTCAATCGAGATCTGCGGAAAATGATCCATGACCTGTTGAGGAGTCAGGCCTTCCGCGAGGGAGCCAAGGACAACGGCAATCGAAACGCGGGTTCCACGGATACAGGGCTGCCCGCCGAACACGTCCGGATTCACGACAACTCGCTTCAACAACTCGTGATCAGCCATGAGCGTGCTCCCTGGGCTTGGGCGGCGTGGACGAGGATCGCATTCGCACTTTGCATTGTACGCTTCGTCTGGAAGTTTCTCAACCTCACGGCTGCGCGCTCGGCAGCTGGGACATTCCGCCCACCAAAGGTTTGCTCTCGGCCCGGAGCAGCCCGCTCTTGGGGCAGCCCGGCCGCGTTCACCTCTACGGATAGAACTTCCCCATCATCCGCGCATACGGAATCGCTTCGCGGATGTGCTTCAGGTTGCAGATCCAGCAGACCGTCCGCTCTACGCCGAGGCCGAAGCCGCCGTGGGGGACGCTGCCGTAGCGGCGCAGGTCGAGGTACCACTCGTAGTCTTCCTGCGGCAGGTGCTCTTCCTTCATGCGGGCGACGAGGCGGTCGAGTTCCTCTTCGCGGGCCGAGCCGTCCGAGTCGCTGCCCCGTTCGAAGTTCGCGGCCAGCACGTCACGGCTGGCCGCTGTCACAGTCAATTTCGGAACACGGAACATCCGGGCCGAAGAACACTCCGCCACCGTAGGTTCCGTTCTGGTAGAAGGGAAGCGCCTCGCACTGCGATACGTTTGCCAGCACGATTCCGCGGTCGCCTATGTTGATCACGCCGTTGTTGTCCAGATCCCAGAGACAGCGTGCCAGCGGATCGGTGTTCCCGATGTTCGCGCTGATGACGCCGCGGTCGCCGGCATTGACAACGCCGCTGCCATCTACGTCCGCGTAGCATCCTTGGAACGTCGCGGGCAGTAAGTCGGCAACGTTGCACTTAAGTCCCGTGCACAATCGCTCAGGCAGTTCGCGACATTCCCCATCCCTGCAGCATGCCCCCGGGTTTCGCAGAAAAGCAATCGCCGTCGGCCGATCCATGTCCACCGGTAGCGGGCCGATCGCGCGCGTGAGGTTCCCGGTGACGTGGTTCACGACGAGCACTTGGGCCGAATTGAATGCCGCAAGATAGAGGTCCCCGTCGGGTCCGAATACGATTCCCTCGATGTACCCGTAGGAAGAATCGGTTGTGAAAACGTCCATGAATGCACCCGACTCCCCGTTGAAGCGCATAACGAAGTGACCCAGTGGTCCACCGGGGTTGCTGGCCACATACAGATGGCCGTCCGCTCCAAACGCGATACCGTTGGGCTGCACAAGGTTGGCGTGACTGGCGAACGTCCCGAGCAGCGCGCCGGTCGCGCCGTCATACCGCAGCACGCGGTCCGGCTGGCGGCTGGTGACGTACAGATTGCCGTCGGGACCGAACGTCAGGTAAAGCGGGTACTGCGGCCCGGGGATCGCGAAGCTGTTGATTAAGTTCCCGGTTCGCTCGTTGTACCGAAGAATCGCGTGATTTTCGGCGCTGCAAACATAGAGCCGACCGTCCGGGCCGAATATCGCCTGTCGAGGCCCATTGAGCGAGGCACCTGAAGGAGTAAACTGGCCGATGAACTCCCCCGTATCGCCGTTGAAGCGAATCACGCGGTCCGTGTTGAAGCTCGTGACGTACAGATTGTAGTCGGCGCCAAAAACGAGCGAGGTTGGGCCGTCCAAGTCGGCGCTCGACGCGAACACGCCTGAGAATGCCCCGGTGTCCCCATCGAACCGTAAAATGTTGTCGGCTTGATAGCTGGTGACAAGCAGGTCGTACTCCCCCGCGGATGCGCTGTTGGCGAACAACGCTGCGGAGGCGAACGCCAAAGAGACGCAGCGAGGCCATTTTGATCGCATTGCGAGATCCTTCTGGCAAGGTCCGGTGGCGATGCAGAGCCGAGATCCAATTTACCCATTTAGTCTGTCAAAAACAAGAGACAATGAGTGCTCAGCGAGGATCGGTTCGCGTGCGCTTTCGCCTACGGATAGAACTTCCCCATCATCCGCGCATACGGAATCGCTTCGCGGATGTGCTTCAGGTTGCAGATCCAGCAGACCGTCCGCTCTACGCCGAGGCCGAAGCCGCCGTGGGGGACGCTGCCGTAGCGGCGCAGGTCGAGGTACCACTCGTAGTCTTCCTGCGGCAGGTGCTCTTCCTTCATGCGGGCGACGAGGCGGTCGAGTTCCTCTTCGCGGGCGCTGCCGCCGATGATCTCGCCGAAACCCTGCGGGGCCAGCAGGTCGAAGTTCTCCACGACGCGCCCGTCGCCGCGGTCCTGACGCATGTAGAACGCCTTGACCCCCCGCGGATAGTGGGTCACGAACACCGGCCGGTCGTGCAGGCGCGAGATGATCGTTTCGTCGCTGCCGCCCAGGTCGCCGCCCCATTCGAAGTTCGCGGCCAGCTCCATGTGGTGGGGGATGTTCTTGACCTGCTCGGCCAGTTCGCTGCGCTCTTCGCGTAGCTCGATGACCTCGGCCGCGGCCTTGTCCTTCTGCCACTGTTTGCCGCCGCCTTTGGCCGTGGCCTCCAGCTCGGGGATCTTCGCGTCGATCTCGGCGAGGCGGGCGTTCTTCGCCGCCAGGTCGGCTTCGAGCAATGCCTTCGCCCGCGGCCCGCGGAGCACGTCCGCCGCCTCGGAATAGGTCAGGCGATAGAACGGCTTCTTGATCGCCTCCAGTTCCTCGATGTTCCGGCCGAGCTCGACCAGGTCCTCGCGGTGGTCGCGCAGCACGCGGGCGACAATCGCGCAGATGAAGTCCTCGGCCACGGCGATGACGTCGTCGAGCGAGGCGTAGGCAATTTCGGGTTCAACCATCCAGAATTCGGTCAGGTGGCGGCGGGTCTTGCTCTTCTCCGCCCGGAAGGTCGGGCCGAAGCAGTACACCTTACCCAAAGCCATCGCCGCCGACTCGACGTAGAGCTGCCCGGTCTGCGCAAGAAAAACAGGATCGCCGAAATAGTCCACTTTGAAGAGAGTTTGCGCGCCCTCGCCCGCGGCGGGCGCGAAGATCGGCGTGTCGATCAGGGTAAACCCGTGGTCGTTGAAGAACCGCCGGATCGCATCGATCACCGTTGCCCGAATGCGCAGGATGTGCCACTGCCGCTTGCTGCGGAACCACAGGTGGCGGTTCTTCATCAGGAATTCGATGCCGTGCGGCTTGGGGGTGATCGGGTAGTCGTGGGCTTCGGCGACGATAGCGGCGTCGGCGACGCGGATCTCGTAGCCGCCGGTGGCCCGCTCGTCTTTCAGCACCTCGCCGGTGACGGTCAGCGACGACTCCTGCCCCAGCTTGCGCAGCCGCTCGAAGACCTCCGCGTTGGCTTCGGTCTTCTCGATGACGCACTGACACAGGCCGCTGCCGTCGCGCAGGATGAGGAACCAGATCTTGCCGCTGCCGCGGGAGTTATATAACCACCCGTAGAGGGTCACGGTGCTGCCGACGTGCTCGCCCAGCTGGGCGATGGTGGTTCGCGTGGTTTCCATCCGGGAGAGCGTATAAGATGGGCGAAACGGCCGCAACGGCCGGGCGCCGCAGGGAAACCGTGATGCCGCTCGACACGATCCAACGGCTTTTTTGGCACAACGACTGGGCCAACGGCAAGCTGCTCGACGCCGCGGGCCGGCTGGCCGACGACGCGCTCGACCGGGCTTTCCCCATCGGCCCGGGTTCGATCCGGAAGACGCTTTACCACATCTTCATCGCCGAGTGGCTGTGGCTCCGGCGGTGGGGGGGTGTCTCGCCCAGGAAGGGGGAGGAGCCGCGCGAGTTCGTGCGGCTGGATGAGTTGGCCGTCGAGTGGCGCTCGCTTGTTGCACAGCGCCGCGGCTACCTGACCGGCTTGTCGGCGACCGATCTTCCGCGGGCGGTCACCTACAGCAACCTCCGCGGCGACACGCACACCTTCGCCTTGGGCCACCTGCTGATCCACGTCGCCACCCACGGTGTGCACCACCGAGCGCAGGTCGTGAACATGCTGCGCCAGGTCGGTGCGACTCCGCCGGAGCTGGATTTCCTCGGGTATGCGATGGAAGCCGGCCCGTTGTTCTGACTCAGGCCCTGTCGGCGTCGATTCGTCGCTCGCCGGGGAGCCCGCGCCAGTAGACCCGCGGGTTCCCCCTATCCAACCGGCTCCGCGGCAGTGTGAATCCGTGCTTCACAGCGGCTTCGTGCGCGTGGGCGGCAGCGCTTTTTCGCCGTCCCGTCGACACGCCGTAGATCCGGCGGTCCTGGGCGCGCAGTTCAGGCCTGACTGCCCGTTGCCTGCTGTTGGTTGCGACGGTACGATCCGCCGCCTCAGCGGTTCATTCATGCGGCGACGGGGGTCGAGCGCCGTCGCTGTCCTTTCCAGCGTCTCAGGTCCGCGGCGCTTTCGACCAGCCGCCCCAGAGGTTTCATGTCGACGCGATCTGAACAATCCGCGGACCGTGGTACTGCCGCGGGGAGGCCCCGCGTCCGCCCTCCCGCTTTCGCCGCCTGTTTCGCCGCGCTGGTAGAATCCTCGCCCGATGCGATCATCACGACCGACATCGACGGCATGATCACGAGTTGGAGTACCGGGGCCGCGGCCCTGTTTGGGTGCGCTGCCGAGGGGACGATCGGGAGTCCGTCTGCGCGCCTGGTTCCGCCGGCTCTTCTCGATGAAGCGCATGGTCTGCTTGCCGCGGTCCGCGGGGGTGAGCGCGTGACGATTCCGGGAACCGAACGAATCACCGCACAGGGCGTGTCAGTGCATGTCTCGCTGACGGCGGCTCCCGTCCGCGGCGACGACGGCCGCGTGCTGGGTGCGCTCTATGTGATGCGCGATCTCAGTACGCCCACGGGTAAGGAGCCGGAGCTCGCCCGCAGCCGTGCGGAGCAGGAGGCGCGCGACCAGCGTCGGTTCATCGACACGATGATCGAAAGCATGCCCGGCATTCTCTACTTCTATGATGATCAGGGTCGCTTCCTTCGATGGAACCGCAACTTCGAGCGAGTGTCGGGCTACTCGGCGGAGGAGATCGCGTTGATGCATCCGCGCGACTTCTTCCGTGCCGAGGACCACGCGGAGATCGAGGCACGCATTGCCGACGTGTTCGCCAGCGGCGAGTCGTCGGTGGAGGCGGACTTCATCGCCCGCGACGGGACCGCCACGCGCTACTTCTTCACCGGGCGGCGGGTGGTTTTCGGGGATCGCACATGCCTCGTCGGTGTGGGGATCGATGTGTCCGGCCGCCATCGCGCCCTTGGTCGACTCGCCGAGAGCGAACGCAACTACCGCGAGTTGGTCCAGCACGCCAACAGCATCATCCTCCGCTGGAATTCGCAGGGGCAGGTGACGTTTCTGAACGAATACGGACTGAGGTTTTTCGGCTACAGCGAAGCGGAGATCCTCGGCCGGCACGTGATGGAGACCATCGTGCCGCAGACCGAGTCCGACGGTCGGGATCTCCGCCGGCTCATGGACGAGATCTGCGCTGCGCCACAGGCGTTCGAACAGAACGTCAACGAAAACGTGAAGCGCAGCGGCGAGCGCGTCTGGATTGCGTGGACCAACCGCATCGTCCGCAATCAGAAAGGCGAAGTGGTCGAGATTCTGAGCATCGGTGCCGACATCACCGACCGGCGGCGCGTCGAGGCCGAGCGGGAGCGGCGCTATCGCGCGGAAGAGGCGGATCGCATCAAGTCGGCGTTTCTCGCGACGATGTCGCACGAGCTGCGCACGCCGCTGAATTCGATCATCGGATTCACCGGGATTCTGACCCAGGGGCTGGCCGGCCCGCTCAACCCGGAACAGCAGAAGCAGCTCGACATGGTCCGGGCCAGCGCCCGACACCTGCTGGCCCTGGTCAACGATGTGCTGGATATTTCGAAGATCGAGGCTGGCCAGCTCGAGGTGACCTGTGAGCCGTTCGACCTGCGACAGTCGATCTTCAAGGCGGTCGAGCTGGTCCGCCCGCACGCAGAGGCCCGCGGCCTGCTGCTGCACGTGGATGTCGACCCGGCGGTGGCGACAGCCTGCGGCGACGTGCGGCGGGTGGAGCAGGTGCTGCTCAACCTCATGAACAACGGAATCAAGTTCACGCCGAAGGGTGAGATCAGATTGTCCGCGGCGTTGGTGCCGGGGCGGGCGGTGCGGATTTGTGTCGCCGACACCGGGGTCGGCATCAAGGCAGAGGACATGTCCACGCTGTTTCAGCCGTTCCGCCAGGTGGACAGCGGGCTGGCCCGCAACCACGAGGGCACCGGGCTGGGTCTGGCGATCTGCCGGCGGCTGGTCGAACTGATGGGCGGCGAGATCGCGGTCGAGAGCGAGTGGGGCCGGGGGAGCGTCTTCAGCGTGACGCTGCCCCTGGATCGACAGGAGCAGGCGTGACCAGGGCCGATCAGACCACGTGCATTCCGGATCCGCCGGGCTCGCCCCGTCGGCGGATGCGCCTGCGCTCACGAGCGTGGGAGATTGCCCTGATCTACGCCGTGTTCGGCATGCTCTACATCTTCTTCTCCGACCGCGCGTTGGCGCTGCTGGTCTCGGATCCCGAGCGGCTGGTGACCTGGAGTTCGTACAAGGGGTTCGCCTTCATCGGGCTCACCGCGGTCCTGCTGTTGATCATCCTGACCCGGACATTCGGCATCATCGGCGACGCCCACGCGTCGGCGGTCGCCGCGGAACGCTCCTTGCGGGAGAGTGAGGAGCGCTTCCAGGCCTTCATGGACGAATCCCCGGCGATCGCCTGGGTCGTTGACGAACAAGGACGCCATACCTACGTGAACCGGGCCTGGGCTGACGCCCTGGGCGTGAACCGTCAGGCCTGGCTTGGTCGGACTGCCGCTGATGTGGCCCCCCGGCCCCTGGCAGAGCGATTGGACCGCTGGAGCTCAGAGGTGATGGCCTCCGGTCGGCCGATCCGCTCTGTCGCGGAGGAGATACACACGGACGGCGCCGACGCGTTCTGGGATGTCAGTGTGTTTCCGTTCCGGAGTTCGGCGGGACGGCCGTTCGTCGGCGGAATCGCCGTGGACGTCACCGCCCGCGTCAGGGCGGAGCAACTGCTGCGCGAATCGAAGGAAACGCTGGAACAGAAGGTCGCCGAGCGCACCGCGGACCTGGAGGCGGCGTGCGTCCGCGCCGAGTCTGCCGATCAGGTCAAGACGGCGTTTCTGGCTACGATGTCGCACGAGCTGCGGACGCCGCTCAACTCGATCATCGGATTCACGAGCATTGTGCTGCAGGGGCTGGCCGGTCCGCTGACGGACGAACAGCGCAAACAGTTGGAGATGGTTCGCACCAGCGCGCGACACTTGCTCGCGCTCGTCAGCGATCTGCTGGATATTTCACGTGTGGAGAGCGGCCTGGTGACGATCGCTTCTGCGCCGTTCGATCTGCGCCGATCAGTCACGCGGGTCGTCGAATCGATCCGCACCCAGGCCCGGGTCAAGGGGCTGGCGCTGCACGTCGCGATCGAACCCGGCCTGGACCAGATGCTGGGCGACGAGCGTCGATTCGAGCAGATTCTCCTCAACCTGCTCAGCAACGCGATCAAGTTCACGCAGCGTGGCGAGGTCGAGGTTTCACTGGACTCGGTGGATGGTGCGGACCTGCCCGACGCGGAGCCCGGCCAGCGGGCCGTTCGGCTGCGCGTCCGCGATACGGGCATCGGGATCCGTGCCGAGGACATGCCGCTGCTGTTTCAGCCGTTTCGCCAACTCGACAGCGGCCTGGCGCGCGCGCACGAGGGCAGCGGGCTTGGCCTGGCGATCTGTCGCCGCCTCGCCGGACTGATGGGCGGATACATCCGCGTGGAAAGCGAGTTTGGCCGGGGCAGCACGTTCGTCGTCACGCTGCCGGCGCCAGTCGGGATCAACGCATGAAAGCCAGAATTCTGCTGATCGAAGACAACGCACAGAATCGCTACCTCGCGAGCTTCCTGCTGACCAAGCGGGGGCACGAGGTGTTCGAAGCGGTAACCGGGCCGCTCGGTCTGGAGATGGCGGCCCGGCTCCGACCGGACCTGATTCTGCTCGACATCCAGTTGCCCGGCATGGACGGCCACGCCGTCGCACGGACGATCAAGAGTGATCCCGGACTGCGGAGTATCCCCATCGTGGCGGTGACGTCCTACGCCATGGCCGGCGATCGCGAAAAATGCCTCGCGGCCGGCGCGGAGGGCTACATCGAGAAGCCCATCCATCCGGAGTCGTTCGTGGCCGATGTCGAGCGGTTCCTTCCGAAAGCCTCCGAGGAAGCCCATTCATGAAGCGCGTGCTGGTTGTCGACGATCAGGCCGAGAACCTCTATCTGCTGCGTGCCCTGCTGGAGGGCCACGGCTACGCCGTGGACTCGGCCTGCAACGGCGCGGAGGCGCTGGCGCTCGCCCGGAAACAGCCACCCGATGTGGTCGTGTCGGACCTGATGATGCCCGTGCTCGACGGCTACATGTTGCTGCGCGAGTGGAAGGCGGATCCGGGGCTCTTGTCGATCCCCTTCATCGTCTACACAGCCACCTATACCGACGCGCAGGACGAGCGGCTGGCTCTGGACCTCGGCGCTGACGCATTTCTCTTGAAACCCACCGAACCGGAGGTCCTCATCGCGCGACTGACGGAGATCCTCGACCGGACTACTGCGACTCCTTCGGCCAACCGGCCATCGGCCGACGAGGACCGCTTCCTGCTGGGCTATTCGCGTGCGCTGATCCGCAAGCTGCAGGAAAAGTCGGCGATGCTCGAGCAGGTCAACCGGGACCTGGAGCGCGACATCGCTGCGCGCCAGGCCGCGGAAGTACATCTGGAGGGCACCCGCGCCCAGTTGTCGAGCCTTGTCGATTCGGTCAGCGGGGTGCTGTACGAAGCGGATGCAGAGACGCTCCGATTCAGCTTCGTCAGCCCGCAGGCCGAGCGACTGCTCGGGTTTCCGCTCTCGCGATGGACAGAAGATCCTGTTTTCTGGGCCAGTCGACTGCACGCGGACGATCGCGATCGTGTGATGCAGGCAGCGCGCGAGGCGTTGGCCCAGCGCGACCGCCACGTCTGCGAGTACCGCCTGATCGCGGCGGACGGGCGCGTCGTCTGGATCCGCGACCTGCCGACTTTCGCCGACGAACCCGGCCAGTCGGTGCGTCGCCGAGGCCTGCTGATCGACATTACCGAGCAGCGGCAGGCCGAGGCCGACCGCCAGGCGAGCGAGGAACGATTCCGGCTTGTGGCTCGCGCGACGAATGACGCGATCTGGGACTGGGACCTGGTCACGCAGTCGCTGTGGTGGAGCGAGGGGTTCGAGTTGCTGTTCGGCTTCCGGCGTGACGAGGTCGAGCCGTCCATCGAGTCCTGGTACAACCGCGTCCATCCCGACGACAAGCAGGGCGTTCTCGACGGCGTTCACCGGGTCATCGACGGCGGTGGCAGCAGCTGGGCCTACGAGTATCGCTTCCTGTGCAAGGATGGCAGCTACGCGTACGTCCTTGATCGCGGTCATGTCATCCACGACGCGGCCGGCAAGCCCGTCCGCATGGTCGGCGGCATGACCGACATGACGGCGCGGAAACGCAACGAGGAGGAACTGCGGCTTCGCGACCGCGCCATCCAGGCCGTCTCGCAGGGTATCGTCATTACCGATCCCAACCAGCCGGACAATCCGATTGTGTACGTCAGCACCGGCTTTGAGCGCACCACCGGCTACTCGCGTGTCGAGGCCCTCGGGCGCAATTGCCGCTTCCTGCAGGGCGAGGACACTGACCAGCGGGACGTGCAGGAACTCCGTGAGGCTGTTGCGGCCGCGCGACCGTGCTCCGTCGAGATCCTCAACTACCGCAAAGACGGCTCGCACTTCTGGAACCACCTTACGATTTCGCCGGTGCTCGATCCGGACGGCCGTCTGACACATTTCGTCGGCGTGCAGAACGACGTGACCGAGCGACGACGGCTGGAGGAGCAGTTCCGCCAGGCGCAGAAGATGGAGGCCATCGGCCAGCTCGCCGGCGGCGTCGCGCACGACTTCAACAACCTGGTGACGGTCATCGCCGGCTACAGCGAGATCCTGCTATCGAGAACGGATCTTGATCCCTCGATCATCGAGCCGGCCCGCGCGATCAAGGAGGCCGGCGAGCGGGCCGCCTCGCTCACCCGGCAGTTGTTGGGCTTCAGCCGCCAGTCGATGCTCCAGCCGCGGCTGGTGGACCTCAACGCGGTCATCACCGAACTGACCTCGATGCTGCGGCGGCTCATCGGCGAGGACGTGATGCTCTCCACCGTCCTCGATCCCGGGATCAGCCTCGTCCGGGTGGACCCGGGCCAACTCGACCAGGTGTTGATGAACCTCGCGATCAACGCCCGTGACGCCATGCCGCGCGGCGGCAAGCTGACCATCGAAACGGCCAACGTCATGCGCACCGACGAGTACGCCGCCACCCACCTCGACACGCGGCCCGGCCCCCACGTGATGCTCGCCATGACCGACACGGGGCTCGGCATGCCGCCGGAGGTGCAGGCCCGGATCTTCGAGCCATTCTTCACAACCAAGGAGATCGGCCGCGGTACCGGGCTGGGGTTGGCGATGGTGTTCGGCATCGTGCAGCAGAGCAGCGGCGGCATTCATGTCTACAGCGAGCCCGGCCGGGGCACCACCTTCCGACTCTACTTCCCGGCGGTGGCTGGTGGCGAACTGCCGCCGGCGGAGCCGTCCGTGCGGCCCTCCGCGCGGGGGACGGAGACGATCCTGCTGGTCGAGGACGAAGCGGGGGTGCGCCGCCTGGCCGAGATGAACCTCATCGAGCAGGGCTACCGCGTGCTCACGGCGCCCGACGGCCGTTCTGCGCTGGCCCTGGCCGACGCGATGGAAGGGACGATCGACCTGCTGCTGACCGACGTGGTCATGCCCGCGATGAGCGGGCCCGAGGTGGCGGAGCAGCTCCGCCGGCGCTTCCCGCGAATCCGCGTGCTCTACATGAGCGGATACACAACCGACGCCGTGGTTCGCCACGGGCTGCTGGAGGCGGAGATGTCGTTTATCCAGAAGCCCTACACGCCGACCGCGCTGGCGAACAAGGTCCGCCACGTGCTGGACGAGGACGCGGAGAAGGTGTCAGGATGATCTTCGGTCGCAGCGGCCGGGGTTGATGGGCGGGCCCTCGGAGCCCGGGTTGTCGTGTGGATCCGGGTGGCGGGGCGGACGGCGCACGCCGTGCCCCCGGCACTCTGGCTGAGGCAGAGCGATGCTCAAGTTCCTCATGTGGGCCGGAATTGGCTACGCGGCCTGGACGATCATCGCTTATCTGTGGGGTTGGTGGCGCGACCGTCGGGAGGGCGTTCCGGGGTTCTGGGAGGTCGTCCGGAACCCCGATGCGGCGCTCGAGGTCGAACTCTCCCTTGTCGAGCGTGACCTCGCCGTCGACGCCAACACCCGCCTGCCGCCCGGGGAGCTGGTCGAGCGGCTGCTGCTCCCCGGCGAGGAGGGCGACTACGCGGCGCGGGCGATCGAGGCGTACGGGCCGGCGATCGTTCCCAGCCTGATCGCCGCGATCGATGATCCGCGCTTCTACGAGGAGATTGCCTACAGCCGCACGATTTCCACGACCCGGCCGGTGTGCGCCGTGCTTTCGTGCCTGCGGAGTTACCCCGGTGCCGACGCTGTTCCCGCTGTGTCGGCACTGGTCACCCATGAGGACTACCACGTTCGCTGGGATGCCGCCCGGGTCCTCGGGCTGAGCGGGAGCGAGCAGGCGATCGCGCCCCTCCGCACTTCGCTCGAGGATGAGCACGACTACGTTCGCGATGCGGCGATGACGGGCATCCTGGAGGCTGCCCAGTCGAATCGAGCGGATGCTGCGTTCGCGTCAGCCATGTTCGACGCCGTGCTGCCGCTGTTGCACCGGCACGATTCAACGGTGTCCGGTGGCGCGCCCCGCTGCCTGCTGGCGCTCGACCACGAGCGGGCCGCGGCCGTGCTCACGTCGCCTGAGACTCTGCGGAAGGACAGCGAGAACCTGTCGTACATCTTGAAGGCGCTTCGGGAGGAGGGTGTCTCCGTCAGCGAGGCGCAGTTGCTGGCGCTCGTTCCCGAGCTGGAGGCGGATGCCGACTCGCTTGGAAGCTGCTGGGCGCTCGCGGAAGCGCTTCGGCTGCTTGCCCGGCATGGTTCGCCGGCCGCGCGGGCGGCGATCAGCCGTGGCGACGCCTCATCCGACGAGAACGTACGCGAGGCCGCCGCCGAAGCCGCGGCCTGTCTCGCGGGGCTCGAAGATCCGTGGTCGGTGGTGTTCGATCGGGCGAACGCAGAGGGCTTCGCCGCCTTGTCCGAGCCGCAGCGCAACGCGCTGGCCTATCGCGAGCTGATTGACGAGGTGAATAACGGCGGGCTGGCGCAGTACTTCCTCAATCCGTCGGGCGACCAGTGGCCGGAGGCCCTGCGGGGGATACAGGCGGTCGGCGCGAGCGACGACGAGGATATCCTGCGGGCGGCTCTGAACCGCTTCGGCCCCCAAGGCCCCAGCGTCGAACGCGGCCCGCGCCACAAGCAACTGGCCCGGCTCGCCCGAAAGGACGAACCTTTCGACGACCTCGACACACGCTTCTACGAGCGGTTCCTCGATCGGGAGGTTCTGCTGCTTCGGTACATGATCGCGCACCCGGAGCACTTCCGACCGGCGGCGTCGCGCACTGACACCATGCGCCAGGACGGGTTATGATGGTCCCGGAAAGCGCAGGGGACGGTCGCCGCGCGGCGCGCGGGCGGCTCCGGGCGCTGATCCGCCGAGGCCCGTCCGATCGATGACCGAACACCTTGTTTTCCTTTCCATACCGGGCCTGCGCCCCGGCGACATTGAGCGCACCGCGACTCCGACGCTCCACGCGTGGGGTTCCGCGGGGGTGATGCTGCCGCTGACGCCTACTTTCCCGTGTGTCACGTCGCCCGTGCAGGCGTCGATGCTTACCGGTCGGCCGCCGCGCGAGCACGGCGTCATCGCCAACGGCTTCTACCACCGCGATCGCGACGAGGTCGAGTTCTGGGTGGCTCGGAACCGGGCCATCGCCGGGGCGCAGACGTGGGACCTGCTGCGGGCGCGTCGCCCGGCGTGGGTCTCCGCGGCGTGGCATGCGCAGAACATCAAGGATGCCGGGGCGGACTTCCTGGTGACCCCGTCGCCGATTCACGAAGACGACGGCACCACGAAGCTCTGGTGTTACTCCAAGCCCGAAGCGCTCTATCCGCAACTCCTGGCCGATCTGGGCCATTTTCCGCTGCAGCACTACTGGGGGCCGCTGGCGAACATCGAGTCCACCCAGTGGATCCTGAAGGGGGCCGCCTGGCTCATCGATCGGCACGCGCCCAACTATCACTGGATCTACCTGCCGCACCTCGACTACGCCGCGCAGAAATTCGGGCCCGACAGTCCGCAGGCGAAGGCCGCGGTGGCCGATCTGGATCGCGAGCTGGCCGCCTTCGCTGCGCGTGTGGCCGATCAGCCGGCGATGGAGGACGCGGTGTTTCTCGCCGCGGGGGAGTACGCCCTCACCCCGGTCGTGGCGGCGGTGTACCCGAACCGCCTGCTTCGCGAGGCCGGGCTGCTGGCGGTCCGCGAGGACGGCGGGGGTGAGGTGGTGGATCTGAAGCGCAGCCGGGCCTTCGCCATGGTCGATCACCAGTTCGCCCACGTGTACATCCGCGGGGCGGATCCGGCGGTGATCCGCCGGGTAGTGGAGCTGTTCAAGGGTGTGGCCGGCGTCGCCGGGGCGCATGCGGGGCTCGACCGGGCAGCGCTGGGCATGGACCACGAGCGCTGCGGCGAGGTGGTGCTGGTGTCGGCCGACGACCACTGGTTTGCGTACTACTGGTGGCAGGACGACGCCCGCGCGCCCGCCTTCGCCCGGACCGTCGACATCCACCGCAAGCCGGGTTACGACCCGGTCGAGCTGTTCTTCGACCCGAAAACGAAGTCGATCCCACTCGACGCCGGCCTCGTCAAAGGTTCGCACGGCGCCCCCGCGGTGCGCCCCGGGCAGCAGGCGGCGCTGGTGTGTTCCCGGCCGATCGGGTCGTTGAAAGAGAAGGCGGGTGTCCGCGATGTGGATGTGCAGCGGGTGACGTTCGAGATGATGGGAGTGTGAGGGAGACGGTGCGACCTCGCAACGGCGCGAGTGCGTGATCTCTGCTTGAGTTCAGGGAGGGCGAGGCTCCCGCCGAGCCGAGGGGCGCGAGCGAGGCAGCGTGCGCCTTGCGGCCGGCGGGGTCGACGAGGCCTGCCGGGGGTCACACGCGGTCGAAGGGCGGCTCGGCGGGAGCCTCGCCCTCCCAAGTGCTCGCATTCGAGCCGGTCCCGTGGCGCCTCGCGGTCACTCCGCCACGTACACCTGCCCGCCCTTCGCGCGGAACTCCTCTGACTTCTCCGCCATGCCCAGCTGGACCGCCTGCTGCTCGCCGACGCCGAGCTTCGCGGCGTAGTCGCGGACGTCCTGCGTGATCTTCATCGAGCAGAACTGCGGGCCGCACATCGAGCAGAAGTGGGCCACCTTCGCCCCGTCCTGCGGCAGGGTCTCGTCGTGGAACTCGCGGGCGGTCACCGGGTCGAGCGACAGGTTGAACTGGTCCTCCCAGCGGAACTCGAAGCGGGCCTTGGACAGCGCGTCGTCGCGAAGCTGCGCCCCGGGGTGACCCTTGGCCAGGTCGGCCGCGTGGGCGGCGATGCGATAGGCGATCACGCCCGCCTTCACGTCTTCACGGTTGGGCAGGCCGAGGTGCTCCTTGGGCGTCACGTAGCACAGCATCGCGCAGCCGTACCAGCCGATCATCGCCGCGCCG
>CAYRSS010000017.1:0-85294 GCA_964426945.1 uncultured Phycisphaeraceae bacterium
CTTAGCGGAACTAAGCGCCTCATCATGGTCGATGAGGCGGACCGGCTGCGCCCCAACGGCCTGGAGACGATCCGCGACGTCCACGACCTGACCGGATGCCCCGTGCTGCTGGCCGGCAAGCCGGCGATTTACGAGCGCATGGGCTTCCGCGCCCTGGGCGACTTCAACGAGGTGACCGACCAGCTCGCGGGCCGCGTGGTGATGGCCCGTGACCTGACCGAGCGCACGCGCACGGGGAGCAACCCGCCGCCGCTGTTCAGCCTTGAGGACATACGGGCGCTGATCCACCAGTCGAATCTCAAGCTGGTGGTGACCCCCGACGGGGAGAAGTGGCTTCAGGACCGGGCCTCGACGCTCGGTATGGGCGGTGTCCAGCGGGCGCTGTCGACGCTGTACCTGGCCGCGAAGGTCGCCTTCGCCAAGGGTGATGCGGCGATCACGGCCCGGCACCTGGCGAGCGTCGAGCACCTGACGATGGGCCACGAGGACGCGGCCCGCGTGGCCGACGCGGTCGCCCAGGCATCCGGCATCCGCCGGGTGGTCTGACGAGCGAGTATCGAGCGGCCGTCGAAGGCCGCTCGCCGACAATTCACAGCGCTCCGCGAAGGACCCGTGTTCCCCATCAGTCACGGCCGTCGTGGAGCGTTCGTCTTATGGGGGCTGCGCAGGGTACGTGCGATCTGCGCAGGAACCGCGCGCTCCTTAGACCGGCAACGAACTATCCGGTTGACGCGCCTGGCTCGGGGTTGTACGCTCCTGGTAGGCTAACAAGCGCTCGTTAGGAGGAGGTGCCGCCGTGCCCGAAGCCACCATCGAACGCAAAGACCAGGTTCTCCGAGCCGCGGAGCAGCTTTTTTCTCAGCGTGGCTTTCACGCATCCAGCGTGAGAGACATTGCTGAGTCGTTGAACCTCAAAGGCGGCAGCCTCTACGCCCATATGGACAGCAAGGAGGATCTCCTCTGGGAGATCGTCTCCGCCGCGGCGGACCGGTTCTTTGAGGCGACCGACCCGATCCTCGCCGGTCCGCTCGTCCCGACGGAGAAACTCCGCCGGCTCATCCAGGCCCACGTCGGGGTGATCACCAGCAACCTGGAGGCGGCGGCGTGCTACCTCAACGAGTGGCGCAACCTGAGCGACGACCGGCGCCGGGCATTTGCCGCCCGCCGCGACGAGTACGAGGACACCGTGCGGCACCTGGTGCTGGCCTGCATCTGCGAGGGCACCTTCGCCGCGGTGGACGAGAAGTTTGCCACGCTGCTGATCCTGTCCTCGATGAACTGGATCTACCAGTGGTATCGCCCCAACGGGCCGATGACGCCGGATGACATCGCCCGAAAGCTGACCGACATGCTGTTCAACGGGCTGCGGCGGTAGCGCCGTCGGCCTGATCCTGGGAGGAAACCGATGGTCGCACCGACGACAACCACGACGAACCTGCAGGGACTCTCGCAGTCGGAATACGACGCCCGCCTTGCCGAGTTCGAGGCCCGCATCGCCCGCGGCGAGAAGATCGAACCGACCGACTGGATGCCGGACAAGTACCGCGACCAGCTCATCCGGCTGATCCACGTCCACGCCAACAGCGAGATCTGCGGCGCGCTGCCGGAGGGCCGGTGGATTCCGCATGCCCCCACGTTCAAGCGCAAGCTCGCCCTCTGTGCCAAGGTGCAGGACGAAGTGGGCCACGCGCAACTGCTCTACCGCGCCTGCGAAACGCTCGGCCCCACGCGCGAGCAGCTCATCGAAGACCTGCTCGAAGGCCGGTCGAAGTTCTCCAACGTCTTCCACTACGAGTCGAAGACGTGGGCCGACGTGGCGATCATCGCGTGGCTCATCGACGCGGCGGCGATCATCAACCAGACGATGATGGCCGAGGGTTCCTACGGCCCCTACGCCCGGGCGCTCAAGCGCATCTGCTACGAAGAAGCGTTTCACATGAAGCACGGTTACGAGATGTGCGCCGTACTGGCTGCGGGCACGCCCGTGCAGCGAGAGATGCTCCAGGACGCGCTGAACCGCTGGTGGACGCCGATCATGATGTTCCACGGCCCCAGCGACAAGGAAAGCAAGCACACCGAAGTCCTCGTCCGCTGGGGCGTCAAGCTCAAGACCAACGACGAACAGCGGCAGCAGTTCCTCCGCCAGTTCGTCCCGAAGATCTTCGACCTGGGTCTCACCATTCCCGATCCGAATCTCCGCTTCGACAAGGAGACGGAGGAGTGGAAGTACACCGAGCCGGACTGGACCGAGTTCAAGCGGGTCGTCAACGGCGGCGGACCGCTCAGCGCCTTCCGCGTGCAGCAGCGCCGGTTCGCCCACGAGGAAGGCAAATGGGTGCGGGAGGCGCTCGCCGCGGCGGATGAAGGGCGGAAGGTGAAGATGCCGGGGTAATTGCGAATTACCAATTGGCAGTTGGCAATTGGCGATTCGATCCGATTCTAAGTGACTGTTGTGAGCAACTCCTATGTCCGACTCCCAATGGCCCGTGTTCGAGGTGTTTCACCAGCAGGCGCGCGGTGAGCCGCACATTCACGTCGGCTCGGTGCATGCGCCCGACGCCGAGATGGCCCTGATCATGGCGAAGGAGCAATTCGCCCGCCGGCAGGCGTGCGTGAATCTCTGGGTCGTCCCCGCCGACGCCATCTCGGCCACCGAGTACGAAGACGCCGATATGTTCCTGCACCCTTCCGACAAGAGCTACCGCGAGTCGTGGGGCTACAAGACGCCGAAGACGGTCCGCGTGTCTGACCTGCAGCAGGAGAAACCCGAATGAAGACCTTCGCTTCGGCCGCTGAACTGCAGGGTGAGGCACGCTCCGCCGTCGTCGATCTGCTCTATCGCCTCGCTGACGACGAGTTGATCATCGGCCACCGCGATTCCGAGTGGACCGGTCACGGCCCGATTCTCGAAGCGGACATCGCCTTCTCGTCGATGGCGCAGGACGAGATGGGTCACGCGCTGACCTACTACCGGCTTCTGGAGGATCTCGGCGAGGGCGAGCCCGATGCTCTGGCCTTCGGTCGCCCCGCGGAGCGGTTCCGCTGTTGCTCGCTGGTCGCGTTGCCTAACCAGGACTGGGCGTTCTCGCTCGTGCGGCAGTTCCTCTACGACACCGCCGAGCACGTCCGCCTCACCGAGTTGTCGCGCTGCGCCTACGAGCCGCTGGCGCAGGTAGCCCGCAAGCTGCAGAGCGAAGAGAAGTATCACCTGATGCACGGGCGCACCTGGGTGATCCGGCTCGGATCGGCGACCGGCGACAGCCGCGGACGCATTCAGGACGCCCTGGCCGCCGCGTGGCCGCACGCCCTGGGCATGTTCGAATCGACCGAGCACAGCGAGTCGCTGCGCCACTACGAACTCTGTCCGGCCGAGTCGAAGCTCAGCGCCCAGTGGCAGTCCGCCGTAGCGCCGGTCTTCCGCGAGGCGGGCATCCGCGTGCCGGAAAACGTCGAGCCGATCTTCGGCGGACGGCGCGGGCGACAGGCGCCCGAACTGGCCGAACTGCTCGCCGGGATGCAGCTTGTGTACAACATCGACCCGGCCGCGAAGTGGTGACGCAGCGCCCCCTGCGAGGACGCCGACCATGACCACCGCCGCGACAACCCCATCCGCCCGCGAGCGACGCATCTGGGATGCCCTGGCCGGTGTTCCCGACCCGGAGATCCCGCCGCTGTCGATCGTGGAGTTGGGGATGATCGCTGCGGTCCGCGTCGCCGAGGACCATGCCGAGGTCGACATGACCCCGACCTTCGCCGGCTGTCCCGCGCTGGCGCTGATCCGCGAAGAAATCGAGCGCGCCGTGCACGCGGCCGGCGAACACGAAGTCGTCGTCAACACCGTGTTCGACCCGCCATGGACCACCGAGCGCATCTCGGAAGTCGGCCGTCGCAAGCTCAAGGAGTTCGGCCTCGCTCCGCCGGGGCGGCGATGCGCAGGCGACAGCCTGCCCGACATCGAGCTCGTCCCCTGCCCTCACTGCGATTCCACGGAGACCGACCTCGAATCGATCTTCGGCCCGACGCTCTGCCGCTCGATCCACTACTGCCGCACCTGTCGGCAATCGTTCGAGCATTTCAAGGCTGTCTGACTGTCCGTTGAAAAAGGGATCAGGCACCGCCTCAGTCGCCTCTCACAGACAAGGGAGGCGGGTTGACGCCGGAGCCAGACCCCTTGTCAACGGAGCACCAAGCCGCCGCCGCATCCGCCGGCCAGGCGGCTAGTCCTCTTCCACCTCGACGGTCACCGTCTGCTGCGTCGGGTTCGCGAACTGCGCCGCGGTCTCGATCCGCGAGCGGTCGATCTTCTTCACGTCGCCCGTGGCCACGTCCACGACGTAGATGTTGCCCTCCAGGGCTACGGCCTGCCGGTGGGTGATGCCGCGGGAAGTGCCCCGGTTGCCCATCGCCACCACGCAGCCGCTATTCAACACCGCCAGGGCCGCCACCGCCGCAAAACCAGCAAACTTACGCATCACTGCCTCCACTCTCGCACTCAGTGAGAAAACTCAGGGCCTGGCCGATCCGACGGTCGAACCGGCCGCACTTCGGGAAAGACACACGGGGGGCGGCGAGGTTAGGGCTGCCGGACAAAGGTTGACACCGCCCGCCCCGACCCGACACTGCGCCGCCATGAAGCAGCTGCGGATCTCGGGACTGGTGCGGCTGGCGGACGGCTTGCGACGTGAGCTGGCCGCAGGCGTGACCGCGCAGCGGAAGGCGGAGCTTCAGCAGCACCTCAGCCGGTCATTGACGTCAATCCGGCAGATCCTGACATCGCACCGTGTCACCATCGACGCCCTGCCGGCGCCCTCGCGCAACGCCTATGCGTTTCTGACCGGGTTGGATCTCGACGCGGTCCCCGTCCTGACTGCGGATGCGGACCAACCGGCGAAGCGGAGCACTGCGGTCGCGCTTCGCGGTCTGCCGCAGGATTGGCGGACGACGCTGCAATCGCTCTCACTGGGTGTGCCTGCGGCGGCGCGGGCCGGCGCGCTCGCGGACGTCGTCGACGCGCGCGAGCACTACGCCGGGCTGGCTCAGCGCCATGGTCTCACGATCGCCAACCTCTCTCCCCAGTCGGCCCAACCGATGGTGTGGCTGGCCCTGTTCTCTCAGCCGGCGTATTTCGATCGGTATTGCACGGCCGTGGCCGACGCGCGGGCGGCGTTCGAAGCGGGGATGATCGGCCAGCGCCGCTTCCGCCCCCCCGCCCGCGTCGAGTTCCGCCCCATCGCCGGCTACTGGCGGATACGCAGCACGCCCGCGGGTACGGAGATCGGCCTGCCGACCGCCATGATCTGTCTCGACGCCGATCAGTTCCGGCAGGTCGCTGGGGCGGCACTGCAGGGCGGCACGCGCCAGCCGGTCGCCGAGCTGATGGCGAGCGAAGCCTGTCAGACTTTTCTGGCGGAGTGGGATAGCGCCGCCGGCGTCCCGCCCGCCACCGCGGGCATCCACCGCGACCTGGCGGCGTCCTTCGACCGGGTGAATGCGGCGTACTTCGCCGGGGCCATGCCGCGGCCGACGCTCTACTGGAACAAGGTCTTCACCGGCCGCAAGTTCGGCCACTACGACCCCGCCCGCGACGCGATCATGATCAGCTGCGCCCTGGACAGCGACCGCGTGCCCGAGTTCGTGCTGGACTCGGTGATGCACCACGAGCTGCTGCACAAGAAGCTGGGCGTCGACTGGAGCCGCGGCCGGGCCGAGGCCCACACGCCGCAGTTCCGGGCCGAGGAACGGACGTTTCGGCAATACGAAGAAGCGGATCGGTTCCTGCGCGACTATGCCGCGGCGGCCAGCCGGTAGCGACGTCCCGGGCCGCCGGACTGTGCCCCGGAGGCCGCGGGACGCCGATTGCCCCGCGTGGATGCGCGACGGCGAACGCTGCGGCTACTACGGGCCCGTGAAGGCCAGCGCGAACGAGGCCGCGTCGCCCAGGTCCACATCGTCGTCCGAGTCGAAGTCGAAAGTCTGGCACTCCAGGCCGACAGGACCACCGCCCGGTCCGGTCATGCACGCGACCAGCGTCGCATAGTCCGCGAGGTCGACGTCACCATCGCCGTCGCCGTCCCCGGCGAGGCAGGGGCTCGGCAGGCACGCAGCGTCCAGGGTCCAGGAGAGGCCGCTGATGCCGGCGCAGTCGGCTTCCGTCACCTGCGCGCATTGACCACCCGCAAGGCAGCACGCGCCCGAGGGTGCCGGGCAGTCCGAGACGGTGAGTCGATAATCCAGAACGGCGAACCCCTCCTCCTCGGGTTGCCGATCGATCATCAGGTAGTAGGTCCCGGCAGAGAGCATCAGGTCCGTGATGGTCGCCTCGGTGCCGGTCGTCGTCGCCTGCGCCAGACACGAAGGACCAGGCGGACAGGTGCTGCTCACCACGACGCCGATGCTGCGATCGACCGCACTCGCGCCCTCAACGGTGACGTCAAGGCAGTGTTCGTCTGCCAGCGTGAGCACATAGATGACGTCGTCACCGTCGTCGTAGACGCCAAGACAGGAACTGGAGTAGTCCTCCTTCTTGTCGCTCGTTGTGTTGACATCATTGAAGGGCAGCGAGGTGATGTACAACGGGAACTCGCAGTCCTGCCCGTCCGGATCCACCTCGGGGGCACAGGGCGGATCCAGATCTCCGCAGGACACGCCGGCGCTCCATGTGTCGCCCGGCCCCTGACAATTGGCCTGAAGGACGCTATCCGTGCAGAGCTGAGTGCCCGCATTGCAGCAGGCGCCGGTCTGCGCCCCGCCGCAATCCGTAATGGTGAGCGTGAAGTCCAGACTGTCATTGGCCTGCGGCCAGCGGTCGATCATCAGGTAGTATGTCCCGGGAGCGACCGACAGGTTGCTGATGGTTGCGACCGAACCCTGGCTCGTCGCCATGGCCGTGCAGGCAGCCTCCGGCGGGCACACACTGTCCACGGCGATTCCGATCCAATTGTCCTGCGGGGTGTCACCGGTTACGGTGATGTCGACGCACTGGGCCCCGGTTACCGTCCACTCGTAGACGATATCCTGACCGTTGTCGTAGTTGCCAAGGCATGTGCTGGTGTAGTTGTTGATCTTGTCACTGGTCGTATTGACGTCGGAGAACGGTACGGACGTGATCTCGATCGGGCTCGCGCAGTCCGTGCCGGCGGGCGCTGTGGCTGTCGGGCACGGGGGATTCAGCTGATCGCAGTTCAGCCCGACCGTCCAGGTCTTGCCGGGCCCTTCGCAGTCCGCCCGCAAAACGTGGTTTGCACAGGTCAGCAGGTTCGAGTCGCAGCACGCACCGGCAGGCTCGCCGCACACGAAGCTCTGGCCCTGGATGAAGACGTTCGAGTCGAGGACCTGGTCGCCGGCATCGGCGATGGCCAGCTTGATGTGGTTCACGCCCGGACTGAGCGTACCCGTCGCCGTCAGCACCACGATCAGCCCGTCCATCTGGATGTCGCGAGCGCCGGCGCAGGGGAAGTTGCCCGGCGGAATGTCGTCGCAGTCGTTGTTGATGAACAGGTTGCAGAAGCTGCCCAGCGGCGCGTCGTACGGATTTCCGCAGTTCACGTTGTTGATGCTGACCGGCGTCGAAGCGCTGCCGGGCACCAGGGCGATGTTCACACCGTTCAGGAAGAAGCCGAACACGTCGTTGAAGGCCGTGTTCACCCATTCGTTGTACTCTTCCGAGGTGAAAACATACTGAAACTGGATGGTCTGCGTGCCTGTGCACTGGAAGTCGAATTCCAGCACGGCCGTGTCGTACGTCGTGTAGCCGGGGATCAGCCCGTTCAGCTCGGGATCACCCAGCCCCGCGTTGACGCCGCTCACATCGTCCTGGGTGTTCGGCCCGGGCACCGACGCGATGCTGCCGCTGCTCAGCATGATTCCGCCGTCGAATCCGATGATGCCGGTCCCGCCAGAGAACACGCCGGCCGCCATATTCGCCCCCGTGAACGTCACGTTGGACACGGCTACGCCCGGGCCCAGCAACGCCGTGACGAGATCTGCGGGCGTCAGGCCCGAGTTGAGATCCTGCGTCACGATTCCCGGCGCGCCGCGCGTGGCCGACGGAACCAGGTTGCTCGCACCGACGGGCAGCTCCGGACGGGCCGGCGGCTCTGCCGACGCCGCGAGTTGCGGAATCATCGCCAGGCACAGCGCGGCGATGAGCCCACGAACCCGGGGGCGGATGATATTTCGGACAGGCACGGTGCTGCGGTTCCCGAGAGACAACATGTAATCACTCCATGAGATGCGTTCAGGCGATGGAGCCCTTCTCCAAACCGGGCCCCTCGACTTCGGATTGACCGCTCCCCGCCGCACTCACAGCGTGCGCGCCCCGGGGCATCGCACGTCGGACCAACCGTCCTGTCGCGGTCAGCCCGCAAATTCCATCCGGATCAGCCGGATGCGGAGCCGGTGCGCCATCGGGCGCGGACGAGAAGCGGCCGAAGAGCCACTTCAGCATTCTGGAAACAGCGATGGGAACCTGATAGCGGGGATTACGCCTGACCTGTGCGGGGTTGCCGGGGTTTCCCCGGCAACCGCCCCCCCCCTGCCGCGATGTGGCCCGCGCAGGCCGGCTGCCCGCACACTCGCGACGGAGTCTGCAGGTGCTAAATCAGCCCGAGATCGAGCGCCACACGGACGAGGTCGGCGCGTTCCTTCAGCCCGAGCTTGCGCATGAGCCGCGCGCGATAGGACTCGACCGTCTTGACGCTGAGCCTGAGCTCGTCCGCGATCTGCTGATTGGTGTAGCCTCGGGCTACTTCGCGAAGAACCTCGCGCTCACGATCGCTCAGCGTTTCAACCGGAGACTTGCCAGGTGTCGGCTTAGGCCCCAGGACAGACCCGAGGGTCCCGGCGTCACCGACGTCGATGAATCCATGACCGCGCACGACAGCGCGGATCGCGTGGATGAGTTCGGTGTCGGCCGCGCTTTTGTTGATGTACCCGACGGCGCCCATGGCGATTGCGCTGCGCACGTACGCCGGATCATCGTGCATGGTCACGACGAGGATTTTCGCTGACGGTGCCGCGGCGCGGAGGCGGTCGATCGAGACCACGCCGGCCGGGCCCGGCATGGAAAGGTCGAGCGTGATGACCTGCGGTTTCACACGCGCTGCGACGTCGATTGCTTCCTGCATGGTCCCCGCCTCGCCGACCACGGCGAGATCCGGATACGCCTCCAGGACGAGCCGAAGGCCTCTTCGGATCATCGCATGGTCATCGACGATGAGGATCGAAACGCGGCTCATGCGGTGTGTGACCTCGCCGGCATCGCGGCCTCGATCGTCGTTCCGGCCTCGCCTTCGCTGCGGACCCAGAAGCGGCCCCCAAGCAGCACGACGCGCTCACGCATGCCCGGGAGACCCAGCCCGCAGGACGGGAGTTCACCGCCCGCCGGTTCCTGTGTCAGGCCGCGCCCGTTGTCGCGTACGGCCAGGTGAAGCTCCTCCGCGCTCTGCCACAGCCCCACCTCGACGTCCGTCGCTCCGGAGTGCTTCAGCGCGTTGGTGATCGCCTCCTGCACGACGCGATATGCGGCAATCTCGGTCGCAGCCCCGAAACGCGCGGGACCAAGTTCCGTCTCGAATGCGACCCGAACCCCCGTACCCGCCGACAGATCCTCGCACAGTCGCCGAAGCGCTTCCGCCAGCCCGAAGTCCAACAGCACGCTCGGAGACAGCGCGCGAGCCATCCGCCGGGTCGATTCCATCGCAGACACCGCCAGATCATGCAGGGCACTGGCGCGCGAGCGCGCCTGTTCGAGCGTTGTCGCATCCGTCGTGGCCTTGAGCCCCAGCAGGATCGCGGTCTGCATCTGCCCGAGATCGTCGTGCAGCTCACGTGCCAGCCGGGCGCGCTCCTGCTCCTGGATGTCGAGCGTTTGCGCGAGCAGCCGCCCCCGATCCGCCACGAGTGTGCGCAGCGGCCGGACGAGCATGAACCACAGCACCGGGAACAAGACCAGCACGAGCAGGGTTGCGTCGACGAGGGAGGCGAGTACCCCGCGACGCACGAACCGCGAGTTCTCCACGAGCACCACCATGATCAACGCCTCGACGGCGAAGGTGACGATCAGCAGGACGGCGAGAACGCGTACCGGTTCGAGTATCCCGCGGGGCACGGCGGAGCCGTCCGGCGGAAGCGGGTTGGCCATCATGGACACCAGCATACCCTGCCCGCACGAACTTGCCGTGGCGCGCCCGCAAGGGAGGGCCGTTCGGGTGGGGGCGGCCCGGCGCCGCTCGACGCAGAGCAGACCGGCCGGGGGCGGGGCACCGGATCCCGAATCAGCCGCCCCGGCGCAAGAAAAAGGGCGTCCCCCCATCCGAAGGACGCCCTCTGCGAGTTATTCAGGCCGGCACCAAAGCGACGGCAGCCAGCGCCGCGAGGCTACCGCCCCGCTATCGGCTTGTACGGCTGCTGGCGCTGGCCGGTGTACTTCTGGGTCGGGCGGAAGATGCGGTTGTTGTCGGTCTGCTCGAGCCAGTGGGCCAGCCAGCCCGCCACGCGCGACACGGCGAAAACGCTCGTGAAGCAGTCGGCGTTGAAGCCCAGGGCGTTGTACACGATGCCCGAGTAGAAATCGACGTTCGGGTGGATCCCCTTCTCGCCGTAACGCTCGATGCCGATCCGTTCGACTTCGAGGGCGATTTCGTACCAGGGAGTCTTGGCCTTCTCCGAAAGCTCGGCCGCGAAACGCTTGAGCACCTTCGCGCGGGGGTCGATCGTCTTGTACACTCGGTGGCCGAAACCGGGGATCTTGGTCTTGCCTGCGAAGAGCCGGTCGAGCACGGGCACGACGTTCTTGAGCGTGCCGATCTCGCGGAAGAGTGCCATCGCGTCCTCGTTCGCCCCGCCGTGCAGCGGGCCGAACAGCGCCCCCATCGCCGAGCTGACCACCGCAAACGGCGTCGCCAGCGTCGAGCCGACGACGCGCCCGGCGAAGGTCGAAGCATTCATCGTGTGGTCGGCGTGGAGAATCAGCGCGGCATCGAGAATGCGCACGTGCCGGGGGTCGGCCTCGACGCCGCGGAGCATGTAAAGGAAGTTCGCCGAGTGACCCAGGTCCGTGCGCGGCTTGACGTGGTCGTCGCCGCGGCGGAGCCGCTCGAACGCGGCCACGACCGTGGGAATCTTGGCGATCAGGCGCAGGCACGACTCGCGCCGCGTCGTTGGATCGTAAGCATGGCCGCGGGAATAGAACATCCCCACCGCCGCCACCGCCGCCTGGAGCGCCTCCATCGGGTGGCCGTGCTCGGGAAGCGTCTTGATCAGGTCGATGATGCGGTATTTCAGCGTGCGGTACTTGCACATCTCCTGGCAGAAAGCGTTCAGCTCTGCCTGTTTGGGCAGCCCGCCGAAGAGCAGCATGTACGCCGTCTCTTCGAAGGTGCTGTGCTCGGCCAGCTCCTCGACGTTGATGCCGCGGTACTCGAGCCGGCCCGCGTTGCCGTCGACGAAGCTCACCGCCGATTCCGCGATGGGGACGCCCTCCAAGCCGGGGATCACTTCCTTGGGCGGCGTCTTGGGCGATTCCTGCGTCATGCCTGCTGTCTCAGTGCTGATCATATTTCCTTCCGAAAGACCGAGTCCGCGGAAATTACACGCCGGCGCGCGAAGCGTCCAGCCGCTGAGCCGCCACTATCCGTATCGACCGACCGTGCGGCACGCTTCCGCGCGGCGCAGTGATTCCAGCGGGCGCGGTATGGGGTTTTTGCCCTGCGCGGTGGTGCGGCGGCTCGCGCAGGAACCAGCGACCGGGAACCCACGCCAAACCGCCCACCGGCGAGCGGCCCGCCTCGATCCTCAGGAGGCTTCCGGACTCCGGACGACGGCGGCGGGCTCGGCGACCCGGCCGGGAGCATCCGGCAGGTCGTCCCCCGCAGCCGTGGCCGGTGCGGACGCCCGCGTCTGCCGCGTCGCCGGGGGTGCATCCGCCCCCATCCAGGCCAGAAGGCGTGCCTGCGCATCAACAGTGAGGCTGAATAACGTGGGAATGACGACCAAGGTGAAGACCGTCGAAACCAGCAGCCCGCCCAGCACCACCGAGCCGAGGCCGCGGTAGAGTTCGCTACCCGCGCCGGGCACCACGACGAGCGGGACGAGGCCGAAGCAGGAGGTCAGGGCGGTCATGAAAATCGGACGTGTCCGCGTCGCGACGGACTTCACGATCGCCTCCTGCAGGGCCATTCCCTCGTTTCGGCCGTAGTTGAGCGCCTGGTGCACGATCAGGATCGCGTTGTTGACCACGATGCCGATCAGGATGACGAACCCGAGCATCGTCAGCACGTCCATCTGCTGCGTGGGAGCGGTGATGTCGTAGAGGCTGACCTCGTGGACGATGCGCAGCGCCGCGAACCCGCCGACGGTCGCCAGCGGAACGGTGAACATGATGATGAACGGGTAGACGAACGACTCGAACAGGGCCGACATCAGCAGGTACGTCACGATGAGCGCGAGCAGCATGCGCGACTGGAGCACGCCGACCGAGAGGAGCGGGTTGAGCCCCAGCACGACGGCGATCACCGCGGCCATCCCCAGCATCCCGAAGACGATCGCTCTGCGCCGCCCGACGACGAAGCCGAGGGCGATCGCCGCGGCGACGACCGCCGCCATCAGCAGCGTCACGCTCGCCCACACCGGCAGGCCGAAGATCCGTGGGCGGGTCATCGACTGGTTGAAGTCGCCAACGAGGGCACGCTGGGTCTGGGTCAGCTTGTCGGCCGTGCCGGCGAGCACGGTGAAGACCGTAGTAGGAATCGCCCCGCTCTTGCGCAGCGGCCCGATGATGTCCTCCTGCAACTCGCGCATCGTCTCGCCGAGGGCGACGCCGGGCTTGGGCTCCACCGACAGCGTGACCGCGTTCATTTCCTCGATGTGGTTGATCTGCTGCGGCGCGGGCACAGAGCGCAAGTCGCAGAAGCTGTCGAGCGTCACGACACCGCCGCGCGGCGTGAATACGGGAATCGACGAAAACTCGCGGACCGACGCGTTCTCGGTCCCCGCGACGCGGAGCACCATGTCGATCTTGTCGCCCCGATCGTTGAACTCGCCGACGTACGCGCCGTCGACCAGCGACTCGGTGATGAAGCCGATGCGGCTGACGTCGAGCCCCATCTCGGCGGCCAGGGCTCGCCGCGGGACGATCTGGATTTCCGGGGCGCCCAGGTTGAAGTTGGCCGGGCTGGGGCTGGGGTAACCGTAGCCGGCCTCCATGATCTTGCCGACGAGCACCCCCGCGGCGGCGGTCACCTGGCTGATGTCGTCGCCGCGTATTTCCAGATCGACGGTGTTGCCCGCCGTCCGTCCCGACTGGAACAGCGACGCCTGCGTGAACATGCTGAACACGCCGGGGACGCGCCGGCCGGCGCGCTCCATGACGAACTCAAGCGGCTTGACGTTCTCCGCGTCGCGCGACGTGCACCCCATGAAGGCGACGCCGCCGAACGTGACGAAAAAGAAGTTGTTGATCGCCGGCGGCTTCACCTCGCGGATTTCGCCGCCGTCGATGCCGACGGGGATGTCGACGGTCGGCAGCTTGGCGACGTCCTCGGGCTTCGCCTCCCAGAAGGGGCGGATGCCGTCGTTGGGTACGGCGGGGTCGCCCTCTTCCACGATCGTGGCCATCTGCTTGAACTCTTCCACCGAGTAGCCCGGCGGAGAGAGAAAGAAGCCGAAAATCAGGTTCTTGTTGCCCGCGGGCAGATACTCCGACGGCGGCACAAGCAGCCATGTCAGGAAAATCGAGAGGCCGGTGACCCCGCCGGCCAGGCCGAGCCGGGCGAGGGTGCTGCGGTTGACCGTGCCGACGATCCGGCCGAGGTGCTCGCCAATCCAATAGGGCCGGTTGGCGCGCTCGGTGATCGCCTTGCTGGCGCCGAAGAAGCGCGAGGCCAGCGGCGGGATCACGAGAATCGACACCACGAGCGAAAGCACGATCGCGCTCGAAATGGCGATGGCGATGTCGCGGAAGAGCTGCCCTGCTTCCTCCTCGACGAAGATGACGGGCAGGAACACGACCATCGTGGTGAGCGTGCTGGCGAGCACGGCGCCCCAGACCTCGTGCGCCCCGTCGAGCGCCGCCTGCATGCGCGACTTGCCCATCGAGCGGTGGCGGTAGATGTTCTCGAGCACGACGATCGAGTTGTCGACGATCATCCCCGTCGCAAAGGCCATGCCCGCGAGCATGATCACGTTGAGCGAGCGCCCGAGCAGGGCGATTATCAGGAACGTGCCCACCACCGAGATAGGGATCGACACCGCGATGATCCCCGTCGCGCTGCCGCTGCGCAGGAAGAGCAGCAGCACGACGATCGCCAGAAACCCGCCCGTATAGACGTTGTTGATGACCAGGTCGATGGAGCTGTTGATGTAGACCGTCTCGTCGTAGACCTGGGTCAGTTCGAGGCTGAGGCCGCGGGGGTGGAGGATCGTCGCGTTGACGAGGCTGATCTGCTCCTTGAGGTTCTCCATCGCCTGGAGCACGTTGGCGCCGGTCTCGCGGCGGCAGGGCATGGCGATGACGAACTGCCCCTTGCTGCGGACGAAGGCGAACTGCTTTCGGAAGCCGTCGACCACGTCGGCGACGTCGCGCACGAGCACGGGGCCACCTTCGTCGTAGGCGATGACGGTGTCTTCGACCTCTTCCACCGTGGTGTATTCACCGAGGGTGCGATAGCTGTAATCGCGCTTGCCCTGGATGATCGTGCCTGCGGAGATGTTGGTGTTCTGGGCCCTCAGCGCCTCGGCGACATCCTGAAACGTCAAGCTGCGCGCCGCGAGGCGAAACGGGTCGATGAAGACCTGGATTTCGCGGTCGAGCCCGCCGTAGACGTTTACCTCGCTGATGCCGTCGGCCCGCTCCAGCAGCGGCTTGACGTCCTCCTCGATCTCCGTCTTGAGGGCCGCGACATTCACCGTGTCGCTGTCGGAGTAGAGGATCAGCCACGCGATGACATTGGCCATGTCATCGTCGGTCTTCGAGATGGTCGGCTCGTCGACCTCGTCGGGATAGTCGGTCACCTGGCGGAGCTTGTCCGACACGTCGATGTAGGCGACGTTCTTATCGACGCCGACGGGAAACTCGAGGCGGATCGTGGCCTGGCCACGCGTCGCCTCAGAGGTCATCTTCTTGAGGTTGTTGCAGTTCTTGAGCTTGTCTTCCTGCCGATCGATGATCTCGCGCTCGATCTCCTGCGGACTCGCGCCGCGCCAGGTCGTGGCGACCGTGATGATCGGGCGGTCGACGTCGGGCGTGAGCTGGATGGGAATGTCCAGCACGGTCAGCAGGCCGAAGAGGACCAGCAGGATCACCCCGACGGCCACCTTGACCGGGTTCTCGATGGCGAAGCGGATAAGTCCCATCTACGCCCCCTCCCGCGCGGCGGCTCCGGCGGGCGCGCCGCCTGGCGGCCCCTGCGCCGAACCCCCCGGCGGCGCGACGGGCACGCCGCGTTCATCCACCACCATCACCGGCATCGGGTAGGCGATGTTCTCGTTGCCACGGATAACTACCTCCGCCCCCGGACGGAGGGCGGCAGAGGTCACCGCCACCCAGTCGCCGATGTCCGGCCCGACGCTCACCGGCTGCGGCATGCCCATGAGGCCGCGCTCGCCTGGCATCAGTATCACGACGAACGCCCCGCCGTCGCGTTCCACGACCGCATCCTTGGGCACCGCCAGCACGGTGGCAGTCGGCCCCGTCGTGACCAGCGCCCGGGCGAACATGCCGCCGGCCAGAAGATGGTCCTTGTTGGCGACCTCGATCTCGACGGGGAACGTGCGGGCCCCGGTCCGCGCCTGGCGCATGATGTGCCGCACGGTGCCGGGGAAGGTCCTCCCGAGGGCGTCGACGACGACCTTGGCGGGCTGATCCTCGGCGATGTGCGGCAGGGCCGCCTCGGGCAGGTCCAGGCGAACGAGCACGGTCTCCAGGTCGACCATGTCCGCGACGGCGCCACCCTCGCTGACCCACTCGCCAACCTCAGCAAGGCGATCGACGATAAACCCGGTGAACGGCGCCTTCACAGTGAGCTTGTCGAGATCGGTCCGGAACCGCGCCACCACCGCCTGCTGCGCGGCCGCCTCATGACGGGCCTGGGCGATGACTTCCTTTCGAGGTCCTTCCTCCAGCAGGCGCAGCTCCGCCTCGGCCGAGGCGCGGCGACGCTCGGCGCTGGTGTACATCGCCTGCGTGTCGCGGAACTCCTTGTCGTTGGAGCTATCTCCGGCGTAGAGGTCGCGCACACGGTCGAGTTCGAACTTCCACTGCTGGTAGATAGCGTCGGCGGCTTCAAAGTCGGCCCGGGCGCGGTCGAGCTCCTGCGGCCGCGTGCCCGCCTCCAGTTCGGCGAGCCGAGCGGCGAGCATCTGGTGCCGGGCCTCCTCCTCCGCGACGCGCAGGGTCAGCGTCTCATCGTTGAGGCGACAAATCACCGCCCCGGCCTGGAGGAAGTCCCCCTGCCGTGCGGTCATTTCGACCACCCGGCCCATGCCCTCCGAACTGACCCGGCTGCGGCGATTCGGGTGCACCGTCGCCACGAGCAACGTGGTGGACGGCGCTTCGCGCATCTCGGCCTGGCTGATCACGACAGCGGCCGGCGGCCGTTGGGCACTCGCCCCGCCCCCCGCAGCCGCCAGGCAGAACAGGCCAGCGGCGGCGGCCACGCTCCAGCGGAGCCTTCGAGTGAAGAAGCATTTCATGGGTTCGATCTTGGTGGTGCGACTGAGCACGCGGGAGGCCCGGGCTCCCTGCGGTGTGCGGGAGAAAACTACCATCGACGCAATTGTACTCAATTCGCTACTAATCGGAAGGGTAGCAGGCGAACCGGCCACAGACCATGACCCCCGTCGTACCGTTATGGCGGGCGGAGATTGTTCAAGCTAGGCTAACGCAATCTCAGGGCGGGTCGAATGTGCAGCCGCCCCGACACCCTTGTTACGGGATCCAAGCCTGTGAGTTTTCGAGCAGCCAGCGCTGGCGCCGTCGCGCGGGCCACCCGCGACCTGCTGTTCCCCGACCTCTGTCGGCTCTGCGGGGCAGAAGCGGAGAGTCTGTCGGGGGAGTTCTGCGCGGAGTGCGGGCCGTTCGTCGCCGCCGAGCGCGGGGAGGCGTCGTGCCGCCGCTGCGCTCAGAGCCTCTCGAACGCCGGAGCGCCCTGCCGGGAATGTGCGGACGAGCCCGGCGTGCTCGACGGACTTGTGCGGGCAGGACCGTACGGACCGGCTCTGGGACGGCTGCTGCGCGGGTTCAAATACAACGGGAGGGAGGAGCTCGGGCCGTTGCTGGGCCGGTGGCTTGCGGAGGCGGCCGCACGCGCAGATTGGATTGACCGCGTCGACGTTGTCACCTGGATTCCCACGCACTGGCGAACGCGGCTCCGACGGCCGGTGCACGCCGCCGAGGTATTCGCCGATCACGTCGCCCGCGCGCTGGGCATCCGCGCCAGGCCGCTGCTGCGGCGAACGTGCGCCGGCCGGCACCAGGTCGGGCTCACCTACACGCAGCGTCTGGCCAACGTCCGCGGGCTGTACGAGGCCGGGCCCCGGTCGGTCCGCCACGGGTCACGCATTCTCATCGTGGATGATGTGCGGACGACCGGTGCTACGCTCGACCACTGCGCCCGGGTGCTGCGGCGTGCGGGCGCAGCGGAGGTGTACGGCGCGGTCGCGCTGAAGGTCACTTGGGCGGTCGGTCCCACGGGCGCACCGCTGATGGTCTAGGAGTCCGTTGAAGAAGGGGTCAGGCACCGCCTGAGTCGCCCCGCCCGGACAAGGGAGGCGGGGTGACGCCGGAACCAGACCCCTTTTCATGGGACAGTTAGCCGGTCGGAAGTCCTCCGGGGCGCGACTCCGCCGGCAGCGCACCATACAGCCGCAGGCACGCCTGCTCATACCACGACTCTCCCCACTCTCTGCGGCCGTGGAGCAGTACCGCAGCCTCGGCCACGGGTGCGATCGGGCGGGCCTTGCGAATCCACGCGAACGCGGCGTCCGGGTCGTCGCTGCAATGCTCCAGGCCGGTGTGCTCGTCGACGCCGTCGGCCGGCGGCGGCTGTGCCCCTTGAGCAATCCGCTGCTCCAGCGCGATGGATGTCTGCCGCAGGCTTACGGCAAAGAGTAGCTCGGGCTGAAGGAGGTGCACATCGCGGACGAGACCGATCACCTTGATACGCTCGATATCCTCGGGCGCGACGGGCAGCTCTTCGCAGAGCTCGCGCACGGCGCTGCCGAAGACGTCGTAGGGCGCGCCGTCGCCCTCCGCCCGTCGGTCCGCGGCCTCGAGCATGCCGCCGAAGGTGTGCAGATAGCCTGCGTGCAGCGTGACCTCACGACTGCGACGCCCCAGCAGCAGCCGACCATCCGAGGTGAGCACGAGCGCGCTGACGCCCAGCGGGTTGGCCAGGAACATCGGCCCCGCGCGGCGGATCTCCTCGTCGGTCGATGCGTTGGTGCCCATGAAGTCGCGGTAGAACGTCCGACCGATCAGCAGCCTGAGCGACTGCCCGTTTACCACGTGAGCGTCGAGCCGACCGAGCTCGCCGTTGAACAACCGCCGACCTCGCGCCTGCGCGATGGATAGCTCGGCCTGCCAGGTGCGTTCGATCGAAGCTTCGATGCGTGGGGTGGTGTTGCGCTCCGCCGTGGATCGCTCGACGGTGAGCCGATCCCGGGTGAACTCACCGGCCACGTCGACCAGAAACGGCGGATCGACAGCCATTTCCGATCCCCTGACCGGCGTCGATCCGGCGGTCCAGCGAGCCCGCGTTGCCCCCCGCCGATGGAAACACGCGAACCCCTGGATGAGCAGCGTGAGGCCGGTCGCGGCGAAGAGCATGCCGGCCAGCGAGAATTCGAGCACGCCGCCGACATCCACACCCTGGTCGGTCACGCTGCTCGGCGCGACGCGCGCCACGGCGGCCGCGCCGATCACTCCCGTGACGATCGACAGCACCGCCGCCCGCCGGATCCACAGCCCGACGGTGGGCAACCGGATCGGCCAGCGGCGGGCGCTCCAGACCGCAAGGGCGGCAACGAGAAGGTGCCCCACCGCTCCGACGAGCACGCCGGACACGGCCACTGCTTCCAGCCCGAAGCCAATCCCCCGCCGCCAGACCAATGCCGCCACCACCGCAATGGCCCCACCACCCAGCACCAACCCCGCGGCGACACACGCCAGACGCGACAGCCCGGGCGTCGAGGTCGCCTGGGCGAGCAACTCGTCAGGCTCGATCTCCCAGCCGCACCACGGACAGCGGTGGCCGGGAGCACCGGTCAGGTTGTAGTCGCACTCGGGGCAGTACAGCTCGGCGTCCACGACGCCGGGCGAATCAGTCGAATCGGGTGGTGTGGGGATGTGGGTCATGCACCTCACCCATAGCGGGCTGCTGCGCATTATAGTCCAGCGGCGGGAGGCCCGCCCGCTCACGAAGCGCCCGCGGTTGCCCCGTCGCTTTACGACACGCATAATCCGCGCATGCCGAGCGGTCGCCTCTATTGTCCGGACCTCGCTGCCGGAAGCGTGGCGCTGCCGCCCGAGGAGTCGCACCACGCGGTGCGTGTGCTGCGCATGCGCGAGGGCGACGAAGTCACCCTGTTCGACGGTCGTGGTGTCGAAGCGGTCGGCGTGATCGTAAAGGCCGACGCCCGTTCCCTTCGCGTCCGCGTGCCGGAAGCGACCACCCGCCCCTTCGAACTGGGCCGTCGGCTGACCCTCGCGGTTGCGCTCCCCCGGCTGCACCGGCAAAGTTACATCATCGAGAAGTGCTGCGAACTCGGGGTGTGGGCGATCGAGCCGGTGTGGAGCGATCGCAGCGTGACCCGTCCGGATGAGGACGCGGTCGACAAGTGGACTCGCCGGGCGATTGAGGCCTGCAAGCAGTGCGGACGGGCGTGGCTACCCGAAATCGCGGCGCCGAGATCGCTGGCGGCGTCCCTCAAGGCGGCGTCCGGCTACGATGCCGTGTTGTGGGCCACGACCGGAAGCGACGCGGAAGCCATCGTCCCCGCCGTTTCAAAGCTCGCCGGTTCGGCCCGGGTTCTGGGGCTCGTCGGGCCGGAAGGCGGATGGTCGCCCGAAGAGGCCGCCGCCATCAGTGCGACCGGGGCCGCTGCCGTGTCGCTGGGGCCGACGGTGCTGCGGACCGAAACCGCGGCGACCACCCTTTGCGCCGCCATCATGCTTTGCGAGCCTGGCCCCGGCCCGGCTCGCCGGGAGTAACCGCGATGACTTTGTTGTGCTTCCTCCTGTTGATCGCGCCGCTCGGCGCAGACCAGCCGGCAACCGATGCCGCGCGCCCCGCGGCAGTCGCTTCTGAGGCCCTGCGTGAGCGGGTGACGAAGCGCCTCCAGACGCTCATGGAAGAGTCGCGAATCCCCGGCCTCTCCGCCGCGGTGGTGGTGAACGGCAAGCCGGCGTGCTCGGTGCAACTCGGCGTGGCCCATGTCGAGCACGACGCGCGCGTGCGGCCCGAGACGGTGTTTCGGATCGGCGGCGTCAGCATGCCCGTCACGTCGGTGGGCCTGCTCCGCCTCGTACAGGATGGACGTATCGGCCTCGACGCGTCGGTCCGCGACTACGTCCCCGAGTACCCCGACAAGGGCAAGCCGCTCACGCTGCGCAGCGTGCTCGCGCACCAGTCGGGGATCCGGCCGGAGAAGTCACTCGAGGAGTGGACGAGCCGCCAGCCCTATCCCACGCTGCTGGCGGCGATCGAACCGTTCAAGCAGGATCCGCTGCTCCGCGATCCGGGCGAGTCCTTCATCGTTTCAAACTTCGGCTACACGCTGCTTGGGCTGGTGATCGAACGGGTGTCGTCCCTGCCCTACGACGAGTACATCCGCACCAGCCTCGCCCGGCCGCTCGGGCTTGAGTCACTGCGAGTTGACGATCCGCGCGCGATCATCCCGCACCGCGCGGCCGGCTATGCGCTCGACGGCGGCGCGCTGCGCAACGCGGAGCCGGTGGATGTTTCCGTGCGTGTCCCCGGCTCCGGGCTGGTTGCGACGGCGGACGACCTCGCTCGGTTTGCCGCCGCGGTGCTCGACGGCCGCGCGCTGGGCGACGAGTTGCGCACGCTCATGTTCGCCGAACAGCCGATCGAGCCCGACCGCCCCTCCAAGTACGGCCTCGGGTGGTTCGTACGTGAGGATGGCGGCCGGCGCATTGTCGGCCACAGCGGACCGGAGATCGGTTACAGCGCATTCCTCGTCATCTACCCTGACGACAAGGCGGCGGTGGTCATATTGACAAACCTCCAGAACGTGAACCTCAGCACGGCGGCGCTCGAGATCGGCCGGATGGCTCTGGAGCTCGAACCTCCGGAGGCCGGAGGTGCCGAAGCGGCCGCGTCCGACTAACATCCCCCGCATGAGGCTGAGCCGCGAGGTCAGATGTTACCTGGTTGACCAGAGCGATCCGGCGGGCACGCGCAATTCGTGGGCCGGCTGGCCCATCACGGACGACCTCGCGCCCTATGTCATTCTGCGGGCTGAACTGGATGGCCCGATCGATCCGCAATCGGGCTATGTGTGCAACATTGCGCTCGTAGACGCGCTGATGCGTGAATCGGGCGCGCCGGCACTCCGCGAGGCGATGAAGGCCGGGCACGGCGCGGCGCCCGCGGTTCGAGCGGCGTTCCGGTGCACAGCCTCGGCCACGCCGCCCGGCACCACGCTGGTCGGCCTGACCGTTCAGACTTCTCCCTACCTGTCCTTCACCGTCAGAAGCGAGGACCCTTCGATCATGTGGCTGACGGAGAGCTTTGAATTCTCGGCGTCGCACCGCCTCTACAACCCGGCGCTGAGCCCCGAGGACAACGCCAAGGTCTTCGGCAAGTGCGCCAACCCCAACGGCCACGGCCACAACTACGTCGTCGAGGTGTCTGTGGCAGGCACGCCCGACGCAGCCGGGGGCCGCGTGATCGACTTGGGCCATCTTCACGCCATCGTGCGCCAGCGGGTGATCGACCGCTTTGATCACTGCCACCTGAACCTGGACTGCCCGGAGTTTGCCTCCCTCAACCCGACAGTCGAGAACATCGCCGTGGTCATCTGGCAGCAACTGGTCGCCGCTATTGACCCTCCAGCGCGGCTGGCGAGGGTCCGCGTGTGGGAGACGCCCAAGACCAGCGCGGAATACAGCGGCGAGCCCCTGAACCAGCACTGACCGGCCAACGGTCTCTCCGCACACCCCCTGCCGACGCCCTGAAAACGCCCTTCTGCACCTCGGGCTACGGCCAAGCCGCCAGCCGTCCGATAAGCGCCCCGGCGGCCTCCCGAAACCGGGGGGCTCGTATCGTATGGTCAGATGCAGGGCGGGGAGACGCCGTCCCCCCGCTGCGTGCCGCGCATGATTCGGAACCGCGGGGAGGTTCGCGCGGCGGCCGCCTGCCGATAACCGGCGCAGCGGACCAAGGGGCACGACGTGAGTCAGGGCGACGCACCGCAGATCGGTCCGGCCTTTGCCAGGACCGCACGGGCCACGATGCGATGGACGGTGGTCACGTCCGTCGTCGTCTTTGCGCTCACCGGCGAATTGCTGCTCTCCGGCTTCGCCCGCAACTCCGCCGCCCAGCAGGCCCACCTCTGCAACCTCGCGCTTCTCAACCGCACGCGCGCCCCGAGCGCTTCGGAGCTCGAAGAGTTTCTGCGACGGTATGACCCGCTGGTGGCGGTCGGGCTGCTGGATGCCACGGGCAAACCTGTCCTCGTCTTTCCGGACGCCCCGGAGGTGCGGCTCAGCATCCTCGAGTCGGCGACCTCCGACGGCACGCCGCGAGAAGTCACCGCACGGCTGCCCGACGGCGACCAGGGTGCCTGGGCGGTGCGCGTCAACCTGGCGGACCAGCGCGAGACGGCGCCGGCGGCGACCACGGCGGTGCTGCTGCTGCGCCGCGATCCCTACCGAATGAACTGGATGCTGGCGACGCTCGTGTTCGGCGGCCTGGTTTGGACCTCGGTCCATGTCGGGCTGCGCTTCATCAGCCGGTGGTTCGAACGCCGCATTGCCGAGCCGCTGCTCCACCTCGCCAAGCCGTGGGCCGACCGCAACTCGCTCGAGGAGTGGGTCGAAAGCGTCCACGCCGGCGGCTGGTCGGAGACGGCCCGCATCGCGCAGAACCTCCGCTCGCTGGGGGTTGAGGTGGTCGAATCCAAGGAACGCGTGCGGCGCCTCATGCGGTCCTCGCAGATCGAGCTGAAGCTGCGCGAGAAAAACTTCGATCGCCGGCTGCGCCGCGTGCGCGACCAGGCCCTGCTGGACCCGCTCACGCGGCTGCGCAACCGGCGGTTCCTGGAAGAGCGGCTCGAACCCGTGTTCAACGAACACAAGCGCACGGGCGAGAGCCTCGCCGTGGTGATGCTCGACCTCGATAACTTCAAGCTGCACAACGACACGCAGGGTCACCAGGCGGGCGACGACCTGCTGCGGTTCGTGGGGGAGCTGCTCAACGGCGCGATCCGTCCGGAAGACGTCGCCGTCCGTTATGGCGGCGACGAGTTCGTGCTGCTGCTGCCCGCGACGACCGCCGACGAAGCCCGGGTGGTCGCCGAGCGCATCATCAAGCTCTTCGCCCAGTACACGGCCACGCTACCCGGCCCGGGCAATGTCACCATGAGTGCCGGCATCGCCTGCACTTCCACCGCGCCATGCCCCAGCGGAATGGAACTCCTCCGCCGCGCCGACGAGGTTCTCTACACCGCCAAGAGTGGCGGCAAGAACGCCGTCTGCACCGTCCGCTGAGCCCCCTTGCGACTGGAGAGCGCATCGCCCATCGGGTATGCTCCCGCCCGACGTGGATCCGCCCTGCGCCGCCGGCCGCGCGGGGACTTCTCCCGATAAATCTGATTGCTGGAGCCTGACCCATGCCGCAACCCCGCATCGCCGTCGTCTTCGGAAGTGACTCGGACTGGTCAACCATGGAAGCGGCGGTCCGCCAGTTGGCCGACTTCGGTGAAGCCGCCCACGTCGAGGTCATGAGCGCACACCGCACGCCCGAGCGCGTGGCCGAGTTTTCCGCGGCATCACCGGGCAACGGCATCCGCGTCATCATCGCGGGAGCGGGTATCTCCGCCGCCCTCGCGGGGACGATCGCCGCCCATACGACCGTACCGGTCATCGGCGTGCCGCTGGAGAGCGGCTCGCTGCTCGGGATGGACGCCTTGCTCTCGACCGTGCAGATGCCGCCGGGCGTGCCCGTGGCCGGCGTGGGCATCGGCACCAATGGCGCCAAGAACGCCGCCCTCTTCGCCATCCGCCTGCTCGCACTGAACGACGAAGGACTGGCTGCGAAGTACGCCGCCTTCATGAAGAAACAGGGTGACGACGTGCGCGAGAAGAACCGCCGCCTGCAGGAGAAGCTCCGCGGATGACCCCGCCTGTTCCGCCGGCGGTCGAATGGTTGGGTGGAATCGACGGTTGCGCGCGCATCCTCGACCAGACCCGCCTGCCGCTCGAGGAAGCGTTCATCGACGCCCGCGACGTGGCGACCGTCCGCGAGGCGATTCGGTCGCTGAGCGTCCGCGGCGCGCCGGCGATCGGCGTGGCCGCGGCCTATGGCGTGGTCCTGGGAATCCGCGCCAGCCGCGACCCGCACGCCCTGCGCTCATGCCTCGCGGAAGTCAGTTCGAGCCTCGTGTCCGCCCGGCCGACAGCGGTCAACCTCGCCTGGGCGGTTGAGCGCATGAACCGCGCAGCGCAGGCCTGCCCCGCCGGCGATGTCGCCACGATAGCGGCCGCCCTGCTACGCGAAGCCCACGCGATTCGCGACGAGGACATCGCGATGTGCCACGCGATTGGCGAGGCCGGGCTGCCGCTGATTCGCGAAGGCGTTGGCGTGCTGACTCACTGCAACGCCGGCTCGCTGGCGACCGCGGGCATCGGCACGGCGCTAGCCCCGCTCTACCTCGCCCATACCGCGGGCCGCAGGTTCCGTGTGTTCGCCGACGAAACGCGGCCCCTCCTCCAGGGAGCGCGGCTGACGGCTTGGGAACTCTCGCGGGCGGGGATCGATGTCACCCTGCTGGTGGACGGCGCGGCCGCGGCGCTGCTCCGCTCCGGCCGAGTCAATCTCGTCATCACCGGCGCGGACCGAGTGGCCGCCAACGGCGACGCGGCCAACAAGATCGGGACCTACGGCCTCGCGCTGCTCGCCCGGGCTCACGGCGTGCCGTTCTACGTCGCGGCCCCGGCCAGCACGTTCGACCTGGCCCTCTCGGAGGGCTCGAATATCCCGATCGAGGAACGCAGCGGCGACGAAATCCGCCGCGGGTTCGGCCGACTGACCGCCCCGGCGGCGGTGCCCTGCTTCGCCCCCGCCTTTGACGTGACACCGTCAGATCTTCTGACGGGCTTGATTACCGATCGCGGCTTGATCAGCCCCGTCACGGAGGGGGCGATCCGGCAGAAACTGACGGGTCAGGCCCCTTTGCGGGACACTGACGCCGGACGATAAGTGATCGGGCGGACGGCGTATGCGCGGGTGCCGCCTGCCTTCCTTGGAGTGGCCCGATGGCCGGCTTGCGGCCCCGCTCCAGGGCCCCTATACTCCCGGCCTTGAACCGGGGAGGCGGGCTTCGCGCAGGACGCGCGGACGCCGACGTGCATCGGAACCCTACCTCAGGAGTACGCATGATGGTTCGTTCACGCCGTCGCAAGGTCATCATGGCCGCGAGTGCGCTGTCCGGCGCGACGCTGTTCGCCACCTCGAACTTCGCCTGCGAGTCCTTCGTCGGCGAGAGCATCATGACCGCCGCCAACATGTGCTTCATCTTCGACTGCAACAACGGCGCCTTCGGCGGGATTTTCCGACCGTGTGTCGTGCCCGACAGCGTCGGCGCCGGGGCCGAGATTCCGCCGCTGTTCCTCGACTGCGTCAACCAGCAGCCGTAATCTGCCGCGTTCCGTGCCGGACCTTTAGCGACGATCCAGCGCCTCTTCGGGGAGTTGTCTTCCAATGCATCGAATCAACGGAAAGTCTGTGCGATGGTCGGGGCTTGCCCTTGGCGCCCTCGGGCTGGTCGCCCTCGTGGCGGTCGGCTGCAGCACCCAGGTGGAGTGGCTGGCTACGCGGTTCGACCCGTGCGGGACGATCCTCGCCAACTGCGCCCCCGGTTCCTTCCAGCTTCAGTTTGCCGACGGGATCCCCGACTACCGGGTGGACCCGACCTGCACGATTCCGGGCGCCTGTGCCGACGGGGACTTCGAGAGCCCCTTCGATAACCTCGGCCCCGGCTTCGACGGCCCGTGACGGCCTGAGCGGCGTTTCACGCAGTTCATTCGCCCGCCCTCGCCCAGCGCGAGCGCGGGCGTGTTTTTTGCCACCTTCCGATCAGGCTCACCGGCCGATACAACTGGATAGCCCTTCCGGTCGAGCCGCCTGATCCGGTTCCCGGGAGCGGCAAACCCGCGAGGTGTCCGCATGATGAATCGACGGTGGATGCGAACGGCGTGCCTGGTCCTGGCCGGGGCGAGCTTGACGCAGATTGGCACGTGTCTCTTCCAGATGTTCGCCCCGGTGGCGAGCCTCCTCGAGTCCTTCGGGCTCACCTACCTGTCCGGCGTGATCGCGCCCTAGCCGCGGCTCACTTCGCGGCCCGCTCCCTGTTCAGCTATTGCCCTGGAGCGCTCCCCGGCGGTACTTTCGGCCCCGGCGATGCGCCATCCGGATTCGCCGGCGCTGCTCCGTGCACACGGCCGGATGCGGCGCTGCGCCTCCGCGGACCGGACGGCTGCGCTGCCCCCGTCCCCCACGATGCCCCAGACGGCTTCATGTGAGTTCTGCCATCTGCCCGCGCCGGGACTGCAGCCCGCGCCCGGCGAGCCGGTGTACTGCTGCTTCGGCTGCCGGCTGGCCGCGTCGATCACGCAGTCGCGCGGCGAAACCGGCCGCGCCGGGTGGATGCTTACGCGGCTCGGCGTCGCCGTGTTCCTCACGATGGGGGTCATGGTGTTCAGCGTGTCGATGTTCGGCCACGAGGTGTACGACGTTGAACTCGCCGCCGAGTCGGACTTTGCGCGGGACTTCACCGGCCTGGTCCGTCATTTCTCCATGCTGCTGTCGCTGGTCGTGTTCGGGCTGCTGGGTGTGCCGGTCTTTATCAGCGCGATTGATCAACTCCGCCGCCGCGTCGCCTCCACCGACCTGCTGGTGATGAGCGGCGTGACGGCCGCCCTGGGCTACTCGGCGTGGATGACCTTCACCGGCGGGCAGAAGACCTATTTCGAAACCGCCTGCATGATACTGGTGCTGCTGACCGGCGGGCGCTATCTCGAAGCGGTCGGCCGGATCCGGGCGTCGCAGGCGATCGCCTCGCTCGACGCCCTGTGGCCGGGCGAGGTGCGCCTCTTGCGCGACGGGCAGGAACTCTCAACCTCTCCCGGCGAAGTGCGGCAGGGCGACATGCTGATCGTCGGCGCAGGCGACCGCATCGCGGCCGACGGCATCATCGAGGACGGCCAGGGACACATCGACGAACAGCTCGTCACCGGAGAGAGCGTGCCGGTGACGCGATCGGCAGGCGACGTCGTTCGTGCAGGCACGCTGAGTGTGGACGGCAGCCTGCGGATCCGAGCGACCGCCGTTGGGGCGCAGAGCACGCTCGGCCGGCTGATCGAATTGCTGAACCAGGCCAAGACGGCCAAAGGGCGTTACGAGCGCCTCGCGGACCGCGCCGCCGGATGGCTGATCGTGGTGACGATCGTTACCGCGGCGGCGGGCGCGTGGCTCGGTTGGCAGCGTGGCGGCTTCGGCGAGGCGGTCATGACCTCGCTCGCGGTCATGCTGATCGCCTGTCCGTGTGCGCTGGGCATCGCCACGCCGATGGCGCTGTGGATCGCCCTCGGGCGAGCGGCCGCGGCGGGCGTGCTCTTCCGCAGCGGTGAGGCGCTCGAATCGCTGGCCCGCATCAAGGCTCTGTGCCTCGACAAGACCGGAACGCTGACCAGCGGCCGCCCCGAGGTGTCGCGGTTCATCACGCGAACCAGCGAACCCGCCGCGGTGCGGCAGGTCCTCGCGCTGGCCGCCGGGCTGTGCCAGGGATCAACGCACCTGCTCTCGCGGAGCGTCGCCGCGTTCACGACTGAGCGACGCATCACGCCCGCGCGCGTCACGCACGCGCGAACCGTGCCCGGCCGGGGCATGGTCGGCGTGTTCGCCTCCACACCCGTCAGTGTCGGAAGCGTGGCACTCATGGAAGAGACGGCCATGCAGTTCGACGACCGAATGCGCAGCGAAACCCAGCGGCTCGTGGCCGGCGGCGAGGGCATCGCCTGCGTGGGATGGGATCGGCACGTGTCCGGCGTGTTCGCATTTCGCGAAACCATCCGCCCCGAGGCCCGCGAGGCGGTCGAGCGGCTGCGCGCGATGGGGCTGCGCCTCGCGGTGCTGACCGGCGACCACCGCCGCCGCGGCGAGGTGATCGCCGAGCATCTCGGCGTGCCCACGCTGGCGGAACTCACCCCCGACCGGAAGATCGCCGAGGTGCGCCGCCTGCGCGAGCAGACCGGCAGCGTTGCCATGGTGGGCGACGGCCTCAACGACGCGCCGGCCCTCGCCGCGGCCGACATCGGCATCGCCATGGGCTGCGGGGCAGACGTCACCCGCGAATCGGCCGACATCTGCCTGCTCGGTGACGACCTGCGGACGCTGCCGGAGGCCATCACCCTCGCGGTCGCCGCGGTGAAGACGATCCGGCGAAACCTGTTCTGGGCGCTGGTCTACAACCTCGGGGGCATCAGCCTGGCGCTGGCCGGCGTGCTCAGTCCGATCTTCTCGGCGCTGGCGATGGTGATCAGCAGCCTGCTTGTCGTGGCGAACTCGCTGCGGCTGTCGCGTTCGATCACGTTGGCCCCGGCCGCCGCTGCCCCCGTCGGCGACGCTGCACCCCCGCCGGCCCCGGCCGCGAGCCCGGAGCTCCAGCCCGTCGCGAGGGCCTCGTCATGATCCAATCCGCCCTCGTGTTCGCCGTGGGGGGGTTTCTGGGCTCCGCCCATTGCCTGGGCATGTGCGGCGGATTCGCCGCCGCCATCGGCGCGACGGACATCCCGTTCTGGCCGGTGTTTCTGAGGCAGGTGGTGTACACCGCCGGGCGGGTTTTCACCTACGCGTTTCTCGGGGCCATGGGCGCCGCGATGGGTGTCTACCTCGCGCGATACGAGACTCCGCTGGTCAGCGCGCAGCAGGCGTTTTCCATCCTCGCGGGGGTCATCATGATATTCGTCGCGCTGAGCGTGCTCGGCGTGGTGAAGCTGAAGTGGCTGTTTCCGCAGAGCGTCGGGGCGATGCTCGCACCGGCGTTCGCGCACTTCCTGAACGCAAGAGGATGGACGGGCTTCTTTCTGGCCGGCCTGGCGAACGGGTTCCTGCCGTGCGGGCTGGTGTATGCCTTTCTCGCCCAGGCCGCGGGCAGCGGCGAAGTGCTGACCGGACTGGTCGCGATGGCCGCGTTCGGCCTGGGTACCGCCCCCGCGATGATTGCGATCGGCTGCGGCAGCCGCTTGCTGAGCTACAAGGCCCGGCTCGCCGTCTATCGGCTCGCGGCGGTATTCGTGTTCGTCATCGGCGTGATGACCATTTGGCGGGCCCTTCCCGCCGGCGAGGGAGCCCCGCCCTGCCATGACGTGCCGGTCGCGCGGGGCGCGGGCTCGGCCTGCATGGCCGATCCCGTCGTGTGACACGCCCGCCAGCTGGCCGATGCCCACCCCTATGAAGGGGCTCCAGTGGAACCCCCAAGTCCGGCGGCCGAGCACGTGAGTGCCTGGACCCCGCCTGAGGTCGTAAGCGCTCAGCCCGGACTTAGCGCTGAAACTGCACGAAATCCGCCAGGTCCACGTCGCCGTCGGCGTCGAGATCAGCGCATGCGCAGCCCGGCGGCACCGGACTAGCGCCCGGACCCTCCATGCACAGGATGAACGTCTCGAAGTCGTCGCCCGGATCGCCCGGGCAGAGATCACAGAGATCGGCCACGCCGTCGCTGTCGCCGTCGGCACACGTGGTGCCGTCGCCCTGGTACTGCCCGGACTGCGACGGACAATCATCCACTTCCCGAACTTCGCATCCGCCCGAGGTCAGACAGCACGCACCGCAGGGTCTGAAGGCCTCCAGCAATCGACAGGTTTGGCCGGTCGCAAGTTCACCCGGATCGATTGTTGCACCGAACTCGCCTGTGCCGTTCTCGACGCCTACGCTGGCGGTCAACGGCGGCGAACCCTCGATCGCGCCGTAGCGGTACTCGATCTTGCCGCCCGGAAACAGAATGGCTTGAAAGGTGTTCGCTCCCGTCGTCGCGCCAATCCGGCGCAGCATGTGCCACTGCACCACGAAGCGCGTCGGGTTGCTCAGCGTCTGGTAGTAGACATCGCCCGCCACATTCGGCACGAAGTCATCCCAGAGCGGGCAGATCAGGTTGTTGGGGGCTCCGGGGTCGGGGATCGGGAGGTTGAAAAACGAACCGATCCCGCTCGGGTCGAAGCCCGCGCAGCCGTTGGGCGAGATGTGGATCGTGGTGTACGAGTGGTTGAAGAAGGGGAAGCTGAAGCCGATCGGGATGTCGAGGTCAGGGCTGTCGTCCGTGCTGCTTGCGTTGGGAGCGAGCGTACCGGTCGACGAGATGTCCTCCAGCGCGTGGGCACAAGCGGTCACCGTGTAGCCGGGCTGCGGGCAGGGATCGCACGCGTCCCCCACTCCATCCTGATCGGAGTCGAGCTGGTCCGTGTTGGGATCGAACGGGCAGTTGTCGCATTGATCGCCGACGAAGTCGAGATCGCCATCCGACTGGTCGGCGTTGGGGTCAACGCGGCAGTTGTCGCACAGGTCAGGAAACCCGTCGACGTCGACGTCGAAGATCCCGATCTCGAAGGCGTATGCCGAGCCTGAATTCTGGGGGAGGTTGGAACGCGCTCCGATCAGGAGGCTATCACCCGCGACCGCGCACGCACTACCGAACAGGTCGCCCGCCTGCGCATCGGATGGCGTCAGTTTCTGACGTTCGAACCAGCTCGAACCCGTGCGCACGAACAGGTAGGCAGCGCCAGAACTGGCGCCGGCCTGGTTGGATTCGAAGGCCCCGACGACAGCCGTGTGACCGGCGAGGGCAATCGAGACCCCGAACGAACTGAGTGCCGTCGCATCAGACGCGGTCAGCTTCGCCTCCTGACTCCAAGTGCCCCCGGACCGCACGAAGACGTACGCCGAGCCGGACCGATCGCCGGCGTCGTCATCGAAGCGCGTGCCGATGAGCACCCTGCTCCCCGAGATCGAGGCTGACGTGCCGAACTCATCCCCCGCGGCACTGTCGATCGCGTTGAGTTTCGCCTGCTGGGACCACGACATGTCTGAGCCGGTGAATACGTAGGCGGATCCGGAACCGGCCCCGCCGGGACCCGGGTCGAGACGCGCCGTCACAACCGCGGTGTCGCCCGAGATGGCGACCGCCGTCCCGAACAGCGCACCCGCCACGCCGTCCAATGCGGTGAGCTTCGCCCGCTGGGTCCAAGTGCTCCCGGATCGGACGAAGACATAGGCTGAACCGGAAGACTCACCGCGGTCATCGTCACCCGCGGCGCCGACCACCGCCGTGTCACCCAGGACCGCTACCCATGAGCCGAACAGATCGTCCGTCGCCGCGTCGAGTGCGGTGAGCTTGGCCTGCTGGATCCACGTGGCTCCCACGCGTACGAAGACGTAAGCCGAGCCCGAGCTGCTTCCTCCGTCGTCGTCGCCGGGGGCGGCGACGATGATCGTGTCTTCAGAGATCGCTACGCCCAAGCCGAACTGGTCGCCGGCCGCCGGATCCAGGGGCGCGAGTTTCGCCTGCTCCTCCCAGCCCATGCCGGACCGGACGAACACGTACGCCGAGCCCGAGCTCGCTCCTGCGTCGTCGTCGAATGCCGCCCCGATCACGCTCGTGTCACCGTCCACCGCCATTCGACGGCCGAACTCGTCACCCGCGGTGCCGTCCGATGCGAGCAGCTTGTCAAGCTCGAGCGCTCCCAGCTCGCACTCACACGCGTCGCCGGTGCCGTCGCCATCTTCGTCGGCCTGCAACGGATCGAACACCGCAGGACAGATGTCCGCGGCGCAGGTGTTGGCGGAGTATCCCGGGTCGCCGAAACCGTCGCCGTCGCTGTCGGTGCAGGCATCGCACACGTCTCCCTCGCCGTCCTCGTCTGCATCAGCCTGATTGCCATTGGGATCGAGAGGGCAGTTGTCGCAGATGTCGCCGACGCCATCCTGATCCGCGTCAGCCTGATCACTGTCGGGATCGAGCGGGCAGAGGTCGCACACGTCTCCGACGCCGTCCTCGTCTGCATCAGCCTGATTGCCATTGGGATCGAGAGGGCAGTTGTCGCAGTTGTCCGCCACGCCATCGTTGTCGACGTCATCAATCTCGAACACGTACACAGCGCCGGAACTGCTGCCGGCGTCATCGTCATCCTTGACGCCGACCAGGATGGCATTGCCGGCGATGGCGACTGCGTTTCCGAAAGCATCTTGCGCGGCCGCGTCCGACGCCGTGAGCTTCGCTCCCTGCTCCCACTCGGTGCCGCATCGGAGAAACAGGTACAAAGAACCCGAGTTCGTGCCGTCGTCGTCGTCGGCGACGGATCCGACGACGGCAGCGTCCCCCGCGATGCTCACCGAGTAACCGAAGGAATCGCCGGTTGCGGCGTCGAGGGCGGTCAGCTTGGCCTGCTGGACCCAGTTGGGGCCTGATTGGACGAAGACATAGGCCGAACCGGAGCCTCCGCCGGCATCGTCGTCGCTGCGGGCGCCGATGAGGGTCGTGCCGTTGGAGACAGAGACTGAGTATCCGAACTCGTCGCTCGGCGCACCATCGCCGGCGGTCAGCTTCGCTGCCTGGGACCAGCTCGTCCCGGATCGCTGGAACACGTAAACAGCACCCGCGTTGGTGCCGCGGTCGTCGTCCCCTGTCGCGCTGATCACCGCGGTATTGCCGCTCAGCGATACGGAATAACCGAAGAGGTCCCCGCCGCCGGCGTCTGACGCCGTGAGCTTGGCCTGCTGCATCCAGACGGATCCCGATCGGACGAAGATGTACGCCGAGCCCGAGTTGAACGGAACGTCATCATTGGAGTTGGCGCCGACGAGCACGGTCTCGCCCGAGATTGATACCGACCCGCCGAACCCATCTCCTGCTGCCGCATCGGAGGCGGTAAGCTTGAACTGCTGCGTCCAAAGGCCGGCCGACCGGACGAAGACATAGGCTGACCCGGCGCTACTGTTGTCGCCAACCGCCCCGACGATGGCCGTGTCACCATCGAGCGAAACAGCGATGCCGAACAGGTCGCTGGCGGCCGCATCCATGGCGGTCAGTTTGGCTTGCTGCGTCCATGTTCCTGTGCCACCGGGATCGCGAACGAAGACATACGCGGACCCTGACCCGCTGCCGGCGGCGGCGTCACCCACGGCGCCGATGAGGGCGGTGTCTCCGGCGATCGCGACGGCCCATCCGAACTGGTCGAACTGCTCTGCGTCGAGGGTCGTCAGCTTGTCCGTCTCCGCCGCCCCTGTGACGCACGAGCATGCGCCCCGGAGGCGATCGCCGTCGCCCGCCCCGGCCGCGCCGCCGCCCCAGGTCTGGCCCGACGCGCCAGCCCACGGCCCAGCGCCGATCAGACCCGTGACAACGGCCGAAAACAACTGGACTCTGCGGCCTCGAACCTGCATGACATGCCTCCCAGGAGGGGTTCCCCCCGAGAGGAAGCGGAATCCGCCCCGTCCCGACGCCAGAATGGCGAGATGCAGGGTGGCGGTTGGCACGCGCTGCGAACGGGCCCCGGGCGGGGTGTTGCATTGTCTTCGGAGCGTCCGGCGGCCGCCTTCGGCCTGGACACCGCCCCCGCAATGACCGCCAGCGGCTGCGGCAGCCGCCTCGTGATCTACAAGACCCGGCTCGCCGTGTACCGCCTCGCGGCGGTATTCGTGCTCGTCATCGGCGTGATGACCATCTGGCGGGCCCTTCCCGCCGGCGAGGGAGCCGCGCCCCGCCATGATGTGCCGGTCGAGCGCGGCGTGGGCTCGGCCTGCATGGCCGATCTCGCCGTTTGATACGCCCAAACGCCGGTCGAGCACCAATTTGCCGGGCTGACATCGGAACGCTGGCAGCGCCAGCGCCGCGCGACTTGGAGCCCGACACGGCCGACTAGCGCGACCCTGGCGGGCTCGGGCGTCCGGAGGGTATGCAGCGCGGTTCCTGTTTGATTCGTTTCCGAATCGCCACCATCGCCGGTCACGTGGATTCTGACCCCGTTGGCCGCCGACCAGTCACTCACTGCACGCCTTCTGTCCGGGGAACTGCGTGCGACGGTCGACCGCCTCGCCACCCCCAGCCCACCTGCGCGTGCGTCACTACCCGGGGCATGGCTCGAAACTGCAAACAAGACCTTCCTTCACCAACTGCTCCAGGAACTCGGCGCGGACGTTGGGCCCTGTCCAGCAACCGTAGCCGAAGTTGTCGGCGGCAGAGAACTGCAGCAGGCCGCCGCGCTGAATCTTGACGTGCAGAATCGCTCTTTCCAGCCCTGCTGCCATGATCTGTCCGAAGATCGGTTCCACCGAATCGGGCGTAAGGCGAAGGATGACGAAATCCTGCTTCGGCCAGAGGGTATCGCGAACGAGCGGGGGACAGGCGCTGCGGCTCACGATGACCGCTTCGGGGAAGCGGCAGCGCCTCAGATCGCCCTCGAGCGACATGGAAGCGTCAGTACCCAGTTCGATCATGAGACGGTGCAGGAAGCTCGCCGGGCTCTCCAGGACGATGCTGTGCGATGGCGAAATGCTCATGATCGAACTCCGAGTTCCAGCAGAATGCGACGCTGATGGAGCAGAACCGCGCTCCAATCACTGCAGAAAGGTGTCAGACGCACACACGCCAAGCTTCGGCGCTGCTCCAGCCTCCGGAGTCACGTGAACAGGATTACCGCAGCCGGGCGGCTATGGGCATGCGGCGACCGGTGCCGAAGGCGCGGCTCGTCACCTTCAGCCCGACCGCCGCCTGCTTGCGCTTGTACTCGCTGAGGTCCACCAGGCGGGCGATGCGCTCGACCGTCGGGGCGTTGTAGCCCGCCGCCACGATCTCCTCGACGGATTGCTCGCGCTCGATGTAACGCTCCAGCACGGCGTCGAGCAGGTCGTACGGCGGCAGCGTGTCCTGATCGGACTGGCCGGGCCGGAGCTCGGCGGAGGGTGGCTTGGTGATCGTCCGCTCGGGAATACAGGGGCCGCCCCAGCGGGCGTTGATGTGGCGGGCGAGGGTGTAGACGATCGTCTTGGGGACGTCACTGATGACCGCAAGCCCGCCGCTCATGTCCCCGTACAGCGTGCAGTAGCCTACGGCCAGCTCGCTCTTGTTCCCCGTGGTCAGCAGCATCCAGCCGCGCTTGTTGCTGATCGCCATCAGCAGGTTGCCCCGGAGGCGGGCCTGAACGTTTTCCTCGGCGACGCCGGCGGGCGAGCCGGCGAAGACCGGCGCGAGGGCCGCTTCCATCGCCGCATGAGGCCCTTCGATCGGGAGCGTGTCATACGCGATGCCGAGATTGGCGGCCAGTTCTGCGGCGTCGGCCAGGCTGTGATCGCTGCTGTAGCGCGAGGGCATGGCGTAGCCGTGCACATGCTCGGGACCCAGCGCGGCCACGGCAACCGCGGCGGTTACGGCGGAGTCGATCCCCCCGGACAGGCCAAGCACCGCGTCACGAAAGCCGCATTTGTGCACATAGTCCCGCGTGCCCAGCACGAGCGCGAGGTAGATGCGCTCGATGTAAGGCGGCTGCGGCGCGAGGGGCGCCGATGCAGGATCCCGCGTATCGACGACGAGCAACTGCTCCGCGAAGCTCCCGGCTCGGGCGATCACCCGGCCGGCGGCGTCGATCACATGCGACGCGCCGTCGAAAACGAGGTCGTCGTTGCCGCCGACCTGGTTGCAGTACGCCACCAGCCGCCCGTGACGTTCCGCCTGGCGGCTGAAGAGCGACTCGCGCGTCTGCTCCTTGGCGGTTTCGAAGGGCGAGGCGGAAATGTTCACGATCACCTCCGCGCCGGCCTCGACCGCGCGGGCGACCGGATCAACGCCGTAGACCCGCCGGCCGCGATACTGCTCGTCGTTCCACAGATCCTCGCAGATGGTGAGCCCGACGCGCTTCGAGCCGCGGCCGCTGTCAATCGGCACTTCGATCACACCCGGCCGGCTGCCGGGGTTGAAGTACCGGGCTTCGTCGAAAACGTCGTAGGTCGGCAGCAGTTGCTTGGCATAGGTGGCGAAGACCCGGCCGTCGCGGCAGGCTGCAGCCGCGTTGAAGAGCCCCTTGCCCGCGCCGCTGGGATCAGGCTGCACAAAGCCGACGACGGCCGTGATGCCGTGGCACGCCGCGGCGATTTCCTCACAGGCCTGCACATTGCGCCGGACCATGTGCTCCTTGAGGACCAGGTCCTTGGGGGGGTAGCCGAACACGGCCAGCTCGGGGATGAGCACCAGGTCCGCCCCCGCCTGCCTCGCGGCGTCGATGCGGTGCACGATGAGGCGCGTGTTGCCTGCGATGTCGCCGACGGTGGGATTGATCTGGGCGAGAGCGATGCGCATCGGGTGGACCGGTCGGCCTCCAGCTTGGCGGCCGCATCATACCCGGCCGGGGACAGGCGCAAAGCCGCAGCCGGTCCCTTGGCCGGTGCCACATGGCGCGACGTGCGTAAAAAGCGAAGACCAGCGGCAGGCCTCCCCCTGTTCGGGCCGGAGAGAGGAGGGTGGGAAGGCCCTTCGCGCCGCTGGTCTTTACCTAAGACTGAACGAAGGACTTCGCCTTCCGTCCGTCTCGGCTTCCAAAGGCTGGGAGCCGGGGCGGCTGATTCAGTCGTATGCTTGCTCCCGGCCGGGCGGCCGGAAACGCAATTCATCCTGCACGCGGCGTGCCACGACGGCCTCACGTCGCGCCCGGCGGCGGCCCCGCGTCGCCTGAGGCCTTAAGCTGTCCCGACGGGCCTGGCGCCAGCGCCAGGCCGTTTCGCGCCCATTGGCCGGCCAAAAAATCCGCAACTCGGTGCGCGGAACCCCGCGGCCCGCCCGGGCTGCAGACCTGCACACGCGCGGGAATCGCAGCTCGCCCGCCCCCGCTCGCCTCGGAATCTCGCGCGGCTAAGATCAAGCTGAAGGAGTGGCGACCGCGGCCGGTGCGCGATGGCACGCGGCCGCCGGGAGGATTGAATGCAGACGATCCGACTTCGCATCGAGGGCATGACCTGCGGCGGGTGCGTGGCTCGCGTCGAGGAGGCGCTACGCAAGGTGGATGGCGTGAGCGACGCCCGTGTGAACCTCGCCACGGAAATTGCCACAGTCGAGACTGACGACGGGGCTGCCCGCCGGCCTGCGCTGATCGAGGCAGTTCGCGCTGCGGGATATGACGCGGAACCCACGCGCCCCGGTCGCGAGGCGGCGACTTCCGTCGAGCGCACGCAGGACGACCGCGTCCGGCAGCAGCGGCAGGCGATGGTCCACGCCGTCGGACTGGCCGTGCCGATCGTTGTGCTTGATTTCGCGCAGCACCTGCTGCATTCCGGCGCGCACGGCGGCGCGGTCTGGCCGCAGGTCATCCTGGCCATCCTCACCCTGATTCTGCTCTGCTCAGCGGGCGGCGCGCCGATCCTCGTCGGCGGTCTCAAGGCGCTCGTCCACCGCTCGGCGAACATGGACCTCCTTGTCGCGCTGGCCGTTAGCGTCGCGTTTGTGGCGAGCGTGACCGGGCTGATCGTGCCGGGCCTCGGCGAGCCGCATTTTCACGCGGCGGCGATGATCCTCGCGTTCATCAATGTCGGTCGCTACTTGGAGGCGCGGGCCCGGCGGCGGGCGACCTCGGCCGTGGCGGCGCTGGCGCGGCGAATGCCGGCCACGGCCGAGCTTCTCACCGGCTCGTCCGTCGAAACCGTCCCGCTTGAGCGCGTTGCCAAAGGCGACCGCGTTCGTGTGGCGCAGGACGTGGTCATTCCCGTCGACGGCCGGATCGTGGAGGGCGAGGGCGCGGTCGATGAAAGCTCGCTCACGGGCGAGGCGGTTCCGCGTGCCTGCGGCGTCGGGGACAGCGTTTCCGCGGGGACGCTGCTCCGCGAAGGCATGCTCACGGTCGAGGCGATTCGCGTTGGGGCAGCCTCGCGCATAGGGCGCATCATCCGCGCCGTGGAGGAGGCGCAATCCGGCCGCACCCAGTGGCAGCGAATCGCCGACCGCGTAGCGGGCGTGTTCGTCCCGATCGTATTGCTGGCAAGCCTGGGCACGCTGGCGGGCTGGGTGGCCCTGGATGGCGATGTCGCCGCAGGAATCCGGGCGGCGGTGGCGGTGCTGGTGGTGGCTTGCCCCTGCGCGCTCGGCCTGGCAACGCCGACGGCGGTCGTCGTGGCGACATCGGTCGGCGCGCTGCGCGGTATTCTGGTGCGGGACGCCGCGGCGCTGGAGTCCGCCGCGGGCGTGGAGGTCATGTTCCTGGATAAGACGGGCACGCTGACCCGCGGGGAGGTCGCGGTGCGCGCGGTCGTTCCGCAGGAGGGCAGGAACGGGAGCAACCCGCCGGACGGGCCGGAGTTACTGCGCCTGGCCGCATCCGCGGAGCGATATTCACAGCACCCCTTCGCGGTGGCGATCCGCCGGCATGCGGAGTCACAGGGAATTCCGGTGGCCGAACCGGTGAACCCCACCAGCAGGCCGGGCCTGGGAGTCACCGCGGAGGTCGGGGGGCGCCGCGTCGTCGTGGGCGCGAGGTCGCTCCTGCCGGATGCGGAATGGACCGAATCGCGCAGCGATGGTCTCGCCGCGGCCTACGTGGCCGTAGACGATCAGCCGGCGGGCGTGATCGAACTGGAAGACACTTTGCGGGACGGCGCCGCGGAGGCCGTCAGGCGGCTGAAGTCGATGGGCATCTCGGTCCGTCTGCTCACGGGGGATCGCAAGGCGTCGGCGCAGCGCGTGGCCGAGTCCGCTGAGATCGAGCACGTCCTCGCGGAAGCCTCGCCCGAAGACAAGCGTGCCGAGGTCGAATCAGCGGCCGCATCGCGACGAGTCGCGTTCGCGGGCGACGGCGTCAATGACGGCCCGGCACTCGCCGCCGCCCATGTCGGCATCAGCTTCTCATCGGGAAGCGACGTAGCAATCGGCGCGGCCGACATTACCCTACTGCGTGACGACCTCCTTCTGCTGCCGGCCGTGGTCGGACTCGCGCGGCGCAGCGTACGCATCATCAAGCAAAACCTGTTCTGGGCGTTCGTGTACAACGCGGCCGCGCTGCCCCTTGCCGCCACGGGAAAGCTTTCGCCCGGCGTAGCGGCTGCGGCGATGATGATGTCGTCGATCAGCGTCGTGCTCAATTCGCTTCGACTCGGTCGAAAGGCGGCCGACGAACAGTCGGGCTGACACGCTCCCCGAGATGGAAGCGGACCCCGACCGCGCTGCCGCGGCCGGGGCCCGCCGTGTTTCACTGCGTCGCCGATCGAATCAGGAGGTCTGAATCAGGAAGTCGAGCAACCCGAAGTAGACGGCCATGACGATCGCGAAGAGCGTCGCGAGAGGTCCCAACATGACGAATGCCTCCTTGCGTGCTGCGTGCCGGCTGAAACCGGCGCCGCGGTTATGACGGGGTCGAGGACAGGACCGCGGTCCACGACAGCAGGAACAGCCCCCCGAACAGGAGGACCGCGCCGATGATCCGTTCAAACATCTCGACCGTCCTTTCAACTCGCCGCCGTGATGTCGGCAGCGTCGCCGCCAGAGGGCGACAGCCCTCGAGGGGACGCACCGGCTGTCCGGCGACGTGGATATGATCGGACGTCGGTAATCCCGCCATGAGCGAAATCACCCCGCCAGCACCCCGAATCTCGCTTTCCAGCATCGGGAAGGGGCTTGCGGCCCCCTACCGCCCTGCGTGGCACGCCGCCGGCAGGTAGGGCCGCTGATAGCCGAACTGAGCCTGGAAGGTCACGACGTCGCGCAGGTCGATATCGCCGTCGCCGTCGAGATCAAGTCCGTCCGTACACTCCGGATCCGCCGGAACGGCCGGGCCCGAGCCTTCCAGGCAGGCGTGCAGCCACGCGTAGTCCGCCAAGCCCACCTCGCCGTCGCCGTCCAAATCGCCGGCGATGGGCGTGAGCGGCACGTAGAAGTCGAGCAACGCGTCCTCGTCGATGTCGTCGACGTCGCCGTCGAGTTCATAGTCGAACACGACGCACTCACCGGGATACGGGCCGTTGTCCGGCCCCGTGTAGCAAGCGTCGAAGGCGTCGAGATCATCCTCGTCGATGTCGCCGTCGTCGTCCGCGTCGCCGAAGTGCGGGCTGACGGTATTGCAGGAACCAGGCGTACCGCCGTCGATCTTCGACGCGGCCCAGTTCACCGGATCGTCGCCGTACTCGTTGCCGAACACACGCTCGAGCGACGGGCCGCCGCCGAAGGGCTGCGCCGGCCAGGCGCCGCCGACGGCGTACCGCACCTGGTCCACGGCGAGGAACGTGACCGATCCGGGCGCTGCGCCGACCGCCTCTTCGAGGCGGATGCGCTCGCCGTCCAGGTCGAGCACCTCGCCATAGGGGCCGTAAATCGGCACCTCGGCGGGAATGGAGTACTTGGTACGGAATGATTCAGGGGTCATCCGCACGACGAGCGCGAAGCCGTACGCCGGCACGCTCGCGCCTGCGGGGAACTCGAAATCCCCAGTGGCGGCCTGGTTACTTACGCCATGCAGCGCCCAGCCTCGGGCGGCGGCCGCGTTATATAGCGAGACCGACGCTCCGCTGCGGTTGCGAAGCTCGACAAAAGGATCGCCATCGCCCGCGGGCGCGTACATCAGTTCGTTGATGACGACCGGGCTGATGCGCGGCGGCGCGTTGACTGCGCCCGCGCCCGTGCGGAACTCGGCCACGGTGGCCGGATTGCTCACGCCAAAGGTGTGATGATCGAGCAGCGTGATGTGCGGCCCCTGGCTGGTCACGTGGCGGCCGATCGAGTCGCCCTCGCTGGTCGCGCCGAAGGCCAGCTCGACGATGTAGCCGGTCAGGTTGCCGCCGGCATCGGCCGAGGACAGGTACGCCGCCTCGCCGCCCGAACTCAGCGCGAAGCTCGTGGCCCCGGCGTTGAACTGGAACTCGTAGAACACCACAAAACCGCCCGGCGCGATCATCGTGCCGTTGGGAATGCGGTACTTCTTCAGCCCGGCCACGTTGGCGCGGTTGTCGCTGAGGTACCAGCCGCCGACGTTGACGGCTGAGGCGGTCGGGTTGTGCAGCTCGATGGCGTCCTCCAGCGGCGCGGCGGAGTTGGCCAGGATCTCGTTGAGGACGATGCCGCCAACCAGCGGCGCGGGGTCAGCGGCGCCGGGCGAGCCGTTGGTGTCGCGGCTGGCGCGCCAGCTGTTGCCGTCCGTGGGATCGGCCTGCGCGTTCTCGTAGACCAGCGACCAGCCGAAGCCGTCCGCGGCAACGGGCCAGAATCCTTCGTCGTCGAAGCCGACCTGGAAGATCGTGGTGCCCAGTGCGTCGATGAGCAGCAGTTCCTCGCCGCCGTTGGAGAGGTTGCCGTCAAACGGGCCGACCGCAGTGACGCCCGGGTAGCGCGTGGCGAAAGCCGACGGAACGCCCGCGACCACGGTGTAGCCGCCCGCAGTTACAAATGTGCCCTGTGCGAAGGTATACGCCACGCCGCCGGCGATGGAGAGCCCAGACAGCTCGATGACGTGATCAGTCGTGTTGTGCAGCTCGATGAACTCGTAGTCCGTGCCGCCGGTCGGGTTGTACATGATCTCGCTGATGACCAGATCGCCCGGGGGCAGCACGACGACGAACTGGGCCTCGGCCAAGGCGCTCCACGACGAACCGTTGCGCACGCGGGCCTTGATGAGCCGCGAACCGGTCAGCACCAACGGGCCGGTGTAGGGCTGCGCCGAGGCAGCGATTTCGCCCGTGCCATACACGCGCGGATCGGTGCCGTCGAGCGTGTAATAGATCGTGCCGCTGCCGCCGGCAGGAAGGCTGAGGGTCACGCCGAAACCCTGCGCGACCTCGCCGCCATGCTGGTTGTAGACGGGAGCCCCCGTCGCGGGGTAGAGCCCCGCCTGGCGGAACTGGTTCAGCACGATGGCTGAACGCTGCGGGAAGTACGAGTCGAGGAGGCGGTTGAGCTCAGCCATCCATTCGACGCTGCGTCGGTAGGGATTGTTGGGGCGCCGGTTGTCGCCCCAGCGGGCCGACTCGCAGGCGATGGCGAAATCGATCTCGGCGATCCGCTCCATGTAGAGCGCGGCGGGCTGGTTGTTTTCCGGATGATCGGGGTCGTACTCTGGCTGAGCCTCGTTCACGTACAGCACGCCGCCGGGCGAGAAATGGCGGTGAGCGCGGTCGGCGAAGAGCAGGTTAAACTCGGCGTTGGCCCGCAGCGCAGCGAAAATCTCACCGGGCGTGTCGCTGACGTCGTGGATCGAGGTGATCCAGTTCGTGTTGACGCTCTGCAGCCCGTTTTCCGCGTCCCAGTTGACGATGCGCCACTTGGCGCCGGGCTCACGGGCGCGGATGGCGTACCAGTTGTGATGCGGCCAGTCGAGATTGCCCACGTAGAAGTTGAGCAGCATGTAGTCGATGAACGGGACCATGTCGAGCATGTCCGCGACCTGCTCATACGCGGCGTTGCTCGCGAGTCCGCCGCGGACGATCGTCATCATCTGGTTCCACGCGACGGCGTCGCCGTGGACGACCTCGGAGCCCTGGTGCTTGAGCACGTCGTAGTCGTCTGGCGCACCGCCGAAGTGCTCGGCGGCGAAGTCCTCGGTCGGCTTCTCGTGGACGTTGTACAGCCCCCAGTAGATGCCGTTCAGGTACAGGTGGCAGAAGCGCGAGTGGGTCGACACATGGCCCATCGCGAGCTGGAGGTCCGCCGTGTACGCGTCGCGAACGTACTGCGCCACGACCTGGTGGTTAACGCTCTGGTGAAGCCAGGTGAGGTCGATGTGTGCGTCGAGCGTCAGCACGCGGAACTCGTCCACGGGCGAGCCGGGAAAGAAGTCATAGCTCAGCCCTGTGGGCCCGAAATCGCCGCTGAACTCCAGATCAAAGGACAGCTTGGCGGTCTTCCACTGGTCGACGCTGCTGCCGCCCTGAATCTCGATACCGCAATCCTGCTGAAAGCCCGGGCTGCCGTCGGGGAGGATCAGTTCGACCGATGCCGCCTTCTCCCACGCCGTGCCGGACTGGCTGGGGTTCATGTAGATGCCCGTGGCCGGCGACCATAGCGAGTTGTGGTCGGTCACGATCGAGACCGTAGGGATGTCGGTCAGCCCGCCGAGGACGTATGGCCGCGTGAAGAAGTTGTTGACCAGGAACAAGTCCATGCCGTAGTCGGCCCCGCGCAGGTTCGGCCACACCGTCCCCCACTGCGAGGGCATGCCCGCCAGCGTGTTCGCCTGGTTGAGCACGTCGAGCGGGAAGATGTAGCTGCGCGTCGCTGCATCGGACGACAGGTATCCGCTGCGGAAGGCGGCTGCGCGGAGCACGACGGCGCCGCGATCAGCCTGCGGATCAATCATGAAGGGGCCGGCGTACACCACGCCCGTTGTCGCCGTCGGCGGCGAGCCGTTGAGCGTGTAGCGGATCTCGACGAGCGGATCGTCGTGCGTCAGCTCGAGTTCGAACGGTGCATCGAAGAAGCCGTGGCTCACGCTCACCACGGGCGGATAGAGAAAGCCGTCGTAGACCGTGGCCGTGTCGTTGGCGGCTCCCGGCGTCGGCGGAACGAGGTACGACAGTACGCCACCCGGACCGCGCCCCCAGGCGATGTCAGGGCGCTGATTCGGAAACCCGGGTGCGAACTCGCTGATGGCCACGCGCGGCTCGCTGTTGTCGTAGAGGCCGCAGTACTCGCCGTCGGCCGTCAGCTTGAAGTTAAGGTGCAGGTTGCTGCCGTCGGTCGGGGCGCGGTTCTTGTCCGACGCGAAGACGACGAGGTAACCACCGGGCGCGATGGACACATCGGGGAACACCCACTTATCCGGCACGGCCGCGTCGTCCGTGATCGACCATCCGCTGAGGGCGACCGCGCCGGGCCCCGGGTTGTAGAGCTCGATCCAGTCAGACCGATCACCGTCCTCGTCCTGAAGACCTTCCTGGTTCGAGGCGAGAATCTCGTTGATAACCGGCTGAGCGGCAGCCCGCGAAGCGGGCGCCAGAATCGCCGCGGCGAGCATCATCGCGATCGCGCCGCGCAGGCAGAACCCCATCCTTGCAGTGAAACCGTGCACGAGCATCCCCCTTTGCATCCCGGGGCCCGGCGATCCGCCGGCCCCTTCCACCCGTTCCTGCGAACCCGGCAGCTAGCGTGATCCCCCGGCGGCTCCGCCTGGCGAATCCGCGCGGACGCTCCCCGGCGCCGCGGGCTGTGTCACCGCTGCCGGAGGATAGCGATAGACCTTCTCAACGTCCCCGAAGGTCGGATTGTCGATGTCCCGCTTGTAGTCCCAGACGATCTGCTGGACCTCGAAGTACTCGACCTTGCGGCCGTCGCGGGCCAGCGCGTTGGCCCGGGCCAGGCAGGCGTCGAAGAACTTCTCCGGCACGCCCTCACGCCCCATCATGGCCATGTCGATCATCGCGCGATAGCGGCCGTCGGCGGTGGCGCCGATCCAACGGTCGAACCGGGCCTCCTCGACGGAGCCGTCGCTGTAATGGGCGAGCGGCTTGCGGTACAGCAGCACGCCCTTGGTGTTCACCGTGTGGTACATCTGCATGGCGGTCAGCGGGAAACGCTCAACGCGGAACAGCCAGCAGGTCGCCATGACACCGGCGATTGCGAAACAGATCGGCAGCGCGAACCTCGGCCGGCGCAGCAGCGCCGCCGTATCCGCCGGGGTGATCACGTCCGGCCGGCAGGACTCGTCGCAAACCAGCAGCCGACGACGGGCGGCGACCCAGCCGTACACGCTGCGGCCCACCGCGGCCACACCGGGGAAGTACATGATCGGCACCAGCGGCCAGAACAGCGGCACCGACGGCATCATGCGCCGGTAGCCATCGAAGCCCGCGAACGCCCGGCGGCCGTACACGAAGAACATTTCGTGCTCCAGCGCCTCGAGCGTGATTCCCGTTCCGTGGGCGGCGTTGAACGCGGCCAGGTCTGCGGTGCGGAAGTCGACAAACCGCATCCGCTCGAAGAGATCCATCCCGCGGAGGATCGCAACGGTCCGCTGACAGAGCGGGCAGAAGCCGTCGTAAAGCACCTCGATGATGCCGCGCGAAGCAGCCAGCCGGCGGCCATACCACTTTCGGATTCTCCGCCAGTCGTAGAAGATCGCCTGCAGCGGAATGAGGTCGAAGAACAGGATGTTCTGGAAGAACAGGATGCCGATGTGCATCATCGCCGTCACGGCGGGGAAGATCAGCCGGGCCCAGCGGGAGACCAGCACGAGCACGTAACCCGCCTCACCGACCAGTGCCGAAATCCCGAGCATAGCGAAGAAGATGTTCGGCAGATGCCGCAGATGCAGCGACCACTCGAAGTCGAAGTGCATCGGGTTCAGCGAGTCGTAGTAGAGGAAGTGGCGAAGGTTGTCCCCCTGCCACCACATCAGCCCGCCGAGCTTCAGCTTGCTCAGCCCCGCCGCCGTGTAGGCCAGCGCGACCAGCATCCAGATCACGTAGCGGCACAGCCCGTAAAGCGGCCGCTCCAAGTCGGCATCGACCACGCGCCGGCCGCGGGCGATGCGGAGCACGCGGTCCATCGACCAGCCGTCACCGCAGGGCATGAAGGACAGCGCAATGCCCAGGTACAGCGGGATGAGCCCGGTGTGGTAGAACCAGGAATACTGGCGGAACATGCCCGCGATCAGGAGGTAGCAGATCGTGGCAAGCGGCACCGTGAGCCGGGTCCAGAGCCCCAGCATCGCCAGACCCATCAGCCCGATCGACACGTACTTGAAGGCGAGCAGCCCTGTGTAGCTGCTGTGCAGCGCATCGAACGGCGGAAAAGCGTCGCGGAGCCAGTGGATCAGCACCATGGTATGCGCGGTGTGGGCGCGCATCTCGCCGGGCAGAAACGCCAGGCTCGCGACGTCCTCCCACACCGTGCTGATGATCATGATCGCGAAGACGAGCACGCGGATCGCGCCGATGGACCCGGCCGTCGTCTCGCCGATGAGCCGGTGGTACGCCCGCGCGGGAATCTGGAGCAGCCCCCACGCCGCGACCATCGCGCCACACGTCAGCCAGAACACCTGCTGCCATTCACGGAGGTACTTCGTGACCGGGTTGAGGTGCCGACCCGGGATCAGGCGGTTGAAGAAGGGGTGGCTCTGCTCGTGGTAGGCCGCATCGATGATCGGGGGGACCACGAGCTGGGCGAACAGCGCCCACGCCCCCAGGCAGACCACCAGCCCGCCCAGCGTCCACCAAAGCCAGCGTCTGCCCGAACCCGACCCCATGGAGCCCCTCCACCGACGTGTTGATGCAGGCGGGCCGGGCGGCGCTCGACGCGCGCACGGCCGACGAATGATCCTGCGGGGACACGATATTCTAACCACGCCGATCGCATTACCCAAACGTCCGGAAAGACCCTGCCCCCCCGGCTCACCGAACCTTAACAAGCCGCCGGCGGCCGTTTCGACCGGTTTTCGGGCGTTGGGAGGGCCTCGGCCCCCCTCCGCCTGCTGACGTTGCCGCGGGAAGCCGCCGACCTACAATGGACCGCTTCCCGTGCCGCCCGGGCGGCACTGGTCGACCGCACGCAGGGGATCCGCCTTTGAGCAGCAAGCCGTACACCGACGCCTTCTACAAGGCCCGTGAAAGCTCCGTCCGCCGTTCCGCCGGGGGGCTGGTGCCCGTGGTGCTGGAGTTCGTCCAGCCCGGCAGCGTCTGCGACGTGGGATGCGGCGACGGCACCTGGCTGAGCGTATTTCAGGAGAACGGCGTGGCGGAGATCTGCGGCACCGACGGGGACTACGTCGACCGGCAGATGCTCAAGATCCCGCAGGACAAGTTCATCCCCTCCGACCTGTCGCGCCCCTTCCGACTCGACCGAACCTTCGACCTGGTCATGTCCCTCGAGGTGGCCGAGCATCTGCCCGCCTCCTCCGCGGATTCGTTCGTCGACTCCCTCGCTCGGCTGGGACACCTGATCCTGTTCGGGGCGGCGATTCCCTTCCAGGGCGGCCGGCACCACGTCAACGAGCAGTGGCAGGACTACTGGGTCGAGAAGTTCGAAGCCCGCGGATACGTCACCATCGACTGCATCCGCAAGCGCATCTGGGACAACGACGAAGTACAATGGTGGTATGCCCAGAACAGCTTCATGTTCTGCCGCGCAGACAAGCTCGACGAATATCCGAAACTCAAGGCCGAGCACGCCCAGACGCACAAGACGCAGCTCCGGCTGGTTCACCCGCGCAAGTACCTCACCCACGCCGATCCGCGGTTCATGTCCCTCCGGCGGGAACTCGGACTTCTGCCGACCCTGATCCGCGGATACCTGAAGCGGAAGACCGGCGCGTGACGCTGACCCGCTCGGTGACCCCTCGCTGTCGGATTCAGTACTGCTTCACACTGGCGCTCGCGGGTGCTGGCAGCACGAACCCGCTGTGCGGCGAGGCGTACCACCTCCGGCCCGGCGTCGTCTCCGGCCGGGTCTGCTGCCCTGCCGATGATCCCGGTGAGCCTGCTTCGGCCTGCTGAGCCATCCCCCAAGGAGCGCGACGCTGTCCCGGTTCCTGAAAGACTCGTTTGTCACCCTGCTGGCGGAGGTGCTGAGCGCGGTCATGGCGATAGCCACGCCCGTGGTGATCGCGCGGGCCGCCGGGGCCGAGGGGAAGGGGGTGTTTACCCTGGCCATCGGCGTCGGGTCGATCGGCGCCCTGATGCTCGGGTTCCGCTGGCAACGCCCGGTAGGCTACTTCCTCGCCCGCGACCGGGGGCTGATGGCCCCCATTTTCACATCGATGCTGATGGTGGCGGCCGTCGCGCTGGCGCTGGGCACCGTGCTCTTTCTCGCCGTGCCCGAGCTCTTCACCGAAGTCATGCTCCGTGGACAGTCTTCGGGGGTCATCTGGCTTTCGATCTGGCTCGTACTGCCCACCTTCCTCTGGCAGAACCTCTCGGCGTGGTATGGCGGCCTCCGCGAGTTCAAGACCCGCACCGTATTCCTCTTCGCCGCGGGCTTCGTGCAGCTCATCGCGATCCTCGTGCAGTGGCTGATGGGCACGCGGGAAATCGAGAAATTCCTCTACGTCCAGATGGCCGTGAGCCTGGGGCTGTACGGCGCCTGGCTGGCGGCGATGGTCGTGCGGCAGCGGATTGTCCCCAAGGTCGACCTGCCGCTGATGGGCCGAATGGCGCGGTACATCTCGTTCTCCTATCTCTCCGTGATCCTGGATCTGGCCACGGTGCGGATGGACATGTACCTGCTGAATTACCTGATGAATCCCGCGGCGGTGGGCATATACTCCGTAGCGGTCGGGCTGGCCAACCAGATGGGCCGCCTGCCGACGATCATCGCCACGGTCATCTTCAATCGGACTTCGGCGAATGAACTGGGGGGAGGCGAGCGGACCGCCCTGGCGATCCGGCTGGCCTTCGTGGGGATGCTTGTGCTGGGGGTCGTCTTCGCCGCCGGGGGTTCGCTGGTCATCGTCCCGTTATTCGGACCTGAGTTCGCCGGTGCGGTCGCCCCCCTCTGGGTGATGACCGCGGCGACGATCTTTTTAGGCCTATTCCGGCTTCTTGGGGCCGATATAGAAGGGCGCGGCCGCCCCGGAATCCTGAGCGCCTGCAGCCTCGTGGCTGCCGTGTCCATCGTCGGGCTCGACCTGTGGTGGATTCCCCGATACGGGGTGATGGGGGCGTCGTGGGCAAGCCTGGTGGCCTATGCCGCGGCCGCGGCGACGGCCGGGCTGGCCTTCTCCCACCTTTCCGGGATCGGGCTGCGGGAGGCGTTCGCCCCGCGCCGGAGCGATTTCTCGCTGCTGGCGGCAGCCCTGAAGAGCGTGCTGAGACGCCGGACGGCCCGGCCCGCGGCGGCTGATTGAATCGATGAGGATCCTCGCGCAAGGCATCACGATCTCCGACGTGCTCACGCAGTTTGCTGAGACCGTCGGCCCCTGGCACATCCTCGGGATGGTCGTGGTCATCGCGTTTTCCGGCGCGTTCGTGCTCAAGCAGCGCACCGACTGGCCGCTCGTGCTGATGTTCGCCTGCTCGCTGCTGACCGCGGCCGCGAGCCAGGCGGTGGCGAAGGCGACATTCATCGGCCGCTGGTACTTCCTGTTCCTCTGCGCCGTGATCGCCATGATGCGCCTGGGGCGCACGCTGATGCCGATCGCGGCGCTGGTGATCGCGTGGGCGTGCATCAACCTCTTCGGCCTCATGTACACGCCCTCGTTCGAGAAGGGCGTGGTCCGCGGCGCGTACTTCGTGCTGGTGATCCCCGGCCTCATCTTTGCGATGACGCCGCCCTTCGCCGATGTGGACCGTGTTATTCAGCTCCTGCGACGATTCGCCGTGGTGGGGGCGATGCTCGCGGCGGTCCACCTGGTGTTCGTGATCGTCGCGCCGCAGGGGCTGGGCACGTCGCGCTTCAAGAGCTGCTTCGAATCAGGCCAGGTGATGTCGCTCGCCACCGCCGCAGCGACGCTGCCGATGATCTGGGCGCTGCTCAGCAAGAACGCCGGAAAGCTCGCCCCGCTGCTTTTGGCCGGCACGTTCATCAACCTGCTGGTGCTGATCGCCTCGACCCAGCGGACGGCCATGTTCTCGCTGGCCGGCGCGGTGGTCATTACGCTCTATTTCTACCGGTCGCGCGGCGTGATCATTGCGATGGTCACCGGCCTGGGCATCGCCCTCGTCGCCTGGCCGATCATCACCTACCTCGTCGACCAGTCCTTCCTGGTGCAGCGGCTGAGCAACTTCGAGTCGGCCGGCCGCAGCATCTACTGGGAGTGGGGCATCACCGAGGGGCTCAAGAGCCCCATCATCGGGTACGGCAGCGGCGCAGGCACGCACGAGATGTTCCTGCGATTCCGTCACAAGTTCCACCAGGCCTACATCGCGGTCTTCTTCGACTTCGGGTTCATCGGGTTGTTCACCTTCCTGTCGATGCTGGGCGTGGGGCTGGTGACCGCGCTGCGCATCGCGCAGCGCAAGAGCGAGCCGCGCATCCGGTCGGTGGGTGTCTTCCTGCTGGCGAATATTGCGATGGTGGCAGCGCAGGGCTTCGTCGAGACGGGCCTGGCCGACACGGCCAACCAGACCGCCATGATGTTCTACCTCGGGCTCGGGCTGGCCGGCGCGGTGTCCCTGATGCGCGAGGATGACGCCTTGCCGGGCGAGGTGCCGCTGCTTGCACGGGGCGGATACGCCGGGTATTACCCCCCCTCCGTCGGGATGCGGTCGCGCAGCGGCGGATTCGCCACCCGCGGCTAGTGCCGGGGCTGGACGCGCAGGAGCGGGCTCGCTGTTGGGCAAGTTCAATTTCATCTACTACGGCGCGGTCGATGACATCCGTGTCTCTACGGGCATCGCGTGGCACGTCTGCAACGCGGCGCAGCGTCTCGGCCTGCTCGGGCGCAAATTCGGCATCGATATGGCGGCGATGAACTGGACGAAGCGGGGGTACGCCCTCGGCCAACTGCTGCGCGGCCAGGCGCCGACCGGCTACCAGTGGTCGCGCAGCAACGCCCGGGCCTGCATGCGGCAGCTCGCGGCCCAGCGGCCCTTCGACCTGCCCGTCCTGAGCTGCCAGACACCCGTGAGCGAGCCGGACCTGATCCCCCCGGACGGGCGGATCTTCTTTTACATCGACGCGACCACGCAGCAGCTCGTCGAGCACTATGACCTGGGCCGACGGGTTTCCGCCCGGACGCTGCCGCGCATCCACGAGCAGTTCCGTCGCAACGTCCACCGAGCGGGCTGCGTGATGACCCGCTCGAGCTGGGCGCGCGACTCGCTGATCCGCGACTACGGCCTGCCGGAAGACAGGGCCATCGTCGTGACGCCGGGGTGCAACATCTCGTGTGAGCTGCTCGACGAGTCGGAGGAGATCATCCGCCGCGAGCGCGAGCGCCTGCGCAGCGAATACGACTTCGTCGTGAACTACTGCGGCCTCGACTGGAAGCGCAAGGGGCTCGATGTGCTGCTCGATACGTGGCGGCGCTTCACCGCCGAAAACCGCGGGCGATTCCTGTTGCGGGTCATGGGGCCGGCCCCGGCCGACCTGGTGACCGGCGACACCCCGCACGTCGAGTTTACCGGCCGGTTCGACAAGCTGCGCGACGGACGAACCTACATCACGCGGCTGGCTTGTGCCGACCTGTTCTGCCTTCCGACGCGCTCCGACGCGACACCGCAGGTGCTGCTCGAGTCGATCCGCATGGGCACGCCGGTGGTGGCCTCGAAGATCGGGGGCATTCCCGAACTGGTGCGCGACGGCGTGAACGGGCTGCTGATCGACGAGGCGGTGGCGGTCGAGCCCTACCTGGCAGTGTTCAACAATCTCTACCGCGAGCGCGACCGGCTGACTGCCTTGCGCGAGGGCACGGACCGGACGCGGCACGAGTACGACTGGCAGCGGTCGGTGAAGGTCATCGCCGGCCACATGGGAATTCACTGAACCGGGCGGCCGCATGGCCGCGTGCGAGGCTGATGGTCTGTCATGCCCAGGGTCGGAGTGATCTGTCACAGCCCGTCGACGCAGATGTCGGCCCAGTACGACGCGCTGGCTGACCTGCCGGAGTTCGAGATCGTCGTCCTGTTCCGCAACCGCGAGCAGGGCAACGCCGCATGGACGCCGCAGTGTCCCCGGCGTGTCGCGTATGAATTCCTGCCCCCGCCGACAAACGCGCTGATCCCGGGGCGCCTCCGCCACCTGTTCAATGACGACATCCGCCCCGTGCTCGAACGCCACGCGTTCGACGCGATGATCCTGCACGGCCTGTTCGACTCGTCGGCCGTGCGCCAGGCGGTTCGCTGGTGCCTGAGCAAGGGGCGGCCGTACGTCTTCCGCTGCGATGCGAACGTGGAGAAGGAGCGTCCGCTGCTTCGTCGCACGTTTCACCGCCTCATGCTCACGCAGCGGGTGAAGCGCGCGGCCGGACTCCTCTACATGGGCATCCAGAACCGCCGGTACTACGAGCTGTTCGGCGGGCGGGCGGAGCAGTTCTTCCTCGCCCCGTGGGAGTTCGACTACGACAACGTCGAGCAGGCCTACCGCGAAATCGCCCCGCTGCGCGAGCCATCGCGACAGGCACTGGGCCTCGCCGACCGCGTGGTCATCGTGTCCGTCGGGCGGCTCCTCGCGCTGAAGGGCTTCGACACGCTCGTCCCCGCCGTGGCCCGCCTCGCGGCCGCGGGCAAGCCCGTGCACCTGCTGGTCGCGGGCGACGGACCCTATCGCGGTGAGCTCGAAGCCCTGATCGCCACGCACAAGGCGCCGGTAACGCTGCTGGGCAACGTGGATCGCCGCGGCGTTGTACGCGTGATGACCGCGGGCGACGTCTTCGTGCTTGCCTCGACGCAGGAAGCGTGGGGGCTGGTCGTGAACGAGGCGGCGCTCTGCGGCCTGCCGCTGGTATGCAGCCACGCCGTCGGGGCCGCGCCCGACCTCGTGCTGCCGGGCGAGAACGGCGACATCTTCCCCGCGGGGGATGTGGACCGCCTCACGGCGATCCTGGCGGCGATGTGCGACGACGCAGCGGGACGCGCAGCCATGGGCCGCCGCAGCCAGGAGATCCTCCACCGATGGCGGACGGAGTGCCGGGCGATCGACGGCTATGCCGCGGCCCTGCGCCACGCGCTGAGGCTTCCCGCCCCGGAGGCCGCCGCCCGATGAAGCTCGTGATCAACTCGATGGCGATCGCACCCGGCGGCGGGCTGTCCGTCCTGCTGGGCCTGCTCGAAGGCTGGCGCACGATCGGCGCCGACCTCGACATCACCATCGTCACCTACCGCCGGGAGACTATCGCGGCTCTGCGCGACGCCGGCTGGGGGGATCGGATCTGCGCGGTTCCGGTGACGTCCAGCCGGCGCTCCGCCGCGTGGCAGCGATCGCGCCTGCCCGCCCTGCTTCGTGAACGCGGGGCCGACGTGCTGCTCACCAACAACTTCTACATCCCCGGCGCACCCTGCCCACAGGTGGTGCATCACCAGACGCTGTGGTCGGTCTTCGCGCCCGGCCTGTGGCCCTACGCGAAGCGCGGCCTGCGGCGGCTGCTGCTCACCCTTGGGGCACGCGACGCCCTGCGACGCGCCGAGGCGAACGTGTTCATCTCGGGTTACATGCGAACCTGCGGCGAGGCGATCGTGCCGGCCTCCGCCGGGCGCAACCGCGTGATCTACAACGGCCTCAACAACCGCTACATCGAGGCCGCCCGGCGGCTTCACGATCAGCCGCCTCCGCCCGGCGGCCAGGCGCCATCGGCCACGATATGTGCCCTGCAGGCCCCGACGCCGCACAAGGACAACGACTCGCTCGTGGCCGCCCTCGCAGAGCTGGTCCGTCGCGAACCGGCGCACGACTGGCAGCTTCGAATCGTCGGCAGCGGCGGGCCCGACGGCGCGGCGTGGCAACCTTGGCGCGACATGGCGGGCCGGCTCGGCGTAGGCGACCGCGTGCAGTTCCTCGGCCATCGCCCGCTGTCGGAAGTGGCGACGCTCTTTCGTGAAAGCTGCTGCCTGGTCTACCCCAGCCTGTTCGAGGGGTTTGGCATGCCGATTCTCGAGGCGATGGCGATGGGCTGCCCGGTGGTAACGGTGCGCGAGACGGCGATGCCGGAAGTCGCGGGCGACGCGGCCATCCTCGTCGCGCCGCGGTCACCGGGGGAGATCGTGGAGGCCGTCCTGCGGCTGCACGGCGACGCGGAGGTGCGACGAGACCTCATCCTGCGCGGGGCGGCGCGAGCGCTCGAATTCCCGTGGACGCAGAGCGCCCAGCAGTTTGCCGAGGTGTTCGCCGAGATCGTCCGCTAGCACCCCGCCGCGCCCTACTCCACCGCGACCAGCTCTTCCAGATCGCTGACCGTCCCGCCGCCGAGGCAGCACTCGATAATCCGCCGCCCGACGGGATTCAGGTCTGACTCGGTGAGGTAGGGTTTCAGCTCGCGCGTGAAGAAGTTCTGGAGCAGCTTCGCGCCGGCGTCGTAGCCCGCCGTGCCCACTTCCGGCTGCTGGTGCACCTCGAGGAAGCCGTCGCCGATCAGCGCGCCCTCGACCATCATGCTGGCCGGTGTGTAGCCCAGCAACGGACACCGCGCCATCCGGAGCTGTTCCGGACGGAACCGTGCTCCGCCGCGGCGGGCGAGGTATTCGCGCGAAATCCACTCCGGCATGAAGCCCACCCGCCAGCAGCCGATGTGCTGATTCGGAATGAGCACATATCGCGTCTTGGGCGTACGCAGGATCTGATCGAGCAGCAGGTTGGCCTGATCGACGCGACGTCCGGTGGCGAAGGGCCAGTACGAACCGACGCCCTCGCTGCTCATCCCCCCGCCGCTCTCGCTCACGCTGGGGTTTTCGTGGCCACGCGGCGCGACCAGCCGCCACAGCCAGCCCAGCGCCGGCGGCAGGATGTGCATGACGCCCACGATGCCGTAGGTCGGCGCGTCGGACGTGCACGCCGGCGTGCGGATGCCGAAGCTGCGCACGTCGACCTCGACGGCGGTCTTAACGACATCGGGAATCAGCCGTCGCGGGATGATCACGCGCGGGTTGGGACAGGGCTTGCCGGGCGAATCCTCGATGTGCTCCCACAGCAGACAGGTCGCCCCCGCCACGGCGTGCAGGTTCAGAAACAGCAGCGGTTCGGGCGGCTGCACACACAGCCGCTCAAGCTGCGCATCGGTTCCGTACCGCGTGATGTGGTTGACGCGCAGGAACCAGCCCTCTTCCGCATCCGCGACGGTGAGCCGCCCGCGATCCTCCTGAATCCGCGGATGACACGAGGCCATATCGTCTGTCACCGGCCGCAGAATGCAGCCGCGGGGCAGCGAGAGGCGACGCTGCTCGCCGGAGACGGTGTTCTCGCCGAGCAGCAGCTGCCCATCCGGCTCGCGGTGGGCGTATTCGAGCATCTCGCTCTTGCCACCGCCGCTGGCGGCCTCATGCATGATCGTGGTGACGTTGTCGTACGGGGTCACCACCTGCACCGTCGACGCGTGAGCCGTCACCCAGCCCTCCTCCACGCCGATGGCGAGCAGAATCCCGTAGACCCCCTTCTTGGCACTGGGGCCGGGGTACAGGTTAAGCGCGAAGACCTCGTGAATATCCTCGCGGCGGTTATGCACGACGACCTGCCGCCCCTGGCAGTGCGTATGCCGAAACGGCGGGGCCACCACGAGCACCGCGCGGGGGGCGAACTCAGGGCTGAGCCTGCTGCGCGGGATCATCCCCTGCAGATCGGCCAGCGCCGCGCCAAAGAACGCCGCGTTCGCCGGTACGATGAGCATCGCTTCGTAGCCCGATTCCTGCCGCCCCGCCATGAACGGTACGAGCATGAGGCGCTGCTGCCCCAGCCAGCGCAGGATGTCGCTGCGCATCGCGTCGAAAGGTGTGCCGAAGCGGTCGCGGAAACGCTGCTTGTCCGAAGGCTGGTCGTCAGCGACGAGCATGCAGTCCGGATCGCGCCGGCGCATGTAGGGTTCGGGCATGTTGACGGCCACGCCGTTGCGGCAGCGCACCACCTCGGCCTCGAGCACCCGGCCGCGGCCGGTGACGTCGTAGGCAACCTCTGCCCGATCGCTGCCGGGGCCGCCGAGGGCGAGCTCGATCACCTCGGCGCGGTCCTCTGCGATGATGACCTCCGGCGCCTGCGCGAGCACCTCGCGCAACTCGGCGGAAAGCGAGAAACGGCGCCAGCGATCTTCGGCGGGCTTCACGGTCGGGCTCCTCATCGGGGTGATCAACATCTGCCCGCGGGAATCCGCGGGAAACGACGTCAGACCTCAGGAGGCTATGAGCCACAATCAGCCAAGTCAAACGGCGTGACAGGCTCAGGGCCGCTCGCCCAGCTTGGGATCGGCTACGACGCGCGATTCATCGAGCATCCACATCGCGCCCGTCGGCCGGCGCGTGTGCGTCGAATCGCCGCCGGTGGGGTTGCTGTGCCAAAACACCTTCGCCGTGCGCGGCGCGAGCGAGAGCTGGTCAATGCGGATGTTGAGGCAATCCACGAACTCGATCGAACTCGGAACGAGGTGTATCGCCGAGTTGCCCGTGATGAGGAGGCCGTTGGGGCGGCGGACGTTCTTCTCGGAGGATCGTGGATTCTCGAACGCGGCAGATCCCTCGACACGAATGCCCACCGGCAGACTTGCGGCGGCCCCCTGCGGACTTTCGATCCAGATGTTCTCCAGCCGCAGAAGCTGCACCCAGCCGCGCACCATCACCTCGGCCCGGACCTTCCCCGCCTTGCCGTTGCCCTGGATCGTGCAGTCGCGCACGACTGCCTTGGCCAGCGCCCCGCCCCAGGTGATCGACTCGAGCAGCAGACCGTGACCGCCGTTGTTCTGAGCGTTGCAATGATCAAGCGTGAGGCCGTTGTTGGTCACTGGCGAGCGGAGGGCGATGCCGTTGCCCTTGTTGCCATAGGCGACGACATCCCGGACCAGGAACTTGTCGCCGATGCCCTCGATGCGCAGGCCGTCGCCGGGAGCCTCGACGATCCACACCCGGTCGATGCCGCAGTGCTGACCGAAGCGCCGGCAGAGCACGCCGCCGCCGGCAATCGCCACGTTGTCGAGGTAGCAGCCGTAGTTGGCCTTCTTCTCGTCGCCGAACACCACGGCCCAGTCGCCCGTGCCGGCGAACTTGAGCACGCTGGCCCGGCCGCAGCCGGTAAGTCGCTGGTTGGGGCCGAGGCGTATCGGATCGCGGATGGTGTGGGTGCCCGGCGGAAGCTGACAGAAGCCCTGCTGATCGAGGAGAGCCTGGATCGTACGGGCGTCGTAGACCCTCCCCTCGACCACCGGCGTGAACGTCGGGAGGTCTGCGAGCGTCTCAGGCGTGAGGCCGGGGGCGGGCTCGCCGTCGGCGGTGGTCGCCGACGGGGCGGGGGCAGGCGAATCAGCGTCCTGTGCAAACGCCGGCGTGGTCAGCAGCAGGCCGAGCGCCAACGTCAGCTTCGCAAGGGCCGGCCTGCGGCGACCGGTGCCCGCCGCAGCCTTCGCCGAGCCTGCATGATGAAACAGTTCCGTTCGCCTCGACCGGTGCATCGTTCGCCTCCCTGCGGCACGCCGGTCAGCCGCCCGCGGCGCCCCGGGAGGTCGCCTTGGTTTGCTGGTTACGCGCTGCCTCGGCGCGGAACCACGCCGCGAACCGGGCGAGGCCGGTGCGCATGTCCGTGGCGGGCTGATAGCCCAGTTCTGCACCCGCCCGGGCGACATCGGCGAAGGTGCGGTTGACGTCGCCCGGCTGCATCGGCCGCCGGTCGATGATCGCCTTGCGGCCCATGGCCTCTTCGATGAGGCTGATGAGGTCAGCAAGCGATACGGGCTGCGATTCGCCGAGGTTGTAGATGTGGTAGCCGCTGCACCGATCGATCGACCGAACCACCCCGTTGATGATGTCGTCGATGTAGGTGAAGTCGCGCATCATGCTGCCGTCGCCGAAAACGGGGATCGGCCGCCCGGCGTCGATGAGGCTCATGAATTTGTGAATCGCCAGGTCGGGGCGCTGCCGCGGACCGTACACCGTGAAGAACCGCAGGCAGCTCGTGGCGATGCCGTACAGCGAGTGGTACGTGTGGCAGATCAGCTCTCCCGCCTTCTTGGTGGCGGCGTAGGGCGAGATCGGGTTGTCGACGTTGTCGCTCTCGCTGAACGGAACCTTGTCGTTGTTGCCGTACACGCTGGAGCTGCTGGCGAAGATGAACTTGCGGATACCCGCCGCGCGGCAGGCCTCCAGCAGCACCATCGTGCCGCGGATATTCACGTCCTGGTACAGCAGCGGCTGCTCGATCGACGGTCGCACGCCGGCGCGGGCGGCGAGGTGTACGACGCTGTCGACACCGCCGCCAAAGGCCTCGGCGACGGCCACCTCGTCGCGGATGTCGCCCTCGATCATCTCGAAGTTCGACCTGCCGACGAGCCCTTCCAGGTTGCGCCGCTTCACCGCCGGGTCGTAGAACTCGTCGAAGCTGTCAAACCCGACGACGTAGTCGCCGCGAGCGACCAGCGCCTCGCAGAGATGCGACCCGATGAACCCGGCCGCGCCTGTGACAACGATCTTTGACATGGCAAACCCCCCGGATCCGGGCGCTGTGGCGACCCGGACCGCGTCGGTCATGACCTCGCGGCGGCCGGCTCGGCCACTCCGCCGAGCGTCTTGTAGTACTCAATCGCACGCTGCAACCCGGCCTCGAACTCCACAACCGGCTTGAACCCGAGCAATTCGCCGGCGAGGCGGATGTCAGCACAGGAATGTTTCACGTCGCCCGCGCGGGCCGGGGCGTAGGTCGGCTTGACCTTCGTGCCCAGCAGGTTGTTGATGACCCGGATCACTTCGTTGACCGTGACCTGTCCGCCGCAGGCGACGTTCACCGACTGGCCCGCCGTCTTTGTGACGCGCATCGCGAGCAGGTTTCCCTCCACGACGTTGTCGATGTAAGTGAAATCGCGCGTCTGTTCGCCGTCGCCGTAGATCGTGGGCGACTCGCCGCGCAGGATCGCCGTGACGAAGGCGGGGATGGCTGCGGCATACTGGCTCCGCGGATCCTGCCGCTCGCCGAAGACGTTGAAGTAGCGGATCGACAGCGTTTCGAGTCCGTAGCACTCGTAGAACGCGCGGCAGTAATGCTCGCCCGTCAGCTTCTGCACTGCGTAGGGACTCAGCGGCGCGGTGGCGAGTCGCTCGTGCTTGGGCGACTCGGCCGTGTTGCCGTAGGCGGAGCTGCTCGCGGCATAGATCACGCGGCGCACCTTGCGGTCGCTCGCAGCGCGAAGCAGCTTGAACGTACCGCTGATGTTGACCTCGTGGCTCGGCACCGGGTTGGCCACCGAGACCGGCACGGACGGGATCGCCGCCTGGTGCAGCACAAACTCCATGCCGTCGCAGGCTGCGCGGCAGACGCTCTCGTCGCGCAGATCGCCGTGGACCAGTTCGATCTTCTCGCCCACGGCGGCCAGGTTGGCCCGCTTCCCCGTGGAGAAGTTGTCGAGCACGCGGACGCGGTGCCCCAGCGCCACGAGACGATGCGTCAGGTGGGATCCGATGAACCCCGCCCCGCCGGTGACCAGTACGCTTGCCATCGCAGACTCCCCGCGCCGTGCGGCGCTCGTCACGGTTGCTCTTCCTCGTCCTCCGTACCCGGCAGCGGCGGCCGCGTCGCCTGGGGGCGCCCCGGCGCCACGACGGCCCCCTGCTCCTCGTCATCGCCCATGTAGCCCAGGGTCTGAAGCTGCTTCTTGAGCGTAGGCGCGATGCGGGCTCGCGGGTCGACCGCGATAAGCGATCGATTGACGAAAAACCTCGTCATCAACTCGGCCTCGCGCGCTTCGCACACGTCAGGGCGGCGCTCGGAGATATCCCGCGTCTCGCCCGGATCGCCGATGAGGTCGTACAGCTCGTAGTTGTCTTTCACGCCCATGAGCGAGATGTACTTCAGATCCGGCGTGCGCATCGCCAGCTTGTGCGCATGGCTCGTTACTTCCCTGGATTCACCATCCATGATTCCCACCGTCGTGAAGGCAAACGCCGGCCGCAGTGAATGCGAGTAGCGCCGACCTTCGAGCAGCTCATTCAGCGGCTTGCCCACGAAGCCGGCGGGCGGCTCGATCCCGGCGAGCACGAGCGCCGTGGGCGCGACATCGGTCAACTCGACCTGTTCACCGATCACCTTCCCCCGCCCCGCCGCCGCGCGAATGATCAGCGGCACGTGCTGCGTTGCGTCGTACAGATTCGCGCCGTGCCCCTTGTCCTTGACGTGGGCGTGTTGCTCGCCGAAGGCTTCGCCGTGGTCGGCCGTAATGATGACGATCGTCCGGTCCAGCAGGCCGCGCTCGCGCAGGTCGTCGAGCACACGGCCGACCTGCGCATCCGTGTAGCTCACCTCGCCTGCGTAGCGCTCCCGATCGGCGGCCATGGGCACGCCCTCGGGCTCCCGGCCACGGTACATGTTCTTGTAGGGTTCAGGCGCGTCGTAATCGCCGTGCGGATCGAAGTAGTGCAGCCACGCGAAGAACGGCTGCTCCGCGTCGCGACGGGCCAGCCAGTTGAGCGCCCGGCCGGTCACCACCTCGCCGCGGATCTCGCTGTGCTGGGCGATGCCCGCGAGATAGAAGAAGATGAGGTTCTGAAACTCGTCGTGCGAAAAGAGTTCGCTCCAGGATACGAGCGAATCGATGTAGCGGTCGAAGCCCTGCTGCAGCCCCGTATTCAGCGATCGCGTCGTGGTCGCCGAGGTGAACGCAGCCGTCTCGTACCCCGCCGCGCGGCACATATCCGCCAGCGTCACCAGCCCCGCCTTCATCGGGCGGCCGTTGAACCCCTCGTGATCGAGCGGGTACACGCTGGTCATGATCGAACAATGTGACGGACCGGTGGTCGGCGCCTGGGCGACGGCCCACTGAAACAGCGTGCCGTCGGCCGCCAGCGCGTCCAGCGCCGGCGTCTTTGCGTAGGGATGCCCGTAGCACCCGAGGAAGTCCGCCCGCAGCGTGTCGAGCGTGATCAGCAGGACGTTCGGCCGGTCGGCCGCCGCCGGTATCACGGGCACTTCGGCGGCCTGCGCCGTCGCCTCGCCGCGATGGCGCGTGTAAGTGGGCACGATCGACAGCAGGCCGACAGCGACCGCCGCAACCCAGCAGACCTTCACGGCGTTGCGATGGACGTGCTTGCGAACCACGCCCAGAATCCCAGCCGCCGTCGCCGACGCCGCAAACGTCGCCGCGACGGCGCCAAGCATGGAGAGCCGATAGCCCCACGTGCGGCTCTGGTCGCTCTGAAGGAAGAAGATGCCGAGCCAGCCCACGATCAGGTAGGTCAGTCCGGCGAAGATGCATGCGAAGCGGATGAACCCCGTCCACCGACGCGATCGCCGCGTCGCGGGAATCACACGCTGGACGAGACGAACCAGGATCGCCAGCAGGACACCGCCGAGAACTGCAAGCGGCAGGTCCGTCGCCAGCGCCGCCACGAGGAATCCGAGCAACCCGCCGAAAGTCGACGGCAGCATCGCGCGCCAGCCGTCCATGATCAGCGGCAGGACGTAGGACCAGCTTACCTCGGCGATAGCGAGGAGGACGCCGACGGCCGCCGCGCAGGACAGCGCGGAACCCCATACGGAGGTTGCGGCACCAACCTGCGCAGGCGCGCCGGTCGCCGGCGTCTCGGCCGGCGCCTCGGGCGGCGATGAACTCGGCGCGTTTACTGACATGCTCGTCGCGGTGCGCCGCCATCAACCACATGGCCGAACGAGGCGGGCGCGGCGCGGCCTCTAGGCATGGTACGCAGGCTCGGGCGTCCGGGCGTTCTCGCGGTTCGTGACGGCCGGCCGGCCAATGCAGAAGTACTCGAAGCCGCGCTTCTGCATCTGCCTGGGATCATACATGTTCCGGCCGTCAAACACGACCGGCGACGACAGCTTGGACTTGATCAGGTCGAAGTCCGGCGTGCGGAACTCCGGCCAGTCGGTAAAGACGACCAGCGCATCGGCCCCGTCGAGGGCCGCGTACGCGTCGGCGAGCATCGTCACGGGCCGTCCGCCGAGCTCCGACACGGCCGTCGTCATGGCCTCCGGATCGTGCGCCCGCACGCGGAAACCCTTGTCGACCAGCGTGCGAATGACCGCGATCGCCGGTGACTCGCGGACGTCGTCGGTGCGGGCCTTGAACGCCAGCCCCCAGACGGCCAGCGTCTTGCCCGCGGCCTTGCTGCCATAGTACTCGAGGATGCGGTTGGCGAAGGCGGCGCGCTGGCGCAGGTTTACGTCCTGCACGGCCGCAACGATGGTCATTGGATGATCCACGGCCTCGCCCATGCTCGCCAGGGCGCTGACGTCCTTCGGGAAGCACGAACCGCCGTAACCCACGCCGGGGAAGAGAAACGCGTTGCCGATGCGCGAATCGGTGCCGATACCGCGGCGGACCTGCTCGACGTCGGCGCCGAAGCGCTCGCACAGACCGGCGACCTCGTTCATGAAGCTGATGCGCGTCGCCAGCATGGCGTTCGCGGCGTACTTGGTCATCTCGGCGCTGGCCGGAGACATCACGAGAATGCGGTCGCTCTTGCGCATGAAGGGCGCGTAGATCTCCTTGACGATCTCGACGGCGGCAGGCGTGTTCGAGCCGATCACCACGCGGTCAGGCTTGGTGAAGTCCTCGATCGCGGCGCCTTCCTTCATGAACTCGGGATTGCTGACGTAGTCGAACTGGAAGTCAGTCTCCGCCTCGAGAATGTCGGAGACCATTTTGTGCGTGCCGACCGGCACCGTGCTCTTCATCACGATGATGCGATAGCCGTCCATGGCGCGGGCAATGCCGCGAGCCACGTCGCGGATGGCCGACAGGTCCGCCGAGCCGTCCGCCGCGGGCGGCGTGCCCACACCGATGAAGATCACCAGCGACTGCTTCACGGCGCGGTCGAGGTCGGTGGTGAACTCGATGCGGCCGCTCTTGAGGTTGCGCTGGAGCATCTCGGAGAGGCCCGGCTCGTAGATGGGCGACTTGCCCTCGTTGAGCATCTCGACCTTGCGGGCGTTGATGTCCACGCCGATCACGTGATTGCCGCCCTCGGCGAAGCACGCACCGGCCACCAGCCCGACATATCCGCTGCCGACTACGCAAATCCTCATCATGCCGCTCCCGTTGTGTGGACAAGGTCCACCGAACCGAACCTCGGGCCGGTCAGAGCCGCCCGTGTCTCGTCAGAGTTTGCCGACCTCCAAGTAGCGTCGATCCCCGCCCTCGGGGCTGATGACCCCGCAAGGATTCTACGCCCCGCCACGACGTCGGTTCCCCCCTACCCCGTGCTCGGGCCTACTTCGACCCCAGCTTTTCGACCAGGATCTTCGTGATTCGCTCCGCAGCCCGGCCGTCCCACAGCTCGGGCCGCCTGTCTGATATAACGCCGCCCGCGCAGACCTCCCGGTAGGCGGCCAGAATCCGGTCCGAACCGACCCCAATGAGGCGGTTGGTCCCGTGGGTAATGGTCACCGGCCGCTCCGTGTTTTCCCGCAGGGTCAGGCAGGGCACGCCGAGGATGGTCGTCTCCTCCTGCATGCCGCCCGAGTCGGTCAGCACCAGGGCCGAGTCGGCCATGAGCTTCAGAAAATCGAGATAGCCCTGGGGCTCGATGAGCTTGAGCGCCGGGTTCGCGGCGATGCGCGGCTCGAGGCCGAGGCGCGTGAGGTTCGCCCGGGTCCGCGGGTGCATCGGGAACACGATCGGCATGTCGCGGCCGATGGTCTCAAACGCCGAGAGGATGCCGCCGAAGGTGGCGGGGTCGTCGACGTTGCTCGGCCGGTGCAGCGTGACCACCGCGTAGCGGCGCTTTTCGAGACCCAGCGTCGCCAGGATCTTCGAGTCGTTCGCCCGCGCCCGGTGGCGCATCAGCGTGTCGATCATCACGTTGCCGGTGAAGAAGACACGCTCGGACGGGACGCCCTCGTTGCGCAGATTCTCGATGCCGCTCGGTTCGGTTACGAACAGGTAATCGCTGATCACGTCGGTCAGCAGCCGGTTGATCTCTTCCGGCATGTCGCGATCGAAGCTGCGCAACCCCGCCTCAACGTGGGCCACGGGGATGCCGAGCTTCGATGCGACCAGCGCGCAGGCGATCGTGCTGTTTACGTCACCCACGACGAGCACGCAATCGGGCTTATGCTCGACGCACACCGGCTCGAAGCGCTTCATAATCTCGGCCGTCTGCACGGCGTGCGTCGCGCTGCCGACTTCGAGGTTGATGTCCGGCTTGGGGATGCCCAGTTCGTCGAAGAAGAGGTGGCTCATCTTCGCGTCGTAGTGCTGCCCGGTGTGGACGAGGATGGAGCGGATCCGCCCGCTGCGTGCGAAGGCGTCGACCAGCGGAGCGATCTTCATGAAGTTGGGCCGGGCGCCGCAGACGCTGACGATCTTCAGCATAGTGCCTCGCTGGAATCCGCTTGCATCGCGGTGCGGCCGAACGGGTCGTCGGCGCATCCGCCCGGCGCGCCCGCCTTCGGGCGCCCGCATTTCCGGACCACTGGCCCGGCGGCGCCGCCCGGGGAAAGCCCGCCCCGCGACGCGGTCGCAGTATCCAAGGTGACTATCGTCCGGGAGCCCAACTCGCTGCACCGCAGGGCAGCCGCGGCGCGGTGCGGGTCCGGAAACCGGGCGGATGGTCCGCTAAAAGAGCGGGTAGACAAACGGCGCCAACGGCGACGACGACGCGAACAGCACCAGCCCGCCGACGATCAGCAGGACCAGGATCAGCGGGATGAGCCACCACTTCTTCTCTTCCTTGATAAAGAGGAGAAATTCCTTGAAGAGCGACTGCTTGGCCATCCGCACACTCCAAAACGTCGAAACGCCAACACGTCAAAACGCCAAAAGGGCGAAGGGTCTACACGCCAGACCGTCAGAACGCGAGGTCAAGACAGCGATGCGGGCGACATCAAGGAGCGGCACGTCGCAGCGAGCAGAGCTTGACCGGCGAACGAACTACCAGCGAGCCGTCCCTCCGATCCCGACCACCTCAACCGCCCCACCCCATACGCCGAGATCAACGCGATAGCCCTGACGTCCAATCGACTCGACGCCTCAACAATTCCGCTTCTTGGCGCTTCAACCTCTCGACGTTTTGGCGTTTTGGCGTTTTGACTTTCGGCGTTTTCAGCCCCCCGCCTTCAAGAGCGATGAAGCCTCGAGCTCGATGCTTCGCCGCATGCCCGCTTCGTAATCCACGTCGCCCGGTTTGCTCGTCACGACGTAGTCGCCGATCACGAGCACGTCGATCCCGGTGTTAAGGTACGTATTGTAGGCGTCCTGGGGTGTGCACACAATCGGTTCGCCGCGCACGTTGAAGGACGTGTTGATCACGATCGGCACGCCCGTCTGCCGCTGAAACTCGCGGATGAGGCGGTAGTAGCGGCCGTTGTGCTCCTCCGTGACGGTCTGTACGCGGCCGGTGCCGTCCTGGTGCGTGACGGCGGGAATCTTCGCGCGGGCTTCACGACGCACCTCGGGCACGAGGAGCATGAACGGCGCGTCCATCCCCGCGGGCATGTCGAACCACTCGTGGGCGTGCTCCTTCAGCACGCTGGGGGCAAAGGGGCGAAACGCCTCGCGGAACTTGACCTTGGCGTTGATGATGTCCTTCATCTTCGGATTGCGCGCGTCGGCGACGAGTGAGCGTGCGCCCAGCGCCCGCGGCCCGAACTCCATGCGCCCCTGGAACCAGCCGATCACCTTGCCCTCGGCGATCAACTCCGCTGTGCGGCGAAGCAGCTCGGCCTCGTCGTTGATCCGCTCATAAGCGGCCTGGTTCTGCTTCAGCACGCGGCCGATCGCGTCGTCGGTGAAGCCCGGGCCGAGGTACGCGTGGTCCATCCGGTGCGACCGCGGATGGCCCAGCACGGAGTTGTAGACGTAGAAGGCCGCCCCTAGCGCGGCGCCCGAGTCGCCCGCCGCGGGCTGGATGAAAATGTCCTTGAAGCCGGCTTCCTTCAGAATCCGCCAGTTGGCCACGCAGTTGAGCCCGACGCCGCCGGCGATGCAGACGTTGTCCATCCGTGTTTCGCGGTGCACGTGCCGCGCGAGCGTGACCATGATCTCCTCGACGATTTTCTGTCCGCTGTGCGCGATGTCGTTGTGGAAGTCGTCGAGCTCCGACTCTTTCGATCGTGTGGGGCGGCCGAACAGCTCCTCCCAGCGGCGGTTGAACATCCGCTGGGTGGACCAGTGGTGCGCGAAGTACTTCATGTTCAGGCGGATGCTGCCATCTTCGCGGATGTCGACCACTTCGCGGAACTTGTCCACGTACGTCGGTTTGCCGTAGGGCGCCAGCCCCATCACCTTCCATTCGGCGTCGTTCACGCGGAACCCGAGATACGCCGTGATCGCGCTGAACAGGAGGCCCACCGAATGGGGGAAATGCAGCTCCTTCTTCATTTCGATCGACGTGCCGCGGCCCACCCCCCAGCCGGTGGTGGTCCACTCGCCGACGCCGTCGGCGGTGATGATGGCGGCCTCATCGAACGGCGAAACGAGGAAGGCGCTCGCCGCGTGCGAGAGATGGTGCTGACAGAACAGAATGTCCTTGTCGGTGGCGAGGTTCTTCTGAATGTCGTGCACCATGCGCAGCTTGCCGGGCACCCAGACCGGGATGCTTCGCAGCCACGACACCCACGACATCGGCCAGGAACTCAGGATCGTCTCGAGGATCCGGATGAACTTGGTGATCGGCTTTTCGTAAAAGACGACGTGGTCAACCTGGTCGATGGTGATTCCCGCCTCGCGCAGGCAGTACTCGACGGCTTGGCGCGGAAAGTCGCTGTAGTGCTTCTGGCGGTTGAAGCGCTCCTCCTCGCCCGCGGCGACGAGGCGGCCGTCGCGGACGAGGGCCGCGCCGGCGTCGTGGTAGTAGCACGAAATCCCCAGGACAATCACTTCAACCGACCCCTCACCTGTGCCGGCCCATCCGGCGCCGAAAGCGCCCCTAGGAAAACCGCATCATGTCGTCGATGGTTTTCGGCGCTGGTTTGGCATCCATCCAGTAGGACGTCTCGCCGCGATTCCGCAGCCGAAGCGGGTCGTTCCGCCGCACGATCAGCGCGAAGACCGGGAGAAAAAGAAAGTAAACCAGCGAGAGCATGACCATCGACATGAAAATGCCGACGGGCGTCACCAGCCGCATCCACCCGACGTAGACCTTCGTCGCGATCGGCCGCGGCATCAGGCCGCCGATCGACAGGAAGGCCCCCAGGGCGACGAAGGCCATGGCGATCCAGAGGCGCGCGGAGCCGAACGCCGGAATCGACCAATCCGGCTGCCCACCCTTGAACCACACCAGAATCGACGCCCCGAACACGACCAGGGCGGCGATGCCCGTGAACCCGGGGAACATCCCCAGCGCGAACCAGCGCAGATCGCGAGTCGAAGGGTTCCGGTTGACCGTGAAGATCGCCAAGGTTGTGCCCAGCCCGTCGCCGCGGCGTGGCCGGGGACGCCCCTCGGCCTGCCTCGAATCAGGAGCCCTGTACCTTAGCGAACCGCGCTCCATCCGCCAACGGGGCGGCGAACCCGCGGGTCAGCGGCGCAGGCCGCAGGAAACGCGGAAGGTATGGCCGTCGGGGTGCCGGAGGTGGAATTCGCGCACACCCCACGGTTCGTCCTGCGGTGGCCGGGCGACCTCCAGTCCATGCCGAAGGGCCACGGAGTGCGCGGCATCGACGGCTGCGGGCGTCTCCACCCACCAGGTCATCCAGACGCCGCCGGTGTCGTCCCCGGCGTGGCGGGGCACCGGACCACCCCGCGAGCCCTGGCCGTCGTGGCACAGGAACACCTCGACCTGGCCGGAGCCTGCCGAGGCGAAGTTGGCCGGGCCTGCGCTGTCGGCATCCGCCGCGCCGGGGATCATGCCCGCGTCGTTGTAGGTCCAGCAGCGTCGCCAGCCGAGCTTCTCGAACCAGGCCAGGCTCTGAGCGACGTCGGACACGTTCAGGATCGGCGTGATGCCAAGGACTTCCATCTCGATCACCCCGGAGGTCTTGCGACCCGCGCTACGACGTGAACAGCTCCGACGAGTCGAGCTTCTTGACGAGAATCTCCGCCTCGCCCAGCGGGGCACCGGCGGGGAGTTCCTCACCCGCGGAGGGCCAGAGCAGGTAGCGATCAGCGACGCCGAGCATGCGCGCAGCCTTGGCGGCCATGTGGGGCAGGAAAGGCGCCATGATCGTCGTGAGCGTCCGGCACGTCTGCAGGCAGACGTTGATCGCCCGCCCACAGGCGTCCATGTCCGTCTTGCGCGACTGGAAGGGTTTGGTCTGGTCGAAGTACAGGTTACCCGCGCGAGAGAGACCCATCACCTCGGCCAGAGCAGCCTTGAACCGGCAGTTCTCCAGCTCCGCCGCCGCCCGCCGCGCCGCCTCGGTGCACGTGGCCATCTGGGCGTGGTCGAGATCGTCGCGCGACCCCGGCGGCGGCACCCTGCCCTCGAAGTACTTGTGGGCGAACGTAATGGTCCGGTTGAAGAAGTTCCCGAGATTCGCCAGCAGTTCCCCGTTGTTCCGCACGATGAAGTCGTCCACGTCGAACGCCGTGCGTGCGGACTCCGGCGCGATGGCCGTGAGGTAATACCGCAGTGGATCGGGGTCGAAGGTCTTGAGGTAGTCCTCGATCCAGATCGCCGTACCGCGGCTCTTGCTGATCTTCTCCTCTTCCTTGCCGGGAAACTTGATGTTCAGAAACGAGTTGGACACGACGGTGTAGGGGAGCTGGAACTCGCCCTTCAGGCCCTGCACGTCGTCGCTGTCGTGGGTCGCGAGGATCATCGCCGGCCAGGTTATGGCGTGGAAGATGATGTTGTCTTCGCCGATGAAGTGCACGATCCGGCAGTCCGGATCCTTCCACCAGCGCTCGTAACCCTCCGCCCCCTCGCCCCGCTGGGCACACAGCGCGGCGGTAAAGGAGACGTAGCCGACCGGCGCGTCGAACCACACGTAAAGGCACTTGCCCTTCGCGTCCGGATCGTCCAGCGGCACGGGCACCCCCCAGGTCAGGTCGCGCGTCATCGCCCGCTCGGGCAGACCCTCCGCTTCGATGCGGCCCAGCGACTGGTTGAGCACGGTCGTGCGCCAGGCCGGCCGCCCCTCCGCCGGCTCCCGAAGGCTGCCCAGCCAGCCGGCCAGCCGGCCCTGAAGCTTGTCCAGCCGCAGGTACCAGTGCGTCGTGGCCTTCTGCACCGGCCGCGTACGGGTCAGTTCGCTCACCGGGTCGATCAGTTCCACCTGGTCGAGGGCCCGGCCGCAGCCCTCGCACTGGTCGCCGAAGGCCTTGTCGCTGCGGCAGTGGGGGCAGGTGCCGCGGACGAAGCGGTCGGGCAGGAACTGCCCGGCCTGCTCGTCGAAGAGCTGGACCGTCTGCTTCTTGACGAAGTAACCCTTCTTGTAAATCGCGAGGAAGAACTCCTGGCTGAACTTCTCGTGCAGTGTGACGAAGTCGGGGTGGTGGGTGCCGCCGTAGATGTCGAACTCGATCCCCAGGCCGACGAACGCGCGGCGCTGTGATTCGTTGAAGTGACGCGTCAGCTCCTCGACCGGCTGACCCGCCTCGCGGGCGCTCTTGAGGGCGGCGACGCCGTTGTCGTCGCTGCCGCAGATGTAGCGCACCTCCGCACCCGTCGCGCGAAGGTAGCGCACGTAGGTATCGGAGGGCAGGTAGGCGCCCGCGACGTGCCCCACGTGGAGCCGGCCGTTGGAGTAGGGCAGCGCGCCGGTGACGGTGAATCGTCGCTGAACCATGCGAGACCTCGGCCGGGCCGGCCACGAGGGACACCCTGCACCGGCGGCGGCCCGCCATCACCGGCAGCGCGATTGTATGGTCGCAGAGGGGGCTGACAAGGAAGCCGCACACGACCCGGTTGGGCGATGCGGGAGTCCGCGGCTGTCCGGTCACGCGGCCGCGCGGCGGTAGAAAAGTCCCTCGGGGGGCCCTGCTGATGCTGGCAACGCCGTTGCGACGCCGCGGTGCGCACGCGGGACTGAAGCAATACCGCCGTTTTGACGACGTTCACCCCGTTGACGTATAATCACTGATGTGTCGTGACGCGGCCCGCGGGGCGGGTCGCCTGTCCGCCGAGGTCGATCGCACGGCGTGAAGACCTCGGCCGAACGCCACACCCCACGGATCGGAGCGCATCATGACCCCCCCGTTCCTCGCCTTCCTCGGCCTGCCCGGCGGCTCCGAGTGGATCCTGCTGCTGCTCATCGCGCTGCTGCTGTTCGGGCGTCGGCTGCCTGAAGTGGCCAAGTCGATGGGTCAGAGCATTGTCGAGTTCAAGAAGGGGCTTCGAGAGGTCAAGAGCGACGTCGACTCAGCCTCGTCGCACGATCACTCCGCCAAGGAGCAGCCCAAGCTGGGCTCCTCGAAGCAGGACGATCACCACTAGATCGCGCTGCGCTGTCGACGCCGGATCCGCAGTTCAGTTCTTCTCTTCGTCGCCGCGCGGAATGCGAAACGCTTCGTCGAACGCTTCATCGAACGAATAGACCTCGTCGAAATCCTGCAGTGTGTCGCCTTCCTGCTTCTGCATCTTCTGATGGTGGATGAAGGCGAAGACGATCTCACCGAAGTCGCGGGTCGAGCGCACTTTCCACGATTCGAGCACCACGCGCGACATCAACCCCCAGCGCTCGAGGGCGAAATCGCGCAGCCCCCAGCACAACTCACGCCCGGAGACGTGGCGGTTGAGCTTGTCCGGTCCGCCCGCTGCCTCGACGGCCGCGGCGAGTTCCTCGCTCAGCCCGCCGGTGTGGTACTTCTCGGCCAGGTCGGACCAGTCGATGTTGTTTTCGTGGATGTAGTGCGCGAGCGCGAGGTGGGCCTCGGACTCGGGGCCGTGGATACGCTCCACCGCGTAGGACAGGCCGTCCTGTACGAACAGGAACGCCTCCTCGGGATAGCGCCCGACAGCCGAGACAATATCAGCAACACTCTTGGCGGCACGCTTGCGGGGCATGGTCCTGCATCAACCTCATCCGATCTACATCGGATTGTACCATCTTTTCGGCTGAAAGGCTGAGTAGGGCTGCAGGCAGGCGGCGGAATTTGCACGTTCGCACCATGGCGGGTCGTGGGTCGCGCGACGGTCAGTCGGCGGATCCGCCGGACGGGGCGCCGCCACCCTCCGACGGGCCACCCCCGCCGCCGCCCCCGCGACGACGACGACGCCCCCGGCGACGACGGCCACGCGGGGCACCGCCCTCGCGGGGCGAATCGCCCGAACCATCGCCCGAATCGGGAGTTGTCGCGTCATCGACCTCGGGGGCTTCCGTGTCGCGAGGCAGTTCGTCATCCACCCCGGCGCCGAACGCCTCGCCGCCATCACCGGCGTCGTCGGACCGCGCCTCCCCCGCTCGCTCCGCCGGACCACGCTGGCCCGCCGGGCGCTCCCCGCGAGCCGGGCGCTCGCGCCGCGGACGACGCTCGCCGCGAGGCTCGCGCGGGGCGCGGTCAGCGCTTCGCGCCGACGCAGCGGCACGTCGCTCGCGCTCGGCGATGAGATCGCGAAGGGCGTCCTCCTTGCCCGAAACAATCCGGCCGTCGATCTCCAGCACGTCCTCCACAACCACCGTGACCAGCGCCCCATCTTCCTGGCGGATCTGGACCAGTTGCGTAAGCGTCTGGCGCTTGACCACGAAGCCGTCGCCGTGAGGCGTGCGCAGAAACGCCCCCTGCCGCGGCAGACTCGCTTCGAGCTCTTCGTAGGTGATGTGCTCGTACCGCAGGCAGCACTTGAGCCGCCCGCAGCGACCCGACACCTTGGACGGATCGAGCGTGGCCTTCTGCATCTTGGCCATCTTCATGCTGACCGGACGCAGCGTCTTGAGGAAGACCTTGCAGCAGACTTCCCGGCCGCAAGTTTCGTAGTCGGCCAGCAGGCGAGCTTCGTCGCGTGCGCCGACCTGTCGCATTTCGATGCGCGTGTGAAACTCGGCGGCCAGCTCGCGGACCATCTCGCGGAAGTCGACGCGGTCCTCGGACATGAAGAAGAAGATGATGCGCTCGCCGCCGAAGAGGCTCTCGCAATCGACCACCTTGAGGGGGAGGTTGAGGCGCGACGAAACCCGGCGGGCGAAGTCGACCCGGCGCTTGCCCTCCTGCTGCATGTGGGCGAGCTCGGCCAGATCGGACGCCGTCGCCTCGCGGAGGATCCGCCCGGCGTCGAACACGAACGAGTCGCGCCCGCACGTATCGACCCACTGCTTCATCTGGTCGCGGGAGACCGACTTGTCGCAGCCGCCGCAGGTCAGGGAGACCTGTTCGCCGATTTCGATCCCGCGGCGGGTCTGAATGACCACCTTTGCACCGCAGGTGAACTTCATGTCCGGCGCGTGGGTGAACTCACCGATGTAGCGCAGGTAGCCGAAGCGGACGGCGGTGGTCGGGTAGATCTTCTCGAGGCCGTTGCCGCACTTCGACGCGGCATCGCCAGATCCGCAACTGCCGCATCCGCCATGCTTCTGCGGCTCGGGCGGCGTTGCGAAGATCTGCTCCAGGCTGATGGTGGACTGGCTGACCATGTACTGGATCCGATTCGGTGCAGCGCGGCCCGATCACCCTCGGTCGCGGTTTCAGCCCGAAACCTGGTCGAGGGCGGCAGCGAAGTCCTTCTTGCTGCGGAGGCCGACAAACCGGCTGACCATCTCGCCGCCCTTGAAGATGATGACCGTCGGGATCGAACTGACCCCGAACTTCATCGAGGCTTCCTGGTTGCTGTCGACGTTGACCTTGCCGACCTTGACCTTGCCGTCGTACTCGTTGGCCAGTTCGTCGATGGTTGGGCCCAGCGCCTTGCACGGACCGCACCACTCCGCCCAGAAGTCGACGAGCACGGGCCGATCGGACTGGAGCACTTCCGCTTCGAAGTTCTGGTCCGTGAATTCGAGTGTCTTTGCACCTGCCATGATGATCTTCCTTCCTGCCCGTCGGGGCCCGGGTATGCCGCGGGATACTATGGAGCGCCGCCGACAGGGTCAAGGAACCGGGCGAACCCCCACGCCGCCGCGCTGACCGGCCTGCGCCGTTCCATCGTCCCCGCGGAGCGCCGCAGGGATGTCAATCCGTCTCGCTATCGCGCCGACGCTACCGCGCGCACCTCGCGCAGGACGGTAATACGAATCTCGCCCGGATAAGTCAGCGTCTCTTCGACCTTCTGCGCCACGTCGCGCGCGATCTTCGACGCCATCGCGTCGTCAACCCGCTTCGCGTCGACGATCACGCGCACCTCGCGCCCGGCCTGGATGGCGAAGGCCTCCTTGACGCCTTCGTGCACCATGGCGAGCTCCTCAAGCTGCTGCAGGCGCTGGATGTATCGCTCCAGCGACTCGCGGCGGCTGCCCGGGCGGGCGGCGGAAATCGCGTCGGCGGCCATCACGATCGGCGTGTACGGACTGGTCGAGGGTACGTCGCCGTGATGCCCTTCGATCGCGTTGAGGACCTCGGGGCGCTCCTTGAACTTGCGGCAGAAGTCGGCGCCGATCTTCGGGTGGCTGCCCTCCATCTCCAGGTCGATCGCCTTGCCGATGTCGTGCAGCAGACCGCACCGCCGCGCGAGGCGGCCGTCGAGCCCAAGTTCCTCGGCGATGCCCTGACACAGCAGCGCCACCTCAATGCTGTGACGCAGCACGTTCTGGCCGTAGCTGGTGCGGAACTTCAGCCCGCCGAGCAGCTCAAGCTGCTTGCGGTGAAGACCCGAAACGTTGCACTCGATCGACGCCTGCTTCCCGATGTTGAAGACTTCCTCGTCCACCTCGGCCTGCACCTGGGCGACAATCTCCTCGATGCGGGCGGGGTGAATCCGGCCGTCCTGAATCAGCCGCTCCAGCGAGCGGCGGGCAACCTCCTTGCGGATGGGGTTGAACCCGGAGACCAGCACCACGCCCGGCGTGTCGTCAACGATCACGTCGACGCCGGTCGCCTTCTCGAACGCGCGGATGTTGCGGCCTTCGCGCCCGATGACCCGGCCCTTCACGTCGTCCGAGGGGATATCCACCGTGGCCACGGTGCTCTCGCCGGTGTGCTCTCCGGCGTAGCGCTGGATCGCGGTCAGGGTGATCTCGCGGGAGCGGCGGACCGACTCCTCCTTGGCCGTCGCGACCGACTTCTCGACCATCTCGGCCACTTCGTGCTCGAGTTCGACCTCGATGGCCTCCAGCACCTGCTCGCGAGCCTTCTCCACGGAGAGGCCGCTGACGCGGAGGAGATCCTCCCGCCGGCGGGCCAGCAGATCGGCCGCTTCGGCCTTCTGCTTCTCGATGTCCGCGGCCTGCTGGGCAAGGGCGCCTTGCTGCTGCTCGAGGTTCTTCTCCTTGGTGACGAGGGTATCGAGCTTGGCCTCAAGGTTGTCCTCGCGCTTGGCGAGCCGCTTTTCGGCCTCCTTCATCTCGGCGCGGAGAGAGTCGCCCTCCTTGCGGATCTTCTCCTGCCCCTCGACGACGATCTTCTTGGCTTCGACCTCGGCCTTCTGGCGGATGACGTCGGCCTCGGATCCGGCCTGCCGGATGATGCTCTCGGACTTCTCCTTGGCCGCCTGAATGCGGGCCTTGTTCCAGAGCATGATCACCAGCAGCATCAGCCCCGCGCCGAGCACCAGCCCCCCGAGGAGGAAGGCGATGGTCTCGCCGGCGGTGGCCGCCAGAACCGGGTAGGTTGTCATGGGAATCATGCGCGCTCCGAATTCGACAATAGTGATCACCGGCCAGAGCGCCGCAGGCAACCGGGGCGCGAAGCAGGCGGCGGGCGCCCTTCGCGCGGGGGCGGCGTCAGGTCGATGGGAACGATCTCATTCGCACCGGGCGTCGGGCGAAGTCAACCGGGCCTGCGCAGGGCAACCCCTGGCAGGCATAGGCGGGAACATCAGGATGGGGAAGCACAGGCCGCGGGCCGCGCCGTCAACTAAACCTCAACCGGGCGCGCCCGCGTACGTCGCGAGCGAAACTGACCGCAAACCAGCACACCGCAAGGGCATCCGACCTCGACCTCCGAACACCGGCCCGCGCGCCCGAGTGGGGAATCAACGCGATCCGGCGGAACAGCGATCAACAGCCGTCCGAGGGGTCCGAGGGGTACCCGTCAACCTAAATCGATCGCACCGCTGCCTGGGAGCCTCCCGACCCGGGGTCGAGACCCCGCGCCGCACCGCCCGCAGCTCGTCCTGAAAACGGCCATGGACCGCCCCGCTCCCACCCTGGGCGCTCTCACGCCGGGCCGGAGTCGGACCGCCTGCCGAAGGCGCCACGCCGGAACAGACTTCAAGTCACAGTCGCAGCGTGGTCTCAGGGAGCCGCGAACGGGCACTATGTCCCCGCGGCGAGGAGTATAAAGGGGCAGCAAAGGGTGTCAAGCAAGAACCGTGCCGGACGCCTTCCGCAAGGCCCCGGCGGACCGAGGGAATGACAACCGGTGGATTACCGGTTATCTCACACCGGGCGGGGAAGCTCGTCTCCCCAGAGCGCAACGATGGCGTCACAGGCGGCATGCGACGGGAAACCTTCGGGGCCCGCTGCCGTTATGATCAGCGACGAGGCCCTGGTCCGGGGCGCCTCCCCCGCCAGACCCGGCCGCCCGGCGGCGAGGCCGGTCGACGAAACTTGAGAACACCAACTATGAACTGTGCGATAAAGTGGCTGCTGCCGATTTTGGCCATGTTTGCAGGTGCGGAAGTGGCCGTGGCGGCTGACCCGCCCCGCCTGCCCAACAAGTCCAAGGACGGCCCGGAAGCCACCCTGTCACTGCATGCGGCGGTGGAGTCGATCGTCCCCGGCGAACCCTTCGACCTGGCCATCCGCTTCGCCCTGAAGGACGGCTGGCACGTCTATTGGCGCAACCCCGGCGACAGCGGCGCACCGCCCCGCGCAGAGTGGCAGCTCCCCAGCGGCTTCAGCGTGGGCGAGTTGCAGCACCCCGTTCCGAAACTTCACCACGACCCCGGCGACATCGTGACGAACATTCACGAGGGCGAGCCGGTCTTTCTGGTCCGGGTGACACCGCCCGCGGAGATCTCCGACTCCACGGTGAAGATCGCCGTGAATGTCCACTACCTCGTCTGCGAAGCACGGTGCCTGCCGCAGCACGCCGACCTGACGATCGACCTTCCGGTCCTGCCGGCGGGCGGCACCGCGAAGCCCGCGAATGAGAGCCTCTTCGCCGCGGCGCGTCGGGCCTTGCCGAAGACGGAGAGCAAGTACGTCACGGTCACGCCGAAGCTCTCCACCGAATCGTTGACCAAGGGCTCAACCTTCGAGTACGTCGCAAGCGTGGCGATCAAGCCGGGGCACCACATCCAGTCGAACAAGCCGCTCTCGCCGCAGTTCGTGGCGACGACGCTGTTCGTGGACGGCCCGTCGTCGATAATCTGGACGCGACCGGCGTTCCCCGAGGCCAAGACGCGGACGCTTCCCGGCCTGGGCAAGTTGGCGGAGTTCGGCGGTACCATCGAGATCAAGGTGCCCGGCGAGGCGATCGAACCCGTGCCGGGCCAGCAGCCGATCGTGGGTGTGCTCACCTACCAGGCGTGCACGGACAAGGGCATGTGCTTCCCGCCCGAGTCGGTGTCGTTCACGATGACGACCCCCGGCGAGGCGCCGCCCGCCACGGCCATGAGCACGCAGCCTGAGCCCAGCGGCGCCGCAGGCGGGGTGGCCCCGGCCCCGTCCTCCGCGCCTGCCTACGTCGAGGGCGGCGGAACCTGCGAGTGGCCGGTCGAAGTGATCGAAGCCGCGGGTACGTCCGGGCGCGGTGCGGCCTCGGCGAGCATCTGGCTCACGCTGCTGTTCGCGGCGCTGGGCGGGCTGATTCTCAACATCATGCCGTGCGTGCTGCCGGTGATATCCATCAAGATCCTCAGCTTCGTAAAGCAGTCGCAGGAGGATCCGCGCCGGGTGCTCTACCTGGGGCTCATGTTCGCCGCGGGCATCGTCGTCTCATTCGAGGTGCTGGCGGTGGTGGCCCTGGTGCTGCAGCAGCTCGGGCAGGCGGCGGGCTGGGGCTCGCAGTTTCAGTCGCCGGCGTTCGTCATCGTGATGGCGACCGTCATGTTCGTGTTCGGGCTGAGCCTGCTCGGCGTGTTCGAGATCATCCTGCCGGGCAGCGCCACGACCAAGCTGGCCGCAGCGGAACAGCGCGAGGGCGCGCTCGGCGCGTTCTTCAAGGGCGTGCTGGCCACGGTGCTGGCCACCCCCTGCACGGCGCCGTTTCTCGGCACGGCGATGGGCGCGGCGTTCAGCAGCAATTCGCGGTGGCTCCTCGTCGGCATCTTCACCGCCGCCGGGGTGGGCATGGCCCTGCCGTACATCGTGCTGGCGATGTACCCGAAGTGGATGCGCTTCCTGCCCAAGCCCGGCCCGTGGATGGAGCACTTCAAGGAATTCATGGGCTTCCTGCTGATGGGCACCTTCGTCTGGCTGATGGTCATCCTCGGCGACCTGCTGGGCGGCGCCGGCGTGGCCTACACCCTGTGCTTCCTGACGTTCGTGGGCGCGGCGTGCTGGCTTTTCGGCAAGTCCTCGCCGCTGCTGCCGCTGGCGCGGCGGGCGACGATCTGGACCGGAACGGCGGCGATCGTGCTGGCCGGCTACTTCACTTCGTTCCACTGGCTGTTCAGGGTTGAGGACGCGCAGGCCGAGCGGGCCCGCCAGCAGGAATACGTCGTCCACTGGGCTCGATCGCACCCCGAGGCGATTGTCGAACTGCCCTATGACGACTCGATCCCGTGGATGCCGTGGTGGGAGTGCCGAGCCCGCGAACTCGCCCAGCAAGGTTACACGGTGTACATCGACTACACCGCGACGTGGTGCGCGACTTGCCAGGCGAACAAGAACCTGACGCTGGAGACGGAAGCCGTGCGTCAGCGGATGAAGGAGCTGAAGGTCATCCCGGTCAAGGCTGACTACACCAACTCCGACCCCGCGATGTACGCCGAGATCCAGCGCTTCGGCCGGCCGGGCGTGCCCACAAACGTGATCATTCCGGCGTGCCGCCCCGACACGGCGATCCTGCTGCCGGAGAACCTCGTCGGCGAGACGGAGCTTGTGCTCGACTATCTCGAGCAGGCGGGCAACTCGAACCCCGATGCGTGCGAAGCGGTCGCCATGGCGGAAGCCCTGCCGCGCCCGACTGATCCGTCGTAGCCCTGCGAGCGGGCTCTACTCGGTCCGCATCAGGTGCACGCCCCGGCGGGCGAGTTCCCCGGTGATGCGCTCCAGCATGCCGGGCCTACGGCCGAGCACTTCCGGCGGATGGACCCCCGGCTCGGCGAACTCCCCCGACAGGAGCAACCGCGCGACAATCGCGCAGGGAAATGCCGTGGTCCGCGCCATCGACGACAGGCCGCGCTCGGCGTCGGTCTCGTCGTACAGGTCGTACCGGAACCGCATGGGCCGGCCGTCCTTCGAGCCCTCCGCTTCGACGCGCAGCACGGTGAACTCGCGCTCGCCCTCCTCGAGTTTCCAGAGCCGGAAGAGCAGCGCTTCGGTAAGGTCGATGGGGCGGACAGACTGACCCTTCACGTCGATCGCCTCGCGGCCGAAGAAGCCCGTCTCGCGCAGGGCCGCCATAAGCCGGGCGTGGCCGGGGTAGCGGAGCGTCTTTTCGACCATGTGTCGCGCGGGAACGGTGTGCAGCAGGCTGCGCAGGCCGTCGGTGTTGAACGCCTCGAGAGTACCCGCCTGGGCGAAGTCGAGCAGTTCGATGTCGGTCAGCGCCGGCCGCGTGACGATGTGCCCGGACTCGATGAACCGCGCGGGGCGCGTGTATTCCTCCACGACGTCGGAAGGGGCGAACGGAGCCTTGTACTCGTAGGGCCACCGTCGCACGCGCGGCAGGCCGCCGACGTACATGCGCAGCGACTCGATCTCGTCGACCTGGGCGCTGATGTACCCGGCGAGCAGGTTGGAGAGTCCCGGCGCCACGCCGCAGTCGACGACGGCTGTTACGCCGCGTGTGCGCGCGGTCTCGGAGACCTGCCCCGCGTCTTCGGGCATGAATGAGATGTCGCAATAGGGCTTGCCCGCTTCCACCACGGCCCGCAGGGCCGTGAGGCCCATGACGCTGGGCAGCGCTCCGAGGACCACGTCAGCGTCGCTGATCGCCCCGCGCATCGCCGCCGCGTCTCGCAGGTCGACGCGCCGCTTCGTGATCGCACCATCCTGGGGGAGGCGCTCCAGGCTCCGCGGGCTGAAGTCACAAGCTGTGACGCTGATGGCGCTGTCATCGGCGAGGTCGCGGACCATCGCCGCGCCGACCATGCCGCAACCGAGGACGACTGCGTTCTTGTTCATAGGCTGTTCCTCAATCGGTTGGGGCTGCGGCCCGCCCCGGCGGTCCGTGCGCTCGACTATCGGACCATCACTCTAACAAGACGGCGCAGGCCGGACAGAGCGCGTCCCCTGGCGACGGACCGGAACGAAAAAGCGGGCGGGCGCATTCGCCGGACGGGCTGGTATAATCCACTTCCGAGACCGGGGTTCACAGCCAAACCCGCTGTACGCGCGAGGGCGGACCGAGGGGGCGCCGTGGCCGAAGGCGAAATCCGAATCGACGAGCCGCAGGAAGACGTCACGCCTGAGGTTCTCGCCAGGCTGCGCGCCGGCGACCCAGAGGCGGGCCGCGTGCTCGAGCGCGTCTACCGCGGGGCCATCATCCGCTGCTGCATCGGCTACCTCGGCCGCCTCGAAGAGGCGGAAGACGCGGTGCAGGAGATCTTCTTCAAGGTGCTCCGCTCCGACCGCGTGCCCGAGGACTTCCGCGCCTGGGTCTACAAGATCGCGCGCAACCACTGCCTCAATCTCATCCGCAGCCGCGTCCGGCATCCCGGGCAGGAACTGCCCGGCGAGACGCTCCTGCACGAGTCACAGACCGGCAATCTCACGCGACTGCTCAAGATCGAACGCCGCGACGAACTCCAAAAGGTGCTCGCCACTCTCTCCGACACGCAGCGCGAAGCCCTCCGCCTCCGGTACACCGAGGGGCTCACCCGGTTGCAGATCGCCGAGGTGCTGGAGTTGCCCGAATCGGTGGTGAAATCGCGGCTGTTCGAGGGGCTCAAGAAACTGCGCGAGTTCGCCTCGCTGATGAGCCGTGCCTGACCCCGCGCGGCCGACCGTTGCCCGCGGCGTGCCCGTTGCCCTACACTCCGCCCCATGAACCTGCGGGCCCTCGCGCTCTACACCTGCTTCGTCATCTCCGGCGCCTCGGCGCTGATGTACGAAATCGCGTGGCAGCGATCGCTGACCCTCGTGTTCGGCCTGAGCACGATGAGCGTGGCCGCGGTGTTCTGCGCGTTTCTGGCAGGGCTGGCGCTGGGCGCCCGACTGCTGGGCGGCGTGATCGACCGATCGCGCAACGTTCTGCGAGCGTACGGGCTGATCGAGGTGGGCATCGCGCTGGCGGGCGTAGCATCGAGCCTGATCGTACCGCCGTTGATGGGCCTCTTCACGTCGATCCACCGGGCTACCGAGCCGGAGTGGTTCCTCTCCAACCTGCTCCGCTTTGCCTTGTCGCTCTTGGCCTTCGGCCTGCCCAGCGTGCTGATCGGCGCGACGGTCCCGGCGATGGCCCGGCTCGTGGCGATGTGGACGCACTCGCTGGGGCAGGGCTTCGGACGGTTCTACGCGGTGAACACGGCCGGCTCAGTCCTCGGAGCGGCCGCGGCGGGGTTCCTGCTGATCCCCCGCTTCGGAGTCACGGCTTCGCTCTATACGGCGGCGGCGGGCAACATCCTCGTGGCCGCCACGGCGCTGCTTCTCTCGCTTCGATCGCAGCCTGTCGATGCGGTCGCGCCGGCCGCCGCTGCTGAACCGCCGCCTGCCGCGTCGATGCAGTTCGTCCTCTGGGCGGCCCTGCTGAGCGGTGCGATGACGCTGGCCTACGAAATCGCCTGGCTCCGGCTCATGGCTGTGTACACGCTCAACAGCGTGTACGTTTTCACCATGGTTGTCACGGTCTTTCTCGCGGCGCTGGCGATCGGATCGGGGCTGGCCGCGCGGGTGCAGCGGCGCGGTGGCTGGAGCCCGGCACACTGGGTGACCGCTGTGCAACTGGCTGTGGCGCTGCTGAGCCCGCTGACGCTGGCTCTGGTCCCTGCGGCCGCGGAGTTAAGGCTCGACCTGCCGGGCCGCAGCGAATCGTCCATCTTCCTGCGCGAGTACGCCCTCGCGGGCCTGCTGGTCTTTGTGCCGACCGTATTGCTGGGCATGACACTGCCGCTTCTCGTGGGCATGTGCGGGGCTTCTTCCTCGCGGACCGGCGCCACCGTCGGTCGGGTCTATGCCTGGAACTCGGTCGGCACCATCCTCGGCTCCGCACTGACCGGCGCGGTCATGGTGCCGCTGGTTGGTTTGCGGGGAACGCTGCTGGCGCTGTCGGCGTGCGGACTCCTGTTGGCGACGATGGCGGCGTGCACCGCGGGCGCGCCACGGCTGCGCAGCGCCCCCGCCTTCGCGGCGTGCGGCGTCGTGCTGCTGGTCGCGCTCGTGCCGGGGGCGACGCGATTCTTCCGGCCCTCCTACAACGCGGAGGAGCGAGTGCTCTACTACGCCGAAGGCCCGTCCGCGGTTGTGCATATCACCGAAGTGCTCGACCAGGGCCCGGCCCACCGTCGCCTTTACGTCGACAGCGAGGCGGTTGCGGGCAGCTACCCCGAGATCGTGCTCGATCAGAAGATGCTCGCGCATATCCCACTGCTTCTGCATCCCGACCCGAAGCGAGTGCTGACCGTCGGATTCGGCACCGGCGGCACCTCGTACTCGATGCTCCAGCACGCGGTGCGCGTCGACTGTGTCGAGATCGAGCCGAAGGTCCCGGCGGCGTACAAGCTCTTTCTCAGCGAGAATCAGGGCATGGTCGGGCCGGGCATGGACCGGCCGAACTTCCGGCTGGTGCTGGAGGACGCCCGCGCGTGGCTGCATGTCGCGCCGCAGCCCTACGACGTCATCGTGACCGACGTCACCAGCATCCAGTACCGCGGCAACGGCAACCTCTACACCGTCGAATACTTCGAACTCATGAAGCGCGACCTCGCGCCCGGCGGCCTCGGCTGCGCCTGGGTGCCGGTAACCGGGGTCACGCCGGAGCAGCTCCGCATCCTCGTCCGCTCCTTCGCCGCGGCCTACGAACACGTCGGAATCTGGTACGTGCTGAACATGGCCACTGACTTCGTGATTCTGGTCGGCGGCGACGCGCCCACGACAATCCCGCTCGATCGCATGACGACCGGGATGAACCGGCCGCTCGTCGCGTCAGACCTCGCCCGCGTCGGCATCACGCATCCGATGCACCTGGCCGTCAGCCTTCTGTTGGCGGATGACGACGTGCGGCGCTACGCAGGCGACGGGCCGCTGCATACCGACGATCGACCCGTACTCGACTACCTGACCCACGCGGGCCGATACCAGCCGACCCTGCACGAGAACCTCCGCGACCTGCTGTCGCACCGCACAGACCCCTGCACCCTTCTTACCGGCGGCGATGCGGACGCGTGCGCCACCTGGAGCCGGGCCGCGGGCGAAGTGCTTCAGGGCCACATGCTCAGCCAGAGCCCCTCCCCCGCCGATCGAGCCGCCGCGGACGTTCATTACGCCGAGGCCGGGCGCCTCCTGCCCGACTACAACCTGCTCTGGCAGCCGCACTCGGAACACATTGGCGAGCGCGAGTGAGCGAATCCCCCGGTTTGGTGGGGCGGCTGCCGAGCGGCTAAGCTGGCCGCCGTGAACGCAGCCCCCGCGCCATCTCGAGCCGCTGAATCTACCGAGGGCCGCCACCTCATCCTCGGCACGGCCGGACACATCGACCACGGCAAGACCTCGCTCGTGCGCGCCCTGACCGGCACGGATCCGGACCGCCTCCCGGAAGAAAAACGCCGGGGCATGACCATCGAGCTCGGCTTCGCCGAGCTGGCGATCGGCGACCTGCGCTTCGGCGTGGTCGACGTGCCCGGCCACGAGCGGTTCGTCCGCACGATGGTCGCGGGGGCGACGGGCATCGACATCGCGCTGCTGGTCGTCGCCGCCGATGATTCCGTCATGCCGCAGACAGTCGAGCACGTGGCAATCCTCGGGCTGCTGGGCGTGCGTCGCATGGTGGTCGCGCTGACGAAGGTCGACATGGTCGAACCCGACATGGCGGAGTTGGCGGCCGCGGAGGTCGAAGAGCTGCTGGCATCGACAGCGTTCGCCGGCAGCCGCATCTGTCCCGTCTCTTCTGCCACGGGCCAGGGGCTCAACGGACTGCGGGCCGCCATCGCCGCCAGTGCCGACATCGCCCCCCCGCCGCCCGACAGGCCGTTCCGACTCTGCGTCGATCGCGTCTTCACGCTGGCCGGTCGCGGCACGGTGGTCACGGGATCGGTGCTCCGCGGCCGCGTCGAGGCGGGTGAATCGCTGGAGGTATTTCCGGGCGGCCTGGCCTGCCGTGTGCGCGATCTTCACTCGCATGGCTCCGAACGGTCGGCAGTCGCCGGCGGGCAGCGCGCCGCGATCAACCTCGGCGGCATCGACCGTGACCAGGTCGAACGCGGCGCCGAGCTGGCCACGCCCGGCTACCTGACGCCTTCGCGTGTGCTGGATGTGGCGCTGCACGCCCTTGCATCAGCTGAGCGGCCGCTGCGATCGACGCGCGTTGTCCACCTGTGCATTGGCACGGTCGAGGCCCCGGTCCGCGTCGTGCTGCTCGACCGCCAGGAGTTGGGCCCCGGCGAGTCCGCGTTCGCGCAACTTCGCTGCGGCCGCTACCTCACGGCGGCGTTCGGTCAGCGGTTCATCCTGCGCGACGCGTCGGGCGCACGGACCCTCGGGGGCGGCACGGTGCTGCGGCCGGTGGCCCGGCGGCGGCGCAGCGGGGCGCAGCAGGAGGCCGCGGCCCTCGCCCGGTTGCAGGGCGGAAGCCCCGCCGATCGGCTCGAGGACGTGCTGGCCCACGCCGGATTCCACGCCCCGACAGACCTGCAGCTCGCCGCGCGGACCGGCGTCGAACTGGCCGACCTGCCCGCTGTACGCGCGGCCCTGCGAAGCGAAGGTCGCCTCGTGCCCCTGCCCGGCGGCCACGGCGAAGTCGTACCCGCGACCATCGACCATCTGCTCGGCCGTGTCACCAACTGGCTCTCCACGTTCCACCAGGCCAATCCCGACGCCCCCGGCCGGCCGGTCGAGGCGCTGCTGGGTCATCTGGAGCGGGCCGCCGGCAAAGGGCCGGCGCGGGCGCTCGTGGACGGCTGGGTCGCCGCGGGCAAGCTCCGGCTGCTGGGCCGGTTCGCCGCCCTGCCTCAGTTCGCCCCGAAGCTCTCCGCGGCCGAGGATCGCGCTCTGGCGGCGATGATCGAGCAGATCCGCACGGGCGGGCTCAAGCCGCCGGGGCTGGGCGAGCTGGTCCTGCCCGCTAAGGTCGAACCGCGGCGGCTGGACCGTCTGGCGACGCTGGCGATCGCGCTGGGCGAACTGGTGCGGATCGACGCCGCGATCCTGCTGCACGCGGAGGCGGAGCGGCGGCTGCGCGAGGCGGTCGTCGCCCTGATCCACCGCGAAGGCCCGGTGTCGGTTTCGCGGGCGCGGGAGGCCCTCGACTCGAGCCGCAAGTTCGCCGTACCATTCATGGAATACCTCGACCGCGTCGGCGTGACGCGGCGAAGCGGGGATCTTCGCGAATTGGGGCCCGCGGGCGTGGCGATGTCCGCGGACGCCCGCGCCCACGCGGTAGACAAGACAGATCCCTGACCGGCGGCGGCCGCGAGTCACTCACGGCCAATTGAGGAGCGCATGAGCGAGCGTCAGTCCAGCCTGCTGCGGGCCATTCCACCTGTCGGGGCGCTGCTCGAACACGAGGACGTGCAGCACTGGCTCGAGGAGTTTCCGCGGACCGTGGTAACGGCCGCAGTCCAGGCGGCGACGGAGAGCATCCGCGCGGCGATTCGCGAAGGCCGGCGCACGGAGGCGCCCACCGCCGAGGACGTGATCGCCGCCGCCGAGGTGGAGCTGGTCGCGCGGGCGATGCGCTCCCTGCGACCGGTCATCAACGCCACCGGCATCGTGCTGCACACCGGCCTGGGGCGCGCGCCGCTTTGTGCGGCGGCGATCGACGCCATCGCCGACGGCGCCAGCGGCTACTGCAATCTCGAGTTCGATCTCGATTCCGGTGGGCGCGGCCGTCGCCAGGATCACGTCGCGCGCCGCCTCGCCGAAATCACCGGCGCCGAGGCCGCTACCGTCGTCAACAACAACGCGGCGGCGACGCTGCTGATCCTCGCGGGGCTGGCGCAGGGACGCGAGGTCATCGTCTCGCGCGGACAACTCGTGGAGATCGGCGGAAGCTACCGCCTCCCCGAGGTCATGCAGGCCAGCGGCGCGATTCTCCGCGAAGTCGGCACGACGAACCGCACGCGATTGGCGGACTACGAAGCCGCGATCGGCGAGGAAACCGCCCTGCTCCTGCGGGTCCACCCGAGCAACTACCGCGTCGTTGGTTTCACCGAGGAGGCGCCGCTCGACGCGCTGGTCGACCTGGCCCGCCGTCGGGGGCTGACGGTCGTCGACGACCTGGGCAGTGGCGCGATGTTCGACCTGTCCGCCATCGGCCTGCCGCGTGAGCCCGACGTTGGTGCGTCCATCGCCTCCGGGGCGGACCTGG
>CAYRSS010000018.1:0-70946 GCA_964426945.1 uncultured Phycisphaeraceae bacterium
CGTCCTCGCCCTGGGCATTGATCAGCAGGTCGCCGTAGAAGGTGTTCTCGCCGGTGCTCGGGTCACGCGTGAAGCACACGCCCGTGCCCGAGTCGTCGCCCATGTTCCCGAAGACCATCTGGCAGACGTTCACCGCCGTGCCGATCAGGCCGGTGATCTTCTCGACGCGGCGATACGTCACTGCCTTGTCGCTGTTCCAGCTTCCGAAGACGGCGTCGATCGCGCCGCGGAGCTGGACGAACGGATCCTGCGGAAACGGCTCGCCCACTTCGCGCTCGTAGATGCGTTTGAAGTTGTCGACCAGCGACTCGAGCTCTTCACTGTTCACGTCGGTGTCGGCCACCTTTGCGCCCGGCGCCATGCCGAGGCGCGGCGCGGTGCGGTTTCGCTTGATCTCGTCAAAGGCGTGATCAAACTTCTCGCGCTCGACGTGCTTGGCCGTCGCACCGTACATCATGATCAGCCGGCGATACGCGTCGAAGGCGAAGCGACGGTTGCCCGACTTGTCGGCGAGGCCCTCGACCGACGCATCGTTCAGGCCGAGGTTCAGAATCGTCTCCATCATGCCGGGCATCGACGCCGCCGCGCCGGACCGCACCGACACCAGCAACGGGTTGCGCCGGTCGCCCAGCTTCTTGCGGCAGGTGCGCTCGAGCTTCGCCACCGCCTCGCGCACCTGCTTCTCAAGGCCCGACGGCCAGGCGCCGTTGTGCTTCGTGGTGTACGCGCAGGCATCGGTTGTGATCGTGAACCCCGCGGGCACGGGCAGACCGATGCGCGTCATCTCGGCGAGGCCCGCGCCCTTGCCGCCGAGCAGGAGTTTCTGATCGCTGCGGCCGTCGGCCTTGCCGTTGCCGAAGAAATAGGTCCAACGTGCGGAAGCTGCCATGATGCTGAGTCCTTTACGCCCCTCGCCTCGGGCGCCGGCGTCCGAACGGACGCGGCGGGCGGGCGGGTTCGTGGTCGCTGGAAGTTCGGCGGTCTCCACGCCGGGCGCCTCGTCCCGGGTTCGCGGCGATCCACCTTTCGGCGCGAAAGGGGTGAAGCTGCCCGTCGCGCGTGCGGGTACCGCACGGGGCGGATGGTACGGACGGGGGGCTGAAGGGTCAATTGATGGTTATCAGCCCCGGCAGGCCCCGCGACCGCATTGGAAGCGCTTTCGGTCACGCCCGACCCGGACCCCGCCCCGCGCTCGCGACCCCGCGGAGCAACCCGCCGGGAGCCCGGTCAGTCGAGCCGCGCCGCACATTCTCGGCCTGCAGGAATTAAACTGTGAACAAACTTTATCGGCCGTTGAATCCGACGCGTCAATCGGGTTAGAATCGGCCATTGTTGGCTGCGGCGGCCAGGCAGCGGGCTTGTCCCGCGCATGTGGCGCCGTGGGTCGCGCCCTCATCTCGTTCGCGGCGCGTCCTGTGGCCTCTGGGAGTTTGTGCGATCGTGACACGCGTTCGCCTGGTTCAGCAGGAAGGGGATTAGACAATGAAGAAACTGGGTAGTTTGATGATGGCGGGCGCGCTGGCGACGGCGACCCCCGCATTTGGCTCGCTCTACGTGGAAAACTTCAACGTAGACAACACGGCCAACTGGACCGTGAATGACCCCGGCCTGTCCGACATCGAGGCCAACTTCTTCTACGACTATTCGGCGATCGGTGTGCCGTCGGCCAACGGCTCGGACACGATCGGCATGAAGCTGACCGCCAACAACTCAGGCGGCGTGTTCAGCGGCTTCAGCGTCTCGCCGACCGGCGAGAGCTTCAGCGGTGACTACACCGTCAGCTTCGACCTGTGGCAGAACTACGTCGGCCCGCTCGGCCCCGGCGGCAGCGGCACGACGCAGCTTTCCCAGATGGGCATCGGCTCGTCGGGCACGACGGCGATGTGGCCCGGCGCTGCGCTCAAGGAGAGCGTGACCTTCGCCGCCACGCTGGATGGTGGCTCGGCCGCGGACTATCGCCTCTACAGTTCCGCGTTCCCCACGTCCGCGCCTTCGGGCAACGCGGTGTACGCTGCCCCGGGTGGCGGCAACAACAACAGCAACGCCTACTACGCCGGCTTCGGCGGCGCCGCGGCCCCGGCCGCCCAGACCCTGCTCTACCCCGGTCAGACCGGCGTCACCGACGCCGGCGAGATCGCCTTCGGCTGGCGGCGGGTGGAGATCGAGGTGCTCGCCGGCACAGCCTACTGGCGTGTTGACGGCCTCCTGATCGCCTCGACGAGTCTGGCTGGCCTGACACTCGGTGGCGGCAACATCCTCTTCGGCCATGCCGACACGAATAGCGGTTCATCGGCTGACCCGAACGACAGCCTGCTCAACGTCACTCTGATCGACAACATCCTGGTGACCCCCGAGCCCGCCAGCCTCGCCCTGCTCGCGCTGGGCGGCCTGGCGCTGTCGCGTCGCCGTCGCTAAGACCCCGCCCCGGCTTTGCGGCCGGCGAGGCATTCTAAAGGCTCTCTCCGAGCAGCCCGTGCCCCGCACGGGCTGCTTTTTTGCGCGCGGAGCCTCCGGCCAGGTCGTCGCGCGGCGCAACAGCGCTGAGTCTGCCGGCGCGCTACGGCCGCATGCGCTCGATGCTGTCTTCGAGACCGTAGTAGTAGAGCAGCCCCTTGAAGTAGGAGGGGATCCCCTTGAGCCCCAGCCCGCCGAAGAGCGTCGGACGGACCTGGTGGACGTTGAACCCGAAGTTCACGCGCACCGGATCGACGTGGCCATCGGCGAAGCCGATGTTGGTCGTGCCCTGCTGGAAGATCGACACGATCGTCTGGTTGGGCAGGATGCCCTCGCGCTTGTTGAAGGGCGGATGACGCGACGTGACGAAGTCATCGCCCGAGAAGCACCCGTCCATATGGCCGCCCGGGCCGCGATCGTTCAGGTAGTGCGGATGCTCTTCAACAAAGAGCGGCGCACGGGCCAGCGTGACCGGCGCCAGACGCCGGGTGCTGTTGTCGTGCAGGCGGGCGGGAATGCGCTCCGGCCGCCGGGCGCCCATGTTGCCCGTCGTCGTGTAGCTGTACTTGCCGTTGCCCCCGCCGCCGATCACCGTGTTGGGCTCGCGCGGGCCCAGCGGATCCTCCGGGCAGAGGTAAGCCTTCTCCTCCATCACAAACGGCCAGAGCAGCCCGAACCGCGGAGCGGCGGCGAAGCCCTTCGGCTGGCCGGTCTGCGGGTTCATCGGGTCGCCCCCGACATACGCACCGCCTTGATCGCCCACCCCCACCCAGTCGAGACCGCCGCGGCCGCTGTCGAGGCCGCTGAACGAGTAAGACGTCAGCGAGGGCGGATAGATGCCGTAGTCGGTCGAGTAGACGTACGCCGCGGTCGAAAAGCTGCGCAGGTTCGTCCGACACATGACCGCCTTGGCCTGTCGCCGCGAGGCCCCGAGCGAGGGAAGCAGGATCGAAATCAACAGCGCAATGATGGCGATCACCACCAGAATTTCGATCAGCGTGAAAGCACGCAGCGGGCGGGGGTTTCGCATGGCGAATCCTCGTAGGGGGAACAAGGCTGGTCGCGCACGGCGGCGAGGCGGAACCCGGCGACTCCCGGCCCAATGAGGGTTCCGCCTGCAGTACGCCCCAGTTTATCAGAAATCGCCCCGCCCGCCCAGCGGGTACCGGCCCGACCCGCGCCGCCGCGAAATCCGCCCCACACGCACCGGCTGGCACACGGATTGCACCCCGTCCCCCGGGACCGGAGTCGAGGAGGAGGGTTTGTCTGGTCGGGCCACGCCGCCCCGCCCGTCGCGGGTGTGCAGCTCCGACCGCGGTTGGTGCTGCCCTGCGCGGCGGCCTGTCGGAGACCCCCCCCATGACCACGCTGTCCGCCTCCCCAGTCCATCTCGGCAGTCTCGCCCAGTCCGGCATCCGGTGGCAGGTGCTCATCGGGGCGGTCATGATCCAGCTCATCCTCGGCACCCTCTACGGCTACAGCGTCTTCTGGCAGCCGCTGGAACAGGAGGTCTGGGCGACCACCGCTTCCATCCCGCTCAGCGACATCACCGGCGCCGCCGACGCCGCCCTGCCCGTGCCGACCCCGACCGGGGTGGCACCGGTCGCGATGGGCTCAGAACGACGCGCGGGCTATCTCAAGTATGCCTTCGGTATCTGCCTGCTGTCCTTCGCGACGGCGATGGTCTTCGCCGGGCGGCTTCAGGATCTGAAAGGTCCGCGCTTCACCGCCACGCTGGGGGGCCTGGTGCTCGGCCTGGGCTTCTTCATCGCCGGGCAGATGGACCACCTCGCCACGTTTTACATCTGTCACGCCCTGCTCATGGGTACGCTGACGGTCGCCGCGCTGCTGCTCTTCGGCGCCCTGTCGTCCCGACTCGATGCCAAACAGTTTCCCATCATTCAGTACATCCCCCACGGCATCATCGTCACCATGGTGGTCGGCGGGCTCGCCCTGGCGGACAACTTCATCTCCGGAGACCCCGGCGACCGCATCTTCCTGCTGTGGGTCACCATCGGCCTGCTCGCCGGCGTGGGCATCGGCTATGCGTACGTCTGTCCGATCGCCGCACTCGTGAAGTGGTTCCCCCATCACAAGGGGCTGGTCTCGGGCATCGCCGTGGCAGGGTTCGGCCTCGGGGCGTACCTGTTCTCCAGCCGCGGGGCGTTCGGGGCCGTCGGCTTCATCGAGAAGCATGACATGGGAACCTTCTTCACGGTTCACGGCGTGGTGTGCGCGATCGTGGTGACGCTCGGGGCGATCCTGCTGAGGAACCCGACCACCGAGACCGCGGCCGCCTCGCGCAGCGTCCCCGGCGCGGTCTTCGGCGACACCACCTGGCATGAACTGCTTCACCGGCGGGCGTTTCACCTCGTGTGGCTGATGTTCTTCAGCGGCGCGATGGCGGGGCTCATGGTGATCGGCATCCTGAAACCCTTCGCCGGCAGCCAGCTTGTCGAATCGTCCATCGCCGCCGGCCGGCCGGTGGGCAGCACCGCCTACCAGGAGCTGCTGGCCCAGGGCGCCGCGGCGGTCGGCGTCTTCGCCGTCTTCAACGCCGCGGGTCGCGTGGCGTGGGGGCTCATCTCCGACCACGCCGGACGCTCGCGGGCGATGACCGCGATGTTCCTGCTCCAGGGCGTCATGCTGCTGGCCCTGCCCTTCCTGCGCAGCGAGTTTCAGCTCGCCGCGGGGGCGGCCTGTGTCGGGTTCAACTTCGGCGGCAACTTCGCGATGTTCCCCTCGTTGACGGCGGACCTGTTCGGCTCGAAGAACTTCGGGGCGAACTACGGATGGGTGTTTACCTCCTACGGCGTGGCGGGCATCGCCGGCGTGTGGGCGGGCAACACCGCCCAGCGGCTGACGGGCAGCTACTTCGCAGCGTTCGCCCTCGCGGCGGCGCTGTGCTTCGTCTCGGCCCTGCTGGCGGTCCACGTCGGCCGCCACATCCGCCAAGCGCACGCCACGGCTTGAACCTTGTCAATGTCGGAGCCGCCGCGCCAATGAGGATTCTGTGAGGTGAACGCCTCATCTTGCAGCTTCGCACGCCGCAAGCGAGAATAAGAGGTTGAGGAAGTCCCTATCCAGGAAGCCCATCATGTTCCACGTTCCCCGGTCGGCTCTGCTTCAGCCTGTTGTTCTCGGCATGCTCCTGGCGATGGTCTCGCCGCCGATTGCGTTCGCCCAGGCTGGGGGGGGGGCGTGCCAGGACGGGCCGTGTGGCACGGGGCAGGAGCATCAGCCTTTCTGCGGGCTGGGTTGCTGTGAAACCGCCGCGGACTGTTTTATCGGCTGCGAGTGCGTTGTGAACGTCCGGTGCGAATGGCAGCCCGAGGCGCTGTACGGCTGCTGCGCCGCTGACACCGTTCCCGATTCCGCCTGCGACGACGGCAACCCGTGCACGTCGGATTCCTGCGACGCGCTGGAGGGCTGTGTGCATGACCTGCTCGACTGCGACGACGGCAACGCGTGCACGGTAGAGCTTGGCTGCATTGACGACGGCGGGCCGCAGTGCGTTCGGGAAGAGCTCGACTGCGACGACGGCAATCCGTGCACCTTCGATAGCTGCGACCACTTGGATGGCTGCAAGAACGATGCGTTTTCCGATGCACCACCGAATTGCTCGCCAACCTGGCCAAATCTGCCGTACGTGCCGCCAGACTGCGCGCCCGATGGCAACGACTGCACCTGGAGCGTGTGCGACGATGGCGCTTGCGTTCCGGTTCCTCCCGGAGAGATCGAACTATACGGGTGTGCGCTGACCTGCGAGCCCGACGGCAACCCCTGCACCGACGACTTTTGCGACGGCGTGGCCTGCGTCCACCCCAACCGCCCGCTCGGCGAAGCCTGCAACCTGGCCGAAGGAGCCGACCCGTGCACCATCGGCCAGTGCGACGGCAGCGGCCAGTGCGTGCCTCAGTCTTACGTCCCCGACGGCCAGCCCTGTCCAGGGCTCCACGACCCGCCGCCGCCCTGCAAGACGCGCGTCTGCCAGGCCGGGGCCTGCGTACTGGTGGATGTGACGAACGGCACGTGGTGCCCCGACGAGAGCCCGCCCAACGCCTGCACGACCGACATCTGCCAGGACGGCGTCTGCGTGCATGCAGTGCCCGTCCCTGAGGATACGTGCTCCGGAGGCTGGTACGGTCCGTGCTACGTGAATACATGCGAGCTTGGGTACTGTGCGCCTGAACCACGATGCGACGAATACGGTGGGTACTGCACGGTAAGCGAGTGCTTCACTCCGCATTTGGCGTTCGTTGTGCCTGGCTCAGTCACGCCGGAGAACCCGGAAGGTGTAGTGCATTACGTCCATGGAGAGCCCACGCCTGCGCCGCTCGCCGATGACCGGACCTTCGTCACTGGTTCCCTCGTGCACGCAACTCCAACTTCCTGGCGCGCTGAGCTCCGCACGACCCGGTACGCCGGGCCTGTGTCTGGTGACGTCATCGCCGGCCCGCTCGAACCCGCCTACAGGGAACAGGCGATCCTCGCTCGCTCGCTTGAACCCATTGCGCTCCTTACCGTTCACTACTTCGGCATCGACTGCGAGCAATTTACGACGTGCTCTGATTGGCATTTCTTACTATGGAACAACGAGCCGCTGATCGGGAGATTATTAGGTGAGTGTGACAGGTGGTCTCAGGTCGAATTCGAGGTGCCGATCGAGCTCGTCAAGTTCCCTGCGAAGCCCGGGCTCCTGGGTGTTCCGCCCAAGCCCGCGGTGAATACGCTCGATGTTCTATTCACAGGCTCAAGCGACTGTCGGCGATTTGCCTGGGCGTCGCTGTCCATTCGCATCATGTCGCCGCTGATTCTTGTGCATGGAAACGGATCGGATAGCGGGTTTTTTGAAAGGCAGGGGTTCGTATACGAACTGGACAGTCTGGAAGAGGGATCAATACCCTGCGTTTGGAACGGGAAAGGTGAAGATCCTGAGACTGCTTCGGAGAATTCGCTCCACATTAACCAGGACCCTAAGTCTAATAGTATCGTGAAGAATACCACGTATCTTAAGGATAGGATTCCCGGAATCGCGACATCGCTGGGCGTGGACAGCGTGCATCTTGTGGTTCACAGCAAAGGCGGCCTGGACACACGCAGTTACCTTGCAGGAGCTTACTCGGCATCGAGGGGCACGGAGCTATCAAGCGAGGTTGGTCTAGAGATTCTTTCGTTCTCAAGCCTGAGCACGCCACATGACGGTAGCATCATGGCCTCATTGATCGATGAAACTGCACTGGCGCACTCGCTCCCATCCTTCTATCCCGATTTATACGTCTATCAGGGCATATCAATCCCACTGGCCGCGGCGCTGCCTATCCAGACATGGCTGTACTCGGAGCAGGAGATTCTCGCGAACCGTGACCTAACACCACCGTCCTGCTCGGCGTTCAACAGTATGAACGCTCCTGATCTTCCAAGGGATATTAGGTACTGGACATATGGCGGCGATGCCGATCTGTTGCGACCAAACGGCAGGATCGATCCGGGAAATGACATCATCGCCGGTCCCTTTACGCTTGTCCTGCTTGATCGGGCAGAGTACTACGGTCTACAATACGAGGACAACAAGCTATTTGCTGTTCACCTTGCGAGCCGCATCGCTGGCGCGAAACTCGTCGACACCCTCATGTACCAACCGGTCAAACTTGTCCGTTCGGTAAAGCTTTCTGTTCTCCCTTGGAGTCTGTGGGGTACAATTGTCGCCGTTCCTTTGGGCGAACCTAAACTAAACGATACGCTAGTAACGATTGATAGTGCTAAGGGTTTAGCAGGTGGTTTTGTAGACGTCGTCAATGAGTCGGGCGGTTCCTTCTTGTCGCTCGGATGGGCGAACCACGGGAACATCGCCGACGAGCGCGCCGCGACGTACATTCTCCGCCGCGCGCGCAGCCTGGATCGAATGAAGGGGGATCTGGAGTGAAACGGTCCAGGCTGATCATCGCTGCCGTGGCCCTGGTCGTTGCCGTCGGCTGGATCGGGAGGTATTTCGTAGAGAAGGCTCGTCATGCTGCAGTTCAGGTGCAGGAAACGGCACTGTTCGATTCGTCGGCGATCGCACGGATGGGACGTGTCGACCTGCGTTTTCGAACCGATCCGGCTACACAGGGGCGGCTGTACATCAAGGCCACTCCCGACCGCTACCCTCGCGAGGCGGCGAGCGAGGACATGACCCCAGTGATCCTGGTGTACGACCCCGCCAGCATGGCGCTTTCTGAAGCGACTGAAGACGTATGGGAGGCGGCGCAAGGCGGCGATTGCAATGGTGAGCCCCGCGGCGATGGCAGTGGCGTGTCGCTCGGCGTGACTAATAATCATGACTTCGGGCAATTTGAGCGCGGTGTCGGGTTTAAGCGGGTGAAGATATACGGCGTAGCGGCCTTGCGTTCTCGAAGCACGGGGTTGACCACCGTGCTGATTACGCGCGATCGGCCTATGCCGGCGCGATCCGTGCTCGGTTTCATGGGCGGCGGCGGCGATGACCCTCGAACGCAGTATTTCCTTGAGGTCTACGACGTCAATTCCGGCAAACGGATCGCGGATCCTGTCCGCCTCCCATTTACCATGCGGCAGTCCCCGACCAAGCTGTTCATCAGCTGCGACGGTAGATACGCGATTGCCGCTCAAGACGATTATGAGAGAATGTCCATCGTTCGACTTCCCCTACCCTATGTGAATACCCCCTGAAGTGAGAAATGGCATGAGTATCAATACTGCGCTCCGGCGCATCGTGTCACTATTGAGCGTTAGTATCCTCGCACTGATTGTGCCGGCGGCCGCCGTAGCACAGATTTTCGATTTCCCAATCGGCGATCACCGGGTCGAGTGGCTTGGCCTGACACCGGACGTGCCGACACGCGAAGTCACCGTCAGCGTCGACGCTTCCGCGACGATGTTGACACTCATCGTGACCAGCTACGGCTCGCCCGTCGATGTGGAGCTTGTGTGCCCTGACAGTACAAACATTACGCCGGAGTCGATAGAGGCGGTAGATGGCTGGGCAATTTGTACGGACGACTCGCCCGGCGACTCATCGATCACGATGAATCGGCTGAATCTCCCCGGATTTCACCGCGTCATGAGTCTGCCGACACAAGGAGCCGGCGATTACCTGGTCCGGGTCGTGCTTGATCCTGCCGATCCGCCGATCGCGGTGGCCACCGTTGACCTGCGAACGGACAGCCAAGTTGCCGCGGGGCTCCTTGTTACGCCCCGAGATGTCGTCACAGGGGATTCGGTGGGCGTATGCGCAGTCGTCTTCGACGGTGCAGCGCCGGTGCAGGGTATTTCGATCACGGCGGAGGTCGGTCGTTGGCGTGAGCCAGCTACGACCGTCGTGAACCTGCTGGACGATGGTGTTGGAGTTGATCAGGACGCCGGAGACGGCCTCTACTGCGGCACAGTCGAAGCAGCGGAGCCGGGACTCTTTGTAGTCACTTCACGTTTGGCGTGGACCGAGGGACTCATGAGCTTCGATCGTTGGATCGCGAGTTCATTTTCCGTGCGGCAGCGCTGCTTCTCCGTGGCAGGCGAACTGTCGTCGGTGATGAAGGACTCCGACAATGACGGCGTCATGGATCAGGTTGTGCTTACGTTGCCGATCGATATGGATAGGAACGCGGAAGTCTCCCTCTTCGTCGAGCTTACGACGTCGACGGGGAAGAAGGTGCAGGCGCGTGGGAGTCGGATAGCCGCACCACTTTCGGGGGGACTGCACTCATTCGTTCGTGCAGTCGCGCCCACGAGTGCATTCGACGTCGATGGACCGTATCTGGTGACTAACGTTCAGGCTTCGTGTGAAGACCCCACGGAGGGTCGCATCCTGAATCACTGGACGGACGGCGAAGGGGCTCAGACGCCGCCCTTCTCGCTGGCCGGTTCGCTCCGGCCTGCCCTCGAACTCAGCGGCAGCTTCTCGGAGGCCGTCCACGACGAAGACCCGGACGGCGCGGGGCCGCTGGTTGGCGACGGTTACTACGACTCGCTCGTCGCCACGGTTGGCATTTATGCCAATGCGGCGCACACGTACGAGTACCGTGCGGAGTTGCTTGATTCCTGCGGCCACGCGCTGGCCGTAGCCCGCGGGAAGCAGGGGTTCGCCAAACGCCCGATCGAAAATCAACTCGTGCTCAGCTTCTCCGGATCCGACATCGGCAGTACCGGCGTCAGCGGGCCCTACCGCGTGGGGAACCTGTCGATTCGGCATACGCCGATCCAAGCCTTCTGGCGCGAGGTCTTCGAGACGACCGGCACCTACGCGGCCACGCAGTTCGATTCGTATGCGCCCTTCACCGACTGCAACAACAACGGCCTGCCCGATCACTGCGACATGGCCGACGGCGCGAACGATCTGAACTTCAATGACGTCCCTGACGATTGCGATCCGGATTGCAACGCTAACGGCAGGCCCGACGACTTGGATCTCTCCTATCGCGTCGCGCAAGACTGCAACGCCAACAGCATTCCCGACTCGTGCGACATCGCCTCGGCCGTGAGCGTGGACACGGATGCCAACGGCGTTCCCGACGAGTGCGAAACCGGCGCCTGCTGCGTGGGCGAGGATTGCAGCGACGGCGTCGCCTCGACCTGTGCCACGTTCGTCTGCGACGTGGCCGGCCACCTGCCCGGCAGCTTCACCGGCTGTCACGGCGACGCCGACGGCAACGGGTTCGTGCAGGTCGCCGATCGCGGTTTCATCAGCGCCGCCTTCGGGCTGACCGACGACGTGTCCATGTGCCTCTACGACATGGACGGCAATGGCACGATCAACGCGGCCGACCGCGGCGTGGTGAGCGCCAACACCGGCCAGTGCCCGGCGCTGCCCGACTATCAGAACGGCAGCGGCCTGAACGGGGGCAACCCGGACACGCGTTTCACCCCGGCCGTGTACGTCGGCCACGGTACGAGTTGCGGAGTGGAAGGCTGCGGGCAGCAGTTGCTCGCGGGCGGGGGGGAATCGCAGTCGCAGGCCGCCGCGGCGCCGATGGGAGGCGAGTCGGCCGCTGCCATGGCAGGCTCGGCAGAAGAGGCCGAAGAGGCGGTCGGCGCCTCGGACACCTGGCTTGAAATCACTCCCGCTGCGACGCCCGGGACCTACACGGTGACGTTCCACTCAGCCTTGCCCACGCTGGACGGGTTTGTCGCCTTCATCGTCGGTGATGCGGCGACGGACGTGGGCTGCGGCGCGGGCGGCACGGCGGGCCCGGATTGGAGCGCGCCCGGGGCGTTCGCCCAAGTGATCCTCGGCGAGTCTGCCATCGGCGAGACCGCCGCCCCCGGCTTCCCCGACGCATTCCGGCGGCGCGTGATGTTTATGGGTGACAGTGAGGCCGGCGCGGAGTCGGACCCCGCCGTGCCGCTGTTCACGCTCAGCCCGGAAACCTGCGGGTCTCTGAGCGTTCAGGTGTATGCGTGGGTCGTTGACGCCGCCGGCGCGACAGTCCAGGCCGAGGCGGTCGGCGGAATCACGATATCCCAGGAGTAGGCAGGCGACGCCGAAGCGGCGTCCCGCGTGCGGGCTCCCTCGGCGCGGCGTCACCCCGCGCTCACCGCCCCCAGGCCCCGCTCCCCGCCCGTCGGCATGATGGTAACCCTCCGAAGGGGCGTGGGTTTGCCCACCGGCATGCCGAAGGCTAGAATTCTGTAACGTGCGGCGCAGGACCCAGCCTGCACGGATTGGCGCTGTCGTTCTTTCCGGAAATCCCATCATGTCCCGCCACTTGGCTGCCGCGTGCTGCTGCGCGCTCGTTCTCGCGACTGCCGTATCCCGAGCCGCCTTCGTATCTCTTGTGAATCTCGACACTTACGCCGGCGGAGTGCCCGCCCCGGACGATCTGGCCGGCGTAACCATCCCCCCCGGCGGCGTGGCACGGCTGGGCGTGGTGATCGAACTGCTGGATGGAACCAACTGGGAGTCGGGGTTGCCCGAGCCGAACACGCTCGCAGGGTGCTCATTCAGCTTCCGCAAGACCTCGCCCACTCCGGCCGGAGCGTTGCGCCTCGTGGATATGACGGGGACGGCCGTCAACGATCATGACCAGCCGTGGGATCAGCTGTTCAGTTCCGTCGCGGTGCTGAACTGGTTGCGCGGGCGTGAGTACCAGACCGCGCCCGCCCTCGACATCTTCTCCTTCTCAATCAGGGATGTTCCCCCGGCCGGTGAGCAGACCCCCGTCGGCAACTCGGTCGCGGGCGCCTCCGTGATCGTAGTCGCTGAGATACTGGTCCGCGGCAATGGCGTGCCCGGCACCTGGGGCCTGACGATTCACGTGCCGGCAAGCTTCCTCAGCGGTATTGACGGAAAGCCCTACTACTACGCGGCCGATGACACCTTCGGCCACGGCCCGCTGACCCCCAACTTCGCCGGCACGTGGATCGCCCGCAACGCAACGAGTCCCCAGAACAGCTTCGTGATCGAGGTCACCGACGGCGTCCTCGATTGTGACGGCAACGGCGTTCCCGATGCCGAGGAATCCGGCCGCGCGGACTGTGATCAGAACGGGATCCTTGACGACTGTGACGTCGCGATCGGATTCGCGGATGACTGCAACGCCAATGGCCGCCCGGACCTTTGCGACATCTCGGAGAATCCGGCCCGCGACTGCAACGGGGACCAGCAACTCGACCTCTGTCAGCCGGGGGCGAGCGATTGCGACGCGAACAGCGTCAGCGATATGTGCCAGATATCCGAGGACCCGCTGCGGGATTGTGACACCGACGGCATTCTCGACACGTGTCAGGGCTTGATCACGGATTGCGACGGGAACGGCATCAACGACGAGTGCGAGCTCGCCGCGAACGAAGACGCCGACTGCGATCATGACGGGATCCTCGATCTCTGCCAGCCGCCGCCGTGCGGCCGAGCCTGCGACCTGCGCGCGGACGAGCGGATCGACAGGCCCTTTGACATCTCGGCCTGGCTTCGCCATGTCGCCATGAGCGGAGACACGATCGTCGCCACCAGCGAACTGGCCGCCTTCATTTTCCGGCGGGAGAACGGCACCTGGAACCAGGTGCACAGGTTCACGGTCCCCACCATCTACGCGAACAGTTTCCGCTATCCCACGGGGACAATCCTGGGCGATACGGTGTTTCTCAGTCTGCGCAGGGCGGGGAACTGCGCGTCCGCACAGGATCCTGAGTGCGCACTGATTGTCCGGTTGCGGCCCACTTCCGACGGTTGGGAGGAGGACGTGTTCCCCGCGCCTCGCTACTCGACGAGCAGTCCCGTGCCCGCCTCGCCTTATCGCCCCCCGCACGGCCTGATCGCGCTGTCTGAGGAGCTTCTTCTCATGGGCCAGCCGGAAGCGCCGGTCGCCGGACTGGAAGGCGCGGGCGCGGTGCAGCTGATCCAACTCATCGACGAGGTCTGGCAGCCGGTGGCGACCCTCACCTCCCCTTCGCCGGCAGCGGGCGATGGATTCGGTACAGGCATCGACCTTGATGATGGCACCCTGCTCGTGACCGCGCCGGGCAGTGACGCCGGATGCTTGCCCTCCGCCGCTTGCGAGTTGGGGGCGGGTTACGTGTTCTCCTTCGACGGCGGCGCGTTCACCCATGAGGCCACCCTGATCCCTGAACCTGTGTCCACCTTCACACTGGCCGGCGAGCGCTGCGCGCTGCGTGGCGATGTGGCGGTCCTGGGCGCACCTGCCGGAGAGGCGGCATTCGTATTCCGCCGCATCGGGGATCAATGGCGATTCGACGGCAAGCTGCAGAAACCCAACACCTTCCGGAACGCGCCGCCCGCATTCGGCGGCAGCGTCGCGATCCTCGATGGCGCGGTCATCGTCGGCCGGCCGTACGATCCGCTTGGCGGCCTTGAGGTCGGCGCGGTCTACGTGTTTCGTCGTCACGAGCGCCTCGCAATACCGTGGCGCGGCGAGACGAGGCTCATCGCCATCCAGCCTGAGAGCAACGAGCGGTTCGGTGCGGCGATCGCCTCGGATGGCGCACGGCTCGTCGTCGCCTCCCACACGCCCGCCGGCCAGAATCCCTCGCTGTCCAACCTGGCCGACATCCACCTGTTTAACACGCTGACGGAAACATGCATCCCCGATGGCGTTGGCGGGTTCTGCGCCGTATCCAACGGTCGCCCGGCCGACTGTAACGACAACGGCGTGCCGGATGGCTGCGACATCATGCTGGGCGGACTCGCTGACTGCGACAGCGATGGCGTGCCGGATGAATGCGAAGTCGACTGTGACGGCAACGGCATGCCGGATGAGTGCGAGTTGGCAGTCAATCCGTCCCTGGACCAGAACCATGACGGCATCCTCGATGCGTGCACCGTCCTCTACGTCCGCGCCGGCACCGGGGGCTTGAACCACGGTACGTCATGGAGTAACGCGTTCCTGTCGCTCAAGACATGCCTGGACTTTGTCCACAACAACCCCACCGCTGTCAGCGAGGTGTGGGTCGCGGCCGGAACGTACAAACCCACGAACAGCGTCGACGCGATGAACAGCCTCGTCATCCCGGGGGGGCTCCGGCTTCTCGGCGGCTTTGGTGGTTGGGAAACTGCGGCGCACCAGCGTGATCCGGCCGCCAATATTACGATCCTCAGCGGTGACCGTCTGGGCAATGACGGGCCGGGCTTTGCCAACCGTAGCGACAACCATCGCCACGTCATCACCATGGACGGCGTCGGCGGCGACACGGTGATCAGCGGATTCACCATCCGCGCCGGCGAGGCCCTTTCCAGCGGGGATGCGGCGCTTGGTGGCGGCATGTTGCTCACGCAGAGCTCGCCGGTCATCGCCGACTGCGTCTTCGAAGGCAATCGCGCTTCCGCACGCGGCGGAGCGGTCTACACCCTCGGCGGCTCGCCGCACTTCATAAACTGCCGTTTCGTCAACAACCACGCCGGCAGCAGTGGCGGCGCCGCGGCCAGCGTCGGCGGCGCTCCCGAATTCTTCGGCTCCGTCTTTCATGGCAACACTGCCGCAAGTGGCGCGGCCGTGCACGCCGAGGGTGGCGCGCTGGCGCTCACCAACTGTACGCTCGCCTACAACACCGCGACGATCGGCGGCAGCAGCGCCTTGGTCTCTGCTGCCTTCGACCTGCGCAACAGCATTCTCTGGGGCAATGCCGCCAACGAGACCACCGACCAGTCAGCCCAATTCCACCATGATTCCGGTCCGCTCATGATCAGTCACTCGATCATCCAAGGCTGGACCGGCGGCCCTGGCGCCTTTTCGGCCGATCCGAACTTCCTCGATGCAGCCGGCGAGGACACGGTCCTCGGTACGATCGACGACGATCTGCGCCTTGCCGCGTATTCGCCCGCTGTTGACGGCGGCGACACGGCAGCACTGCCAGCCGACGCGGCCGATGTCGATGACGATGCGGACACGACCGAGCCGATCCCGCTGGATGCGGCCGGCGCAGCGCGCGTCTTCGGCGCGTGCCCGGTCGACATCGGTGCCTACGAATTCGACAGCGCCCGGGCGGCCGATATCGACGGAGACTGCCGGGTCGCGCTCGACGAATACGCGTTGTTTGCAGCGTGCCTGAACCTCTCAGGTCCCGGGCAGCAGCCGTCCAACCCGCTTTGCCAGGCGGCCTTCGACACCGACGCCGACAGCGACGTGGACTTGCGGGACTTCGCCCGCTGGCAGCCGACCATGGCAGTGCCGTAGCCGAACGGCTCCTGCCTGCGGTTCTCGGCGGCCGCGGTTTGACCCCGTCCCCCGCCCGGCCCACACTACCGGCGCGGCGGCCCCGGGCCGCCCCCATCCAACCCGGAGACTCCCCCATGCGCAGCCGTCGATGGCGGCCTGTGGCGGCGCTGATCGCGCTCGCCGCGGCCGCGCCGGCGCTGCGGGCTGACGAGCCCGCCGCCCGCTACGACCTCTCGAAGGACAAGGTCCTCTACTGCGTGGGCTATGCCCACCTCGATACGCAGTGGCGGTGGGACTTCTGCACCACCATCGACCGCTATCTACGCGACACGCTCGAGCACAACTTCGACCGCTTCGACAAGTACCCGGGCTATGTCTTCAACTTCACCGGCTCGGTCCGCTACGAGATGATGAAGGAGTACTACCCCGAGCACTACGCCCGCCTGCGCGAGCATATCGCCGCCGGGCGGTGGCACGTGTCGGGCTCGTCGGTCGACGAGGGCGACGTCAACGTCCCCTCGGCCGAGTCGGTCATCCGCCAGGTGCTCTACGGCAACCAGCTGTTCCGGCGCGAGTTCGGCAAGGAAAGCCTCGACTTCATGCTGCCGGACTGCTTCGGGTTCCCCGCGTCGATGCCGTCGATCTGGGCCCACTGCGGCCTGAAAGGGTTTTCGACGCAAAAGCTCACCTGGCGCTCGGCCGTGGGCATCCCCTTCAAGGTCGGCGTGTGGGAGGGGCTCGACGGGCGCGGGGTCATCGCCGCGTTTGACCCCGGCCCCTACGTCGGCGGGATCAAGGGCCGCGTCGACCTCAACGACACCTGGGCACAGCGCGTCGAGACCAACGGCGAGAAGTACGGCGTCTTCGCCGACTATCACTACTACGGCGTCGGCGACATGGGCGGCGCCCCGCGCGAGGAGGACATCGCCAACTACCTCGCCAGCATCGACAACCCCGACAGCCGGTTCAAGGTCGCCCTCACCTCGTCGGACCAGATGTTCCGCGACATCACCCCCGAGCAGGCGGCGCGCCTGCCGCGGTACAAGGGCGACCTGCTGCTGATCGAGCACTCCGCGGGCACGCTCACCTCGCAGGCCTACATGAAGCGCTGGAACCGCAAGAACGAGCAGCTCGCCGATGCCGCCGAGCGGGCCGCCGCGGCCGCCCACTGGCTCGGCGGGGCGACGTATCCGCGTGAGAAGCTCTACCGAAGCTGGGTGCGGGCGCTGGCCAACCAGATGCACGACATCCTGCCGGGCACGAGCATCCCGCGGGCGTACCGCTATTCGTGGAACGACGAAATTGTGGCCCTCAACGGCTTCGCGGCGGTGCTCACCGACGCGGTGGGCGCCGTCACCCGAGGGCTCGATACCGCCGTCGAGGGTGCGCCGCTGGTGGTGTACAACCCGCTGGCCATCGAGCGCGAGGACCTTGTCGACGTCGAGGTGTTCTTCACCACCGGGGCGCCCGAGCGGTTGGCCATCTACGATCCGGCGGGTGCGCCGGTGCCGTCGCAGGTGCGGCCGCACACGAACCACTCCGTCGTGGTGACCTTCCCCGCGCGGGTGCCGCCGCTGTCCTGGTCGGTGTACACGCTTCGTCCGGGTCGCGACGAACCGCCGGCCACTTCGGCCCTGCGCGTCACCGAGCGCACGCTGGAGAATGAGCACTACGTCGTCACCCTCAACGACGACGGCGACGTCGCCGGCATCGTCGACAAGGCGCAGGGCGGCCGCGAACTGCTCGCCGGGCCGGCGCGGCTCGTGTTCACCTATGAAAAGCCCGAACAGTGGCCCGCCTGGAACATGGACTGGGCCGACCGGCAGAAGCCGCCGATCGACATGGTTCGCGGCCCGGCGAAGGTGACCGTCGTCGAGCGCGGCCCGGTGCGGGTCGCGCTGCGCGTCGAGCGCGAGGCCCGCGGGTCGATCTTCGTGCAGGAGATCCGCCTGACCGCGGGCGACGCCGGCCGGCGCATCGAGTTTCACAACGAGATCGACTGGCAGTCGGCCGAGTGTGCCCTGAAGGCGTCCTTCCCCCTCGCGGCGTCGAACCCGAACGCGACCTACAACTGGGAAATGGGCACCATCGCCCGCGGCAACAACGAGCCGACCAAGTTTGAAGTCCCCTCGCACCAGTGGTTCGACCTGACCGACGCCTCGGGCTCCTTCGGCGTGTCGATCCTGGAGGACTGCAAGTACGGCTCGGACAAGCCGACGGATAACGAGCTGCGTCTGACGCTGCTGTACACGCCGGGCGTGCGCACCGGGTATCTCGATCAGCACAGCCAGGACTGGGGGCGCCACGACATCACCTACGCGGTGTACGGCCACGCCGGCGACTGGCGCGACGGCCGCACCGAGTGGCAGGCCCGGCGGCTGAACCAGCCGCTGCGGGCGTTCTTCGCGGCGCCGCACGCCGGCGGGCTGGGCCGGCGGTTCTCGCTGATGAGCGTCAGCACGCCGCAGGTCGACGTCCGCGCCCTCAAGCTGGCGGAGGAGAGCGAGGATCAACTGATCGTCCGGGCGCAGGAACTGTGGGGGAAGGCGGCGGAGGACGTGGCGATCTCGTTCGCCTCTCCCGTCGCCGAGGCGTACGAGGTCGACGGGCAGGAGCGCCGCATCGGCCCCGCGACGGTGCGTGAAGGGCGCCTGGTCTTCGCGATGACCCCCTACAGCCCAAAGAGTTTCGCAGTCCGCCTCGCCGAGCCGCCGGTGCGCCTGGCCGCGCCGCGCTCGGTGCCGGTCGTGCTGCCCTACAACGTCGACGTGATCAGCCACGATGCGAATCGCGCCGACGGCGCCCTCGACGCGGAGGGTCGTACGTTTCCCGCAGAGATGCTCCCGCCGGTGGTCGTCAGCGAAGGGATCGAGTTCCGCCTCGGGCCGTCGGCGGATGGACAACTCAACGCCATCGCCTGCAAGGGACAGACGCTGACGCTGCCGCCGGGTGATCACGACCGTCTCTACCTGCTGGCGGCGGGCGCCGAGGATGTCCGCGCGACAATCCGCATCGGCGATCAGGCGGTGCAGGGCGGCGTGCAGGGCTGGACCGGATTCATCGGCCAGTGGGACGATCGCGAGTGGGAGCGCGAGTGTGAAGAGGTGGACTTCCGGTGTGAAGGCAAGGTGACCGGGCTGCGCACCGGGTTCATCAAGCGCGACAACATCGCCTGGTTCGCCACCCATCGCCACCACCCGTCGAAGGGCAACGAGGCGTACCAGTTTTCGTACCTGTACAAGTACGCCCTGCCCGTCAGCCCCGGCGCCACTACGATCGTCCTTCCGGATGAGCCGCGCATCGTGATCCTCGCCGCTTCGGTGGCGAAGAATCCCAACGACGAGGTTTCGCCGGCGATGCCGCTGTATGACGACTTCAGCGCCCGGCGGCCGGTGAAGTTCCGCTACGAGTACCCGCCGCCGCCCAAGCCGGTGTTTGACGGTCTGTCGCCGCGCGCCGCCGCGACGGTGGATCGCCAGGCGACCTTCGCCGAGCTCCGGATGGGGCCGCCCTCGAAGGAGGATTACGCGGACGCCGCCGCGGGCCACGGCGCAGTCTTCCGCACCCTCCAGGACGACCCGAAGCGCCGGCCGCACGGAGGCTCGGGCGTGGTCAACGGAACCCTGCCGCGGCTCAACGACGGCGAGGTGGCTGCGAATCACGACGACACCGCCCGATGCGTGTGGTACGACAACGAGGGGCGGTTCCACGTCGACCTCGGCCGCAGCGTCGAGATCGACCGCATCAACACCTACTCGTGGCATCGCACCAACCGGGCGCCGCAGTACTTCTCCCTCTGGGGCTCCGCCGCCGAGACGATGCCGCCGGTCGATTTCCGTCACGGCGACAAGACCGACTGGACGCTGCTCGCCGTGGTCGACTCGCGCGAACTGGGGCAGGGCGGCATCCATGGCTCGAGCGTGACGGGCGGTGAGAACAGCATCGGGGCCATGCGTCACCTGCTATGGATCGCCGAGGATGTCGGCGAGGGGACGTTTTTCACGGAGATTGACGTGCATGCGCGACCGTAACGGACGGCACACGCCGTGGGCGCTGCTTGCCGTCGTGCTCACGTCGGCCGCGCCCCCCGCCCATGGACACAATGTCTCGGTCAGCCGCGGGACGTTCGTCGTGCAGGAACGCGGAGCGCGGGCTGAGCTGATCGTGCCGATGGATGACCTGCTCCACGTCTGCCGCCCCACCGCGGACGCCGAGGAGCGTTACGCGATGGCCGCGCTGGAGGACTGCGTCGCGCGGCACGGATCGCGCGTGCTGGCCAACTTCATCGTCCGCGACGAAGCGGGTGAGCGCGTCGCCGGCCGGGTGGTCTCCACAACGCACGACTTGCCCCCGGGTGATACTCATCCCGTCGACGTTGCCCGTCGTGCCCGCGTCACGTTCACGCTCGACTTCGACCTGCCGGCCCTGCCGCGGCTGCTCACGCTCCAGCAGACTTTCTTCCACGACGGTCCCTCACACGCGGCGCAGCTCGCCCTTGAGGTACGCGTCGGCGAGGCGCCGCAGGGGCTGCTCGTCCCCCTGACCAACTACGGCAACGTCGCCACAATCGCGTTTGCCGAGGGAGATTCGCTGCCGTCTCTCGCGGCCGCGCGGCCGACTGCCCCCGACCGGTTCAAGGCCCTGCTGAGCGATTTGCACATTCTCGACGAGGGGGTGGTGCTCGAAGTGGCGATGCCGCTCGCCCTGCTGGAGACCTGGGCGGCCGTGCCGCGGACCGACCGCGATTTCGTCTCGCCCGAGGAGCAGACCGCCGCCGCCATGGTCCTCGAAACGCTGCTGACGAAGGGATACGAACTGCAGGTGGACGGCCGGCCGCTGACGCTGGATATCGAGTCAGCGCGCGTCCTCGGCCCGGTCGAGTCGCTGGAGGCTTCGCCGCCGGCGGCACGACGATGGTCCGCGCACACCGCGCGCGTCGCGGTCCGCCTGCGCAGCAAACTGACCACGCCGCCGCGACACGTTGTGCTTCGCTGGGGCCTGCTCAACAACGCGGTGCTGGAGGCCGAGGTCGCGCTCCACGCCGGGGGCACGCGCCGAGTCCATCACCTCACCGCCTACGCGCCGGAGCTGCGCTGGCTTCGCCCCGCTGGTGACTGACCGGCGAGGAAGCCCATGCGGGTTTTCCCCTACACCCCCGCTCAAGCCCGCCCCGACAATCAGCCGAAGCATTCTTGACGCCGCCGCGGGCCCGCGCCCCGGTCGCGCCCTCACGAGAGCTTGCGATGCCCGATCCCATCCGCGTGCTGATTGTCGACGACTCGATCTTCATGCGATCCATGCTGCGCGACGCTCTCTCCAAGGCGCCCGGCGTGGAGATCATCGGCACAGCCCAGAACGGCACCGAGGGCCTCCAGAAGATCCTCTGCACCAAGCCCGACGTCGTGACCCTCGACATCGAGATGCCCGGCATGACTGGGCTCGAAGTGCTTGAGCGGGTCATGAAAGAATGCCCCACGGCCTGCGTGGTGGTCTCCACCAAGACGCAGAAGGGCGCGGCCATTACGCTCGAAGCCCTTCGCCTGGGCGCGGTCGACTATGTCGCCAAGCCCCTGATGGAGCAGGGCAGCACCCTGGAGGGCTTCCGGCAGAAGGTCGTCGATGCCGTCAACGTCGCGGCGGCCAGCAATCGTCGGACCCTGAGCCCCGCGGCACGCGCGGCCCGGCCGACGAGCCGCTCGGCAGACTTTGCCGATCTGCCGATGGACGCCATCGTGGCGATCGGCATCAGCGCCGGCGGACCGCAGACGCTGCACCAGATGATGCCCGCCTTCCCGGCTGAGTTTCCGCCGATCGTGATCACCCAGCACATGCCCGCGGCGTTCACGCCCGCGTTCGCCGAACGGCTCAACGCCGAGTGCCGCCTGGAGGTCCGCGAGGCCGCCACCAACGACGAGCTCAGGCCTGGCACGGTGCTCATCGCCCCCGGCGATCAGCACCTGCGCGTCCTGCCGCGGGGTGCGAAGTTCTGCGTGGTCCTCTCGAACGGTCCGAAGATCAGCGGATTCCGGCCGTCGGTGGACGCGATGTTCGACTCGCTGGCCACGGTCGCGCCGACGCGGACGGTCGCCGTGGTGATGACGGGCATGGGTTTCGACGGTGCGGCGGGAATCCGCATGCTCAAGCAGCACGGCGCCGCGACCATCGCCCAGGACGCCGAGACCAGCATCGTCTACGGCATGCCCAAGGCTGCGGCGGAGACCGGGTGCATCGACCGCGTGGCGCCGCTCCATCAGATCCCTGCGGCGATCGTCGAGGCCCTGCGGTCGCGAACAGCTACGGCACGGTGACGCGCCCGATCGTCTCGATCACACGATCCTTCTCAAACGGCTTGACCAGGTAGTCGATGGCGCCCAGGCGCAGCGCCTCCATAAACGGCTGGCGCTGCTCCACCGCGGAGATGACCACGACCTTCGCCTGCGGGTGTTTTGCACGGATGTCCTTCAGCGCATCCAGCCCGCCCTTCTTCGGCATGATCAGGTCGAGCGTGACGAGGTCGGGCTTGAGCTGATCGTACAGCGCGCAGGCCTCCTCACCGTCGCTGGCCTCGCCCACGACATCGTGGCCCATGCCCTTGAGAATCGTCTTGATCATGAACCGCATGAACGCGGCGTCGTCGACTACGAGCACTCTCATGTCAGCTCTCGACTCCTCCCTGCACGGGCCGGCGCTAGATGGTCCGCGGCGCCTGCCCGATGATCTGTACTTCCACGTCGCCGCCTGAGGGATCCAGCGTGATCTTGCGGCCCTTGTCTCCGCCACAGTCTTCGGCCACCAGCGGGATGGCATGCTCGCCAAGCCGCTCGCGGACGGCTCGCGCGTTGCGCTCGCCCAGACCGTTGGGGGACGGTTTGCCGAACATGCTGGCGCCGCCGGCGATCTTCGCCTGTACGCGCCCGCGGACGCCGCCGGCCGCCAGGACCTGCGCCAGCAGGTCGTCCACGGCCGTGTCAGCGAACTTGCCGCGCTCGCCGGTACCCTCCTGCGAACTGGGCAGGATGACGTGGGCGAGGCCGCCGACCTTCGCCGCGCGGTCGTAGATCGCGATGCCGATGCACGAGCCGAGAACGGTGCGCACCCGCTCCGGCGCGGCGGCCACACGAATCCCGGCGATTCCGATCATGTGAATAGTTCCCACTTCGCTCCCTCAGCAGCAGACTGCCTCGATCAGGCGGTATGACGACGGCGTCGGCAGCACGAACAGCTCGCAGTCCACGCGCGAGCCCTCGATGTGAAACGAGGTCTTCGAAACCAGCACGTCGTCACTGACCATGGCCTGCGCACTCAGCGCGGCATCGAACACGGCCTCGGGCATGTCGATGCACAGCTCCGGCGAAGAAGGCTCCGTCTCGATGTTGAGCCACTTTGCCACGCAGTTCGAAAATGATGTGGCCACGATGTTGGCGGTCTCCTGCAGGCACGAGCGGGCCATCTCGCCCAACACTTCGCCTTCCTCCTCCCCGCAGCCGGGCATGAGCCGCTCGACGAACTCTCGCGCCGTCTGCATGCCCATGACCAGCATCAGGTGGCCGTGAAGCTGGTTGAGCAACTCCATGTGGAGCACGACTACCCGCTCCTCGTGCGGCAGGACAGAGCCCGCCTCGCGCAGGGCAACGCGGGAAAACCCCTCGGTGCTGATGCGCACGCCCTTCTTGAGCCACTTCGACATCGCGCGCGACGCGCTGAACGCCGAGTTCACCACGATGGCGTGCAGCGCGCTCTGGCGGACCTGGTCCGAGTCGCACGACTTGCGCACGCGCTGAATCGAGTCCGTGTCGAGCAGCAGCAGCATGCACCACTCCAGGCGATGCGAATCGAGCTCGAACACCGTCTGGGTCAGCCACGCCGAGTCTGAGAACGCCGCCTGTTCCGCCAGCAGCGGCTGCATCACGGCACAGGCCAGGTCGTAGGCAAACTGCGGCGCGCCAGGAACAACCTGCAGGTTCAGCCACTGGGCGAGGCAGTTGGCGAATGACGTGCCGACGATGTTGCCGGTCTCCTGCAGAGCGGACTGCTCGAATTCGCCCAGCTCAGTCGTTGTTCCCGCCTCGGCGCCGATCAGGATGTCCGTCAGCCGCATCGCCGTCGCCTCGGGCAGCAGCAGCAGCACATGGCCGCTGACCGTGCCCTCGATGCGCATTTCGACCGCCGCGGTCGGCGCGTCGGGATCGGTCAGAATCGAGGACAGGTCTCCCAGCGGCACTTGAACGAAGCCCTCGGTGTGCAGGTGCACGCCGCGATGAAGCCACTTCGACAGGGCGCGCGAGGCGCTGTAGGCGCTGTTGACCGCGACGGCGCGGAGCGCTTCGTCCAGCCCGACGCTGCCATCCGGACCCGCCACATGCCCGTTCATGCCCGAGGTCATGCTTCCGCTCCGATGAGGGCGGCCGTCAGCCGGTCGTCCGCGCGGCTGGCCGGCGACGATCCCGCAGCCAGCCATGACCGCTTCGCTCCGCGACGCGTAAATCGGCCCATGATGGCGGCCACGTCGAGGATCAGCGAGACCGAGCCGTCGCCCATGATGGACGCGCCAGCCACGCCCTCCACGTTGTGATAGTTTGCAGCGATGTCCTTGATGACGATGTCTTCCTGGCCGAGCAGTTCATCAACGACAAGCCCCAGCTTCTCACGCCCGGCCCCGAGGATCAGCACCGTGAACGATTCCTGGTCGCGACCCGCCGTCCGCTGCTCGTCGTGCGGGAGGTTCAGCGCCTCTTCGAGCAGGGCGAGCGGAATCACGTGGTCGCGCAGGCGGATCACGGCCTGACCCTGGATGTGCTGCACGCGGTCTCGCGAGACCGGGATGATCTCTACCACCATCTCCAGCGGCACGGCATAAGCCGTCGTACCCACGCGGGCCATCATCGCGTTGATGATTGCCAGGGTGAGCGGCAGTTGAATCGTGAACGTCGTCCCCTTGCCGGGCGTGCTGTTGAGCGTGACCGCGCCGTTGATCGCCTCGATCTTGGTGCGGACGATGTCCATGCCCATGCCGCGGCCGCTGAGGTCCGTGACCTTCTCCGCGGTCGAGAAGCCCGGTCGAAAGACGTACTGATACGCCTCCAGATCCGACATCTGATCAACCTGAGCCCGCGTGGCGAGCTCGCGCTCGATAATCTTGGCCTTGATTCGCTCGGCGCTGATACCCCGGCCGTCGTCGCGCACCTCGATGCAGATGTGCCGGCCGCGATGGAACGCGTCGAGCACGACCTGGCCCGATTCCGGTTTGCCGGCTGCCACGCGGTCGGCGGGCAGCTCGATGCCGTGATCGACGCTGTTGCGGATCATGTGCGTCAGCGGATCGACCAGCTCATCGATCATGCGCTTGTCAAGCTCGGTCGCCTCGCCGCGCAGCACGAGGTCCAGCCGCTTGCCGGTCGATTTGCAAAGATCGCGCGTGACGCGGCGGAACCGCTGGAAGAGCGGGCCGATCGCCACCATGCGCGTCTGCATGATGCGCTTCTGAATCCCCTCGGAAATACGGTTGAGGCTGTGCACGGCTTCGGAAAACGCGGTCATTGTCCCGCGCGACTCCTGAATGCGGTGCACGAGCGTGCGGACCGTGGCGAAATCGTGCGAAAGGTGCAGGGCCGAGTCGGACATGTCCTGCAGCGAGCGTTGCACATCACCGCCCGCCTGCATGGTCTCGACTTCCTTTCGCAGGCGCTCGATACGCTCGCCGACGTCGTCCACCAGGTAGCCGAGGTTGTTGCGGGCAAACAGTCCGCCCAGGTTGCGCGCGATCTCGACGAACCGGGCCTTCGTGATGACCAGCTCGCCGCCGAGGTTCATGAGCTGATCGAGCCGCTCGAGGTCGACGCGGATCGTCTCGCCCGCCTTCGCGGGGGTCGCATCGCCGGCGGCGGCGGCGCGCGCGGCGACCGGAGGCGGAGTGGCCGCGTCGGCGCTCTGGCTGGGAACCCCAATCGGTTCGACGCTCGAACCGGCGATCGACGCCGCAGGCTGCGGCAGCGGAGCGGCCTCTTCGACAGAAGCCGCCGTCGCCCGCGGCGCTGTGATCGTCACGCTCTGCACGTTGTATGCGCGGACCACGCGCTCAACCTCCGCCGCTTCCACGTCAGCCTGCACGCGGTAGACCACGCGCGTCACCTGGGCCTCGCTGTCGAGGTTGAACACGTCCGGATCGGCGCCGAGCAGGTCGCCCATGTCGGCCAGCCGGTTGTAGATGATACAGGCGTAGATCGCCGCTTCGCTGAAGTCCTCGGCGAAGGTCACGCACACTTCGAGCGCGTTCTCCTCCCCGGCGAGACCCTCAGATGGAGGCGGCCCCGCGGCGGTCGGCGCCGCCGACTCAGCGACGGGTGAGAGCCACGCCGAGAAAATCTCCGCGTCACCGCTGACGTCAAAGCCTGATCCGTCGTCCTTGCGGACGATCTCCAGGTACCCCTTGAGACGATCCGAGGCCGCAAACAAGGCAGCGAACATGGCCCCGTCGACCATGACCTCGCCCGCGCGAACGCGGTCGAGGACGCTCTCCATATCGTGCGTCAGCCGATGCATCGCCTCGCAGCCGACCGTGCCGCTGGCGCCTTTGATGTTGTGGGCGGCCCGGAAGATCGCGTTGATGATCTCGCCATCCTCGGGGCTCTTCTCGAGTTCCATCAGCCGCTGATCGACTTCGTCGATCGTCTCGACCATGGACTCGGTAAACCGCTGCATCAGCTCAGGGTCGAGGCCGCTCATCGCTGGAAGAACGCGCACCGCGCCGACCTCCGCGGCGGCGGCCGGGGCGGCTTTCGCGCCGGCCACGGCAGGGGCAGGCGGAACGACTGCGGCGGGTTGAGCCGCGGCGCCGGGCGTCGACCCGCCTTCGAGCATGGCGGTCAGCATCGCCAGCGGCTGGTCGATCGACAGCGGCGTGTCGGTCGGCTCCTGCAACTCCTGCACCAGCTTGCGGAGCGTGTCGACCGCGCCGAACAGCGCCTCGACCTCGGTGGCGTACAGTTCGCGCACGCCGTTGCGCAGCTGGTCAAAGAGCGACTCCATCAGGTGGGTCACGTCGCGGATGCGCTGGAAGCCGAGCGAAGCGGCAACGCCCTTGAGGCTGTGCGCCGCGCGGAACACCTCGTTCATCCGCTCGTGATCATCTGCCCCGCGCAGGGCAATGGCCCCGTTCTGCGCCTGGCTCTCGAAAGCCATGAGACCCTCTTCGAGCGACGTCAGGTACGTCGGGGCCTCGTCGAGGAACCCGGCCATCAGGTCAGGAGGAATGTCATGCGATTCGAGCATGCGCGCGTTACTCCGACTTCTGCTTGAACAGGCTGCGCTGCGGCTTGTGGTACAGCCCCGGGGTCAGCGGCTCGAGCTTCATGATGCTCATCAGTTCCTTCGAGGTCCTCGTCGGGTCTACGTCGCCGATGAACAGGTATCCACCCGGCGCCACGGCGTCCTGAGCGACCTGGATCGTCCGCTGCTTCATCTCCGTATCGAAATACATCAGCACATTGCGCAGCAGCACCAGGTCGAAGATCGCGGGCTGGAACTGGTCGCGCAGGTTGTGAAACTGGAACCGCACGATGCGTCGCGCGTCTTCGTGAAGGTGGTAGCCTTCGGGCGTCCGCGTGAACCAGCGATCGCGCCGCTGAGGCGTCATCTTGGACACGGCGTAGTCGTTGTAGACCGCGGCGGCGGCGCGATCGAGCACGCGCCGGCTGATGTCCGTCCCGACGACCTGGGGCCGCCACGCCCCGCCCGCGGGCAGCCCCTCCAGCAGGCAGATCGCGCAGGTGTACGCCTCTTCACCACTGCTGGCTGCGGCGCTCCAGATCTTGATTGTCTTGTTCCGCGTGGCGTTCCGCTCGATAAACTCGGGCAGCAACTGCGTCTCGAACGTCTGCCAGAGCTTCTCGTTGCGGAAGAAGTAGGTCTCGTTGGTCGTGACGGCGGAGAGGAAAAACGGCAGCTCTTCCTCGACGAACTCGGCATCCGAGAAGCGGTCGTAGTACGCCTCGAAAGACTCAATGTGCAGCGCGCGAAGGCGGGCCCGCAGCCGGTTACTCAGCAGCGGGAGTTTCTCCTTGGCCAGGTGAATCCCGGCGCGCTCGGACACCAGCGCGGCAAAGCGCTCGAACGTGTCCTGGCTCAGCGTGGTGAGCTGCATGGCGGTCTTCCTGCTTGAAACCATGGGCCGGCCGGGGCGCCGCCTGGCGCCCCGACCGGACAATGAGGCTGAGTCCGTCGGTGCTCTAGCGGCCGACAGGCTTGCGTACGCCCGGCTTGCCGAGCGAACCAGGTCCCGACGGGCGGCCGGCAGGCGCGCCGCCTCCGCCGTTCTCGGCCGAACCGACAGTGAACGCTCCGACCAGCTCGCGCAGCTGCTGAGCCTGGCCCGACAGCTCCTCGGACGAGCCGGACATCTCCTCGGCGGCCGACGCGTTGTTCTCGGTGACCGAGGCGATGTTCTGGATCGCCATGCTCACTTCCTTCGCGGTCTGCGCCTGCTCCTCGGTGGACGCGGCGATATCCGAGATGCCGCGGGCGGTGGCGCCGACGCCTTCGATGATCTTCTTCAGCGCGTCGCCGGTTTCCTGGCTGAGGGCTGCACCCTCCTTCACGCGCTGCGTCGATTCCTTGATAAGCCCGGCGATCTCCTTGGCGGCCTCGCTCGAACGCTCTGCGAGCTTGCGCACCTCGTCGGCCACGACGGCGAAGCCAAGTCCGTGCTCGCCGGCACGGGCGGCCTCGATCGCGGCGTTGAGCGCGAGCAGGTTGGTCTGCGAGGCGATCTCCGAGATCACCCCGATGATCTCGCCGATCTGTTCCGACGACTTGTCGATCAGCTTCATCGCCTCAATGTTCTTCGAGACGGCCATCCCGCCTGTCTCCGCGCGCTGCGTGGTCTCTCGGGCGGTGGTGTTGGCCGAGCGCGAATTCTCGGCCACCTGCTGAATGATGTTGTTCAGCGACTGGATCGAGGCGGACATCTGCTCGACGCTGGCCGATTGGGTCTGTGCCCCTTCCGAGAGCGATGTCGCACCTTCCGAGACCACGCGGGCCCCGTCGGCGAACTGACTCGCCGCGTCCTGGATCTGCACGATCACGCCGCTGAGCGAGTGGATCATGCTCTGCAGCCCTTCGCCGAGCTGGCCGATCGCGTCGCTGCCCGACACGGTCACGACGGTGGTCAGGTCGCCCGCGGCGGCGGCCTGCACGTTCGCCAGCAACTGGTCCACCTTCTCGCGAAGCTGGGCCGCGGCGGCGTCAGCCTCCTGCTGCATGCGGCGCTGGTTCTCTTCCATGCGCAGCTTCTCGGTGATGTTCGACCAGGTCACCATCGGGCCGAGGTACTTGCCGTCCTGGTCGTAGATCGCGCTGGCCAGCAGATCGAGCTTCTGGTCGCCGAGCTCGATGATCGCCTGGTGCGGCAGGTTCTTCGGATCTGACAGGATCTTGCGCTGGTAGCTCGGGTTCTTGTGGAAGATGTCGACGTTGCTGCCCACGACCTTGTCGATCGGCACCGGCACCAGGTGTGCGATCGGCTGCAGGTTTTTCACCGTCGCCGGGTTGGCGTAGGTGATGTTGAGGTCCCGATCGGCGAGCATAATGTTGATCGGCGCGTTCTCGACCACCGGAATCAGCTTCGACGCCTCCTTGCGGACGCGCACGGCCTCGGTGATGTCGGACGCGAACTTGACGATCCGGTAGGGCTTCCCGCTCTCGTCGAGCAGCGGGTTGTACGAAGCCTGCAACCAGATCTCCCTGCCGCCCTTGCCGAAGCGCTGGAACTCGCCGCTCACGAACTCGCCCCGGCCCAGCCGATTCCAGAACTCCTTGTAGTCCTGGCTGCGGCGATACTCCTCCCCCACGAACATCTGGTGATGACTGCCGCGGATCTCGCCCAGACTGTACCCCACCGTAGCGGTGAAGTTCTCGTTCGCGGTGATGATCGTGCCATCGAGTTCGAATTCGATCACCGCCATCGAGCGGTGGATGGCCTCGATCTGGCTGACGAGTTCCTGCATGCTGGGTTCACGGTCGGCGGTCGCTGTGGTCGACGCCTTCTTCTGGGTCGTGCTCATTCGTGGATTCCTCGTGTCTGGACGGGCGGTCATGGGGACGCCGGAATATGCACTTTTTGCCGACGGTTCGTCGGTCAGACGCTGGAGATTTCCTCAACCTTGTTCTGGTCCTGCCGCGACAGGATGCGCTCGATGTTCAGCAGGATCAGCAGCTTCTCCTCGAGCTTCACCAGCCCGCGGATGTAGTCGTGGTCGATGCCCGTAACGCTCGACGGCGGAGGCTCGATCTGGCCGGCGCTGATCCGCAGCACCTCAGTGACTGCGTCCACAACGATGCCGATCGTCTTGCTGGCCACGTTGACGACGATGATGCGCGTGTGCTCATCGTTGGGCTTGGCGCTGAGGCCGAACCGCCGCCGCAGATCGACAATCGGAATCACATGCCCGCGAAGGTTGATCAGCCCGCAGATGTAGTCGGGCACCTCGGGCACCCGCGTGATCTGGCCGGGCATGATGATTTCCTGCGCCCGCATGATGTCGACGCCGTACTCCTCGTTGGCGAGGCGGAAGCTGACGATCTGCGACAGCCCCGCGGGTGCGTTCTGATCGCGCTCGACATCGACGGCGCCGGTGGCCGCCTGGCTCTGACGTCCCGTGCGTGGTTCGGCCGTGGTTGCGGTCATGCGATAGGTTCCGAGTTGGACGACAGGTCGCTGTCCATCCGGCGCGCGCCCATGCGACACGCCGCGCCGCGGCCGGCCAGCAGGGCGCCGCGACTGGGTGAGTATCGGAATACTCAAAGCGGGAATGCACCGACATGGCGCGTTTCTGAGGCGCGAGCGCGAACTGGGGGAAACCCCCCACCTACGGTATGCGCGGCAGCGCCCCCGAAGGCCGTGACCTCCATCTGCCGATACGCCCAGCAGGCGGACACCCCGTCTGCACTGTGCGGCCGCTCACCCCGGAGCCCGAGACGTGAACCCAACCATCCTCCAGCGCATCGAAACCTGTCAGGCGATTCCCTCGGCGCCGCACATCGTGTCGCGCCTCCTGGAGATCACTGACGACCCGAATTATCGGCACGACGAGGTCGCCAAGCTCCTCGCCACCGACCCCGGCATCGCCAGCGACGTGCTGCGGATGGCCAACTCCGCCCTGCTGGGCGGGCTGCGCAAGGTCGCTTCCATCTCCGAGGCCATCGTTCGGCTCGGCATCCGCCAGGTCCGCACGCTGGTGATCAGCCGCGGCATGATCAACTCGATCGGCGAGGCGAAACTATCGGACCTCGACATGAGCTACTTCTGGCGGCGCTCGCTGGCGACCGCAGTGCTGTGTTCGCGCATCGCCGAGGAGATCGGCCGCCTGCCTCGGGACATCGCCTTCACCGGCGGGTTGCTCTCCGACATCGGCGTAATCGTGCTGGCGCGGGCGCTGCCGGTCGAATACGCCACCATCCTCCGCCAATACTCCCCGCGCGGCGGCGGCGACATGGTCATCCACGAAGTGGAACAGTTCGGCGGCTCGCACGCCGACGTCAGCGCCATCGCCCTGCAGTCGTGGTCAGTGCCCGCGGAGGTGGTCCAGGCGGTCCGCCACCATCACGATACCGATCTGCCCGAGGCTCCCGAGATCGTTACGCGCCTCGCCCGGGTGATTAACGCCGCGGGCGAGATTGCCCGCTTCCTCTGCGAGGCCGGCGGCAAGGACGAAGTGCAGCGCATGTGCACGTGGGCGATGCACCTCACCGACCTCCGGCCGCGCTCCCTGCAGCGCGTCCTGAAGCTCGTCGAGTCCGACATCGCCGAACTCGCCTCGGCGCTGCACGTCGACGTCATTCCGAGCAAGGTCTATGCCCTCATCGCGCAGAGCATGACCGAGCAGCTCGAAGCCGCTGCTTCCTAGGGAGACGGGCATGCGGTCTTCACTGCTCGGCCGCTCGACCGACTACCTCGGTCTCGTGCGCGATTCGCTCGCCATCCGCACCGCCTCGAACGCCGGCGCCGCCGACATGGCCCGGAGGCATCTCGCCGCGCGCATGGGCCGCCTCCGTGGCCTTCCCCAGAAAATCGGGCAGATGCTCAGCATGGCCGAGGGTGACGACGCGGTGGAGCCGTTCGAGGCGCTGCGCGAAGGCGCCGAGCCGCTGCCATGGACCCAGGTGGAAGCGCTGCTCGCAGAGGCATGGGGGCAGGACCCTGAGTCGGTCCTTCACAGCGTGGACGAGCGCGGTCTGGCCGCTTCACTCGGCCAGGTACACCGCGCGACGCTGCACGACGGGCGCGAGGTCGCGGTGAAGGTGCGCTACCCCGGCATCCGCGCGGCGGTCATGAATGACCTGAAGATGCTCGGCTGGCTCAGCCTCCCCGTGGGAAACCTGCGCCGCGGTTTTGACCTCGGCGCCTACCAGGCGGAGGTGCTCCGCGACCTCAACGACGAGCTCGACTATGACCACGAGCGCCTCATGCAGCGCCGCTGCGGCGAGCTGCTCGGCGCGAGCGGAAGGTGGATCGTCCCGGGCGTAGTGGACGAGTGGTGCCGGCCCGACGTGCTCGTCACCAACTGGGAGCAGGGTGCAACCATCGACGAGGCCGCGACGTGGCCGCAGGAGGCCCGGACCGATCTCGCCCGGCTGCTGGTGCGCGGTTTCGTCGACGCCGCGTTTCGCCACGGCGTGCTCCACGCCGATCCCCACCCCGGCAACTACCGCTTCCGACGGCTGCAAGATGGCTGCGCCGTGGTGCTTTACGACTTCGGCAGCGTCGCCAAGATTCCACCCGAGCGACGGCTGCTGCTCCTGAAGCTCATCGAGATGACTGCCTCCGGCTCGGGCGACCCGCTGGGGGTCATGCTGGCGCTGGGGTTCCGCGATGACATGCTGCGGCCCCTGCGCGCGAAACTGCCCGCGCTGCTGCGCGTCGTCCTCGAGCCCTTTGTCGACCCCGGTATCCACACGCTCGATCCGGCCCACCGCCGCGAACGCGTCGAAGACATCCTCGGCGACGACCGTTGGAACTTCCGCATGAGCGGCCCGCCGCACCTCGTGTTCCTGCTGCGGGCGATCGGGGGGCTCGCGTGGTACCTCCGTCGGCTGGAGGTGAACGTGAGCTGGTCGCGTCCGCTGGCGCCGATCCTCCGGCAGCAGGCCGGGGCGCTCGTCTCCCTCCAGACCGTCGCGCCCCAGGACACCGCCGGCCCGGTCCCGGGCATGGCCCGCCACCTGCGGATTCACGTGGCCAGGGAGGGCCGGACGACGGTCGCCCTGACCTTCCCCGCCATGAGCATCGACGAGATCGAGACCCTCATGGGCGACGACCTGGCCGCCCGCATCGCTTCCGAAGGGATCGACACACGCGATCTGGTCCGGCGGGTACGCCGAAGCGGGTACGCCCCGCAGGCCGTTTTCATCCTCCCTCCGGACGACGGGCGGCGGGAGGTCCGAGTCTGGCTGGAGTAGTCGGGGGCGGAGATTCTCGTCCCCGGGACGTCCGGATCAGACCTAAACCGGCCGGCGGGTTCCGCCGATCCACCTTGCAGTCTTTCGCGCCATTGCGGGTCGCTTGAGGCGATCGGGCACGTCACTTGTGAGGTACGCAGAAAGTGGACGTCAAGTACATCAACCCCTTCATGATCGCCATCAAGCGCGTCTTCGAGACGATGGTCCACACCAAAGTGCGGATCGGCAAGCCGTCACTGCTTGACGGGCACAAGGCCGTCGCGGACGTCTCGGGCGTCATCGGCCTGTCGGGCGACGTGTCGGGCTGCGTGGTGCTCTGCTTCCCGCTCGACGTGGCTTGCAAATGCGCCAGCGCCTTCGCCGGCACGCCGATCGACGCCGCCCACCCGGACTTCGCCGACGCCATCGGCGAGCTGGCCAACATGGTGGCCGGCAACGCCAAGACCCAGTTCGAGGGTATGAATGTCAGCATCTCCCTGCCCAGCGTCATCGTGGGCAAGGAACACGTCGTCTCACAGTCGCGGACCTACCCGCGAATCCTGATCCCCTGCGAAACGGACCTGGGCAAGGTCTTCGTGGACGTGGCCATCCGCCAGGAGAAGGCCGCCATGAGCCCCACCCCTGAGGTCGCCGGAGCCGGTGCATGAAGATCCTCCTCGTAGACGATTCGCGAACCATCCGCGCCATCCAGAAGAACGTCCTCAAGCAGCTTCAGCTGGAGGATGTGCTCGAGGCGGGCGACGGGATCGAGGCGCTCAAGATCCTGGCCACCCAGCGCCCGGACCTCATGATCGTCGACTGGAACATGCCCAATATGGACGGCATCACGCTGGTGCGCAAGGTCCGCGAGAAGGACAAGGCCCTGCCGATCATCATGTGCACGACCGAGGCGGAGAAGGGCCGCGTCATCGAGGCTGTAAAGGCGGGAGTGAACGATTATCTGGTGAAGCCCTTCACCGTCGACGCCCTCGCCGAGAAGATCAACCGCACCATGGCCAAAGCCGGCGCACCCCAGTAGACCATTCGGCGGCCGCCCCCTCCCGCGGAACGCGGCCCCCTCTTCCCGTATCGCGGGTCTGCGTGACTGCCGACCCGTTTCTCCGTTCAATTCACAGGCCGGAGCATCGCGCATTTCTTGCCGTTCCGACCGCCTGCCGCGCCTCCCCGTGCAGCGGCGACAAGATCCGACCCGGGCGGACTTTGCCGCCCGCAGCGCAGCAACCTACCGACGGTAGAAGTCTCGGTGGGGCCGCTTGGAATTCAGCGATAGCGGCACCTGTGAATTGATAGTGTAAGTTTCGGGCATCGGAGGCAGAATCAGCTTGCCTCCGATTAAGAAGCGGCTAACATGGCACCCCGGTTGGTGCCTCCGTTGGCGCAGAGGCACCGACGAGCCCGACGCCGGGCCAGTGACGCTCAGACCATGACCAAAGCGATGCCGTCTACCCCAGCTGCGGGGGCGGGTGACTTCCTGGAGTTCGAGAAGCCCCTCCTGCGCATTGCCCAGGATATCGAGGCCCTCCACCGCGAGCAGGCTACCTCCGGGCGCGACAACGCCGCCGAGATCGCCGAGCAAGCCTCCCGCTTTCAGGCCACGATGCGTAAGCTCTACGCCAGCCTGACTCCGTGGGAGACAGTCCTCGTCGCCCGCCACCCCAAGCGGCCGCTGTCGCCCGACTACCTGCGGATGATCTTCAAGGACTTCTGCGAGCTTCACGGCGACCGGCTGTTCGCCGACGACCGGGCCATGATCACCGGTTTCGCCCGCCTGCCCAGCACCCTGCCCGGCAACAAATCGGGGCACAAGGTGATGTTCATCGGCCACAACAAGGGCAAGGACATCAAGGAGCGCGTGGCGTGCAACTTCGGCTGCGCCCACCCCGAGGGCTACCGCAAGGCGCTGGCCAAGATGAAGCTGGCCGAGAAGTTCGGCCTGCCTGTTGTCTGCCTTATCGACACGCAGGGGGCCTATCCGGGCGTCGGCTCGGAGGAGCGGGGTATCTCCTCCGCCATCGCCGTGAACCTGCTCGAGATGTCCCGCCTGCGGACTCCCGTGGTCTGCGTGGTCATCGGCGAGGGCGGCAGCGGGGGCGCGCTGGGCATCGGCGTGGGCGACCGCGTCGCCATGTTCGAGAACTCTTTCTACTCGGTCATCTCGCCCGAAGGCTGCGCGGCGATCCTGTGGAAGACGGCCGAACGCCGCCAGCACGCGGCCGAGGCCCTCAACCTGACCGCCAAGTCGCTCAAGCGCCTCAGCATCATCGACGAGATCATCGACGAGCCCATCGGGGGCGCACACCGCCATCCCGACCAGGCTGCCGCCAACCTCGCGCGGTTCCTCGACGTCACCCTGACCGAACTCAAGGCCCGCCAGGTCGATGAGCTCGTCTCCGCCCGCTATCAGCGCGTGCGGCACATGGGGAGCTTCTTCGAAGAGCCCACACCCGTGCAGTCGGCCCTCGCCGACAAGATCCTGGCCGAAAGCAGCAAGCCCAAGGGCCGGCGGGTCGCCCCGCGGTCCACGCGGCTCCGCTCGCGGTTCAGCGCTGGCTCCGGCGCCGTCACCGGCTGATCGCCAGCCACCCGCTGCCCCCCGACGATGGCCTGCCTCCGCCCGGCACTGTACTGTTGTCAGTGTAAGTTAAAATGGGGATTCCACGAATCTCGGCGGATAACCCCCTATTCGGCACAAAACATCCATGTTTTCAATGCCGCCGCTCCCGCCCGAGGCCTGACGCGGCTATAGTAGAGCCAGCCGAATTGCGCTCGTACGCTGCTCACCGCGCCGGCAACCCATGCCGGAGGGGGATCCATGCGCCTTCCGATAAGCATGGCCATCGGGGCCATGCTCGTACTTTCGTCCGCACTGCAGGCCGGCGAGATCCCCGCCGCCGAGCGGACTGCCGCCATGCCGGACAGCTGGCTGGTTCTGTACAACGTCAACAACCCCGACAGCATCGCCTGGAAGGACTTCTACCTGGCGGCGTGGGGTGTTCCGCCCGAAAACGCGCTGGGCCTGAACGTCGACGCGAACCTCGAACGAATTCAGCGCGATCTCTTCCGTGACCAGATCTACAACCCGGTCATCGCCTACCTCGCGGCCAACCCGGCCGTCTCCGCGCGGATCATGGGCATCCTGGTCGGCTACCGCGTTCCGGGTAACCACTACCTCGACGAGACGCGCCCGCCGTTGCCCGGGGGCGGGGGCTGGTCCGTGGCGAATAACCTGACGGATCTGACCTCGTTCACCTACTACCAGCGACCGAACCCCCACTTCTTCGTGGGCTACTGGCAGGCGCCGCGCCCGCGGCTGACGAAGGCCACGCTGCAGGCCGGCGCGTACATGACCGCGCGCATCGACGCGCCGACGCTCGCCGAGGCGATGGCGCTCACGACCCGCGCCCAGGCGATCAGCACGGCCGCGTCGTTGCCCGCCTCAGATCTGCTGTACTACGACTACATCGATCCGGAGTCGCCAGCCGGCGCCGAGTGGATGGCCCTGCGGTTCATGGTGCAAAGCCCGATTCTGACCGATCCGCCAGAGCGCTTCCCGTGGATGCAATTCGAATCGGAGACGGATGCGACCCCGTCCTGCGCGATGCACTTCAGCTGGTACCGCATCGCGGGATGGCAGTCCGTGCCCTGGGGCGGCGTGCCTGCGGGCACGCGGATCCTGGGCTACGCCCTCAACAGCTGGGGCGCCACCACCGTGCGCAGCCGCACCGCCCATAACGGCCGCTTCGTGCCCAACGCTCTGTTCGCCGGCCAGTACGCCGCGGCCATCGGCGCGACTGCGGAGCCGTTCCTCGGCAACGAGCCGGACCCCAGCACGATCGTATGGGGCCTGGCCGAGGGCTGGACGCTGGGCGAGGCGATGTTCAGCGCGAACCCGTACCGCAACTTCATGTGGGAACTGGTCGGCGATCCGCTCCTGCGCATCCCGTCGTGGTTCGGCGCGCCGCCCGTCTGCGGTGGCGGACCGCCGCGCTTCGCCCTTCCCGGCGACATCGTCAGTTGCTCCGCCGGCCCGGGCGCGACACTCGACGCCCGCTGCGACTGCCTCGACCGCGACGGGGACGGCGACTCCGACATGTTCGACACGATGGTTTTGTTCCGCCGCGAGATCGCCGGGCCCATCGGCGACTGCACGGGCGACGGCCTGACCAACGCGGCGGACGCCGGCGGCCTGGTCGACTGCCTCACGGGCCCCGGGGTCGACTCGCCCGACGCCTGCCTCTGCGCCGACACCGACGGCGACCACGACGCGGACCTGCGCGACTTTTGCGCGATCCAGCGGAAAGTCCACCCGTAACCCGCTCTCTCCCCCCGTCGCCGACAGCTAAACCCCGCGCCGCCCCCAGCCGATGGGTTATGGGAACCACCCATGAAACTATCCATCGTCATCCCGGCGCTGAACGAGGAAGAAGCGATCGGCTCGATCATCGAGCGCTGTCTGGCCGCCCGGCCTGGCATCGTCGCCGCATCGCCCGTCGATGCGGTCGAGATCATTGTGGTCAGCGACGGCTCGACCGACCGCACGGCCGAGATCGCCGCGGGTTACGACGAGATCGAACTCATCACCTTCGAGAAGAACCGCGGCTATGGCGCGGCCATCAAGGCGGGCTTCGAGCGGAGCACCGGCGACCTGGTCGGATTCCTCGACGCGGACGGCACCTGCGACCCGACCTACTTCGGGCCGATGTGCCGCAAGCTCGTGACGGAGCACGCCGCCGTCGTGCTCGGCTCGCGCATGGGCCCCGGCAGCCGCATGCCCAAGATCCGGCGGCTGGGCAATCGCATCTACGCCCTCATTCTCTCATCGCTCGCCAACCGGCCGGTGACCGACACGGCGAGCGGGATGCGCGTCATCCGACGCGACGCCCTCCGGCAGCTCTATCCGCTGCCCGACGGACTGCACTTCACGCCCGCGATGAGCGCCCGCGCCCTGCTCGACGATCACCTGCGGATCATCGAGGTGCCCATCGCGTATGAAGAGCGCGTGGGCGAGTCGAAGCTCAGCGTCGTTCGCGACGGCGTGCGGTTCCTTCGGACCATCCTGGCCATGACGCTCATGTGGCGGCCGGCACGGCTCTTTCTCGCGCTGTCCCTCGCGTGCCTGGCGAGCATGGTGCTTCTCGCGATGCACCCGATCGAAACCTGGCTGCATGTCGGTGCACTCGAGGAATCCACGATCTACCGCCTGCTGTTCTGTTCGTTCCTCGGTGCGGCGGGTATGACCCTCATGTCCTCCGCCGTGCTGGCGGACAACCTGCACCGTCTCGTCGCCGAGCGCACACCGTCGCGCACGTTCTTCAGCGTTGCGCTCGACAGGCTTTACACGCTGCGGTCATTCGTCTGGCAGTCGGCCATCGTGGTGCCCTTGCTGACGTGGCTGATCGGTGGCGGGCTGCTCTCGCGCATCACGGAAGGCTACATCAGCGTGCACTGGTCGCGCGTGGTGCTGGCGGGGCTGTTGGGTTTTGCGCTGGGACAGTCGCTGGTGACGGTGCTGCTGGCGAACATCATCCGCTTCCACACCTGTCGCAAGTCGCTGGCGATGCCGCCGAAGTCGGCCGAGCGCGTCATCCTGGCCGCGTCCGAGGCGGATCGGTCCGTGGCCGCGCCGTCCCTCGTTCTTCACGACTGACGCCGCACGCCCTCGCGGCCACCGTCAGGCGTTCGGCTGCGCCCCATCGCGCATGACACGCCGTCGGGCCATCAGCAGCCGGATTCCCGCAAACGCCGGGAGGAAGAACAGCAGCGCCACCCCCGCATTAAGCACGAGCAGGTACACCGTATCCGGCAGCAGGTTGATGCGGTCGATGAGTTCCCACCGGGGCGAGGCGCCCACGCCGTAGGCGTAGTTCACGTTCAGCCCCCGCGGCGATACCGCGCGGCACACCACCGTCAGCACCATGTACATCGCTACCGCGCCGAGCAGACAGGTCGCCGGCAGGGACCGCACCCGATAGACCGCCACGGCCAGCGCAGGGGCGAGGTAGAAGTGATGACTCGTGGCCACCCACGACCACCGATCCGCCTCGGCGAGATACGCCGTGATGGCCAGGGGTGAGCGGCCGGTGACGATCAGGGTGAGGCAGTCGACCAGCCACATCGTGTGCAGGCAGAAGATCGCGACGTAGGCCGTGCCGACGAGGAAGCGGGATCGCGCCAGCAGCCCGACGCCCGCGCAGAGCAGGCTGGTGTGTGACATCCAGAGGATTTCGGGCGCGACGCCCTTGTAGGTTTTGATCCCGCAGACGACGACGAACTGAATGACGAACAAGGCGCCGAGCCAACGTCCTGCCCGTCCCTCGATCATCTACGACCAGCCTCCCCCCCCGCCGCCGCAGAGCCCGCCACCGCCACCGCCGCTGCTGTAGTTGCCCAGCGACGACTCGCCACTGTTGTTGACGCGGTTGTACATCTCGCGTGTTTCCGCCTCCGTGCCCATGTCGATGACCCGTGCCCGAAACACGCCCTCGGTGCGATTGTACCAGAACGCTCCGTTCACGCCCGACTTGAGCACCTTGTTGGCCGGATGACGCAGGCCCGATGTGGCCACCGTTTCAATGTTCGGCACGCCGAAGGTATTCACCGGATGCTCGGGAACCTCCGGCGGCGAGAACCATGTCGGATCGATCGCGGTGGGGATCGAGCCGAGTTCGATCCGGCGGCTGTCGATCTGCTTCTGCACGATGCGTACGGTCGTCACGAGCTGATTGACCTTGGCATCGGTGCTGGCGTCCGCGAACTTGGGGACGACGATGGCCCCGAGGATCGCGATGATCACGACCACGATCAGCACCTCGACGAGTGTGAAGGCTGATCGCGGACGACAGTCGTAGTGGTGCATAGCTGGCGGGCTCCCCGACGCGTAACTCGACCGCGCACATTATCCCCATCCGCGGAGAGAGTGTCCCAATCCCCGGGCGCGCGGTCCGCTGCTGACTTGTCGGCGGAAGTTCCCAATCGCCTTAACGAAGTCCGCCCCGGTGGCCGCTTACGGCGGCGTGTGCCGATAATCACCGGCCCTCGGCTGCGGCCTCGGAGGGACCAGGCGGGGTCCGAGCCCTGCCGCGTTGTAGGCCCTGCGGCCGATCGCTACACTCGAAGCAACGGCTCTTCACAGCCGGCTGGGGGAATGGGGTATGCGAAAGTCGGCTCACCGCGCCGGGGTTATCGGCCTGGCACTCATGACCACGATGACGGGGGCCCCGCCCGCCCGCGGCGAGACGGCCGAGGACGTGGTCTTCGCGATCACGCACACGACCGTGATCGGCCAGAGCGTCTACGTCCTCGGCGACCTGCCGGAACTCGGCGGCGGCAACCCCGCCTTCGCCGTTAAGCTCGAACCCGGCAGCTACCCGCTGTGGCAGGCCGCAATCGCGCTGCCGAAGGGACGCACCTACACCTACCAGTTCACCTGGCGCAACGACGCGGTCGCCCAGTGGTCGAACCCGGCCAACCACAACCCCATCGGCAGCCCGATCGCCGCCGCCACCGGACCTTCGAGCCACCGCCCGGGCCGCAAGGGGCTGTATTACCACAGCGGCTGGAGCCCGCCGGTCCTCAACTGGCGCACCCACGCCGGTGACGTGTTCACCGCAACCACAATGACGGACTTCGGGCCGGGACGTTCGGCGGGTGAGCGCCGTTGGCGAACGATCGGCGTAGGCGTCGGCGGGGCAGAGATCGAGTTCTATTTCACGAATGGCGGCGGGGCGGGCCGCGACCCCGTGAGCGGCAGCTACCGGACGCGGCTCGACGGTTTCCTCGTCCAGAGCGGCAACGTGTTCGACTACTTTCCCGCGGCGACGGTGGCCGGCCCTCGGCGCGACTACAACCCCGCCAGCCCGCCGGGCATCAACTCGACCCATCTCGGCGGTGAGTTCCGCCGCTACCGCGTGCTGCTGCCGCGCGGCTATGACCAGCATCCCGAGCGACGGTATCCCGTGCTCTACATGCACGACGGGCAGAACGTTTTCGAGATTGGTCCGTTCGGCTCGTGGAACGCGCACACCGCCGCGGACACGGCGATCCGCGGCGGCCGGATGCGCGAGACGATCATCGTGGGCGTGGACAACACGGCGAACCGCTTCGACAACTACATCCCCCCCGACGACGGCGGCGAAGCGGACGACTACGCCGCGTTCCTGGTGAACGAACTCAAGCCGCTGATCGACGCGACCTATCGCACACTGCCCGACCGGGCGAACACCGGCACGATCGGTTCGAGCCTCGGCGGACTGGTGTCGCTCTATCTCGGCTGGGATTTCGGCGGGGTTTTCGGGCGGGTAGGGCCGATGTCCGGCTCGTGGCAGTTCGGCAACTTCCCCGCCCGCGTCGCTGCCGGATCGCACCGGGATCTGCGCATCTACCTCGACAGCGGCGACAGCGGCACGAGCAACGACAACGCCTGGGGAACGATGAACGTCCGCGACAACCTGCTGCGCGACGGCTGGGTGCTGGGGAGCGACCTGCGCCACGTCGTGGGCTACGGCCATCAGCATAACGAGGCCGCGTGGGCGGCGCGCGTCGGTGGCGGGTTCGAGTTCCTCTTCCCCGCAACCGAGGCGGAAGGCCCGCTGGTGGATGACATCTTCCGCGCCGACCTGAACGGCGACGGCCTGATCGACCTCGACGACTGGCTGCTCATGAGCCTCTGCCTCGGCGGTCCGGGGGCGGGCCCGCACGCCGACTGCCCCGCCGGCGTCGACGCCGATCTCGATGACGACGGCGACGCGGATCTCGTCGACGCGAACATCTTCCTGTACCATTTCAGCGGATAATCTGCCGCCCGCGATGGCGCGCCGCTGCCAGGCGGCCGTCGCCCGCTGCGGCCAACGGACCACGTCGGCGGCGCGGCCGACGAGGCAGGCTGAAACCCCAAGGTCAGGAACTGACAGACATGCCCACTCGCTCCCGATCTGCCGGCCGGCGGACCGCCTCCGCTGCCGGCGACATGCCCGGCTTGCTTCGCGACCTCGCCCACAACCTCTGGTGGTGCTGGCATCCCGACGGGAGGAGGCTGTTCGAGTCGGTCGACCCGCGCACCTGGGCCCGCGTCGAGCACAGCCCGACCGCCTTGCTCGCCAAGCTGCCCGCCCGGCGGCTCGCCGCCCTGCAGGCGGATGAGGCGTTCTGCCGCGAGGCGGAGCGCGTCCACGGACGGCTGAAACGCTACCTCGCCGCGAAGGCGTGGTACGACACGAAGCGAACCGGACAATCGAGATGCGCAGTGGCCTACTTCAGCAGGGAGTTCGGCCTGCACGAGTCGCTGCCGATCTTCGCCGGCGGGCTGGGTGTGCTCGCCGGCGACCACTTCAAGAGCGCCAGCGATCTGGGCCTGCCGCTCGTCGGCGTGGGCATGTTCTGGCGGCGCGGCTACACCCGGCAGCGCATCGCGGGCGGCCGACAGGTCGATCGCTACGACACGCTTTCGCCCGACCGCATGCCCCTGACCGAGGTGTGCACCCCCGCGGGCCGCAAGGCGGCGGCCTGGCGCTGCGGCCTCGCATCCGCCGAGAAGACGATCGGCTCACCGCTGCGGCTGCGCGTGCCTGTCGGCGAAGATACGGTGCTCGTCCGGGCGTGGCGGCTCGACGTCGGTCGCGTGCCGATCTTCCTGCTCGACACCAACCTGCCCGACAACGCACCGAAGCACCGAAAGCTCACCGAGCGGCTCTACAGCGGCGATCGCGACACGCGCATCCGCCAGGAGATCGTGCTCGGCGTGGGCGGCTGGATGCTGCTGCAGGCGCTGCGCCTGCCGGTCGCCGCGTGCCACCTCAACGAAGGCCACGCCGCCTTCTGCGCGGTTCAGCGCGTGGCCGAGCAGATCGAGAGCGGCCGCACGTTCTCCCAGGCGGTCGGCGACGTCGCCCGCTCGACGGTCTTCACCACGCACACCCCCGTGCCCGAAGGCAACGAGACGTTCGAGCCTGAACTCGTTGAGGCGTACTTCGCCCCCTGGGCCGAGGCGACGGGCATCGGCTGGGAGCGGATGCTGTCGCTCAGCCGGATCGACCCGACCAGCGACCGGGAGAAGTTCGGCATGACGCCGCTGGCGCTGCGGCTCTCCGATCATCGCAACGGCGTATCACGCCTGCACGGCGAGGTGTCCCGGCGGATGTGGAAGGACGTATGGCCGCGCCGCCGGGCGGGCGCGCCGACCATCGGCCACATCACCAACGGCGTCCACGTCCCCACGTGGATGCATCCGAAGATGGAAGCCCTGCTCGACGAGTATCTCGTCGACGGCTGGCGCGATGCCCACGACGATCCGCGCGTCTGGAAGAACGTGGCCCGCATTCCCGCCGAGCGTCTCTGGTCGCTGCACACGGAGTTCAAGCGCGAGCTGTGCGACTTCGTGCTTTGCAAACAGGGCGAAGGATTGGCCACGCGCAGCAGCCGCGGCCCGCTCGACCCGGAGGCCCTGACCATCGGCTTTGCGCGGCGCTTCGCCACCTACAAGCGGGCGACGCTGATCTTCACCGACGCGGCTCGCTTCGCCCGGCTCGTCGGCGACGCGACCAGGCCGGTGCAGATCATCTTCGCCGGCAAGGCCCACCCGGCCGACGAGGCGGGCAAGGCGTTCGTCGCGGCCGTCGCGAAGCACGCGGCCTCGAAACGCTTCAAGGGGCGCGTGGTCCTGCTCGCCGACTATGACATGGAAATCGCCCGGCACCTCGTGGCCGGCGTGGACGTGTGGCTCAACAACCCGCGCCGCCCGCAGGAAGCCAGCGGCACCAGCGGGATGAAGCCCGCGCTGCACGGCGGGCTGAACCTCAGCAATCTGGATGGCTGGTGGCCGGAAGCCTGCCAAGATGGATCGAACGGATGGGCGATCGGCAGGCCGGTCGACAGCCGGGGCACCAAGGCCGAGGATCGCCGCGACGCGACGTCGCTCTACACGCGTCTCACGCGCGACGTGATTCCGGCCTATTACCGGCGGGACCGCGCCGGGCTGCCCACCGCGTGGATCCGGATGATGCGGCGGACGCTGACCACGATTCCCGCGCAGTTCAGCAGCCACCGCATGGTCAAGGAGTACCTCGCATGGTATTACGCGAAGATGCTGGGCGCGTAGTCCGGCCGGCGCGCAGGAAGAATGCGAACCACAGAGGGCGCAGAGAAACACAGAGGGCCACGGAGCCGCGCGGCCGCCTTCACGCGGAGGTATGCAGCTTCCGCGAGCGCGGCGTCGAGCGGTGAGAAGCCAGCGCGACCAGGACGACGACAAAGCAGGCTGCGGAGGCCGGCTCGGGGATCACGCGAAGCCGCGGTTCGGGAGCCAGCACGGCCGAACCAAGAAGAAATCTGTCCAGTCCGAAGGTGGATAGTCGAAAACCGATATGGGACCAGCCGTCCATCACCGCGCCTCCGATGAGTCCGGTGATGTCGACCGAAACGAAGTTCGGCTGGCTGTTCGCCGCGAACGAGGTGAAGTAGGTACCGCTGAAGAACTCGGATAGCACGATCTCGCCATCGGCCTCGTAGGCATAGACATCGATCACCCCAACAGCACCGCCGGGATCGAAATTCGATATCCACAGATCCAGATACGCCTCCGTCACCGCCCCCTGCAGCGACGACAGCGGATACTCCAGCACCGTCCGGTCCTCGAAGGAAGTCAGCTTGACCGCAAACACGTTCAGGAACCCCAGCGTGCCGCCGGAGAGCCGCCGGATACCCTGTCCGTCATCATAGGCGATCAGGATCGGCCCGGCCGTGGCACTGGCGGCTGCCAGCAGGAGCGAGGCGATGGCAGGAATTGCCCGGGGTCTCATCACGGCATCCACGCTCTCGCCCCGGCATCAGGGCTCCGGCGGTCAGGGGAACAGCGACGTGCGGTTCAGTATACCAGATCGGGGGGGCAACAAGAATCGGGCTCCACAGGAACCTGGCGCAGCCCGCCGCCAATGCCGGCCGACCTGCGGAATTGAATACGAACCACAGAGCACACGGAGAAACACGGAGGGCCACGGAGACGCGCAGCCCTGTTCGTGCGGGCATGCTCTCGTAGCGGCCGGCGCCAAAGCCGGCCCGAGTCTGGCAAGAGCGCGGAAGTTGTATCCCGCGTAACGGCGGACTTCTTTGCGTCGATCGTCGCAACAGCAATCCCGGAGCTACGGCGAATCCGGCCGCACGGGTTCCGCCTCGGCCGCACCCGCCTTCGGCTCCCCCCCGGGCAGCACACGAATCGTCAGGATCCGGCTGCTTTTCATCACCAGCGGGATCATGCGCTGGTTGGGGTCGTAGATGTTGCGGCCCAGCCAGCCGGCAGGGTCGGCCGTCGCCGCCTGCCCGGCGAAGACCGCCTCGTCGCGTCCCCACCACTCGAGACACGAGCTGACCTCCGCGTGCCGCACCGGGAAGCCCGGCGCGACCGCCCCGCCCGAGGTCATCGCCGCCGGCGCGACCGCGCGGAGGATGTACCCCTCCCCATCGTGGGCGCGCTTGAAACACACCGCCCGCGTTCCCGGCGCCATCGTGGAGGTGTCGAGCGCTTCAAACCGCGCCGGCAGGACGGCGGCGGCGGACGATTCCACGCGGCGGCCCACCAACGGCATCGCGAAGTCCTCCGCGGCCGCGGCGAGCTCGGCCGGTGAGGTGTCCGCCGCCACCGGCATCACCGCGTAGTGCATGCGGCTGGTGATGAACTGCGACGGGTTCATGGGCTGAAAGCGCGTCCGCAGCAGCGTCATACGCAACGTCCCGTCGGCCGAGGCGGAGAAGCCGTGCCGGTCTTCGGTCAGCAGCGCCAACCCACCCGCCGGGCCGGTCAGCGCGCCATAGGACAACCCCGCTCGCTCCGAGCCGTCAGGACCGAGTGCCACCTCGCCATAGGGCACGCCGAACCGGGCCGACAGCCCTTCGCCCTCGGCCGCCGGAAAGGCGACGCGCAGGATTGGCGAAGGCTCGTCGCCGTGCGGCGGCTCGCGCCAGTAGTAGTGCGTCTCCACCTCCAGCCGGGGCGAGCCGGCGCGGAGCGTGAACGTCTGCTCGATGACCGAGCTGCGGTAGCGCCGCGTCACGCGGACCCGGCCGACGTAGGGCCCCTGGTCCGTCACCGTCGTGTCCTCGCGCGAGGCGAGCGGCTCGACGGAGGTGATCGTCCCGAAGGCGTCGAGGCTCGCGTCGCCGGGGTTCTCGTAGTGCACCTCGAGCACGTTGCCCTTGCGCCCGCCGGTCAGCCGCTCCCGCTCGTGACGCTTGTCGAAGTAGCTGATGATCTGCGCGTCGTGCTTGTCGAGCAGCACGCGCACGACGCCGTTTTCGATGCGGATGGCCTCGGGATCGACGCGGGCCTCGACCCGGTCGGCGCCGGGGGCGGGGTCGTGCGGCGTGAACTGCGTCGCGTCGGCCAGCCGCACCACCGAGTACGTCTCGAAGCCGTACGCGGGCACCTCTTCGGCGGCGATCTGCAGGCGGTCGCCGCTGCGCGTGCGAACGACCTGCCAGTTGACCTCGCGGCCGTCGGAGCGCGTCACGCGGTAGCGTGACTGGCGGCTGGTGCCGGGCTCGGCGTCGAGCGAGACAACGGCGCTGCGGCGGAAGCCCAGCGGGTTGGCCACGACGATGCCGTAGTCGCCGGCGGGTGCGGGCACGCGGGCGGCGAGGTGTCGCATGGCCGCGCCCTCGACCCACGCCGCGCGGTCCCTCACGCCGCGCAGCAGCATCTCGGCGTAGTCGTAATTGCCCGGCAGACAGGCGCCGCCCAGCGTGTCATGCTGCTGACAGAAGAGCAACGACCGAGAGGACTCTCCGAGGTCGCCGGTGGGATAGGTCATGCCCGAGAGGGAGGCGATGGCGGCGAGGGCCTCGGCGGAGAGCAGCGCCGCCTCGGCCTGCCGGTGCAGCGACTTGAGTTCGCTGCGGTTCGAGAGCCGCGCAGCTCGGGACGCATCAGCCAGGCTGACCGGGCTTTCCAGCAGTCGCTCCACCGGCGCCACGCGGAAGACAAGCCCGGCCCCCGCCGCGGCGGGGCGCGGCTGCGGCCGGGGCGAAGCGGCGTTCTCCGGCCAGGCCCGCCAGTCCTCCACCCAGTAGCGGAAGGCGGCGAGGTGCTGGCGCACGATTGACTCGCCGCGCAGCATCCGCACATCCGGGGCCACCCACTGCGACGCTTCGGAAATCGCCAGCCGCTGCGAGTCGGCCAGGCTGCGCAGCCCGGCGATGGCCGCGGGGTCATGCCGGGCGACGCTGTGCAGCAGCGCCGGCGACGCCAGGTTGAGCACGACGCCTTCGCGCGGGGGGATGCTGACCGACAGCCGATGCAGCGCCCGGGCATAGCTCAGCACGGTCTCGGGCCACTCGTCGCGGAGCAGACCCGAGATGTCCATCGTGTGAAAAATGGGGCTGCGCGTCACCGGGAGGGTGGGCACGCCGTCGCCGCTCCACGGATCCACCGTGGTCGGCGCGACCCGCTGCGCCGCCGCCGGGGCGACCGCGAGCAGCAGCCCCGCCAGCCACCACACCGGCCCGCGGGCCGGCCTACCAGAACCGCCAGTCTTGCGCGTAGTAGACATAGACATAAAGCGTGAAGTTGGTGATGCCGTGGGTGATCATGCAGAGCGCGAGGCTCTTCTTCCAGTAGTACACCGCGTTGTACACGAACCAGCAGAGTATGCCCACTTCCCACTGCGGCTGGTGAGACACCGCCGAGAGGAGCGAGCTGACCAGGAAGGACATGACCGTGAACTTCGCGTAGGGCACTTCCTCGAACCGGTGCCAGTCGATCAGGATGCGCAGCACGAACGCGCGCCAGAAGATCTCTTCGATCACCGGCACCGCGGTGGACGCCCCGCCGATACGGACGATCAGGAACGCCCACAGGCCCGCCGGCGACTGGTAGTGCTCCGAAGGGATGAAGTAGTTGGCCGGGTTGTCGTCGAAGGTGGCGAAGCGACGATACCAGCCCAGACCCTCGAAGTGATGCGAAATACCCAGCAGCCCCAGCATGCGACAGGGCTGATGCGTACAGCCGGCGAACCAGTGGTGAACCTCGACCCAGCCGAACGCCACGATCACGCCGACCGGGATGGCGATGTGCAGGTGCCACTTGCCCAGCGGCGGGTAGTAGCCCCGGAACAGCCACGCCGCGTAGAGGCTCGCGCCGCTGCGCAGCGCGTACGTGAAAGTCCGCCACGAGGGATCGAACAGCCGTTCGGCCGCCATGATGGCCAGAAAGACGAGGAACGGAACGATGAACGGCGCCTGCGGGTGCGACCGCGCGAGGCGCGTGACCCAGGCCGGCTCACCCGAGGCGGCGGACGGCGACGACGGGGGGGGGGACTCGCTCAAAGCAATCCTCGCGTGATCGCGGGCCGATGGTGGACACCGTCACAGTCGCGGTCACAGTGACAGTCGCGGATACAGCCGCGGGGACTGCTTCCGCAGGCTCCGGGTCACCCGCTCGATGATCGGAATCGCCCGGTCGATGTCCGAGCGGCTCACGTCCAGGTGCGTCACCGCCCGGACCCGCTGACCGAACTCCGCCAGCATCCACACCCCCGCCTCGCGCAGCGCCGTGACGAACTGTGCCGCGGCGCCGATCGCGGGCTCCAGGTTGAAGAACAACAGGTTGGTCTCGATCTCGTCGAGCTCGATCGACAGGCCGGGGATATTCGCGATCCCCTCGCCCAGCCGGCGGGCGTTCTCGTGATCCTCAGCCAGCCGCGGAATGTGGTTCTCGATCGCGAAGAGCGCCCCGGCGGCGATGATCCCCGCCTGACGCATGCCGCCGCCGAACATCTTGCGGAAGCGCCGGACGCGCTTGATCGTCTCCGCCGAACCGGCCACCGCCGACCCGACCGGCGCCCCGAGCCCCTTCGAGAAGCACATCGACACCGTATCGGCATATTGCGTCCATGCCTGCGGCTTCTGCGATTTCGCCACGCTGGCGTTCATCAGCCGCGCCCCGTCGAGGTGGATCTTGAGCCCGCGATCGTCGGCCACGCGGCGGATGGCGGCGAACTTCTCGACCGGCCAGATGCTGCCGCCGCCGCGGTTGTGCGTGTTCTCCAGAACGATGAGCTTCGACGGGGGGTAGTGCGACTCGGAAGGGTGCAGCACGCCGCGCACGTCCTCGGCGTCAAAAATCCCCCGCGGACTCTCAATCAGCGTCAGATGGACGCCGCACAGGGCCGCCGGAGCCCCGGACTCATACCGGTTGATGTGGCTGTCGACGTGGGCGATGACCTGGTCGCCCGGCTCGGTGTGGGCCCGGATGGCCGTCTGGTTGGCCATGACGCCGCTGGGCACGAACACCGCCGCGGGCTTGCCCAACAGTTCGGCCGTGCGCTCTTCGAGCCGGTTGATGGTCGGGTCGTCGCGAAAGACGTCATCGCCCACCAGCGCCTCGGCCATGACCTTGCGCATGGCCGGCGTGGGGCGTGTGACCGTATCGCTGCGCAGATCGACGGGTTTGTCCGTGCTCACCGTGTCGCCCTCCCTCAGCCCCATCGCGCATGAGAGCCCCGCCGAGGCTCTCGAATTACCCCCCTCCCTCTCAGGGAGGGGTTGGAGGAGGGTTGAATGCGCCGAAGACATCGTGGCCGCTCAAACCCCCACCCTGCCCTCCCCCTGGAAGGGGGAGGGTTTGAAACCAGTTCATAGTATGGCGACGCGGCGGGCGCGAGGCAACGTGTGGCGGGAGGCGGGCCGGCAGGCCGGAATCCGGCCTGCGAAGGTCACGAATTGTCCCAACCTGCACGACCGACGCGCCGATCACCCCCGCGCGACGCTACAATCAGCGCCATCGGTCGGGGCCCTCGCCCTGCGGGTCGGATACGCAGCCGGAAACCATGCTGAGAATCGGTCATCTATCGTTCGACGCACCGTTCGTGCAGGCCGCGCTCAGCGGCTACAGCGATGCCGCTATGCGCCTGCTGGCGCGGCGGTACGGCGCGCCCTACACCCTCAACGAGGTGATCCTCGACAAGTTCGTGCTCCAGCTCAGCCCGCGCAAGCGGGCGCGCATGCTCGCCGTGCCCGAGAGGGATCATCCCATCGGCGGCCAGCTCATGGGCGCCGACCCGGACACCTTCGGCCCGGCCGCCCATGAGATGGCCCAGGCGGGCTACGATGTCATCGACATCAACTTCGGCTGCCCGGTGCGCAAGGTGCTCGGCCGGTGCCGCGGCGGCTACCTGCTGAGTCAGCCCGACATCGCCCTCGACATCGTCCGACGGGTGTACGACGCCGTCGGCGCCACGCACCCCGTCACCGTCAAGATGCGCCGCGGCATGGATGACGACGCGGAGAGCGAGCTGAACTTCTGGCGGATTCTCGACGGGGCAATGGAGATCGGCGTGGCCGGCGTCACCGTCCACGGCCGGACCGTCCGCCAGCGCTACGTCGGCCCCAGCCGGTGGGAGTTCCTTACCCGGGTGAAACGCCACGTCGGCGATCGCGTCGTGCTGGGCAGCGGCGACCTCTTCAGCGCCGAGGCCTGCGTGAAGATGATGCGCGAAACCGGCGTCGACGGCGTGACCATCGCCCGCGGCTGCATCGGCAACCCGTGGATTTTCGAAGAGTGTCGCGCCCTGTGGCGCGGCGAGCTGCTGCCGCCGCCGCCGTCGATCGCCGCGCAGCGCGAGGCCATCCTGCAACACTGGCAACTGGCCACCGAAGCCCACGGCCCCGATCGCGTCGGCGTCGTCATGCGCAAGTTCGGCATCAAATACGCCGAGCATCATCCCTGTGCGATGGACGTCCGCGGGGCGTTCATCGGCATGACCACGAACGAGTCGTTCGAGGGCGTCATCCGCGATTGGTACGACCCCGACCGCGACTGGCCGCCGGTCGTCCGCCGCGAGGGCCACGGCGACCTCATCGCGGCCGGGGCGACGATGGAAGAATGCGGCTGACGCGGCGACGAACCGCCGCCCCCGGCCCGGGAGCCTGTCTTTGAATTACCTGTCCCGCATCCTGTTCGAATCGCCGCTGCTGCTGCTGTTCGCCTGGTTCCCCGTGCAGGTGACGCTGCTGGTCATCTGGTCCCGTCGGCGGACCAAGGGCAGCGGGCGGGCCGTGTGGGTGGGGATCGCGCTGCTGCCGCTGGGGCTGATGCTGCAGGCGCTGGTGACCACGACGGGCGAGCGGCTGCAGCGCGTCTGCCGCGCCATGGCCGACGCGGCTGAGGCAGTCCGCGTCGACGACGTGCTCAGCCACATCTCGCGAGACTTCTCCGCCGGCGATATGGACTACGCCCGGTTCGAGGAGCTGCTCACCCAGGCCCTCGGCCGCACGCGCGTCGAACACATCCGGCTGCGCCACTTCTCCGTGACCGAGCAGCTGGCCGACCGGGTGACCGTCGAGTTCGACGCCACCTGTCACATCGACCGCAGCGATTCATTCTCAGGCCAGGTGATGACCCGCTGGCGCGTGACGTTCCGCGAGGAGCGCGGCACCTACCGCGTCACCACGATCGAAGCCCTGCCGGCGCGGTTCAGCCCGTTGAAGAGTCTGTCGGATATCGGGCGATAGGGAGTGCCGATCAGTTCGCGTCGTCGATGAGCGGCAGCATCTCCGGCCCTTCGACGCCGTGGATCTGATCAACCGCCTCAACGTGCTTGAGGCTCTTTTCGATCCGGCGGCTGCTCCTGGAGGCTTCGTCGAGCTTGTTCGACGCTTCGTTCAGTTTCTTGCGAACGGCGTCGAGCGACACTCCGAACTTCCCGAACGCCGCCTTGACCTGGCTCAGCTTCGCCCACACCTCGCTCGATCGCTTCTGGATGGCCAGCGTACGGAACCCCATCTGCAGGCTATTGAGCAGCGCCGCGAGCGTCGTCGGGCCCGTGACGATCACGCGGTGCTCCCGCTGCAGCGCCTCCATCAGCCCCGCCCGGCGGAGTATCTCGGCGTAGAGCCCCTCGGTGGGGAGAAACATGATCGCGAAGTCGGTGGTCCGCGGCGGATCGATGTACTTGGAGCTGATCTGGGCGGCGCTGGTCCGGGCCGTCCGCTCCAGCGCCATCGCAGACTGTGAGCCGCGCTCGACATCCGCCGCTTCCTGGGCATCGAGAAGGCGCTGGTAGTCCTCCTGCGGAAACTTTGCGTCGATGGGCAACCAGACGGGCTCACCGTCATCGTCACGGCCGGGCAGGCGGATCGCGAATTCCACCCGGTCGTTGCTGCCGGCCTTGGTGGCGACGTTGCGGTCGTACTGATCGGGCGTGAGCACCTGTTCGAGCAGGTTGCCGAGCTGGGCCTCGCCCCAGATACCGCGCGTCTTCACGTTGGTGAGCACGCGCTTGAGATCGCCCACACCGGTGGCGAGCGACTGCATCTCGCCCAGCCCCTTGTGCACCTGTTCGAGCCGCTCGCTGACGAGCTTGAACGAGTCGCCGAGGCGCTTCTCAAGCGTGCCCTGCAGCTTCTCCTCTACGGTCGCGCGCATGGCGTCCAGCTTCTTCGCGTTGTCGTCCTGGATCAGCTTCAGCCGCTCATCCACGGTCGTCCGCAGCGCCTCGAATCGCTTCTCATTCGCCTCTCCGAGGGCTGCAAGTTGACGCGAGAAGACCTCGAATGTCTCGCGCTGCGCCGTAGCGCTTCTGGCGAACGCGCTGGTCAGCGACTCGCGCAGATCGCTCTGCGCCCGGGCCAGTGAGTCGCCGACGGCGCGGATCGACTGCTGCACCTCCTCGCGCAACAGCTTCGCGCTCTCGGCCGATTCTTTCCGCCCGGTGGTCAGGTCGTCGCGCAGCCCGCGCTCAACCCGTTCCACCGCGCGCAGGGCCGGCTCGACGGCCGCCGACACCTCCGCCGACGAGGCGCCGACCGGTCGGCGCACCACGACCACCAGCAGGCCGATAACCGCCAGCAGCAGCAACACCGCAATGATCAGCAGGACTTCGGTCATGATGGCACACCACGGGCCGTCGCGGCCGCTTCACGGCGGGATTCCGCCGCGAGGGCCGACCTGAGTGTACCACCGATCGCCCCGGCCGCCGCGCCGGGCGGCGAAAGGGAGGTGACAGCTTTGGGCTCTGGAGAGGTCGCCGCCGCCAGCTACGAAATGCGGTCCACAAACCCCGTATCGATATTCCCGGCCATAAATTCCGGGTGCTCCAGCACCTTCAGGAGGAACGGAATCGTCGTGCGGATCGGCGAGATGGTGAACTCGCGGAGGCAGCGGGCCATGCACCGGATCGCGTCGAGACGGGTCGCCTGATGGACGATCACCTTGGCGAGCAGCGAATCGTACCGCGGCGAAATCCGGTAGCCGTCGTGGGCGTGGGTGTCGATGCGGACGCCGTAGCCGCCCGGCGGGCGGAACTTCTCGACGACGCCGGCGCAGGGGCGAAAGCCGTGGTCGGGGTCTTCCGCGTTGATGCGGCACTCGATGCTGTGACCGCGGAACTCGACGGCCCGCTGGGCGAAAGAGAGTTGCTCGCCGGCGGCCACGAGAATCTGCTGCTTGATGAGATCGAGGCCGGTCACCGCTTCGGTGACGGGGTGCTCGACCTGGATGCGCGTGTTGACCTCGATGAAATAGAACCGCCCCTTGGCGTCCACCAGAAACTCGACGGTGCCGGCGCTGTCGTAGTTGACCGTCTTGGCCAGCGCCGCGGCCGCCGCGCACAGCTTCGCCCGCGTGCGGGCGTCGATCGCCGGGGAGGGCGACTCTTCGATCAGCTTCTGATACCGCCGCTGGGTGGTGCAGTCGCGCTCGCCCAGGTGGCGGACGTGGCCGTGGCGGTCGCCGATGATCTGGACCTCGACGTGGCGGGGCTTCTCGATGAACTTTTCGAGATAGACATGCCCGCTGTTGAAGGCGCCCTGCGCCTCGGCCGAGGCCTGCTTGAGCGAGGCGAGCAGGTCAGTACGGTCAAAGACGATGCGCATCCCGCGCCCGCCGCCGCCGGCCGCCGCCTTGATCATCATCGGGAAGCCGATCTCCTCGGCCGCGGCGATGATCTCGGAATCCTCCTCGGGGAGGTTCTCGATGCCGGGGATGGTGGGCACCTTGGCCTTCTTGGCGATGGCGCGGGCCTGGGCCTTGTCGCCGAGGAGGCGCATCGCCTCGGCCGTGGGGCCGATGAACTCGATGCCGCTGGCGCGGCACTTGTCGGCGAACTGGGCGTTCTCCGCCAGGAAGCCGTAGCCGGGGTGGATGGCGTCGGCGCCGCTGACCTCGGCGGCGGCGATGATCCGGTCGCTCTTGAGGTAGCTATCGCGCGGGGCGCCGGTGCCGACGCAGATGGCCCGGTCGGCGTGATCGAGATAGGCGGCGCCGCGATCTTCCTCAGAGAAGATGCACACCGTCTCGATCTTGAGCTCGCGACAGGCGCGGATGATCCGCAGCGCGATCTCACCTCGATTGGCGATGAGGATTCGCTTGAACATCGAAAAACCGGTCGCCAACCCTGTACTCCGAAAGTGTGGCGCGCCGGGAAGGAAACGCCTGGACGACGGGCGCCGCGAGAACCGCTGGCTGTCCGTTGAAAAAGGGGTGACCCTCTTCTCAACGGTCTCCTAGCCCGGCCGAATCTGGAACATCGGCTGGCCGAACTCCACCGCCTGGCCGTTCTTGACCAGGATTCGCTCGATGGCGCCGCTCGTCTCCGCCTTGATCTCGTTGAACACCTTCATCGCCTCGAGGATGCACACGACCGAGTCGGGGCCGACGCGATCGCCCACCTTCACGAAAGGCGGCGTGTCGGGCGACGACGAGGCGTAAAACGTCCCCACCATCGGCGAGACGATCGACACCAGCCCGGCGTCCTCCTTGGTCGGGGCCGCCGGGGCGGCAGCCGCCGCGGCCGGGGCCGCGGGGGCCGGGGCGTGTTCGACCGGCGGGCGAACCGCCGCCGGGGCCAGGGCCACCGCCGCGGTCGCGTTGGGACGGCGCAGGTTGATCTCCTCGGTTCCGCTGCGCAGCGAGACCTCCACGAGGTCGTTGTCGACCATCATCTCGATCAGCCGCTGAATCTTCTCGATGTCGAACAAGTCGAAACTCCGAAACGCCCCACGGGCCGCGCCCGTCAGCGAATCAGGCAGGAATCCTACAACAATAGCCCGGCGGACGCACCCGGCGAGCGGCGCCCTCAGCGGGCCGGCAGGACCATCCGCTCCAGCCGCTTCTCGACGCCGGTGAGCACCCGGCAGCCGCCCCGCGTCACCACCACGTCGTCCTCGATGCGGACGCCGCCGACGCCGGGGAGGTAAATGCCCGGCTCGACCGTCACAACCATGCCGGAGACGAGTTTCTCGTCAGACCGCCAGCTCAGCGAAGGCGGTTCGTGGACGTCCAGCCCCAGCCCGTGGCCGAGCCCGTGGGTGAACGCACCCTTGAACTCGCCCGCGTCGATGATGCCCCGGGCGACCCGGTCCACGTCGCACATCCGCGCGCCGGGGCGGATCGCCGCGATGGCCGCCAGCTGGGCCTCCAGACACACCCCGTACATCGCTGCGAATTTCGGCGGAATGCTACCGATGAAAATCACACGGGTCAAATCGCTGCAGTACGTCCCGACGCGGGCGCCCCAATCGATCAGAATCGCGCTGCCGCGCCGCACCTTCCGCCGGCCGGGGTGGGCGTGGGGCAGGGCCGCGTTGGGGCCCTCGGCCACGATCGTCGGGAACGCCGCCTGCGACGCCCCGCGCTGTTTCATCTCGAACTCCAGCCGCGCGGCGATCTCCAACTCGGTCTGGCCGAGCCGGATCGACTCGCACGTGGCGGTGAAGGCCTCCTCCGCGACGCGGATGGCCTTGCGCATCGCCGTCAATTCGGCCGCGTCCTTCAGCCGCCGCATGTCAGCGGGCATGGCGGGCGCGGGGGCGAGCTTCGTCGACCGGGCCGCCTTGTCGAGCGCCCGGTACTCGGCGACGGACAGCCCGTCAGCCTGCACGCCAAGGCTCCGGATCTTCAGCTCGCGGCAGGCCACGGCGATCTCGTCGGTCAGCGAGCCCTTGCGCAGGCGCTTGATCACCCAGGGGCACTCCTGGTTGATCACCTCGTCGAAGCGGCCATCGGAGACGAGGTGCACGTGCTTCGGCGTGACGATCATCGCCGAGTCCTCGCCGGTGAAGCCGGTGAGGTAAAACCCGTCGCGGCGCTTCGAGACGAGATACGCGCCGATCTTGTTCGCCCGCATCTTGCGCCGCAGGGCGCTGAGCCTGCCGGCGAAGAGCGCCGGAGCGCGTTTTGCGCCTGATCGACCGTTGGAGGTGTTTCGTGCGGCCATGGTGATGAATCTCCGGAGGAAACCGACGGGCCTGGGAGTCCGCTGAAGAAGGGGTCAGGCAGCGCCTGAGTCGGCCTTCAAGGACAAGGGAAGCAGGTTGACGCCGGAGCCAAGCCCCTTCTTCAACGGACAGCTAGGGAAGCAGCCCGCCGCAGCAGCACAGCAGCGGCGTCGCTGCGCACACGATCAGCGCGCCGAGGGCGAACTGTCGCCTGGCGGGCCGCAACACGGCGATGATGCCGCAGATGACCGCGGCCAGCCAGAACACGCCACCCGCCATCGCCAGGGCGTACAGCCCCATGATCCAGCCGGGCATGCCGCCGTCGCGCATGACGAACTCCTGGCTGAGTTTCATCTGCTCGTTGAAGTCTGTGGCTTTCGCGGCCAGGGCCTGGAACTCCTCCAGCTCCGCCCGGTTCGCGGCGGCGAGCGTCATGATCCCCACGAGGCACAGCAGCAGCGCCCCCGCGAGCAGGGCCGCCGCCACCGCCACCCCACCCCCTGACGTCGGCGCCGCGTGGGGCGCGGCAGCCATCGACCCCTGCGGACGAGCGGCAGGGATGGCCGTCTCGACCAGTGTAGACTGCGCCGGCGCGGTGATCGTCTTGCTGCAGAAGGGGCAGGACACGAGGCGCGACGCCCACTCGTCGTCGACTTCGATCGGCTGGTTGCAGGATGCGCACTGAAAGCGAATCGCCATGGGGCGGATGGTAGCGAGCAGCGCGAGGGCCGGTCAACGGCGGGCACGTCTCCCCACCCGTCGCGCGGGGAGGGGCGCCGCATGGCATGCCGCCAGCCAGGGCTCAGCGCGTCATGCGGACGAAATCAGACATGTCTACGTCGTCGTCGCCGTCGTAGTCGTAGCAACCGCAGCCCATGGCCGCGAGGCCGCCCGACGGTCCGGTCAGGCACGCCGCGAAGACTTCGTAGTTGTCGCCCGGCGCGCCGCGCATCTGGCATTCGTCCGGCGTGCCGTCGCCATCGCAATCGCTGCTGGTGCCTTCGACAATGTCGATCGTGTCGGCCAGCCCGTTCTGGTTGCAGTCGTCGTCGAGCCCGCCGGTCGCCAGCAGCGCATAACCCTGCGTACCGACGTTCACCGCGGGAGCCAGCACGCGCACCGTCCACTCGCCGAGGGCGGGGGACGCAATGTGAACTTGCTCGACGTTGTTGATCGCGTCGGCCGTGCCGCCGGTCTGCGAGACACCACCCGTGCCGAACTCATTGCCGAGATACACCTCGCCGCCGGGCGCGACGAGCTCCAGATCGAGGTTGTTGATCGCGGCGGGGCCGGTGCCGGTGCTCGCCGAGGCCGGTGGATCAGTCCACGCGAGCACGACCTTCAATACCTGCGACGAATCGGTCACATAGAGCGGATACGTCAACGGCGCCGCCCCCGTCGAGCGGCCGATGGCGTTGGGCAGATCATCGAGCACGGCGAGCCGGCGATCGTCGCCCGCGAAGTACAGCGCATCGTCCGCCAGCAGCCGCCCCCAACCTTCGGCAAACGACGGATAGCCCGTCTCGCCGGTCATGTCCGTACCCGCGGCGAGCAGTGTGGCCTTGATCAGCGCGGCGCTGGGGGTGAACCCGTCGGGCGCCTGCGGCGCGCCGCTCGGATAATAGCCCGCCATGTAGTACTGCCGCACCAGCATCGCGACACCGGCCACGGCGGGCGCGGCCATCGACGTGCCCGACATCTGCCGGGTGGCACACGTCGTCGAGCCGTTCCGCGACGAAGTCGTGAGGCGGCCGGGGGCGAAAAGCTCCGGCTTGCGGCGTCCATCCGCCGTCGGCCCCACGCCGCCGGAGTAGTGGTCCTGCTGACTCGGCGTGTCGTAGGTGGCCCCGACCGCAAGGCAGTTCTTGGCGTTCTCGGGGTTCTTCATCGCCGAGAGATTCGTCTCGGCAAAGATGACGAGGTCGCCCTCCTCGTCATGCGCGAACGCGTCGACCGCGCGGGCCAGCGCGTTGTAGGAGGTCGTGTTGTCGTCGCCCCAGCTGTTGGTGTGGATGTGCGCGCCCTGCCCGTGGTGCTGCACCAGCAGCGTCGTCATGTCCGATTCGCTGAATGGATAGGAGGGCACCGTGTCGAACACCAGCCGCCCGGCGAAGGCGATCCCGCGATTGTCGCCGTTCGATCCGTTATCGCCGACGGCCGTACCAGCCACGTGCGTGCCGTGTGCGTCCGAGCCGGTCGAGGTGTTGTACGCCAGAATCTTGCGATGAGTCGGCCCGATCGGGGCGGTGTCGAAGAACGAGCAGTGGTTGATGTCGATGCGGCCGTCGACAATCGCCACGATCTGTCCGGCGCCGCTGAGCCCGGCATCGTGCAGCGGCGTGAAGTCGGGGACGTTGCTCTGAATGATCCAGCGCGTGGTGCTGTTTCGCAGCGTCAGTTCGGGCGCGTGTTCGATGTACTGCACGGGCGGCAGCTCGGCCAGCCCGGCGGCATCCGCGAGGCGCATCCCCACCGTCAGCACCACCTGCCCACCGACGCGCGACTCGCGATGCACGACGCCACCGGGCAGCGCCTGCGCCGCCTTCACGACATCGGCCGCATCCTCGCCCGCGAACAGCGTCACCAGGAGGACCGCCTCGCCCCGCTCCGCCGCGGCCCGACGTGCCTCATCGGCGAAGCTGCGCGTGGGCAACTCGGGATCGAGCTTCCACGCGTTGTCCCACGCGCCGATCCAGTGCACGAAGGGCAGGGCCGCCAGCTTGGCGGCGTCGACCTCGGCCAGCGTGACGATGTAAGCGAAATCGGGCAGGTAATCGCCCAGGCGCACCCCCGCCGCTCCCAGGTCCGCCCGCTTCGCCGGGGTGATCGGCCCGGTGAGCTGCAGGACGAACCGGCCCGGCTGACCCGCGAACCGCGGCGCATCGTGAGCGGCGTCGTAGCCACGGCTCGTGTCGACCGCGCCGCCGGCCACGAAGACTGCGGCGGGCGGGGCAACTTGGTCGACCCCGGCGGCGCCAGCCTTGGCGGCGAAGAGACAGGCCATCGCGCCAATCAGCAGAGTTTTCCTATTGTGAAATCTCGGGCGGCCGGAGGCTGCGGAGTTGCAAGTGGAATGACGCCCGCGCCCGACCCCGCGAAGGGGTGCATCCGTGACAAGCATGAACACGACCTCGCGCCGGCAGGCGGGGCGCAGACGCCGGGAGACCGGCCGCGGCGCCCCTCCGGCCGCGTGTCAGTTGGAATCCAGGGAGATTCGTGGCGCCCCGCGGCGGCGCGACCGGCGCCGAGGTCCGCAGACCCCGGAAAAACCCGCGCCCGGCACTACCCACCGAAGCCCGCCCCGCCGTCCGGTCCGAACCACGCACGGTCCGAAAAGACGGGCAAGCCCACCGCGAGAGCAAGGTCGTATCCTAGTCGATTGCGGCGGGCCGATTCAAGGGAACGTCCGAAAAGAGTGATGGTTGCGCGAGTCAGCACCGCCTTTTTATAAGTCCTTTTTGCTCGGCCGCGGCGCGGGTCCTTGGCTTGGCACCCCGCCGACCGGGTTGCGCACTCCGCCGCACGCTGCTACGATGCCCCCAACGAGCCGGCCGGCACTGCGGCCGGGCGAATCCGCAGGCTTCCATCAGGACTGGAGAACGCACCATGACCGCGACCGCCGCACCCGTCGCCCAAACCAGCATTCCGGGGCTGCCCTGTCGCCGGGGCAAAGTCCGCGACGTGTACGACCTGGGCAGCGAACTGCTGCTCGTCGCGACCGATCGGATCAGCGCTTACGACGTCGTGCTGCCCACGCCGATCCCGGGCAAGGGGGCGATGCTGACCGCCCTGTCGAAGTTCTGGTTCGGCCTGCTCGACCGCGAGATGCCGCATCATTTCATCGGCGTCGTGCAGGACCAGGCTCCGCCTGCGCCGATCGACCTGAAGCCCTACCTCGATCAGCTCCGCGGCCGGACCACGCGCTGCCGCAAGACGAAGGTTGTGCCGATCGAGTGCGTGGTGCGCGGCTACCTCGCCGGCTCCGGATGGAAGGAGTATCGCCAGACGGGGATGGTCTGCGGGGTGAAGCTGCCGAGCGGGCTCAAGCAGTGCGACCGCCTCCCCGAGCCGATCTTCACCCCCGCCACCAAGGCAGAGACCGGCCACGATGAGAACATCAGCTTCGACCAGGCCAGCGAAGTGGCCGGGCGCGACGTGATGACCCTGCTCCGCGACCGCAGCCTGGCGATCTACAACCGCGCGGCCGACCACGCCCGGGCCCGCGGCATCATCATCGCCGACACCAAGTTCGAATTTGGCCGCCTCGGCGAAGAGCTGCTGCTGATCGACGAGGTTCTCACACCTGATTCCTCTCGCTTCTGGCCCGCCGACAAGTACGAGCCCGGCCGCGACCAGGACAGCTTCGACAAGCAGTTCGTCCGCAACTACCTGAGCACGCTGGTCGAGGCCGGCAAGTGGGACAAGACCCCGCCCGGCCCGGATCTGCCGGCAGACATCGTCTCGGGCACGGCCGCAAAGTACCGCGAGGCGGTCGAGCGGTTGAGTGCGTGACGGAGACGCTGCCTGGGCGGGATTCCGGGAATCCGTCCGAGTGGCCTTGACACGCGGCCCGCTACTTGATTGAATGTTCAATCAAGTAGCCGGATGAGCCCGACTGACACCCGAGAACGAATCCTCGACGCGGCCGCCAGGCTTTTTCACGAGCAGGGGTACAACGCTACCGGCATTGCGACCATTCTCCGCGAGGCGAAGGTCAACGCCGGCAGCCTGTATCACTTCTTCCCGGGCAAGGAAGCCCTGCTCGTGGGGGTGCTGGAGCGGTACGTGGGGATGCTGCGCCCCTGCGTGACCGACCACGCCGAGGCGGCGACCAACGACCCGATCGACCGGGTCTTCGCCCTGCTCGGGTTCTACCGGGAGGGGCTCGTTCAGACCGGCTGCGCGATGGGCTGTCCCATCGGCAACCTGGCCCTGGAGCTGGCGGACGATCACGCCGAGATCCGCGGCCTGATCGACCGGAACTTCCGCAACTGGATCGGCGTCGTCCAAGGCTGGCTGGACGCGGCCGGCGAACGACTGCCGGAGGGAACTGATCGCGCCGGGCTGGCCCAGTTCGTCCTCACCGTGATGGAAGGGGGCATCATGCAGGCCCGCGCCGCCCGCGACCTTTGCCCCTTCGACGCCTCGGTCGCGCAGCTCCGAGCTTACTTCGACGCGTTGCTCGCCAGCGCTCGGCGGGAACAATCGACCCAGCCCGAAGGCTCATGACGCGTCTGCGGACGCGCCGCTTCTCGCAACGAACAGGAGATGAACCGTGCCGACAATCACCTTTGATGACGTCAACGTCTGGGCCGTGCTCGTGGCCGGCGTCGCGACCTTTCTGATCGGCGGCCTGTGGTACACCGCCCTCTTCGGTCGCAAGTGGCAGCAGCTTCAGGGCTTCAGCGAAGAACAGGTCAAGCAGATGCAGGCGACGCGGCCACCGCCGGTGTTCTTCGGCATCATGATCGCCTGCTACCTCGTGCTGGCGCTGGTCGTCTCGCTGCTGGCGGGGCTGTCGGGGGTGACCTCCGCGGCCGGAGGCGTGGTGCTCGGGGTGATTCTGTGGCTCGGGCCGACGGCGGCGCTGAAGCTGACCGACCACAACGCCTCGTTCAAGCCGCATGCGCTCTACGCCATAGACGCCGGCTTTCAACTGATCGCGCTGGTCGTCACCGGCGCGATCATCGGCGGCTGGCGCTGACGCACGCCGCAACCGCGCCGACGTACGGCTTTCTGCTTCAATCGTCAGAAGAACCGGAGGAACGTCCGATGACCCGTATCTCGCTCTCGTGGATGCCGCTTCTGGCGGCGCTGGCCGGTGGAACCCTGTTCGTGACCTCGCTGCGGGCGCAGGACACGCCGACTCCCGCGGCCGAAACCCCGGCCGCCAACTCAGGCCCCGGCGACCGCATCCTCCGCCACGAGGCGGTGGTCGACGCCCCGGTGGAAGAAGTCTGGAAGGCGTTCACCACGAAGGAGGGCGTCCAGTCGTGGATGGTGCCGCTGGCCGAGGCCGACTTCCGCCTCGGCGGCACCCTGAAAACCAACTACAACGCGCAGGGCACGATCGGCGACGAGGGCACGATCACCCAGCATATCCTCGGGTATGAGCCGATGCGCGTCCTCGTCTGGCAGGCATCGCCGCCGGCCAACGCGCCACAGTTCATCAAAGTCGCCTGTCAAGGATGGGCCGTGATCCGGTTTGACGAGTTGAGCCCGCGGCGCACGCGCGTCACGGTGACCGGCTGCGGCTATGGCACCGGCCCGGACTGGGACAAAGCCCTCGAGTTCTTCGACCGCGGCAACGCGTGGACGCTGCAGCAGCTTCAGAAGCGATTTGCTGACGCCGAGGCCGATCGCCGGGCGAAGCGCGTGCTCGAACTCTACGCGGCCTGCGCCGGCGGCGATTTCGTGCATGAGGCCGAGCGCCCGGACGGCGGCGTGTTCCGTTCGCGGGGCCGGTACGAAGTGGTGGACGGCACGACGGTGTCGGCCGATTCGTGGCTTGGCAACCAGGACGGCATGACCTTCCACGGCCGGACGATCCTCTACCGCGACCCGGAGACGCGTGAGGCTCGCTTCATGAACTTCGGCGAGCGCGGCAGCATCGCCCGCGGCGCGATGCACCTGGCCGACGACAACCGCGTAGTCTATGACTGGCTGATGATCGGCGCCGACGGCGGGCGCAAGCTCTACCATGTCGAGGTGACCTTTGAGGGCCCGGACGCGTACGTCTTTCGCCTGTGGGACTCGGCTGCGGCCGCCGCCGAAGGGAAGAAGCCCGGCGTCGAGGCGAGACACGTGCGGGTGGCGAATTTGCCGGACGGGTTTGAGGTGAAGAAGTAGCGGGTGGCGAGTGGCGAGTTGGGAGTTGCTGGTTGCAAGCTCTGTGCGGCCAGCCGGAGCGCGGTGCGGGGAGGCAGTGGCCGGGTTCCCTTGATTCGCACCCCATGCGGATGCTAGGCTCCCTGCATGCTACGGGCCGGGTTCCGCACCATCCTCTGCTGCCTGCTCACCGGGCTCTGCCCCGGCTTGCGGCTGCTGGCCGTCGACATGCACGCCGACGACCACTCGATCGGCCATGACGAGCACCATGCGGATCACGACCACTTCCACGACGACCACCACGTTCCCCATCACAATCACGACAGCAACGGAGCGCCGATTCCCGTGTCGCTCGACCAGGTCAACCTGGCGACACAGCGGTCAGGGCCGGCGTTGTTCGGGCCGCCCGGGCCTGCTCCGTTGTTTCTGATGGCCGCCCTGCCGGCCGCCGATGGCGACGCCGGCAGTACCGAAACGGCCGAGCGATCTCCAGAAACCCGCTTCGCGATACCAGCCCGTCCCCGCCCGGGGGACATTCTGCGCCTTCGGATCTGATTCTCCCCTCTCGCCTCGTCTCGACTGGCAGGCCTGCCGCTGCGCGCCCTCGCGGCACCTGTCGCGAATGGTGATGCGCCGTACGCCGGTCCCCTGATCACACTGAAATCTGGTTCTTCCGCCATTCGGCGTCTTCTGTCGGAGCTACCGTCATGGATACCAGCCTGCGCTGGGCCGTCATCCTTCTGTTGCTGTGCGCGGTCGGCTGCGATTCGCGCCGCGGGGAGGCCGATCCCGAAGCCCTGTCCACGCCGGCCCCACCGCCGACCAACCGCATCGATCTGCCGCCCGGGGTGAGGGCCAACCTGGGGATCACCTTCGCCCGCGTCGAGCCGCGCCACGTAGCGCGGACGCTGCGAGTCCCCGGACGGTTCGAACTCATGCCCGACAGTCGGCGCGAACACCGCAGCGTCCTGCGAGGCCGAATCGAAATGCGCATCCAGCCGTTCGATGCGGTTCAACCGGGCGACGTGCTCTACACGCTCGATTCACCTGATTGGAGCGAGTTGCAGAATCGGATCAGCGACACCCGCGCCCAACTCGTCACGGCCCTTGCCCGCGCCGAGGGAATTGAGCCGCTGCTGGCCGCCCATGAGCAACATCACAGAGCACTCGATGCCGCCGTCGCGATCTGGCGTGAGCGGCTGAGTCAGCTGCGCGAATCGCGCGAAGCAGGGGTGGTGACCGTCGACGAGATCGCCCGAACGGAGGCGGCGCTGGCCTCGGCCCGGGCCGAACTTGCGGAGGCCGCAGAGCGCGAGGCGGAACTGCGGGCGCGGCAGGGCGAGGTTGCGGCGGAGCTCGTCGCCGCACGCGAGCGGGTGGCACTCCTGCTGACGAACGCAAGCACGCTGCTCGGCGTTCCGGTGGAGGAGCTCGCCGACGAACGGGAAGGCGTGCCCGCGTGGCGAAGCATCTCGATCATTGAAGTGCGGGCCGGTGCGCCCGGCGTGGTCGAGCAGGTCCTGTTGCCCGACGGCTCCTGGGTCGAGCAGGGCGGGCTCGTGCTTTCGACCATTCGGCCCGAACGGCTCTGGTTTCGGGCCCGCGCCCAGCAGAGCGACCTGGGCCACCTTCAGGAAGGGCTGCCGGGCACCATCATCCCGCCGCCAGGCGGGAGCATTTCCGCCACGGCGACGATGGCAGGCGCCGTACGGCTGGACCTCACGGCTCAGGCCGACGAGCGCCTGATCGACGTGCTGCTCGTACCAGACGACCTTCAGCCCTGGGCGCGGTCCGGCGTCGCGGGGCACCTGGAAATCGTCATCGCGGGCACCTCGTCACCGGAGCTGGCGGTGCCGATCGGCGCCACGATTCGTGACGGCCTGGAAACCGTGCTCTTCCGCCGCGACCCAGCCAACCCGAACAAGGTGATCCGCATCGAGGCCGATCTCGGTGTGTCCGACGGCCGCTGGGTGGTGCTCCAGAGCGGCGTGCGCGAGGGCGACGAGGTGGTGCTCGGCGGGATCTACCCGTTGATGCTGGCGACTTCAGGCAGCGCGCAGAAAGGTGGGCACTTCCACGCCGACGGCACCTGGCACGAGGGGGACAAGTGATGCTCAGCAGGCTCATTGCCTTCTCGCTGGATCGCTCATCGCTGGTGCTGACAGCCGCCGTGGTGCTGATGGGCTTCGCCGTCTACCAGGTTCCGCGCATGGCGGTGGATGTTTTCCCCGAGCTCAACGCGCCCACGGTGGTTGTTCTCACCGAAGCAGGCGGCCTGGCGGCCGACGAGGTCGAGCAGTTTGTCACATTTCCGGTCGAGACCAGCGTCAACGGCCTGCCCGGCGTGCGCCGGGTGCGCAGCGCCAGCAGCATCGGTCTCTCGCTCGTGTGGGTCGAGTTCGACTGGGGCTTCGATATCTACCGCGCCCGTCAGCTTGTGACGGAGCGGCTGGCGGCCGTGCGGGAGTCCCTGCCCGAGAACACGCACGCGGAGATCGCCCCCATCACCAGCATCACGGGCGAGATCATGCTGCTGGCGCTGTCGTCTCCCGACGGAACAGTCAGCGACCTCCAGCTCAGGGCCTACGCCGAATTCGAGCTGCGCAACCGCCTGCTTGCCGTGCCCGGCGTGGCCCAGGTTTCGCCGATCGGCGGGGAACTGCCCGAGTATCAGGTCAACGTTCGCCAGGAACGTCTCGCGCTGTACGGGCTCACCGTCGGCGACGTCGTGGAGGCGACGCGCGGCGCGCACAGCGCCGCGCCGGCAGGCTACCTGCCCGATATTGACGGCCAGGAATACCCGATCCGTCAGACCGCGCGCGTGCAGAGCGTCGCGGACATCGCCGGCACACTGGTCAGGTACGTCGATGGCGCGCCGGTTCTGATCGGCCAGGTGGCGGATGTCGTGCTGGGGCCGGCGCCGAAGCGCGGTACGGCGGCGGATCGCGGTCGAAGCGCCGTGGTGATGAGCGTTCAGAAATCGCCGGGTACAAACACGCTCAAGCTTACCGGCGAGATCGATCGCGTGCTGGACGACGTGGAGAAGGGCATGCCGGCGGGCCTCCTGCTGAACCGACAGGTCTTCCGGCAGGCCGACTTCATCCAGCGATCGGTCAACAATGTCACGAAGGTGCTGCTGGAGGCGACAATCATCGTGGCGATCATTCTCGTGCTCTTTCTGATGAACGCCCGCACGACCATGATCACCCTCGCCGCCCTGCCGCTGTCGCTGAGCGTTGCCCTGCTGCTTCTGTGGTCCCTCGGGATGACAGTCAACGTGATGACGCTCGGCGGTCTGGCCATTGCGATCGGCGAGCTGGTCGATGATGCGATCATCGACGTCGAGAATGTGTTCCGCCGGCTGCGCCAGAACGCCGCGTTGCCCGAGGAGGACCGCCAGCCCTTTCTGAAGGTCGTCTTCGACGCCAGCAACGAGATCCGCAACTCCGTCGTCTTCGCCACGATCCTCATCGTCGTGGTGTTCGCCCCGTTGATGTTCCTCGAAGGGATCGAAGGGCGGTTCTTCCGCCCGATGGGGGTGACGTACGTCGTATCCATCCTCGCCTCGCTGCTTGTCGCGCTGACGGTCACGCCGGCGATGTGCCGGCTGCTGCTTCGCGGACGCCTCGGAAGCACCGAGCACGCGGACGGCGGCCTCGTGCGCCTGCTCAAACACCTGTACGAACCGTCGCTGCGCTGGTCGATTCGCCACCGTCGGCTGGTCCTGGGCTCGGCGGCAACGGTCACCGTGCTGTCTTTGTGGCTCGGCAGCACCTTCGGCACGAGCTTCCTGCCGGCCTTTAACGAGGGATCCTTCTCCGTGTTTCTGATGGCTCCGCCGGGCACTTCGCTGCACGAGAGCGACCGGCTGGCCCGGGGCATCGAAGAGCGCATCACACAGGTCGAAGGCGTCCGCAGCGTCACCCGCCGAACCGGCCGAGCCGAAAGGGACGAACACGCCGAACCACCCAGCAGCTCCGAGATCGATGTCACGCTGCTGCCCGGAGCCGACAAGTCCGAAGTTCACCGTGCGCTGGACGCGATCCTCAGCAACGTCCCCGGCATCACGACCACGATCGGGCAGCCGATCGAACACCGCCTCTCGCACATCCTCTCCGGCACGCCGGCCGCCATCGCCATCAACGTGTTCGGCGAGGATCTGCCCACGCTCCGCCGGCTGGCAAAGGACATCGAGTCGGTGCTCACCAGCATACCGGGCGCGCGGGACGTCGCGGCGAACCGCGAGGTGATGGTGACCTCCCTGCCCGTGCGCTACCGCGCGTATGACCTGGCCGCCGCGGGCCTTTCGCCGGCTGATGCCGCCGAACAGGTGCAGCAGGCGCTCTACGGAGAAACCGTCGCCGAAGTGAACGAAGGGATACGACGCTACCGGATGGTTGTGCGGCTGGCGCCCGAGGAGCGCGAAAGGATCGACCAACTGGAAGCGTTGATGCTGCGCGGAAGGGGCGGGGCCCGCGTGCCGCTTGCCCAGGTCGCTGACATCGGCCCGGAGCGTACGAGCAACCTCATCGCCCGCGAGAACGCCCGCCGCAAGGCGGTCATCTCGTGCAACGTCGCCGAGGGATACAACCTCGGACAGCTGGTGGAGGAGGTCCGAACCAGGGTAGACCCGATTGTGCACCGCGCCGGCTATGCCGTGGAGTACGGCGGCCAGTTCGAAGCGCAGCAGTCCGCGGCGGAGACGATCTACGTGGCCGGGCTCGGCGTCCTCGTCGTGATGCTCATTCTGCTGCAACTCTCCACCGGCTCGATGCGGGCGGCGCTGCTGGTCATGGTAAACCTGCCGCTGGCGGTCATCGGCGGCATCTTCGCGATCTACCTGACGGAGGGTGATGGCGGCGCCTGGGCGTTTGTGCCCAACACGCTCGCGCTACTCGGACTGTCGGGCGAGCCGTTCCGATCGCCCGTGATTTCCATCGCGAGCATGGTGGGCTTCATCACGCTCTTCGGCATCGCCGTGCGCAACGGCATTTTGCTGGTGAATCACTACCGGCATGTCATCGTGCAGGAGGGTCGGCCGCTTTACGACGCCATCGTACAGGGCTCGATGGAGCGGCTGGTGCCCATCCTGATGACCGCGCTGAGTGCTGCGCTGGGACTGGTGCCGCTGGCGCTGCACGCCGGACAGCCTGGCAGCGAGCTGCTGGCGCCGCTGGCCATCGTCGTGCTCGGCGGACTGATTTCTTCGACGTTTCTGAACCTCATTGTCGTGCCCGCCGGCTACGCGCTGGTTTTTTCGGCCCGACCTGTTGCCTCGCCCGAGACCGGCCGCATGGGTGCGACCGACGAGGCGACTGCGACGTAACCCGTTTGAACGGAGAAACCCGTGGACTACCTCACCCTGGCCTTGAGTATCGCGCTCGCCCTGGCTGTCACCGGATGCGAGCCGAAGTCCGACACGGCCCCCGACGGCGGAGCCGCCAAGTCCGGGTCCAGCGGAAGTGTGCAGCCCGCGGCGGCGGACCACGCGCATCATGGCCATGATCACGCGGCCGGCGAACCTATGAAGAGCGGCGCGGGACATGGCGGCGAAATCATTGAATTGGGTACTGCCACGATCGGTGCATTCAGTGTCCGCGCCTCGCGCGACGTGGGCGACATCAAGGCCGGCGGCGAGGCCCCGATCGACGTCTGGGTGACCACCGCTGATGGAAAGCCGGCCACGGTTGCGGCCGTGCGATTCTGGATCGGCACGGCAGACGCGAAGGGTGCGATGAAGGCCAAGGCCAGCGTGGAGGATCCGAACGAGCCCAGCCGCTGGCACACGCACGTGGAAGTCGGCGATCCGGTCGCGGACGACGCCGGCCTGTGGGTCGAAGTGGAGACCGCGGACGGCGCGAAGCATGTCGGTTCCTTCGACTTGAAGCGGTAGTCGAAGCGGGCGGACACCCGGGTTCGCCCGGTCTCAGCTGAGCCGGCGGCCGCTGCGATGCGTTGACCCTCGAGGGCGCGGCGGCTAAACTCCGGACGTCGCTAGGTGTGCCCGCGGAAGCGGGCTGAGAGCATAGCCTTTGAACCTGATCAGGGCACCGGACGGCCGCGGCCGCCGGGGTGCCTGCGTAGGGAAGCGACGAACCCCTCGGCCTGTTTCCCGTCCGAAGGCTTCGCCCCGCTTTCCCCCCTGATCGCACCCGAGGATACCGCCCGCGTCGTGTCGGCTTCTGCGCCGCCGCGCGCGGGGCCGACGACCGTCGGCCTGTTGCAACGGAAGGACACCCCCCATGACGCCCGATACCGCCTTCGCCGCCTCGCCGTCCAAGGAGCAGGCCCGGCCGACGCCGCCACGCCCCAACGAGGGCGAACCGACCCCCTTCCCCCGCTCGCGGAAGGTGTACGTCGCGGGGGTGATCCACCCGGACCTGCGCGTGCCGATGCGCGAGATCGCCGTGGAAACGTCAAAGAGCCAACTCGTCAACACGTCAACACAAGCAACGAACGGCGGCGTGAACGCCGTGACCGTGTATGACACGTCGGGACCGTATACAGACGAGAACGCGGCCATTGACGTGCGCAAGGGGCTCGCGCCACTGCGGATCGAGTGGATCACCGGACGCGGCGACGTGGAAGCCTACGACGGCCGTCCCGTCCGCCCCGAGGATAACGGGCTGCGCAGCGCGACCGCCCGGCTGGAGGTCGAGCGCTTCCCCGACGACGCGAGGCGGCGGCCGCTGCGCGCGAAGCGCGGCGGCAACGTCACCCAGATGCACTACGCCCGGCGCGGCATCATCACCCCAGAAATGGAATATGTGGCGATCCGCGAGAATCAGCGCAACGAGCTGTACCGCGAGGCGATGGCCGCGCAGCACCCCGGCGAGAGCTTCGGCGCTGCTATCCCGAAGGTCATCACCGCCGAATTCGTGCGCGATGAGGTCGCCCGCGGCCGCGCGATCATCCCCGCGAACGTGAACCACCCCGAATCCGAGCCGATGGCCATCGGGCGGAACTTCCTCGTCAAGATCAACGCCAACATCGGCAACAGCGCGGTGGCGTCCTCGATCGAGGAGGAAGTGGCCAAGATGTGCTGGTCCACCCTGTGGGGGGCCGACACGGTGATGGACCTGTCCACCGGGCGGAATATCCACGAAACGCGCGAGTGGATCATCCGCAATTCGCCCGTGCCCATCGGCACCGTGCCCATCTACCAGGCCCTCGAAAAAGTCGGCGGCAAGGCCGAAGAGCTGACGTGGGACATCTTCCGCGACACGCTCATCGAGCAGGCCGAGCAGGGCGTGGACTACTTCACCATCCACGCGGGCGTGCGCCTGGCCTACATCCACCTCACGGCGGCGCGGCGCACGGGCATCGTCTCGCGCGGCGGCTCCATCATGGCCAAGTGGTGCATGGCGCACCACAAGGAGAGCTTCCTCT
>CAYRSS010000019.1:0-70112 GCA_964426945.1 uncultured Phycisphaeraceae bacterium
CTGATGAGCAAGGTGATGGAGAACGGCACGGGCAAGTGCAAGTTCCCGATCAACGAGCCGGCGGAGGGCAAGAAGAAGAGCCAGATCGACGAATACCTGGACTACTACTACGGCCCGGGCGTGCAGCACATCGCGATGAACACGGGCAACATCTACGACACGGTGTCGGAGCTGAAGCGGCGCGACATCGACTTTCTCCGCGTGCCCGACACATACTACGAGTACATGAAGAAGCGCGTGGGCGATGTCGGCGAAGACTGGGACAAGCTGCAGGAGCTGGGCATCCTGCTGGACAAGGACGACGACGGCTACCTGCTGCAGATCTTCACCCAGCCGGCGCAGGACCGCCCGACGCTGTTTTTCGAGGTGATCGAGCGTCACGGCAGCCGCGGCTTCGGCATCGGCAACTTCAAGGCGCTGTTCGTGAGCATTGAAGAAGAGCAGAAGCGTCGGGGAAACCTCTAAGACAATTACGAATTACGGATTACGAGTTGCGAAGCGCCAAGGTGCATTACTGCAGCGACTCATGATTCCTGATTCGGCTCAAGGAGCCGGAATTGATCCACTACCAGCGCATCGGAAGCGTGCCGGGCAAGCACCATGTCACCCACTACGAAGACGGCAAGCTCCTCATGGAGCAGTGCGTCACCCGCGTCGGCTTCGACAGCACCTACAGCATCCTCTACTACCGCACGCCGCCGACCGACGAGACCGCCGTCGAGGGCATGACGCTCCCGGGCTACTGCCCGGTCGAGCCGGTGAAAGAGCAGCTCCTGCACCGCCGGCACATCAAGACCCAGAACATGAAGCCCGACGGCGACTTCCTCACCGCACGCCGGATCGTGATGATGAACGACGACGTGCGCGTGGGCATCGTCAAGATCGACAAACCGGCCCAGCGATTTTTCTCCAACGGCGACGGCGACGAATGCTGGTTCGCGTACAGCGGCGGCGGCGTGCTCGAAAGCGTGTACGGCGTCCTGCCGTTCCGCCATCGCGACTACGTGATCATCCCCAAGGGGACGCCCTATCGCCTGCACCCGGAGGGCGACAAGGGCACTTTTCTGCTCTTCGAGTCAAGCACGTACATCGACCTGCCGAAGCAGTTCCGCAACGAGAGCGGCCAGATCACGATGGACGCCCCCTACTGCCATCGCGATTTCCGCTACCCCACCGAGCTGCTGCGCTACGACAAGGCCAGGCACGGCGCGGGGCCGTTTCCGCTGGTGGTCAAACACGGCAACCAGCTGTCGGTCCACAACTACAAGCACTTCCCGTGGGAGCTGGCCGGCTGGGACGGCTACACCTATCCCGTCGCGTTCAACATCCACGACTACCAGCCGCGCACGGGCATCGTCCACCTGCCGCCGACGATCCACATCACATTCGCGGGCAGAGGGTTCATCATCTGCAGTTTTGTGCCGCGCAAGGTGGACTACTACGACCGCGACGGGATCAAGGCAATCCCCTGTCCCTACGGTCACGCCAGCGTGGATTGTGACGAGATTCTCTACTACGTCGACGGCAACTTCACCAGCCGCAAGGGCATCGAAACGCAGTCGATCAGCCTGCACCCGATGGGCGTGCCCCACGGGCCGCACCCGGGCACCTACGAGAAGAGCGTCGGCCACGACCGAACCGGCGAACTGGCGGTGATGTGCGACACGTTCAAGCCCCTGCGCCTCACGACCGTCGCCGACGCCGTCGAGGACAAGGACTATCACTACACCTGGGTGAAACGCGAGAACGAGGCGATGGAGCAGTCGAAGTAGCGGCTCCACGGCGCGCCCGGGGGCGATGCCGCGGCAGCGAGACTACTGCGGCCGGCGGGGCACCTGCGGCTGGGCAGGCTTGGCGTCCGGCGCGTCCGAGCCCGGCGCCGTGCCGCGCGGGTAGCGCATCGGGGCCATCCGCTTCCGCATGTCGGGCTTCTCCGGCACGGTCAGGCTGGTCAGCGGAGCTTGCTGGCGCCACAGCCGCAGCATGTCCAACCACACCTGCCCGCTCTCGGTGCCGCTTGCGCAATTGTCGATCGGGTAGACCCGATTGAGTTCGTCGCGGTGCTGGCCGCGGGCCCACGCGAGAAAAGGCGGTAGCGCTTCGCGCTCCGTCGGCCCCTCGGAGATCGTCCGGCCCACCGTCATGGCCGAGATCCTGTCGTTGTCGACCGCGACGGCCAGCTCGTAGGTGCGGGGCGGCATGCCCAGCAGCCGGTAGTATTCGTTCTCGTCCGTGGCCAGCAAGTGCAGCATGCCGTCGCGCATGCGGCGATCGCTTGAGGTCAGGCGGCGACCGAATACGACACCTCGCTCCAGGTCGCGCTGGAGGTCCGCCCGCGAACCGACGGACTCGCCCGTCTTCGTGCGAAAGACGAAGTCATCGGCCACGATCTGCATCGCCGCCGCCACGTCACCGCGGTTGACGGCCTGCTCATACGCGCCGTACCGGGCCGACGCGGCAGAACCGCATCCCGCCGCGACCGGCAGGACACAGGCGGCCACCAGACCCATCGCCATCCACCGGCGCTTCGGCTGAGATACCGTCAGCATGTCGATTTCCTCGGCTTGCGGGGCCCATCCCGCTCGGCGTCGCCGCCAACCGGCGACAGGGCGGACCGGCCGCAGTGTAGCGGGCTGCCGCGGCGGCCGGTAGGCGCCGCCCTGCCTCGACGCTCGGCCCGGACCTGATTACGATCGGCTTTTCGCCGGCTCGACTCGCGGCGCGGCCGCAGAAGGCGCGCGACGCCTGGCGAACCCCGTTCGAGACCCAGGAGGGCGAATGATCCCCACCCACGACCCGGCGATCGTCACGGTCCAGCAGCACATCCTCGAGCAGCAGCGTTCGCATCCGACCGCCACGGGCGAGTTCAGCTGGCTGCTGTCGGGAATCACCTTCGCCACGCGCATCATCGAAGCATACGTCCGGCGCGCGGGGCTGCTCGACGTGCTCGGCACCACCGGTCAGAAGAACGTGCAGGGCGAGATTGTCCAGAAGCTCGACCGCATCGCCCACGAGGTGATCGTCCGCTCGCTGGGCTATCGCGGCAACGTTGGCCTCATGGTCTCGGAGGAGGACGACGAACCGCACATCGTCAAGGAGTTCGACGAGCGCGCCCGCTACATCGTCCTCTTCGATCCGCTCGACGGTTCCAGCAACATCGACGTCAACGTCTCGATCGGGACGATCTTCTCGATCCTCGAACGCCGCGACGAAGTCCACGCGTCGGACGTGATGTCGCACATCCTCCAGCCGGGCTACCGCCAGGTCGCCGCGGGGTATGTCGTCTACGGCAGCAGCACCGTCCTCGCGTACACCACCGGCGAGGGTCTGCACATGTTCACGCTCGACCCCATCATCGGCGCCTACCTGCTCTGCCAGGAAAACGTCAAGATGCCGACGAAGGGGAAGTTCTACTCGGTCAACGAGGCCTACTCCGGCGATTTCCCCGATGGGATACAGGATTACCTGCGCTGGACCAAGACGAAGGAGGCGGGCGGGTACACGCTCCGTTACATCGGGTCGCTGGTGGCTGACTTCCACCGAACGCTGCTCCGCGGCGGGGTGTTTCTCTATCCGCCGACGCGCAAAGCGCCCGAAGGAAAGCTGCGACTCCTGTACGAGGCAAACCCTCTCGCGTTCCTCGCCGAGCAGGCGGGCGGCGTCGCCACCGACGGGCGGTCGCGCGTCCTCGAAAAGATCCCGCGGGCCCTGCACGAGCGCACGCCGCTCATCATCGGCAGCGTCGATGAAGTCGCCCGGGTTGAGCAGTTCTGGAAGGGTGAGTAGCGCCCCGGAATCAGGTCATCTCCCCATGATTCCCTGGAGCGCAACGAAAGCATTTCGGCCGCCTTCCCGCGTCCCGCTTGACATGCCCGGCGGCGCGGCCAACGATAAGGATATATAACGATCAGCCGATCACTCCGACCGGAGACTCGCCGCACACGCGACGAGCCCATTAGGCCGCGCGCTGATCTCAATCACTTCACGCGGTCTTGACGATGACCCTGCGCGAAATGGCGCATTTTCCGTTGCGGCAACGTAGAGGCGTTCCTATGATCGGACTCACGCGCATGCGGATCCGCGATGGAATCGCAGCGCACGATCGGGGTTGCGGAGTGACTTCATGTCCACGATCAGCAAACCGGGTTGCGGCGAAGGAGAATCGCTGGAATCCATGATGCGGGATGCGCGCGAGGGGTTCTTCGTGCTTGACCGGCATCGACAGTTTATCGCGTATTCCGATGGCTGCGCGCGAATCACCGGTTACACGAAATCAGCCATCGAAGGCCAGGCCTGTCGTTGCCACGACACGCTGAACTGCCACGACGAGCATGGGCGCTCGCTGGCGGGCGCGCTTTGTCCGGGGTTCGAGGTGTTTCATGGTGAGGCGCCGTCGCGCGTGCAGGTGATGCGCATCCGCCGCGCCGACGGCAACCAGGTCTGGGTCGAGACCACCTACTCCCCGATGCACAACGATCAGGGTGAGACGATCGGCGTGATCGGCGTCATGCGTCCTGCGGCGGAGCCCGGCGACCTCCAGTCGCGCACCTCGGCCGTGCTGCTGCCGCCCACCAAGACGGTGCCGCTGGGCGTCGACCCGCGCGCGGTCGGCGCGGACGCGGACGGTTCCGCCACGGTACTCGACGGCGTGCTGCTCGACGTGGAACGCCAGCAGATCATCTCCGCGCTGCGCCGGGCCAGCGGGCAGCGGGCGAAAGCGGCGCGCGCCCTCGGCATCTCGCGGAGCCGCCTCTACCGCCGGATGGATGCCCTCGGGATCGACCCGCGGTCGGTATTCTGAATCCGACGGTCGGGGCCGGGGGCTCCTCCCGCGCGGTTGCGCTTCCGCCGGCCGGTTCCGGCCGTAGCGGCCTGCGCCCCGCTCGACATCCGCCGCGGCTTGGCTCACAGTAGCCGCCATGCCGCGCCGAGCCGCCACGCGCTGTTCCACCCCGCCCGGGAACGATTCGCCGGTCGATTCGCCCGGCCTGCGCGTCGAGCAGGCTGACTGCCTCGCGCTCATGCGCAGCTTGCCCGCGGCAAGCTGCGACCTCATTTACATCGACCCGCCCTTCGACTCGCAGCGGCCCTTCGGCAGTCTCATCGCCGACCTGCCCCGCGATGCGGCCACGTCGCCCACCGGCGGCTCGCTGAAGGGCTACCTCGATTTCATGCGCCCGCGCCTGGCGGAGATGCACCGGCTGCTGTCCGCCCGCGGGAGCCTCTTCGTCCACGTCGACTGGCGGGCGGTGCACCACGTTCGCCTGATGCTCGATGCGATCTTCGGCGAGGCCTGCTTCCTGAACGAGATCATCTGGCACTATCGCACCGGCGGGCGCGGTGGGCGATGGCTGCCGCGCAAGCACGATTCGATACTCTACTACGCGCGCTCGCCCGGCGAACACACGTTTCACGTCCTGCGCGACGGCGTCTATCGCACGGAGGGTCTGCGCAGCGACGCTGACGGCCGACTCTACAAGTCCACGCAGCGCGGGCGAATCTACTTCCACCCTGACGGCCCCGCGCTCACCGATGTCTGGGACCTGCCCTTCCTCTCGACCGTGTCGCGCGAGCGCACGGGCTATCCCACGCAGAAGCCCGAGGCCTTGCTCGAGCGGATCGTGCGGATCGCGTCGAACCCCGATGATCTCGTCGCAGACTTCTTCTGCGGCAGCGGCACGACGCTCGCCGTGGCCCGGCGACTCGGTCGCCGCGTGCTGGGCTGCGATGTGTCGGCGGAGGCGGTGGCCATCACCCGGGCGCGGATCGCCGCGGCGAGGCTCGGCCCATGACCGATGATCGAACCGGATCCGCCGGGCGTGGACCGCTCATCCGACCGGGACAGCGCGTCTGGGTCGGCGGGCACGACGAGCCCATCCGCCGACAGGTGAACGACGCCCTCGGGATGGTCGCGCGGCCGCCGACGGGTCCGCTCGATGTGGCCTTTGTCACCCCGGCGACGCAGGAGGAGTGCGCATACTTCCTGCTCAAGGCGCTCGCCCGACTGAGCCCCGCCGGCCGAGTCTGGGTCGCCTTCACGCCGTCCCCGACGCTCAGCCGCGAGGCGGTCGAGGTCGCCGCCCGCACCGCGGGGCTCGCGCCGATCGAGGGCCCCGCGCTCCCGATCAAAGGGGTGGGGATCCTGTTCGCCCGCGCACCGGAGGGGCCGTCGGAGGAGCGCTGATTGACGCCGCCGCCGCGGCCTCGCGACGGCGGTTATCGGTCCGCGGTTCGGGGCAGCGCGGGCGTCATTCGGGCTACCGCGGACCGGCGATTCTGTCGATAAGCGGTGTGTGTATGCGGACTTGCCGCACCGCGATCTGGCACGCCGCGAGCGTGCTGGGTAGACTCCGGACGTTCACGCACGGGGGCGGAGGTCGGCAGGGGACACGCCGCCACACGGCGGGAGCGTCCGGGCCGCGGGGTGGGAAGCCTATACTTGGTCAGCGGCAACCCAGCCGACCCGCGCCTGGCGGGTACGAACCAGGCAGCACGCCGAACCGCGCGGCGGGAGCGTTCCCGATCGCAGCGGTCCCGGTAGACCCGGTCGCCCATTTGCAGCCCGGATGAGTTCTACGTCTCGCAGCGCGGAGGCCTCGCGCCTCGAACGGTTCGCGGTGATCCAGTCCCTCTCCGCAGGGACGGTACCGGCCGTCGGGCTGCGCATGCTCCAGGTCGGCCGGCGGGAGGAACTCGCCGCGATCGAGGAGGACCTCCGCCGGGCTGAGCAGGGCATCTCCTCGGTTCGGTTCATCTCCGGCCCGCCGGAGAGCGGCAAGACCTTCTTCCTGAACCTGATCCGCACGGTGGCGCTGGAGCGCGGCTTCGTCGTGCTGCGCACCGAGCTGTCCCCCGCGCGGCGGCTGCATTCGGCAGGCGGCGAGGCGCGGGCCTTCTACCGCGACCTGATGGCCCACATGGCCACGAAGGCCGCGCCCGACGGCGTAAGCATCGGGGCGATGCTCCACGAGTGGATCGAGCGCCTCGACCGCGAACATCCCGGCGAAGACGCGCGAGAGACCCTCGCCCGCACGGTCGAGCCGCTGCACGAACTCGCCGGCGGGTTCGACTTCGCCACCGTCCTGGCGAAATACCAGGAAGGCCGCATCACCCGCAACGACCAGCTTCGCGAGAACGCCCTGCGATGGCTCCGCGGAGAGTACACCGAGCGATCCGAAGCGCAGGCCGATCTCGGCGTTCGCACGATCATCGATGACGAGACGGTCCGCGACGCACTGGCCCTCTTCGCGGCATTCGTCCGGCTCTCGGGCCATGTCGGACTGGTGGTCATCGCCGACGAGCTCACCAGCCTGACGCGCCGGCTGAAGGATTCAGCCTCGCGCCGCGAGAACTACGACGCCATCGTCGACATGCTCGGCGACTGCCTCGACGGCCGCTACCGCTGGCTGGTCATGCTCTTCGGCGTGGAGGACACATGCGTCGACGACCGGCAGCGCGGCCTCTACAGCAACCCGACACTCGCCACCTGGCTGGCCCCGAACCGCTTCGCCAGCAACGGCAACCGCGACCTCTCCGCGCCGGTGATCCGCCTGCGCGGCCTGGCCATCGACGAGTATCCCACGCTCCTGTCCAACGTGCGCGACGTGTTCGCCAAGGGGCTCGCCCAGCGCGATCTCCTGCCGGACGAGGGCGTTGAGGAGTACGTCCGCGTCTGTCACGAGCGCATGGGGCAGCCCTACTTCGACAACCCCCGCGAGGTCGTGAAGGACTTCATCGACCTCCTGCACCTGCTGGCCCAGAACCCGTCGGCCGATTGGCGCGCTCTGCTCGAACAGGCCCGCCCGCCTTCCGCCGCGACGGCGGGATCGCTCGCGGGCTATCCCGACGATGCCGATCGCGGCGCCTGGCCCGGCTGGTACACGGAACAGCTCGCCATCGAGCGCCATGCCCGACGTCGCAACAGGCTGATCTTCTCGATCCTCTTTCCGCTCATGCTGCTGGGCATCGCCTGGGGGACCTGGTCGCTGGTGCGGCCGCCGGTGCCGACGCTTTCCGCTACCCTGACGATCAAGTACAGCGACGTGCTCAACGGCCTGCGGAACCCGATCAGCGAATCGGTGATGCCGCTGACGATCAGCAACTACATGAGCGTCGAGGCCGATCCGAGTCTGCCCTGCTACCTGTACGTGATGATCATCGATTCTGAGGGCCGCTTCGTACACGTCCACGGCAAGGAGGCCGGCGAGCCGCAGCGCGACCGCCTCCAGATCCCCGGCGAAGACAAGATGTTCCCGGTCCTCGACCCTGACGGCGCCCGCATTGTGCTGCTGCTGGGCTCGGCGAAACCGGTCGACAACCTCGGCCAGCTCAAAATCCGCGTGCAACAGCTCCGGCCGCTGCCGAGCATCGGTTTGCGGTCGATCGTCCGGGTGGACGGGGAGCGGATCGAGGAACTCCGCGACCCCGACTGGTCGCCCGGCGACGGCACGTCCGAGTTCGGCTTCCTCGCCGACTTGCACAAGACTTTCGGCGCCGAGTTCCCCATCGTCCGGGCGGTGGCGTTCCCGGTGGTGCGGACGACGCCGAAGCTCTCGCCGAACCTGCTCGACCTCGACCGCAACTAACCGCCCTCGCCCCCCCGCCGCCGCCTTATCCACGACCTGTCCACCGTCTATCCACCGGCCTGGGCCTTCCGCGCGGACTGCCCCGGGTCCACCGCGCGCCCCTACCGCGGTAAGTTCCGGACAGCCGGACGGTTGCGACAGTCGAAGCGGCCGCCGCGACCCCGGCGGAGTGTCGCCGGCGTGACACTCGCGGACCCGGCGTGCCCCGCATGCCGGTGACACCGGCGTGACGCCGGGGCGACAACTTCTCACGCGAAGCAGCCGGATCGCAGCCCCGCGCACATCGTCGAGCGACTTTCCAGAATCGGCCCGGATGATACAATCCCCCTTCCGCGACAGGTGCAAACAAGTAAGGCCTACCAGTCGGAGACACGGCTGTGCGAAATACGAGCTTCCTGGAGACGCAGACCATCCTGACAGCGCTGGAGTTCGCGCTGAAGAAGGGGGCATTCGGCACGAACTCGCCCCAGCGGAAAGCGGCCCAGACCCTCATCCGCAGCATGCAGAGCAACAAGTCGGTCAGCGGAAGGCACCAGCAACTGATGGACCTGCTGACCAGCGGCGCGACGCTGGAACAGATGATGAAGACCACGGGCGCCTCGCGGCGCACGGTGTTTCGCTACCTCAACCACCTCGAAGAAGCCGGCAAGGACATCGAGCTGGCGGAAGGCACATACCGGCTGAAGTAGCCCGGCCGCGGGGTCGCCATGCGTTCATTCCTCGCCGCCTGTGTACTACTGGGTATCACGCTGTTCACCGGTCCGCCGCTGCTGCTGGCCGGGCTCTTCGGGCGGCCGGCCTGGCTTCACTCGTGGCAGGCCCGGGTGTTCGGCCGGCTGATGATGCGGGCGTGCGGCGTGCGGCTTGATATTGCCGGGCGATCGCAGGTCCCCGCCGGGGCGTGCTTCCTGGCGGGCAACCACCAGAGCGCCCTCGACATCCCGCTGATGTTCGCGGTGATGGAGGGGCGCGTGCGATTCATGGCCAAGGACGGGCTGTTTCGCATCCCGATCTTCGGATGGGTGATGCGGATGTACGGCCACGTGCCCATCCGCCGCGGCGACACGCGGGCGACCCGCGACGAACTTGGCCGGATGATCGAGCGGGTGCGTCGCCGACCGGTGTCGCTGGTCGTCTTTCCCGAGGGCACGCGCAGCCCCGACGGCGGGCTGTTGCCGTTTCGGATCGGGGCGATGAAGATATGCCAGCGGGCGGGTCTGCCCGTGGTTCCGTTCGCCATCGACGGCACGCTGGCGATTCATCGCCGCGGCTCGTTGCGCGTGCGCGGCGGGCCGGTCCGTCTGGCGTTTGCACCGCCCATCTCGGCCGAGGAGGCCGCCGCCCTGACGTCGCGCGAGCTGGCCGATCGGGTGGCGGGCGATGTCTCGCGGCTTCTGGGCCGTGAAGCGGCGAGTCCTGTTGCGGCGGCCGCGGTCGCCGACGAGGAAGTGTGACCTGATCGCACCGAACTCCCATCCCCGGGGCGACCTTCGCCTGCGCGATCGGCTTGCCGGCCAGCACGTGCTCGTCACCGGCTCGACCGGCTTTCTGGCCAAGGCGCTCGTCGAGAAACTGCTGCGGTGCCTCGACACCGTCGGGGGGATCCACCTGCTCGTCCGCCCGCGGTCCGACGGCAACCCCGCGGCCCGGCGCGTCCGCCGCGACGTGCTCGGCTCCAAGGCGTTCGACCGGCTTCGTGCGTCGCTGGGCGAGGGGTTCGACCAGCTGTGCCACGACAAGATTCACGTCGTCTCCGGCGACCTGACCCGCGAACGGCTCGGCCTCGAAGCCGATGCGTACGAAGCGCTGACCGGCCGTATCACGCTCATCATCAACAGCGCCGCGACGGTCACCTTCGATGAGCGGCTCGACCTCGCCGTCGACCTCAACACGATGGGGCCGCAGCGACTGCTGCGCTTCGCGCGCGACTGCGGCAACGCCCCGCTGCTGCACGTGTCGACCTGCTACGTCGCCGGCCAGCGCACCGGCCGCATCGTCGAGGACTTCAGCGCCCCGCCGGCGGCCGAAAAAACGCTGCCCCGGCTGGCCGACGGCTCGTTTGATCTCGACGGCCTCGTCGCCGGTCTGCGCGCCCGCGCCGAAGAGATTCGCACGCGGCTCGGCCCTGACACGGAAGAGTGCCGCCAGCAGCTGATCGAGGCGGGCATGGACGCCGCCCGCCGCCACGGCTGGAACGACACCTACACCTTCACCAAGTGGATCGGCGAACAGCTCCTGCGCCGCGATCACGGCGACACCCCCGTGGTGATCTTTCGCCCGGCGATCATCGAGGGCAGCTACGAGGAGCCCGCCCCCGGCTGGATTGACGGCTTGCGCATGGCCGACCCGATCATCGTGGCCTACGGCAAGGGCAAGCTCAACGAGTTTCCCGCCAACGGCGACGTGCCGATCGACTTCATCCCGGCCGACTTCGTGGTCAACGGCATCCTCGCGACGCTGCCCCTGGGCGGCACGGGCCGCGACGGCATCCGCGTCTACCAGTGCGGCACGAGCGACCGCAACCCGCTCTATCTGCGCGACCTCGTGGGCTACATGATCGCGGCCTTTCGCCTCCGGCCCATGAATAACGACGCAGGCCACCCGATCCGGCCGGGTCGGTTGCGCATCGTCAATCGCGAACAGTTCGAGCGCAAGTGGGGCACGCGCGGCCGCCGCCTGGCCGCGCTGCGGGCTTGGCTCACGCGTTTCAACGCCAACAGCCGCAAGGCCCGTCGCCTCGCCTCGGCCGTGCGACAGATCGAACAGATCGTCTACTTCTCGAAGATTTACAGCCCCTACACCCACCTCGACTGTCGCTTTGCCTGTGACGACCTGCTGCGGGCGATGGAGCGGCTGCATCCGGACGACCTGCGCGAATTCGGCTTCGACCCCGACCGGGTGGACTGGCGCGACTACGTGGTCAATCGCCATGTGCCGGGGCTGCGGTCGTTCGTGCTGGGCACCGGTCTCGAACCCAGCCCGCGCATCCGCGGGGCGCAGCACGAGGCCGCGGTGTATCCACCGGGGGGCGAGTCGCTCGCCGGGGAAAACCTCTTCGATGTTTTCCGGCGGACGGTGGAGCGCTATCCCGACAAGCCCGCTTTGCAGATCCGCCGCAACACCCGGTGGACGCGCTACACCTATCAGGACGCCTACAACACCACCGGCACGACGATGAAGCGCCTGCGCGAGCGGGGCCTGCGCCCCGGCGACCGCGTGGCCATCTGCGGCGACAACGGGCCGGAGTGGGCGCTGACCTACCTGGCGGTGCTGCGGGCCGGGCTGACGGCGGTGCCGCTGGATCCGCAGCTTCCCGCCGGGGAGGCGTGGTCCGCGGCGCGGTTCGCCGAGGCCCGGCTGATGTGCGCCACCGCGTCAACCTTCGACGCGCTGCAGCGCAGCCGCACCGCTGACGACGCCGACCTCGTGGTCATGCGGGCGCCCTTCGTGCCGCCGCCGGGCGCCTCGCTCGACCCCGCCCCGCCGCCAGAGCCGGTGGACAACAACCAGCTGGCCTCGATCCTTTTCACCTCGGGCACGACGGTAGCGCCCAAGGCGGTTCAGCTGACGCACCGCAACTTCATCGCCAACGCCTCCGCGCTGCTGCAGGTGCATCCGGTGTATCCGACGGACGAGTTTCTGTCGGTGCTGCCGCTCTACCACGCGTTCGAGTTCACCGCGGGGCTGCTTGTGCCGCTGGCCTGCGGGGCGACGATCACCTACGTGGAGCAGCTCAAGGGCCCGGAACTCGTCGGGGCGATGAAGGCCACGGGCACGACCGTGATGCTCGTGGTGCCGCGGCTGCTGGCAATGATGTCCGACTCGATCCACGCCAAGATCGCTGCCGCGGGCAGCACGACGCGGCTCATGTTCCGGCTGCTCGGTGGCGTCTCCAAGCTGACCGGCGACCGCTACGCGCGCCAGATCTTCAAGCGCGTCCACGCCGAGTTCGGCGGACGGGTGCGGATGTTCTTCTCGGGTGCGTCGCGGCTGGACGTGGACGTGCTCGAGTCGTTCCGGCGGCTGGGATTCCTCGTGTGCGAGGGCTACGGCATGACCGAGACGGCCCCTGTGCTGACGGTCAACCCGCCCGACCGGATCAAGCCCGAGTCGGTCGGTCGGCCGCTGCCCAACGTCGAGCTTGAGCTGCGCGGGGTCAACCTGGAAGGCGTCGGCGAGGTCTGGGTCCGTGGCGACAGCGTGATGCGCGGCTACCTCAAGAACATCGAGGCCACGCGCGACATTCTCGTCGACGGCTGGCTGCGCACCGGCGACCTCGGGCGCATCGATGAGGACGGCTACCTGTTTCTGACCGGGCGTTCCAAGGATCTGATCATCACCTCGGCGGGCAAGAACGTGTATCCCGACGAGGTCGAGTTCGCCTACAAGGAGCTGCCGCACGTCAAGGAGATGTGCGTGCTGGCGATGCCGTCCACGGACGGACTCGGCGACGCGGTCCACGCCGTGGCGGTCATCGATCCGGACGCGACGCCCGAGCTCGACCGCTCGTCGATCGAGCGGGCCGTGCGCTCCGCCGCGGCGGGCATCGCGCAGGGGCTGCCCACCCACCAGCGCATCGCCGCGTTTCACTTCTGGACGCGCGAGCTGCCCAAGACCACGACGCTGAAGGCCAAGCGGGCGCTGATCAAGCAGATGCTGCTGGCCGAGGGCTCGACCCGCGTCCGCGACGACGACGAGAAGCCGGCCCGCGAGGAGCCCGCCGACGCCGCAGCCCCGACCACCGGGCCCGCGGCGGAAGCCGTGCTGCGGATCCTGGCCCGTCAATCGGGCAAGCCCGTCGAGAGCATCCGCCCGCCGATGAACCTGCTGCTCGATCTGGGCATCGACTCGATCGGCAAGCTGGAAGTGCTCGGCCAGGTCGAGGCCGACTTCAACATGCGCGTGGACAACGACAAGGCCGCCCACATCGCCCGCGTGGCCGACCTGCTGCAGCTTGTCGCCGGCCGACGGCCCGCCGCCACGTCGAAGCGCGATCCGGCGGTCTTCCGCCGCCGCCTGGTCACCGCCGATTCGCCCGAGTCGCTCAACGGCGCGGTCCCGCCGACGCTGGCGCCGATTCGCTGGGCGATCCGCGGGACGGTCGGCCTGCTGATGAACTCCTACATCCGGGTGCAGACCGAGGGGCTGGATCACATTCCCGCCACCGGGCCGTTCATCCTGGCCCCGAACCACTCGTCGCACCTCGACTCGCCGGCGATCCTGACCGCGGTGGGCTCGCGCCGGCGCGTGTGGATTGCCGGGGCCCAGGACTACTTCTTCAACACCGCCCTCAAGCGGCTCGTGTTCGGCAAGTGTCTCGACACGATCGCTTTTGACCGCCAGGCGGACGGGCTCGAGGGGCTCCGGCGCTGCGGCGAGGCTCTCGCCCGCGGCGACGGTCTGCTGCTGTTCCCGGAGGGCACACGCTCGACGACCGGAGTCATCCAGCCCTTCAAGATCGGCGTGGCCGTGCTGGCGACCGAGCGCGGCGTGCCCATCATCCCGGTGCGGATCGAGCACGCCTACGACCTGCTGCCGAAGGGCCGCCGCCTGCCCCGGACCGGCACGCTGCGGGTCCGGTTCGGCCCGCCGGTCGCCCCGCCCGCTCCGGGCGACATTACCGATCACTACGCGGCGTACCGCGACCTGACCGACCGCGTGCAGTCTGCCGTGACCGCGCTGGGCCGCGGGGCATGAGTGCGTCGTCCGCCCCAGCCTCCGGGCGCACCGCCGCGTTCTTCGACGTCGACGGCACGCTGCTGAAATCCAACATCGTCCACTACTACACGTACTTCCGCCGTCGGCGGCTTCCGCCCGCGCTTGCGGCGGCGTGGCACGCCCTGTTCGCCGTCAAATGCCTGTACTTCCTGGTGCTCGATCGGATCGACCGTTCACGGCTGAACGTGGTCTTCTATCGCGGCTACCGCGGCATGCGCGTTTCGGAGACTGAGCAGGCGATGGCCGACTGTCACCGCGAGGTGATCGTGCCGCGGCTCTACCCGGCCGCGGCCGCCTGCGTGGCGGAGCATCTCGCCGCGGGCCGGCGCGTGGTGCTGGTCACCGGCTCGATTGATTTCATCATGGCTCCGCTGGCGGCGGACCTCGGCGCGGCCCACGTGCTGGCGCCCGGGCTGGTCCGCGCTGGGGACGTGTTCACGGGTGAGCTCAGCGGCCCGCCGCTGGCCGAGGAAGAGAAAGCCCGCCACATGAGACGCCTCGCCGAGCGCGAGGGCATCGACCTGTCCGGCTCCTACGCCTACGGCGACAGCTATGCCGACCTGGCGATGTTGGAGGCGGTCGGCCATCCGCAGGCGGTGAACCCCGACAGCCGCCTGGCCGCGCTGGCGGCCGGTCGCGGCTGGCCGGTCCATCGGTGGAGGCTGGCACCACCGGGGACGTGATCGGTGGCCGGGGTATGGGACGCAGAGTGCGCGGAGGAGAAACAGAGAGCACAGAGAGGGCGTGGATCCAGTAGCGGCCGGCGCCAAAGCCGGCCGGCGTGTAGGGCTGCGGTGCGGGCGGCGAGGTGGCTGATTCAGATGGATGGAGCAGCACCGGACTCGGTGAAGAATGCACGGATCGATTCACGTCTCCGCGTCCTCTGCGTCTGCTCCGCGCTCTCCGCGTCCTTGTAAGGGCGTGGACCGGTTCAGGGTTTTGGCATGAAGGCCATCGTCTTTCAGCGAAGTATCCCGCGCTACGCGCTGCTCCGGTACGCGGGGCCGCGGATGCGGTCGCTCTACACCAGCGGGGCGTCGCCGGTCGCCCTGCTCGACGTCCCGCCGCCGAAGCTGCCGGGGCCGGGATGGGTTCGCGTCACGCCGAAGCTGGCGGGGGTATGCGGCTCGGACCTGGCCACCATCACCTGCAAGGGCAGCCCTTACCTGGCGCCGGTCACCTCGATGCCCTTTGTGCTGGGTCACGAAGTGGTCGGCGTCGTCGCAGAAACCACCTCCGGCGTGACGCGCGTCCGCACGGGCGACCGGGTCGTGCTTCAGCCTGCATTGGGGTGCGCGGTGCGCGGGCTGACGCCGCCGTGCGAGCGCTGCGCCGCGGGCGAGATCGCCCTCTGTCGCCACGTCACCCGCGGGGCGATCTCCGCCGGAATCCAGACCGGCTACTGCCGCGACACGGGCGGCGGATGGAGCGAAGGGTTTGTCGCGCACGAGTCGCAACTCTACCGCGTGCCCGCGGCGATGCCCGACCGCGTGGCGGTGCTGGTCGAGCCTTTTGCCTGCGCGCTGCACGCGGCGCTGCGGGCCGCGCCGGGTCCCGCTGATACGGTCTTCGTGATGGGCTGCGGCGCGGTGGGGCTGCTGTTGATCGCCGCCCTGCGGGCTTCGGGTTGCACGTCGCGGATTGTGGCGGTGGCGCGCTATCCCCATCAGCAGCGGCTGGCGAAAGAACTGGGTGCGTCCGAGCTGACTGCCGCGCGCGGCACGACGGCGGAGCGCTACGCCGCCTGGGCGAAGTCGCTCAGTGCGGAGGTGCTGCGGCCGGAGCTGGGCAAGCCCGCGGTGATCGGCGGGGCCGACGTGACCTACGACTGCGTGGCGAGCAGCGAGAGCCTCGACGACTGCATCCGATTCACGCGCAGCGGCGGGACCATGGTGGTCGTCGGCATGCCCGGCGTCCCCTCGGGTGTGGACTGGACCCCGCTGTGGTATAAGGAACTGACGCTGTCGGCCGCCTATGCGTACGGGGTGGAGGGCGCGGACCGCCGCCCGACGTTTGAGCTGGCCATCGAGCGACTCGGGCCGATCGCAGACCGGGTGGCGCCGCTGGTGGCCTCGCCGCTGCCGCTGGCGGACTACCGCGCAGCCTTCCGCGCGGCGCTGAACACCGGCGAAAGCGGAACCGTCAAGACCGTCTTCCAACCCACGTAGCCCGGCCGGCGTGCCGGGGCCGCGACCGATGGATCACCATGACCCAGAGCAGCTCCCCGAACATCCACACCGTCACGCGGGATGACCCGCCGTTTCTCTTTCACCGCGGGGAGGGCTTCAACCGCCACCGCCTGCCGCCGGGCACGCGCGTCATCTATCCCAACGCGCCGCTGCCCGCCCTGCCCGATCGCCGGGCGGCCATCGAGCACGCCATCGACCACCCGCTGGGTTGCGAGCCGCTGGCCGCGCTGCTGCGCCCCGGGATGAAGGTGACCATCGCGCTCGACGACGTGTCGCTGCCGCTGCCGCGCATGGCCGCGCCGGACGTCCGCCAGAGTGTCATCGAGATCCTGCTGGAACGCCTGGAGAAGGCGGGCATCTCCGACATTCACCTGATCGTGGCCATCTGTCTGCACCGCCGTACGACGCCGGCGGAGATGAAACACTTCGTCGGCCCTGAGATCTTCCGACGCTTCTACCCGGACCGCTACTACAACCACGACGCTGAAGACCCGCAGGGCGCCGCGTTCCTGGGCACCACCGACATGGGCGAAGAGGTCGAGATCAACCGCCGCGCCGCTGAGTCGGACCTGATCATCTACGTCAACATCAACCTCGTGACCATGGACGGCGGACACAAGTCGGTGCCCATCGGCCTGGCGACCTACCGCAGCGTCCGCCACCACCACAACGCCCACATGATGCTGCACGACAGCAGCTACATGGACCCGCCGCGCAGCGACTTCCACCGCTCGTGCGAACGCATGGGCGCGATCGTGGCGAAGCACACGAAGATCTTTACGATCGAGACGACGCTCAACGGCGATACGTTTCACAGCCTGCTGGGCTACCTCATGAAGCGCGAGCACGACTGGGGGATCCTCGACCGCCTCGCCTATCACGGCGGGCGGCTGGGGCTCGCGGCGCTGCCCGGCCCGCTGCGGCGAAAGGCCTACAACGCCCTGCCCGCGCCCTACGGGCTGACCGGCGTGCACGCCGGGCGCACCGACGAGGTTCACCCGCGCACGCTCGCCAACGTCGACCGTCAGCAGGAGGTCGTCGTGCCGGGGCAGGCCGACATCGTGCTGATGGGGCTGCCGTCGATCGGACCCTACAACGTCAACTCGATTCTCAACCCGATCCTCGTGCAGTGCCTGTCCACGGGGTATTTCTTCAATTTCTACCGTGAAAAACCGCTGGTGCGGCGCGGCGGCGTGCTCATCGTCGACCACCCGCTGGAAAACAAGTTCAACCTGCTGCACCATCCGTCGTACTACGACTTCTTCAACGACCTGCTGCCCCAGACGCGCAGCCCGCGCGAACTGGAGCACCGATTCGAGAAGTCCTACGCCGAGAACGAGCGCTACCGCGACCTGTACCGCCGCTCCTATGCCTATCACGGCGTGCATCCCTTCTACATGTGGTACTGGGGGGCGCACGGCATGGCGCACTGCGGCAAGGTGATCGCCATCAATCCGAAGAGCCACGAGGCCGCCCGGCGCATCGGCTTCGACATCGCTCCGAACATCCCCGCGGCGCTCGACCTGGCCCGGCAGTTCCTGAAGACCACTGAACCGAGCATCTACTACTACCACTGCCCGCCGATCATCATGTGTCGGGTGCTGTAGGAAGCGGCTGGTTGAGAGTTGCCGGGAGGGGTGTGCCTCCGGCAACCGACCGCGAATGAAACCGAATGCCACCAGACGCCCGCATCCTGATTGTGGCCAACCCGACATCAGGGCGCGGGCGCGGCTCGGACATGGCCTCGCGCGTCGCCGCCGCGCTGCGCCGGCGGAGCGCCGCCGTCGACATCCGCTACACCGCCCACGCGGGCGACGGTGAGCGTATCGCCCGGGAGATGCTGGCCGACGCGGCATCGCGCCCGCGATGCATCGTGGCCTGCGGCGGCGACGGCACCATCCAGGAGGTCGTCAACGCCCTGATGGCCGATCGCGCCGCCGCGCCCAACGACGACGAACCCGTCGCGCTGGGCCTCGCCCCGGCCGGCCGCTGCAACGACTTCGCCCGCGTGCTGGGAATCCGCAAGGATCCGGAGGTCATCGCCGACGCCCTGCTTGCCGGCCGGCGATGCCCGATCGATCTCGGACGGGTCAACGGGCGCTACTTCTGCACGGTGGTCACGGCGGGCATCGATGCGGAGGTTTCGCAGTTCGTCGACACGATGCGCATGCCGCTGAAGGGCACCATCGCCTACATCTACGGCGCGATGCGCGTCCTTGCCCGCTACCGGGCGCCGCAGGTGCGCGTGACGGGGGACTTCGGCGACGTGGAGGGACCGATCTTCCTCGCGTCGAGCGCGAACACCTCTTCGTACGGCGGGGCGATCCCCATCGCGCCGGGCGCGTCGCCGGTCGACGGGTTGCTGTCGCTGTGCATCATCCGGGCGATGCCGCGGTGGCGGGCGCTGATGCTGGTGCCGCAGGTGCTGATGGGGCGGCACGAACGGCTGCGCGAAGTGCGGATCGTCGCGACCAGGCAGGTCAGGATCGAGTCCGACGAGTGCCTGCGGCTCTGGGCCGACGGCGAGCCGGTCGCCGAAACGCCGGCGACGATCGACGTCCTGTCCCACGCGATCGATGTGATGCTGCCGCCCGGCGCCCCGTGGCACTGAGACGACGGCCTTACGACTGCATGTCGAGAATGCGCATTACTTCCTCGATGGTCGTCAGCCCCTCGGCGACCATGAGCTTGGCCGAGTGACGCAGCGGGATCATGCCCTGGGCGATGGCCTGGGCTTCGATCGCGTCGGGGCTGGCCACCCTCTGCACCAGTTCGCGGATCGTCGCATTGCACACCAGCATCTCGAAGATGCCCGATCGCCCCTTGTAGCCGGTGTGGTTGCACGACGCGCAGCCGCGCCCCTGGTGTAGCACCGGCCGGGCGCCGCTCGGCAGCAGGTGGGCGATCTCGGCGAACATGTCCAACCCCGCGGTGCCGTCGAGCGTCTCGACGCAGTCCGGGCAGATCCGCCGCACGAGGTGCTGGGCGATGACGCCGCGCAGCGTGGCCGCCGCCAGGTGCGGATGGGCCCCCAGCCCGAGCATCGAGTGAATCGCGCCCGACGCGCTGGTCGAGTGCAGCGTGGCGAAGACGAGCTGCCCCGTCGCGGCGGCCCGCACCGTCGTGGTGGCCGTCCGGCTGTCGCGGACCTCACCCACCATGATGACGTCGGGGTCCTGCCGGAGCACCGCGGGAAGAATGTCGCCGAAGTCCAGCCCGATCCGCGGGAACACCTGGCTCTGGTGCACGCCCGGCAGGTCGAACTCGATCGGATCCTCCAGCGTGTTGATCTTGGCCGTGCCGTCGTTGAGCGCGCTGAGAATCGAGTAGAGCGTGGTGGTCTTGCCGCTGCCGGTCGAGCCGGTGACCAGCACCAGCCCGTGCGGCTGGCGGATCAGCGACCAGAGCACCCCCTTCATCCGCGGCGGCAGCCCCAGCCGGTCGATGTCGAAGATCTGGTTGCGGCGGTCGAGGATGCGCAGGGCGAGATCCTCGCCGAAAAAGGTCCGCATCGTGCTCACACGTACGTCGACCGGCTCTTCACCGTCCATGACGATGATGCGGCCATCCTGCGGCTTGCGGTGCTCCGCCGGATCGAGACGGGCCTCGACTTTCGCATAGCCGATGACGCGCGTGCCCCAGTCCATCGACACGCGGCCCAGCTCGCGGAGCATGCCGTCGTGGCGGATGGTGATCGTGTAGCCGTGCTTCTGAGCGGAGAGGTACAGGTCGCCCGCGCCCTGGTGGGCGGCGTAGCGGATGAGCGTGTCAAACGATTCGCTCGCCGAGGCCGCCTGCTGGACGAGGTTGCGCACAACGGGCGAGGCGTTGGTCAGTACGGTGGCAATCATGCGGTGAGCATCTCCCGGGCCCCGTCCATGTCCTGGGCAACGGGGATGAGCCGCGACAGGCCGACGACGTCGAACGTCTGACCGATGACGGGCGGCACGTCGCACAGCACCAGCCGGCCGCCCCCGCCGCGCAGCTCGCGGTGCACCGCCAGCAGCGAGGAGATGCCCGCCGAATCAATGAAGCTGACCGCCGCCAGGTTGAGCACCACCGGGCTGGTCGCCCAGGCGGCGCCGGCCGTGGCCAGCAGCGATTCGCGAATCTGGGCGTCAGCACCCCACCCGATGTGCCCCGACGCGCGGACGCAGCAGACCTCCGCGGCGCGGGCCTCGGAGGGGGTAGCGGATTTCGTGTTCAGTTCCGAAGTCATGCAGGATTCCTGAGAGCGCCCGAGGCCGAAGCACGCCGTCGCCGTGGCGACCGGGCGGCAGATCCTCCGAAGGCCGACGACCCGGCCGGGCAGGTTCGACACGTGGCGCGCCCCAATTCCCTTGTCGGCGGGGCCGTCTCGCGAGTGTTGCCCCAACCCCTGAATCACGCCGCAGCAGGGCGATAACGGGTGGACCCGACGGGGGATAGTCCGGATTCCGCTCGCCGAGCGAGTCGATGCGCGGCGCCGGGCACGCGGCCATTCGCCGCCGTGCCGGCCGGGTCCGTGCAGGCGTCGCGCAGGCCCCGGCGAGCAGCGCTGATCGCCAGTCAGCCGGCCGCCATCTATCGGACGATGGCTCTTCCCCGGGCATTTCCGCCGCGCAGCCCCGACCTTTTCGTGTAAGAACCGATCCGCGGCCGCCGTTCCCCTCCTGTCGTGGCCGGGGGACCGAAAAACCGGCCGGGAGTCTGGGAATGGGCTTGATGTTGAGACATTCTCGGAACTATGGTGGTCGGATCACTTCCATAGCCTGACTCCGTTCCTGGCGTCATTGCCTTTCAGAAGGAGGGTTGTCGTGTTGCGACGCAGTACCGCATTCAGCCTGATCGTCTTCATCCTCAGCACTGCCCCGGCTCCGGGGGCCACGCTGACCATCGTGGCCCTGGACGGTCCTCACGCGTACACCGGCGGTGTCCCCTCGCTGACCAACGGCGGAGTCGGCATCAACGCCAGCGGCGGCGGGTTGCCCCCGAGCGCCGGCGGACCGGGGATCACGGTGGAGCAGGGCTGCACGGCGCGAATCGGCGTCGTGGTCGAACTGCGAGACGGAGTTCCGAACCAGCTCAGCATCGCCAACATTTACTTCACCGGCGCGCCCAGTGGCTCGCCGGGGGCGGTGGATCTGGCGGGCGTCGTACACACGGCGACCAACGCTGGCGGCAACCTGTGGAACAGATGTCAATTCACCACCGGAATGGACCATTGGATCGCCGGCGCCACCGGCGGTGGCCAGCCGACGCTGACCGGCGGCGGCCCCGCGCCGTTCGTCGAGAACTTCCATGTGCTCGCCGACGACAGCTCCGGACTGGGTGGCGGCAGCGGGAACACCTTCGACCAGCCGAACGCGACGTTCCTGCTCACCGAGATCGTCGTCCACGGCGTGGGGCCGGTCGGGGCCGAGGCCCGCGTCAACTTCGACGTCGCGCCGGGCGCCACCTTCCTCGCGTCGGATGCGTTCACGCCTTTCACCTTCCAGAACGCGGATCCGCCGCCGGCGGGCGCCTTCAACGGACTCGGCCGCTGGTGGGCGCGCAACGGCCGCCTGGCGACGAACGCCTTCCCGATCGAAATCATCGACCCCTGCAACGTGACGGACGTGGGCGGATGCTGCCTGCAGGATGGTTGCGCGGAAGCGATAGCCTCGGATGAGTGTGCCCTGCTCGGCGGCAGTTTCCTGGGGGCAGACGTCGCCTGTTTCCCCGGCGCATGTGGGGATGGCGCGTGCTGCATCGCCGACATGTGCGAGATAGTCCCGGAGGATCGCTGCCTGGCGTTCGGCGGCGTCTTCCACGGCGTCGGCGCGGCCTGCCAGCCCACCACCTGCGAGTCGATCGGCGCGTGCTGCCTGCCAGACGCCAGCGCCTGCGTCTATCGCGATGAAGTGACATGCACCGCCCTCGGAGGCAGCTTCCTCGGCATCGGCGAGGTGTGCGTCGGGGCGCAGACCGTGCTCGTCCCTGACCACAGCGCGCCCAACCCGGCCCTCTGGACGCACACGATCCAGACGATCGCCCCGGGCACGTGCGACAACCTTCGCGGCGTCGAGCCGGCCTGCGTCAACTCGCCCGTGAAGTTCGACGCCTGGATCACCTGGGTAGGCGGGACGAGCTGCCACGACTTCGGTCAGCCCGACGCCGTGCCGCTCCCGGCCGGCTTCTTCGGGCCGGGGTCCGACCCCTTCACCGGGACGATCTGCTTCGTCGGCGAACCGCTCGGCATCACCCCCTGGGGCGACTTCGGCAGCGCCGACACCATCGTGCGACGCTACGGCGATCCCTTCACGCGCTTCGCTCCCGTCTCGCCGACGCCCGCCACGGTCGACATCGAGATTGTCGCCCTCAACCTCGTCAGCACCGCGCCGATCAACGTCACCTACAACGGGGGCACCAACCCGGAACCGTGGTCCGTCCGGGTCGACCTGTCCGCAGTACACACCGATGCCAATCCGAGCAACGACCCGCCGCTCGGTTCGCTCACGGCCGTCAAGAGCCATTGCAACGGCGGAACCTATTCATCTTTCGTCTCCGTCCAGCCCCGGTTCACCTTCGCGAAGGTCTCCAACCCGGGCGAGACGCACGTCTTCGACACCGGCCTCGCGGGCCAGCCGCCCGTCACGATGACGATGGACGAGGACCACTGGGTCATGGACCCGGACCCGCTGCTGCTGACGTCGAACCCGGTCTGCTCGAACTTCCGGCCGGGCCTGCAGGAGAACGAGCCGACCACGGACTGCCTCGGGGCCTGCTGCCGCGAGTCGGGCTGCACCCAGGAAACGGCCGCCTGCGCGTTCGTCTGCAACGTGTACGATCACGCGCCGCCGACGTTCCTCGGTTGCTTCGGCGACATCGACGGCAACGGCGTGGTCAACGCCGGCGACCGTGGTTTCGTCAGCGCCAACATCGGGGCCACCGACAGGATCCTGGTTTGCCGGCACGACATCGACGGGAACGGCGTCGTCAACGCCGGCGACCGCGGCTTCGTCTCGGCCAACATCGGCCAGTGCGTGGACCTGCCCGACTACCAGAACGGCAGCGGGCTGAACCATGGCGTCCCCGACACGCGGTTCGACAACGGCAGCTTCCTCGGCATCGGGTCCTCCTGCGACCAGTGTCCGTAGGAGGCTTCTCGAGGGCACCGGTCGGCGACCAGCCGCTCGCATTGCCCACGATCACCGCGCGTTGTATCCTCGCCGCCCGCCCGCGAATCCATCGCCGGCGGGCGGCTTTTTGTGCGCTACGACCTCACCAACCGAGTCGTCTTCATTACCGGCGCCTCCACCGGCATCGGGCGGGCCTGCGCGGTGGAATACCATCGCGCCGGAGCGCGCGTCGTGCTCGCGGCACGCTCGGCGGACAAGCTCGCCGTGCTGGCCGGGGAGCTGGGCGAGGAGCGCGCCCTGCCCGTCGCGATGGACGTGACCGACCCCGCCCAGCGCGCCGCCGCCCTCGCCGAGGCGCGGCACCGATTCGGCGCCATCGACGTGCTGGTCAACAACGCCGGCTGGGCCAGCTTCACCTCGGTCGCAGCCATGCCCGCCGAGCACGCCGAGCGCATGCTCGCCCTGAACCTCGCCGCGCCGATCGCCATGACCCAGGCGGTGCTGCCCGAGATGCTCGCCCGCCGGAGCGGCCAGATCGTCAGCATTGCCTCCGTGCTGGGCCACCAGCCCATGCCGCGCATGACGGTTTACAGCGCCACCAAGGCGGCGATCTGTTCGTTCTGTTCCGGACTGCGGATGGAGCTCCGCGGCACGGGCGTGGATGTGATCCTCGTCTGCCCCGGCTCGACGGCGAGCGAGTTCTGGACTTCCGCCGGTTCGGTAGACGCCAAGGCCACCCGCCTGGCGAGTACCCAGTACACCCCGGCCCGCGTCGCCCGGGCGGTGGTCTCCGCTTCCCGCCGCCGCCGCTCGGAGACGGTCCTCAGCGCCGAAGGCAAGGCGATCGTCCTGATCCGCCGCGTCTCCCGCCCGCTGGCCGACTGGATCATGTACCTCGTCGGCAAGGGCTCGATGCCCCCGGCGTAGCGCAACCCCTGCGCCGTCCATTGCTTAGCCTTTGCCGCTCGACTGACGGCCCTTCTTTGTGCAATCGCATAAGATCGCCGCCTCGTCGCCGTCAGCCTCACGCCGCGGGCGAGCGCCGGCCGATGCATTCCCATTCGGGGCAGCCCGACTTGAACCGGGGCGGTCTGACACTAAGCTACAGGGTTCCGGGCTGGCCTCCGGGCCGCTGCGCGGTATAATGAAGTGGCCTAGGCTGCTCCGGCGGCGCAACGAGCGCTTGGCCGGAGCCCGCAGTCATCCTTCCATACCGCAGGCCGGATCGCCGCCCGGAAGTGCGACGATCAGACGACGACGAGTGAACCCACGAAGCGAGGAGTTCAGCGTGATCAGGAATCGAATCCATGTCGGTGTGCTGGCGGGCGTGTTTGCGCTGCCGGCGTGCGCCTTCGCCCAGACCGCCGCGACGGCGGAGGGCACGGCGCCGGCGATCGACGTCGCCCGGGAAGTCGGCCGGACCCGCGCCACGCGCAACGCCGCCATTGCGACCCTCCGCAAGCGGGTTGACTCGGTTGAGTGGAACGAAGTCAGCTTCGAGTTCTTCATCGAGTGGCTGCGCGAGCAGGGCGAAGGCTCGATGAACGTCGTCCCCGCTTGGAACCCGCTGGGCATCGCCGGCGTCGAGCAGGAAACCCTCATCACCCTGTCGCTGCGCAATGCGACCGTGGCCGAGGTGCTGGACGAGGCTATCAGCCAGATTTCGCTCGACAACACGGTCCGCTATCGCGCGGTGGGCAACACGCTCCGCCTGTCGACCGAGTCGGACTTCAACCGCAAGCTCTACATCCGCACCTATGACGTGACGGACCTGCTGTTCCGCGTACCCGACTTCACCGACGCCCCCGAGATCGACCTGGAGAACCAGCAGGCCTCCGGCGGTGGCGGTGGCGGCGCGGGCGGCACCTCGCAGCCGGTCTTCAGCGGTAGCGGTGGCGGCGGCGGCGAGGATGAAGACGACGAGGGTGAGGAGGAGATCGAAGAGCGCATGCAGGAGATCGCCGACCTCATCCAGGAAGTGATCGAGCCGCAGTTCTGGGATGTGAACGCCGGCCCGGGTGCGATCCGCTCCTACAACAAGATGCTCGTCGTCCGCGCGTCGATCGAGATTCACGAAGAGATCGCCGGCTACTTCTCCTTCCAGTAAACCGACCGGTCATACTGTCTGCCGATCAGGATCGAGCACGATCCAGCGCCTGCCGGACCACCGCGGCGCTGACGTCCTCGATCCTGATCGTTTTTACCGGCGACGTCTCGCCTGTCACCACGCGTACCTGCCGGCTGCGGATGCCCAGCCACTTGGCCAGCGCCTCGCACACCGCGCGGTTGGCCTTGCCCTTCTCGGGCGCAGCGGCGACGGCCACCTTCAGCCGCCCGGCCCACTCGCCGCCGATCTGCGTGCGGGACGCGCCGGGCACGACCTTCACCGGCAGCAGGACCGCCGATCCCTCTGTCGAGAGCTCGATCATGCCGATATGGTAGCGTTCGACGCGCCGCCCGGGCAGCGGGTGACGGCGGGCGGGCCTCAACCCCGCGGGAGAGACCTCGTGCGACCCCACTACGAGATCGGCATCATCGGATCGGGCAATGCGGCCGAGGGTATCGTCCACGGCGTGCTGCGCAACAGCGTCCTGCTCGACGACCGCATGATCGCCTCAGACCCCAATGAGCACCGCCGCCGCCTCTTCAAGGACCGCTTCCGCATCGCCGTCACCGACGACAACCGCTTCCTCGTCGACAACAGCTACATCGTAATCCTCGCCATCAAGCCGCAGCAGTTCGCCGAGGTGGCCCGGGGGTTTGCCGACCTGATCCGCGAAGATCACCTGGTCGTCTCGATCATGGCGGGCGTGTCGACGGCCACGGTGGAGAAGGCCTTCCCCGACGTCAGCGCCCGCGTAGTGCGGGTGATGCCCAACCTGCCGATGCACGTCGGCGCCGGAATGGCGGGGGTGTGCTGCGGCGCCCATGCGCAGGAGGTGGACCGCCTGCATGCTCAACGCATCTTCGACGCCGGCGGACGGTCGATCGTCATCGAAGACGAAGGCCTGATGGACGCCGTCACCGCCGTCTCCGGATCGGGGCCGGCGTACTTTTACTATTTTGTCGAGGCGGTGATCGCCGCGGGGGTGAAGGCAGGGCTTTCCCCCCAGCAGGCGGGGTTGCTCGCGAAGCAGTCGTGCCTCGGGGCGGCCCGCATGATGCTGGAAACCGGCGAGGCGCCGGCCGACCTGCGCCAGAAGGTGACCTCTCCCGGCGGCACGACCCAGGCGGCGATCGAATCGATGACAGCCAGCCGCGTGTTCGAACAGATCGAGGCGGGCGTGCTTGCCGCCTGGCGGCGCAGTCGCGAACTGGGCGGCTGATCAGCGCTGCGCCGACCCCTCGGCGCGCCGCTTTCCACGACCATCCGATGCCATTGCGACGGGCGCGCACGACGCGCTGCGCATGCCTCCGCGCGCCGCCGATCGACGTCGCGCGAACCCCCGCGCCGAGCGGTGAACGGGGTGTCACGCCGTGTCGCCGATCGCTCCGATTCGGCCTGCGGCGGGTCGCCCGTCAACGCGCGAACGCAAAATTTTCGAAAAATTTTTCGGCCGCCCGTCACCCCCCCGAAAGGGCATCGGCGCGGGTTGCGTGGCTGCCCGCCGCCCGGATGATCGCAACGCCCTGCCGGCCGCCGCCGTGCGCGAAGAGCGCTCTCGTGATGACTTCGATGCGCGCATCGGGAGCACCTCGGGGCGACGGTCGGCGCGGCGGAGCGCCTCCGAATCACAGCCCTGCGAGCATCGCGTTGTTTGGCGCGCTGCCCGCCGCGGCGCGCATTTCAAAACCGCAGATTTTTCCGATGAATTCTGCGCGCTGCGCAGCGCGGCGACGTGACGAGCGCGACGTCAGCTTGCGCAACGCGCGACAGGAACGGTGCACGCGGCGCGGTGTTCGTCCGTATCGCGCGGCGCGATCCGACTCGTGGGTGTGACTTCGCTCAAGCAGCGTCCGCCGAGGGTGCCATGGTGTGTCGCTCTGCGCGCAACTTCGTGTGTCGGCGACCTTCGCTCGCGTAGACCGACACGCGCCTGCGCGAGGCGCCGAATGACCCGCGAGGGCCGCGCCGTCCGAAAATCTTTTGACAGTCGAAACGGATTCTGTACGATCATCAGACAAGAAAGGAGGTGATACCAAATGGCGAAGAAGAGAAAGGCAGCTAAGAAGGCCACCAAGAAGAAGTCCACGAAGAAGAAGGCCACCAAGAAGGCCACCAAGAAGAAGGCCAAGCGCCGGAAGAAGGCGAAGAAGGCCATGTAGTGCCGCACAGCGCCGAGCCGTGCGACACCGCACGACGACTCTCGCCACGGCGGTCGCCGTGTGACGCACGTAGGGCTCGGTCAGGCACACGAAGCTTCGGATTGGAAGGCGCTCCTCGCCACGGCGGCGCCTTCCACTCTTTTTACCCCCCGCTGCTCGTCTCTCCCGGCTTGCAACTGCGACACCCTTCGAACCCCGCCGCCACCGCCTCCGCCTGCGAGGCAAACGTCCTGAGGTTCTCCGGGCTGATCCGCTTGAGGTGGGCGCAGCCCGCCCGGTGGTAGGTTTTGGACTTGCGGCTGGCGGCAAAGGCCGCCGTCGGGGCCGGGTCCGCCGGTTTCGGGGGGGTTTCCGGGGCCGCAGAGGCGGTCTCGGCGGCTACAGCCACCCCAGATGCCGGGGCCGGATCAGGGGAGCCCGCCTGGTGCCAGGCGTGCACGATCAGCCCCGCGGCCAGCAGCGCCCCGTCCTCGATCCGCGCCTCCATGATCCACGCGCCCCGCTCGACCGCCCGGCGATAGAAGTCCTCCTGGGCGGCGGTGAAAGAGGACCGGTCGGTGATGCGCAGGTCGGTCATCAGCTCGACATCGATCTTCCAGATCAGTTCGCACGCCTCGCGCGATCGCAGCAGCGTCGCGAAGATCTCCGCCACGCCGTCGCCCGTCGGGCGAAGCCGGGAGGGCGATACCGCGGCCTCCTCCTCGAGGCGCGTCCGTGCGCGGGTGACCAGCCCCCCGTGCCACCGGGCCCGCACGGTGTGATGGGCGGCGTCGCCGACGGCGCCGGTCGACGCCTCCGCCCAGGTCAGGTGCCCGGTCTCTTCCCCGCGCGGGTCGCGCGTGGTGTTCAGGGGCAGCGCGGCGTCGGTGGCGAGGTGGATCAGGTCGGCGGTGGTGCGCACGATGGCCGAGCGGTCTCCCGCGCGGAATGCGGCGCTCAGCGCCGTCTGCGCCTCGAGCAGCGCCCAGGGCAGCTCACCGATGGATCGACCGCCAAGACGTCGCGCCAGCTCGCGGGCCTCCTCGGGCCGTCGTGGAAACGCCCGCGCTGCGGCCTCGCCCTTGCCGGCGCGGAGCTCCGGCGCCTCGGCGTCGAGCCAGACGTAATGGGCGCGCTCTTCGCGCGGCGCGGGCGGAGCGCCTGCATCCAGCGGCGACGCAGCCCGAATGATCTCCGCCTCGTGCCCCGCATAGAACACGCGAAGCTCGCCCGGCGCAAGGCCCAAGGCCAGACGGGCACAGATGGCGTACGCAGCCGGCGACTCGTCAGGCGGCACGCGGCCGGCAGCCGAACCGGGAAGGGAGAGGCACGTCGCAAACAGCACGCTGAGCAGGATACGCGTGGACATGGGAGCTCTCGCGAGGCTCGGCCGCCGAGCCGGCGACCGCCCGAACAACATGGGTCGAGACGACGACGGCAATCCGTTGCGAAGGGTTCCGCGCCGGCGTCCTGCCGACGCGAACGAAGGGTCGATGTGGTCGCGGTGCGCGACCTCAGCCGCCGGGGGCGGCGGTCGGCTCGGGCGGGGAAGGCCCGTCCGTGCCCTCATTCGCGGAGCTGTTCACCGGGTGGGGCGCGGGCTCACCGGGAGCCGGCGGCGAGCCGGCCAGGGCGATGAACTGGCGCAGGTAGTAATCCTCCAGTGCCGGATCGCGACCGAAGTCGAGCCAGCGCTCGTCCTCGGGCCGGACCGAGGGCGCGCCGGTGGTCGAAGGCAGCGCGCTGCCGAAGAACTGGTACGCCGCTCCGCTGCTGTTGAACTGCCGGTCGGGGCTGCTGAGCCGCTGCTTGTAGACGGCCACTTCCAGGAGCGTGTGGCCCGGATCGGTTTCGTCGGGCGTAGCCTGCACCACGACGTACCGCCGGAGCGGGTTGATCCCCGATTCGAGCTTGTCATAGAAGGTGCGGGCGTCGGTCCGCCAGAACTCGCCGAAGAGGCGGGAGACCGTCGGCCGGGTGGTAATCACGCCGCCATGCCGGTCGACGCGGTCCAAGGTGAACAGACCCTGCCGGAGGGCGTCTTTCATCCCCTCCCACACGCCGTCGGCGGCGGGTTGGCGAAGGTCGATGGCCACGCGGGCAGTGGAGATATAAGCCTCGCGCGGTGTGGCGCTGCACCCCGTCAGGGCGACCAGCAGCATCCCGGCGAAGATCAGGGGGCGGCACATCGCGCGCGATCTTAACCGGCGCGGGTACGGGGTCAATCGCCGGGGGCGCCCGACGGCCCGGGGGCCGTCTTGCACAACGGCGGGGAATCCGGAATAATGCGGGCGTATCAGGGGGGCCCGTTGGCTCGGGTCGCGATGGCCGAACACTCGTAGAAGCCTCAATGTCTGACCTGCTCGAAGCACTGAACAAGCTCCAGACTGTCGAACGGCAGCTTTCCGACCTCCGCCGCAGCGAAGACGCCATCCAGCGCCGCATCGACGCCTACAACCGCAAGCTCGCCCAGGCCGAGGCAAACCACGACCAGGCCCGCCGCGAACTGGCCGCCCGCAAGCGCCGCATCGACGAGCGCGCCCTCGAGGTGGCCACCCGCGAAGAATCCGCGGTCAAGCACCGCGAAGCCCTCAACCGCACGCGTACCAACAAGGAGTACGCCGCGATCCTCGCCGCCATCAACACCGAAAAAGCCGACACCGCCAAGATCGAAACCGAAATCGTCGGCCTCAAGGATGAGTATCGCGAGCACGAAGAGAAAGCGCTCGCGATGGAGATGGAGAAGGACCAGATCGCCCAGCGCATCACGACCGCCCGGCAGGAGCTCGCCACCCTTCAGGAGAAGACCCGTCCGCAGCGCGAGAAGCTCATGGCTGAGCGCGAGTCGTTCGCCGAGGACATCCCCGCCGCCGCGATGCAGATTTTCCTCCGCGTGGCCGAGCGCCACGACGGCGAGGCGATGGCCCCGGTCACGCGGGTCAACCCGCGGCGTGAAGAGTACGCCTGCTCCGGCTGCAACATCCGCGTGTCGATCGAAGTGGTCAGCGCCTTGCAGGGCAAGGGCGACATCCAGTACTGCAAGGTGTGCGGTCGCATTCTCTATCTCGGCGCCCGCAAGTAGCCCGCTCGGCCTCGCCCCTCAGGCGCAACCCTCGAACCACGCCGTCGCCGCCTGCCAGCGCCGCTCGATCTCTTCCGCCCCGCGCCCGGTCAGCGCTTCCAGGTATCCGTTCAGGTAGTCGCCCAGCGCGGCAAGCATGGTCCCCGGATCAAGCTGCGCGAATGCCGCCGCGGCGAGCAGTTCCTCGACGCACACCGCCCGCGGGTGGCCCCCCGGCAGCGGGCGGATGGCTCGCCGCCAGTTGATGCCGACGCCGATGATCACGGCCCGCAGCCGCCCTGCCTCGACGATCGTCTCGACGAGGATCCCGCCGAGCTTCCCCCCGCCTGCCAGCAGGTCGTTGACCGGTTTGAGAACCACCGCAATCCCCGTGGTGCGCTCCAGCGCCTCGACGCAGGCCAGGCCCGCGGCCTTGGTATATATCGCGCTCACGGGCCAGTCGGGATCGGCCTCCGCCACGAACGAGGCGTACAGCCCGGCGTCGCGCGGCGAAAGCCAGGTGCGGTCGTGGGTGCCGCGGCCGGCGGTTTGCCCGCGCGCGGTGACCACGGCCCGGCGGGCGATCCGGCCCTCGGCGAGCAGCCGCCGGGCGAGGGCATTGGTCGAATCCACGGCGTCGAACGCGAGAACCGGCCATGATGGGTCGGCGGGCGGGGCCATGCGGTCATCGTATCGCCCGGCGACCGCGCAGCCACGCCCGCCGTCAGCCTGCGGCCAGGTCGCGCCGCAGCCACGCCCGGGCGAGGCGCCACTGCCGCTCGACCGTGCGCGTCGAGACGCTGAGCACGTCGGCGACCTGGTCGAGGTCGAGGCCGACGAAGAAGCGCAGCTCGACCACGCGGCGGGCCTGCTCGCTCTCCGCCGCCAGTCGTTCCAATGCCCGGTCGAAGGAGACGATGTCGCCCGTGCGCTCCTCGAACATCGCGAGGGTATCGTCGAGCGGAACCCGCTGGGCCCCGCCGCCGCGCTTGGCCGCGTTGCGCGCGTGGGCGTGGTTGATGAGAATCCGCCGCATGGCAGTGGCCGCGGCACAGAAGAAGTGGGTCCGGTTCTGCCACTGCCGGTCGTGCTCGCCGACCAGCTTCATGAACGCCTCGTGGACGAGGGCGGTGGGCTGAAGCGTGTGCCCGGCCCGCTCCCCCGCCAGCGCCCGCTCGGCCAGGGCGCGGAGCTCGTCATAGACCAGCGGCACCAGCCGCTCCACGGCCTCGCCTCCGCCCAGCGTGGCGTCCCGCAGGACGCGGGTGATGGCCTCCGAGGCCGACGATGACATGAACTCCCCCCGGCCCGACACCCCGCCGCCCCCCGGCGAACGACGCGAAGGCGGCGGCGGTTACGATGACAATTCTATCTTCTCGCGATGGCTTGATTCAAGGTGAGAAGGCTGGCGACGCGGCAGGGTATGGCCCGATTGAGCTTCTGCGAACAGCCCCGCCGCCCGGCCGGGGGTTCCGGGCGGGCGGCGGGTGTAAGAACGGGGTTGCCGGGGCGACTATTCCTCGGCGAGCGCCGCGGCCCAGACGGTGTAGTCCCCGCCGCCGTCGTCGCGCCAGAGGTAGACTTCGAGGCGGAGCGTCGCGCCTTCGGCCCGTTCGACGGCACACAGTTCGCCGCCCTGCTCTTCATCGGCGGGGGAGAAGATCTCGATCATCTCCCGGCGGATGTGGCCCGCGCCGAACTGCGTGGCGGGCAGAGAGGGGCCGCTCGCGCCACCGAGGGTGACCACCGTCAGCCCGCCGCCGGCGTCGTCGATCACGGCGCCGCTGGTGCTGACGCCGAAGAGGATGGCGCCTTGGTGCCGGGGTTGTCGAACTCGGGATCGTCGTTGATGTTGCCGTTGGCCGAGCCGAAGGGCACGGGGTCGCCGCCGCTCTCTGTACCGTCGATGCAGGAGAACGTCACGGTCAGGTTGGTGGCCGGGTAGAGTTCGTCGTTGGTGATCGGGTCGCAGGCTTCGGGTGCGTTGTTCCAGAAGATCGAGTTCCGCACGGTCACGGCCGGGGGACTCTGGTAGTTGATCGTTTCGATGTAGAGCCCGGATCCGACGGCCTCGCCCGTGGTGCCGGCTGCGTTTCGTGTCACGGTGACGTTGTCGAAATAGCCGTCGTTCTCGGTCGCGATCGCTCCGCCGTTGCCGCTGGCGTAATTGTCATGGGAGAGCGAGTTGCGAACATCCAGAGAGCCGTATTTTCCGGCGCTGAATACTCCGCCGCCGTAGGCGGGGCTGACCGGCACGTCGGTCTCAGGGTCCGTATCCCCGTTGCCTTAGAAGTAGGCCCGGCTGACCGCTGGCGAGCTCTCGATGGCGAGCAGCCCTGTGCCGCGGTACTTGGCGTTGTTGCCGAAGAACCGCACGTCCTCGAAGGTCGGCGCGGACACCAGCTCTTCCGGGTCGGAGGAGATGACGACTGCGCCGGCGCCCTCGTTGGCGATGCAATCGCGGATGTGGCAATTGCGGATTACGGCATGCGAGTCGATCAGGTAGATGCCGGCGCCCCATGTCGGCGGGTCGCCCATCGGGTTTTCGGTGTCGAACGCGTAGCCGTCCTCGATCGTGAATCCGTCAAGAATCGTGCCGCTGCCTACTTCGACACCCGTCACCACGTGGTAGGAATTGTCGTCGTCGCTCGACGTGAGGATTGCGCCGGAGAGGAAGGTGTCGTTCGATAGCGGGTCCGGGTTACGGTCACCGAGGTCGTCCGCATCCGGGTCATCGAAGCCGCCGTAGATTGCAACCCCGTCTTTCAACTCGAAGCTCGCAGAACGGCTCCCACCGGGATAGTAGACTCCCTCGAACACCCAGATTTCATCTCCCGAGGTTGCAGCTGCTATTGCAACCTGCAGAGAGACGAAGGCATCGGCCCAACTCGTTCCATCGTTGGCACCTGTCGCGCCAATCCGAACGTGGTGAACGGTCGTGCCGAGTGCAACGCCATTGCTCAACCAGAACGCGAGCAACATCCCCGATCGAATCAGTGTTCGCCTCATAATCTTCTCCAACAAAAGATATCAATCCGTGGGTCCAGCCGCGGCTTATAACTTGACCGGGGGGGGGGGGGCAAGTAAAATCCGAATGAAATCTGACGCCTCCGGCCGCGGCTGCCGGAACCTCGGAGCGCCAGCGACATGCGAAAACCGGCTGACATGGTGGGCCTCGGGCTGATACTGACAGTGCTATTGGCAACTGCTGCTAGGCCCGCTATCGCCCAAGTTCCCGCAGCCGGCATTGAGTATCTAGGTGATTTTCCGGGCGGAATCACTTCCAGCGGGGCGCGCGACATATCAGGCAGCGGAGAGGTAATCATCGGCACGGCCCGATCGGACTTGGGACGCGAAGCTTTCCGATGGACGGCCGTCGGCGGCATGCTCGCGTTAGGAGACTTGCCCGGCGGGTCCTACTACGCCGAGGCAATTGGGGTTTCAGCAGACGGCACGACCGTATTCGGTCGGAGTGATAGTGCGGCCTCGGCCGCTGTGCCGGCGTGGCGGTTGGGATTCGTATGGACAGCTGAGGCGGGAATGCGACCCCTCAACAAGCTCTCGTACGGAAGCGCTGATACTTATCCTGCCGCCTGCTCCGAGGACGGCGCAATCGTCGTAGGATACGCTAGGGTTCCATTTAGCCTTGAGGCCGTACTGTGGGCCGATGGTGGACCTGCTCAGCCGCTCTCAAGCCTCCCCGGCGGAGAGCTCTTTGGCTTTACGTCTTTCGCCGACGATGTTTCTCTGGACGGCACCGTCATCGTGGGAAGAAACGAGTGGATCACACCACATGGAAGCCTCTTTCAGGGCTTCCGCTGGACGGCTGCGGCCGGCGCTGTGCGAATTCCACCTCCGGCGGAGTTGGAAGCTGACGAGGAAACGCGGGCGTACCTAGTCTCGGGCAACGGCAGTATTGTGTACGCGCGCTATCAAGGTGATGGTCCCGTGTTTCGCTGGACAGAGACAAGGGGCTCAGAGTCGCTTGAGTTCGGCGCTCGCATACACGACACGACTCCGAATGGCGCTACCATCATTGGCGACGGGGTGACGCGACTCCATGGTCAGGTCGTGACTGGTCAGATCAACGCGTACATTTGGGACGAATGTTACGGCCTGCGGGCCCTGAATGCGTGGCTTCCCGAACGCTTCGGGCTGAACCTCTCCGCCGTTTTTCGGATAGAGGAGCCCCGCGGCATTTCGCACGACGGCAGGGTCATCGCCGGCAACGGCTACCACCTCGCGACCACGACTCTTGACGCCTTCGTCCTCCGCCTCCCCCCGCTCATCCAAGGCGACCTCGACGATGACGGGTTCGTGGATGCTGTAGACTTAGGCATCCTCACCTCCGCGATGGCGCAGCAGGCCGCGGGGGAGTGGTTCTGCCGTCGGGCGGACCTGTCGGGCGACGGGCTGATCGACCTGTTCGACGTGGCCCTGTTCCAGCGGCTCGTCACGCCGCCGGAGCCCTGCGCCGACCCGCCGCCGGGCGACCTGACCGGCGACTGCGCCGCCGATGGCCACGACGCGGCCCTCCTCGCCGACTGCCTGACCGGCCCCGACACCCCCCTCAGCCCCGACTGCCTCCCCGCCGACCTCGACGACGACGGCGATGTCGACCTCGCCGACTACGCGGCCTACCAGCGGATACTCCTCGCGCCGGGACCATAACCCAATTGCCAATCGGCAATGTGGTTCGCCTTCGCCTTGGAGGCGCGCCGCAGCCCGGCCCCGGGCGGAGCGGGCGGCCGATGCGGCGCGGCTAACTGCTCCACAGATCGCGAAGCCCCGCGTCCACGTCGCGGGCTCGGTAGGGGGCGCGGGGGGTCTCGTCGTCATCAACCGCGGCGTGCGGGGTCTGCTCGTCGAGCAGCTTGCGCACCTCGCGCGAGAGGAACCGCGAAAGCTGCGTGTAGCCGTGGCGGTCGCTGGTCGAGAAACGCCGGATGTAGCAGCGCAGCGGGAAATACACGTAGAGGTTGTCCTTCGCCCGCGTCATCGCCACGTAGAGCAGCCGCCGCTCTTCCTCGAGCCCTTCCTCGTCTTCCAGGGCCATGTCCGAGGGGATCATCCCGTCGGCCGCGTGGATGACGTGGACCACGCTCCACTCCATCCCCTTGGCCGAGTGAATCGTCGAGAGCGTCAGCCAGTCGTCGTCGAGGTGCGGCGGGCCGGCCAGGTCCGACGTGGACGAGGGGGGGTCGAGCGTCAATTCGGTGATGAACCGGCCGCGCGAGCGGTACGCCCCGGCGATCTGCTGAAGCTGCTCGATGTCGCGCAGGCGGGCCGGGGCGTTTTCGTAGGCGTCGAGAAAGATCGGCTCGTAGAAGAGGCGCACGCGTTCGAGCTGCGCCGAAACCGACGGCCCACCGCGGCGGCCGCGCTCATCCTGCTCCTCGGCGGCCTCGGCCGACTCGGTCGACCCCGGGGCGCAGTCGCGCAGCGCGTCACGCAGGCCGGCAATCGCCTCCGCCGCAGCCGGGGGCAGGCGCGGCGCAGCGTGGATAAACCGCACCACGGGCGAAGCCACGCTGCGGGCGCGGGCCGCGCCCTGTCCGCCGTCGCCCTGTGCGCCGGGCCCGCCGCGGACGCCCAGCTCCTCGAGCACCCGTCGCGCGGCGACCGGCCCCACGCCGGGGATCAGCATCAGCACGCGGTACCAGCTGACCTCGTCCCACGGGTTTTCCAGGATGCGCAGGAACGCCAGCAGATCCTTGATGTGCCTCGCCTCGACAAACCGCAGGCCGCCGAACTTGTGAAAGGGGATGTTGCGGCGCGTCAGCTCGATTTCGAGACGGGCGCTGTGGTGGCCGGTGCGGAACAGCACGGCCTGGTCCATCAGCGGAACCCCCTTCTCGCGGTGGGCGAGGATCTTCTCGCACACGCCGTCGGCCTGCTGCTCTTCGTCGAGACACGTCACCAGCACGGGCCGGTGCGAAGCGGCGCGCTGTGACCAGAGATTCTTGGTGAACCGCTCGCGGGCCTGCTCCATGACCTTGTTCGACGCGTCAAGAATCGGCTGCACGCTGCGGTAGTTCTGCTCCAGCGTGATGGTGCGGGCGCCGGGGAACTGCTGCGGAAAGTCGAGCATGTTGCGGATCGTCGCAGCGCGGAAGGCGTAGATCGACTGGGCGTCGTCGCCGACGACGCAGATATTCTTGCGCCGGCGGCGCAGGCCGGTCAGGATGCGGCTCTGGAGCGGATTGGTGTCCTGGTACTCGTCCACCAGGACGTGGTCGAAGCGGTCGCCGACGGCGTCGGCCGCCTCCGACTCGTTGACCAGCGCCGCCCAGTAGACCAGCAGGTCGTCATAGTCGAGCACGTTCCGCTCGCGCTTGCGCGTGGTGTACGCCTCGAAAATGCGGGCGATGTTCTCCAGCTCGTCGCCGCACCAGGGGAAGTATCGCTCGACGACTTCGGGCAGCTTGCGGCGGGCGTTGACAACGTGCGAGTAGATGTCGACGAGGGTGTCCTTCTTGGGAAAGCGCTTCTTATTCTTTGCGACGCCGAGTTCGCTGCGGATGAGGTTCATCAGGTCGGCGGCGTCGCCGCGGTCCATGACGGTGAAGTCGTCGGCCAGCCCCAGGGCCCGGCCGTAGATCCGCAGCAGCCGGTTGCCCACGGCGTGGAAGGTGCCGCCCCAGACGCGCCCCGTCGTCGCCGGGTCGATCATCCGCCCCGCGCGGGAGAGCATCTCCGCCGCGGCCCGGCGCGAGAAGGTCAGCAGCAGGATCCGCTCGGCGGACACGCCGCCGTCGATCAGCCACGCCACCCGGGCGGCGAGCGTCTTGGTCTTGCCCGTGCCCGCGCCGGCGATGATCAGCAGCGGCCCGTCGCCGAAGGTGACGGCCTCGCGCTGGGCGGGGTTCAGTTCGCTGAGCCAGGGCTGAGACATGGACGCTTGGTGACTCCCCTCGGTGCGGCGGACGGACGGCGGCCGCGGTGCGGTCACGAGCATGTCGTTTCCCGTCACGGCGGCGGCGCACCGGTATGCTACCCGCGGCGCCGGAGATAGACTACCGATCGGGCGTCGCCGGACGGCCCGAAGGGCGCGCGATCCGCCCCCTGCCCATCAAGGAGAAGCCATGTTCTCTGCCTGCCTGAACCGACGTCTCGGCGTGTGTGCGCTGCTGCTGCTTTCGCCCGCGTGGGGCTGCTCGATGTTCGGCGGTGAGGAGGAAAAGACCGTCAAGGCCGCGGCCGACCAGTCGAACGCCAAGCCGGCGCCGAAGAAGGCGGACATCGACAAACTGGCCCGCCGACACGAGAAGGCCGAGCGCGACATCGCCGTCGCCCGGCAGAAGCTCGAGAAGGCGCGCATGGCGATGGAACACGCGATGATCCAGGCCGAGGCCGCCGTCGCCCGGGCAGAGGCCGAGCGCGTGGTGGCGGCGACGAAACTCGAAAACTTCATCGCCCGCACGGCGTCGACGCGGCTGGCCCGGGCCGAGCTCGACCTGCAGCGCAACCGCGACAGCTTCACCGAGTCTCTGGAAGAACTGGCTCAGCTCGAGAAGATGTACGGCGAGGAGAAGTTCGCCGACAGCACGAAGGAAATCGTGCTGGAGCGCAGCCGCCGGGCCATCGAGCGCTCGCGGCGCAGCCTGGAAATCGCCGAGCGCGAGCTGGAGGCCCTCCGCGAGAAGACGCTGCCGCTTGAGCAGCGCGAGATCGAACTCGCCCTGGAGGCCAAGACCCGCGAACTGGAGAAGGCCCGCCGGGAACAGGAGTCGACCCGCCTCGATCGTCAGATCAGCCTGCAGGAGGCGGAAAACGAGATCCGCCGCCTCGAGGGGGAACTGGCCGACATCCGTCGGGAACAGGAAGAGGCGGCCGGATGATGACGAACCGCGCCGCCACGCTGCCGCTCGTGCTGCTCATGCTCGCCGTGGCCCCCGGTCGCGCCGAGGAGGCGCCGCGCGTCCACAACCCCGAAGAGGTGCAGGCCGCGGCCGACCGCGGCACGGCCTTTCTGGTGAAGAGCCAGAACGAGGACGGCTCGTGGGGCGGGCCGCAGAACGCCGTCTACACCTTCACCGGGCAGGTCTGGTCCAACCCCGAGACGCACCGCGCCTGGAAGGCTGCGACCACCGGCCTGTGCGTCATGGCCCTGCGCACCAACGACCACGTTCCCGGGGCGCAGTCCGCGATCGACAAGGCGGTTGATTACCTCCTCGCCAACGTCGACATCCGCCGGCCGAGCGACTGGGACACGATGCACGGCTGGGCCTATCTCTACGGACTGCAGGCGCTGAGCGAGGCCTACGCCGATCCGCAACGGGCGAATCACCCGAAGCGGGCCGAGATGGCCGAGGCGATCAAGGCCCTGCTGGCGAAGATGGAACACGCCCAGTCGGTGCACGGCGGCTGGGGGTACCTGGAACTCGACCCGCCGCGGACCGCTCGCCAGCAGTGGGGCACCAGCTTCATGACCGCCAGCGGCATCATCGCGATGGACGCCGCCCGGCGGGCCGGCTTCACCCTCGACCCGGAGCCCTTCGCCCGGGCGGTGACCATCGTGAAGCGATGTCGCCTGCCCAACGGCGCGTTCAGCTATCACATCCGGGCGATTCCCAACCTCCAGTCGACCTACATCGACCAGGTGAAGGGTTCGCTCTCGCGCATCCAGGTCGGGCTGGTCGCGCTGCGCCGCGCGGGGGAGAAGATCACCGACGACGACCTGCGCTGGGGGCTCGACCAGTTCTTCGAGCACCACAAGTTCCTCGACATCGCCCTGAACAAGCCGATCCCGCACGAGACTTACTACTACAACTCGGGCTATTTCTACCTCTACGGCCACTATTACGCGGCCCTCGCCATCGCCGAACTGCCCCCTGCCGACCAGGCGAAGTACTTCCCGCGGCTGCAGCACGAGGTGATGAAGATCCAGCAGGCGGACGGGTCGATGTGGGATTACGACATGCACGGCTACCACAAGCCGTACGGCACGGCGTTCGGGGTGCTGACGATGACGCGGTCGCTGGAGAGGTGAACGCCCTAGTTCTCCGGGGTTCTTGAGACCCTAAGGCGATGGCCCCGGTGTCCGACTATCTCGAGTCGGAGCCCGAGACCCAGAGTTGTCACCCCCGCTCCGACTCCCCTGCCCATCGACCTTGACAGTCGGCTAGAGACCGGACTAGCCTCAGTCCGAGGTTGTCCACCGAAATGGCCGCCGCCCGTTCGCATCAGGGCCATTTTGTCAGCATGATCCGGTGTCAGGCTGGATTCTTGCGAAGTCGCCTAAGCTCTCCGGAGTCTCCGCCCGATGACGCCCGGTTCGGCCCAGGACTACAGTCCCGTGGAACTGGCCGCGATGGCGGAAACAGCCATCGCCAACAGGCACCTCATCAAAGGCATCGAATTCGCTGTCGCCGCCATTTCGGTATTCGACGAATACTACCCGACCAAGAAGATGGCTGATGCAGCTTCAGCGGTCGTTAGCTGCTCGCTCCAATTGGCCTGTTCAGCGATCCCTCCTGCCTTGGACCGCGGCGCGCTGACTCAGCTTCAAGAATTGTTCGGCTCACGGCGTCGAAGCGCCCGCATAGTCGGCCCCGCAGGACGATCGCTGATTGCTGACGCGGCCGGTCATCTTGATGGAGCCTATCGGTGCGTGATCGCGCTGGAATCGGTCGACTCCTGCACTGAGCGAGCGCTCAAGTCGGTTGCGCAGTTGCCCGCGGCGGCGTTCAGCAAACTCGTAACCACTTGGGATCACGTCGGCTTCCTTCGGGCTGTCACGCAACCACCTGATCGCGCATGGGCCCTATCCACCCGCCCAGATGATCGCTTGCTCGGCAAGTGCTTCACGTGTGGCAGCAGGGTTCGAGGAAAGCGTGTCCCGCTACTCGGCCAAGTGATGTGCCCGAACTGCAAGACCCATCGAGAGTTTGCAATTCTCGAGTCCGATCCTGGCTAGCGGAATCTGCATCATGTCGTATTTCATCGTTCTGCTCCTCGGTGTTTTCGCCGGCGCATTCTGCTCCTACTTTCTCCTTGAGCGAAGGCGTCAGCACCTCGCCGACCAGCATTCGAGTCTGACGCAGCGATCCGAGTCCATCCAGGATGAACTGCAGCGACTCGGATCGAAGCGCGCAGCTTCCGAAGCCGATCTAAGTCGGGCTAGAGCGGCGATTCAGGAGTACGAATCTCGAGCGGTCACCTACGAGGAACTGCTGTGCGAGAACCGTGTACTCCGCCGCGAATTGCAAAACACAACCATCATGGCGACGAAGCTGCAGATCGACCGAGATAGCCAGCGCGCGGAACACGAGGCACTTCGGGAGCAGTGCGACGCAGTCGGCGGGCGGTACCTGAAGGACACTGAGAAGTGGGTATCCGCCGCGCTCACCCCGAACAACTTCCCTGCGCAGAAGAAACGCATGCTTGATGCCATCGAGCGATGTCGCTCCATCGGCTGTTCGATTTCGGCAGCGCAAGCAGCGGAACTGATCCGAAACCTGCAGGAAGACTTCGAGAAGGTCGTGCGGGCCGCAAACGAGCGCGAAGAGCAGGCCCGCATCAAGGCGAAGATACGTGAGGAACAGCAGCGAGAGAAGGAGATAGAACGCCAACTCCAGCAGCTTGAGCGTGAGCGGCAGGCGATCGACGCCGCCCTGCGACAAGCTTTGGCCGACGCCAATAACCAGCACAGCGCGGAGGTCGCTCGACTGGAGGCGCAGTTGCAGGACGCGATCGCGAGATCGGACCGCGCCGTGTCGCAGGCGCAGCTTACGAAGGCCGGACATGTGTACGTCATCTCGAACCTCGGCTCATTTGGGGACGGCGTCTTCAAGATAGGAATGACGCGGAGGCTTGAGCCGTACGACAGAATCAAGGAGCTCGGCGACGCGTCCGTCCCGTTCGCGTTTGACGTGCACATGATGATATCCGCCAATGACGCACCATCGCTTGAACACGCGCTGCATCGAGCCCTTCACCGCCACCGGGTCAACAAGGTCAACATGCGGAAGGAGTACTTCCGAACCGATCTGGAGGCGATCTGCAGCATCGTGCGCGCGAACCATGGCGAAGTCGAATACGTGGTTGATGCAGAAGCCTTGGAATACAGGCAAACGCTGACGATGACGGATGAGGATCAGGAGTACCTGGAGGCGCTCTACGAGAACGTGTCCGGAGGCAAGGAGGCGGGTGCAGACGAGGACTAGCGACGCCGGAACCTGATCGTCAAGCTCGCTGGCTCAGACGACTGATCGTGTCGCCCGCCGCTCACCCTGCCCCATCCCCCGCTTCTGTGCGCAGGTGCGGCAGACGCTCCAGCTTTCTCCGCAGCGCCCCGCGCGTGATGCCCAGCACGCGGGCGGCGCGAGAGACGTTGCCGCCGGTCTTCTGCAACGCCCGCTCGACCATCAGGCGCTCCATGTCTTCCAGCGTGCGCTCCTCCGCCGCCGCCTCTCCCGCCGCGGGGGGCGAGGCCGGCGCGGCCGCGGGGGGCGGGGCGATCGCCAGGTGTTCGGCGCCGATGACGCCGTCCTCGGCCAGCAGGCTCGCCCGCTCCAGCACGTGGAGCAGCTCGCGCACGTTGCCCGGCCAGCGGTAGTCGAGCAGGGCCCGGCGGGCGGCGTCGGTCAGCCGGGCCGCGGGCTTGCGGTACTTCTGGCAGAGCCGGGCGGTGAAGTGCTCGGCCAGCCGCACCACGTCGTCGCCGCGCTCGCGCAGGGCGGGCATGTGGATCGAGAAGACGTTGAGGCGGTAATACAGATCCTCGCGAAATGTGCGGGCGGCGACGCGCTCTTTCAGGTCGGCATTGGTCGCGGCGACGATGCGGGCGTTCATCCGCACGTCGCGCGTGCCGCCCACGCGGCGGAAGCTCTTGCGCTCCAGCGTGGTGAGCAGCTTGGCCTGCAGCTCCATGGGCAGCTCGCCCACTTCGTTGAGAAACACCGTGCCCCCGCCGGCGATCTCCAGCAGGCCGCGCTTGGCCGACTTGGCGTCAGTGAAGGCCCCCCGCTCGTGGCCGAACAGCTCCGACTCGATCAGCTCGCGCGGCAACGAAGCACAGTCCACATGCACGAACGGCTGCTCGTTCAGCGGACCCGCGGTGTGGATGTAGCGGGCGATGACGTCCTTGCCGGTGCCCGTTTCGCCGGTGATCAGCACCGTGGGCATCTCGCTGGGCAGGTCCACCCCCGGCGAGGCGACGCGCGCGGCCAGTTGTACGACGCGCTTGAACGCGTCGCTGCCGCCGATCAGGTCGGCCTGGGCGTTGGCGTCAACGGCGGTGCGCTCGTAGAACTCGACCTTGCCTTTGAGCCGCTGGGTTTCGAGGTTGCGCTCGACGATGAAGGCGAGCTGGTCGAGATCGACCGGTTTCTCGATGTAGTCGTTGGTCCCCTCGCGCATGGCCGACACGGCGTTGGGGATCGAGCCGAAGGCGGTCAGCACGACGATCGGAAGCGCGTGCCCCTCGGCACGGATGCGGCGAACCAGGTCGAGGCCGTTGCCGTCGGGCAGGCGGATGTCCACGATGGCCAGGTCGGGGTCGGTCTCGCGCAGCAGGTCGGCGGCGGCGGCGATCGTCTCGGCGCAGCAGCAGGTGTGCCCCGCGCGCGACAGCTTGAGCTTCATCGAGTGAAGCAGCGAGGCCTCGTCATCGACCAGCAGGATCGTCGCCACGGCAGTCTCTCACGCAGCCTGATGGGTCGGCCCGTCGTCGTGCGCGGGGATGCGCACGACGACCCTTGTACCACCCGAAGGTGTGTTTTCAAACTCCAGGTCGCCGCCGTGCGCCTGTATGGTGCGCCGGGCAAGGTGCAGGCCGATGCCAGTGCCGCCCGGCTTGGTGCTGAAGTACGCCGAGGCCACACGGTGCATGATCTCGGGCGGAATGCCCGGCCCGCGATCGCAGACGCTTAGCGCCACCACCCCGCCCGCGTCCGGCCGGTCAATCTCGATGCGCACCGTCTCGCCGGCGGGCGACGCCTCGATCGCATTGTCGAGAATCGACAGCACCGCCTGCTCAAGCCGCATCGGGTCGGCATAGACGCGGCAACCCGGCGTGCGCTCCTCCACCTCCATACGGATGCCCCGTCGCTGGGCGGCGGACGACAGTACCTGGCGCACAGACTCGACCACCTCGCGCACCGTGACTACCCGGCGCTCCAGCGTGATCGGCTTGGACACCAGCAGCAGCTCGCGGAGCCACTTCGACAGCGAATCGACGGTTTCGAGAATGCTCATCTGCAGGCCGTGCATGTCCGACCCCTCGGGCAGGTCGGCCAGCGAAGACTGGGCCGACGCGCGGATCCCCGCCAGCGGGTTGCGGATGTTGTGGGCCACGGTCGAGGCCACCTCGCCGATGGCGGCCATGCGCTCCTGCTCGACCATCCGCCGCTGGATTTCCAGCAGGGAATCGGCCATCCGGTTGACCTCGCGCGAGAGCGTGCCCAGCTCGTCCGCCGAGTGCTCCGCGATGCGGTAGTCGAGGTCGCCGGCGGCGTGGTGCTCGGCGGCGAGCTTCAGCGCCGCCACCGGCTTGAGCACCCAGTTGCGCACCAGGTGTACCCCCGCCGCCGCCAGCAGAAACGCCAGCAGGGCGTTGCCCGTCAGGATGGCCGCCACGAGCGACTCCTGCCGGGCCACCTCGCGCGAGGCGTCGGTGACCACCAGGTCGCTTTCGCGCGAGAAGGAGTCGAGCAGGCGCTGCATCTCGCGGCCGGTGGCCCCCAGTGGCCCCTCGTTCAGCATGGCCGTCGCCGCGTCGATGTCGCCGGCCTCGACACGCTCCACAAAGCCTTCGGCCAGCGACGCCAACTCTCCGGCCAGCTCCGCCAGGTGGCCCTTCATGGCGCGGGCCTCTTCGTCGTCGCGCGGCGGGGACAGGTCGGCGACGCGGCGGACGATCTTCTCGTGCAGCACGCGGAATCGGTAATTGCGCAGGCTCGCCTCGCGACCTGGCGTGTCGCGCAGGTCGGAGAGCAGGTCCTCCACCAGCGCGCGGATCTGCTCCGTGTCGCGGACGGTCAGCGTCAGGGCGGCGAAGCGGTCGCTGGCCACGCGGATGTAGAAGTGGATGCACACGACCGAAACGAGCACGTTCACCACGACGGACACGCCGAAGATCGCCAGCAGCAACTGGAACCGGGCGGTAAGGCTCATGAGGCGTTCACGGTGAGCCGGCGGCGCGGCGGCGCTACAGCGGGGGGTGATAGTCCCAGTCCCAACTGGCATCGGAGAGGTGGTCGTCGGTGGCGACCACGTGGCCGTCGACGAAGGACACGATCAACCGGCCGCGGTGACGGCGGGAGGGGAACCAGAAGGCGTCATCGGCATAGATGCTGCAACTGCTCGGCGTGCCCTCGGGCGCGCCCAGGAGCGGCCCCTGGCTGGCCAGCGCCACGGGGCTGCGCAGAAACGCCGGCGCGTCGACGTCGAACATCAGCGGCACACGCGGATGATCCAGCACGCGATCGGAAAGGCGCACCTGCCACTGCAGCGGGCCACCCACGCCGAGACACACCGGGGCGTACTTGAGCCGCCGGTTGAGCGCGTAGCTGACCTTCGACAGGTCGTGCAGCCCGAACGCCGTCGGATCGGTCGTGGCGCCGGGCCGGCTGCGGGCGAGATCCGCCGGGCCCGAAGGACAGACCACCGGACTGCCCGCGGGGTACACCGAGGGCTCGCCCATCACGTTGGGGATCTGCGGCCGCTCGTCGAAGTCGCCCACGCGATAGATCGAGCGGAGAAAGTCGAGCGCGTCGAAGCGACTGCGGCCGTCGCTGGCGCCGCGGTATTCATGCGTGAAGCTGTCGGCGAACAGGTGAAACTCGCGCGAGTTGGCGTGCAGGTTGGTCTGACAGAGCAGCCCCTTGGCCGCCTGCCGCACCGAAGACAGCGCCGGCACGAGTATCGACAGCAGCACGGCGATGATCGCCGTGACCACGAGCAGCTCGACCAGCGAGAACCCCCCCGCGGCCCGGTGGGTACGGGTAAGGAAGAGCCGAGTTGGGATTCGCCGTCTCATCTTGAGCATGACTCAGGGGAGCGGACCGGTCATCTCCCGCCCCTGCTCGCGCAGATGCGCCAGGTCGTCCAGGTCGACGTCGAGATCATCATCCATGTCGAACGCGTCGCGACAGATCAGGCTCGCCGCGGACCCGACCGGCGCGTCGGCGCCGCTGAAGCAGGCCTGAAACGCGGCCATGTCGCGCAGGTCGAGGTCGTCGTCGTTGTCGAAGTCGCCCGGCTCCTGCTCGACGGCGACCAGGTCGAGCGCGTCGACGAGGCCGTCGTAGTTCACGTCGTAGACCGAGAAGTTCGGCCCGAAGTTGATGATCTGGATGATGCCGTCGAAGGCGGTGGAGCCGAAGTCGGCGCCTTCGTCCACCGCGGCGTCCTGATCGTACAGGGTGATGAAGTCCGCCAGCATCTGCGCATCGGTCCGCGTCACCCAGCCGTCGCCGTTGAAGTCGCCGGTCAGCACGACGGGGATCAGGTTGGTCGGCACGAAGAGCCCCACCGTCGCAGCGGGAGCAGCCCCCAGCATCGTTCCCACGAGCGCGGTCACGCGCCAGTTGGCCGGGTTGAGGCGAGCCTGACGAACGTTCTGACACCGGGCGGGCTCCGCGTCGTTGTTGCAGGCCCAGTCGGCGATCACCATCCAGTAGGGGTCGGACGCATTGAGCCCGAAGGCCGCGCTCTGCTGGAGCGTGAAGAGCGCCTCGGAGATCGAATAGTCCCCGTCGGTGTCATAGTCGAGCGCCGGCACAGACGCGACGCCCGCGCGGATCGCCCAGCCGCGCTGCGTCATCGGGTAGATCAGCGAAACCAGCGTCACGCCGCTCGCCGGATCGTGGGCGAAGCGCAACCGGTCGTTGTGGTAGTACGAGCCGATGCTGACGTTAAACTCGATGTAGCCGTGAGCCAGCCCGAAGCTCGGGCCCCACACGTCCCACACGTCGCCGTCGACGAACGAGCGCACCGGCGAGCCCTCAGAGCATCCGCCCGAACAGATCGGTACACCCGCGACCACGTCGTGAATCGCGGTGATGTCGCCCGGCTCGCCAAAAATGGCCAGATGGAAATCTTCACCGCTGCGGTCGATGTGCGGCGGGGTCCAGGGATCGGCATCCCACGGCCCGCCGTCGAGCGCCATGCGGTTGACGTACGCCGGCCCCTGGGGCAGGCCGCCGAACCGCGCCGCGTTGGCGTTGTACCGAAACTCCGGCTCGTAGGGCTCGCCGCCGGTGTTGACGTTGCGGTCGACGTCGAGCTCGACGAAGCCGTACACGGGGCTGGGGCCAAACCGCTGGGGATTGTACGCCTGCCCGACCGGCCCGGGCGGGTTGACCCGACCCCCGAACGCCAGGTCGATTCGCAGGAACTCACCCGTCGCATGCCACGCGCCCTGGTACTCGTCGATGGGCAGCGCCGCGCCGGGCGCAAGCGGCGCCCCGTCAGCATCCGTCGGCGCCCACCGGCCGATCGCGATGCTCAGCAGGTCGGGGATCGTGTCGCTGCCGATCGGCACGATCGGGTTGCCGCCGTCCGTCCGCCTCGGCGTGGAGGGATTGGTCTCGATGATCACCTGCCCGTGGGTGAAGTCGCCCGGCTGGGGATTCGGCGCGGGGTCGTAGGGACCGGTCGGCTGGGGGGTCAGCTGCGCCAGAGCGCGCGGGCCACCCACCGGCGCGAAGGCGCCGCAGAGGGCGAGACACCAGAACCAGCGTAGGCGTTTCCTCACGCGTGCCCGCTTCCGATCGCGACCAAGCCGCGTCAATCCACTTCGAGAACCGCCGGATGTGAGATGCGTCCACTATACCCGGCGGCGCGTGGCGGCTCAAGCGGGCACTTCGCGCGCAAGTGCTTTTGCTGCAAGCAGAAACCGCTCGATGCGCGGCGGCGCGACGCCTGGCGCAAGGGGGCCGCAGGCTGGCCGCGCTGCGCCACTCTGCTGGCCGCCGCGAGCCATCGCGCCCGCGCGGCGAGGCGGAGATTTCCGGCCCGGCTGCATTGCGGCGCAGCGGGGGTGTACGGCACAGAATTTGCTGAAGAACTGCCCGGGATGGCCGCGGCGATACGGGGGATCGACGTCGCCGACAGCGTCTCCCACCGCGCGATGCGGCCGATTGGTCCGACGCTCGACCGACATCGTGGACGGAGAGTGCACAAGAAGCCCGCGGGTGCGCCCCGCGGGCTTCCGCTTTGTCAGGGCAAGGAGCGGTCAGCCCGGACCCGCCGGGGCGATGATCGCCAGGTTTCGGGCGAAGGAGGATCGCGTAGCGCCGAGCGCCGCAGCGCGGTCGCGCCACTTCGGGTTGAATCCTTCGGCAGACGGCGAGGCGCGGTCCGCCACCTGCGTCGGTTCGCCGGCGCGATCCGCGGATGGCGGCACAACCACGCGGCCGATAAGCAGACCGAAGCCGATGAGGGCGGCGGCACGCATCGTGCCCAGCGCCAGCCGCCAGGGCAGCGGCCGATGCCGAACCACATGCAGGTCGCGCGTCGCGGCCGCGGCGCGCGGGGCATCGACGGTGTCCAGCCGGCGCATCGCATCAACTGTCTGACGCAGCGCAGCCACCTCGCAGCGACAGGCGTCGCACGACTCGAGGTGCGCTTCCACCGCGCAGTGCGACGCCTCGTCCAGTTCGTCGCCCAGGTAATCCGCCAGCCGCGATTCGAGTTCATGGCAGTTCATGATTCACCTTCCTCACCGTCACGCCGGCGCGAGCCCAGCCAGCGCTTCGCGCAGGTGGCGCAGGGCCCGCAGGTAATGCGTCTTAGCGCTGCTCTCCGAGATGCCCATGGCCCGGGCGATTTCGGCGAATGTCTCGTCGTCGTAGATCTTGGCCACAAGCACGGCACGCTGCTGTTCGCTGAGTGTGGCCACGGCGCTGACAATGCGCTCCTGCGCCTCGTGGGCGTGGGCCGCTTCGCCGGGGCCCGCGCGACCCTTGGACGGTGACGCATCGGCCAGTTCGATCGGCCCGGCGGCGCGGCGCCGGCCGCGGCGGAGCAGATCGATGCAGTGGTTGACCGTGGTGCGCCGCAGCCACGCCGTCGAATGGTCGGCCGCCGTTTCGGGGCCGGGCAGGGCGCCGATTCGCTGCTGACGCACCCACCGCAGCAATACTTCCTGCGTCGCGTCCATCGCGTCGTGATCGTTGCGCAGCATGCGATACGCCCAGCGATACACGAGGACCCGAAGCGATTCCTGAAGCTGCATGATGCCCGCCATCGGCGCTGCCTGCCCCGTCCGCCGTTTCAGCCGCCCTTCACGAACGAGGTCGCCAGCAGCACCATATCGTAGTCGCGCAGCTCGTCCCCGCGGAAGGACCACGCCGCCCGGTTGGGCTGCCGGATGATGGTCTCCGCCCGCATCTGCTCGTGCAGACCTCCAGCGGGTTTTTCATCGCCGGGCTCGTCATTCGTCCAGGCTTCGTCGCGGCTGTTGTGCGCCACGACAACACCGGGCATCTCCACGACGAGGATGAATTCCTCGTCGCCCAGGTCGTCGGTGACCTCGTGGTGCGCGCGGGCTTGGCGGTACTCGGCGAGGAACCGGTCAGCGATGGTCTCCGTGACCCCCGCCTCGCGCAGCGACGCGCTGATTACCTGTTCGACGCGGTCGGACAATTCCCTGTCGAACTGCTCGAGGCGGGCCCCGACCTCATCACCGGCCGAGAGCGCCTCCAACGCCCGCTGTTGCAGCGCGGGATCGTCAAACGGTTTGCGGGCGGCCGCACGGGCGGGCAGCCAGTGGTGCGGCGCCAGCGCCTCGCCCATCGCCGCAGCGGCCTGATCGATGAAGACAGTCGACCGCTCCTGCTCGAACATGATGCTCCGCTCCACCCACGTCTTGCGCTGCTCGGCGGTCAGCTCGGCGGGGTCGCGCTGCATCAGTTCTTCCATGTCGTCTGACTCAAGCAGTGCCCGTCTCAGGAAGGCGATCCGCGCGGCGGGCCGCGCGTGGTACACGCGGCGGAAGTGATAGTACGTGCCGTCGCTGCGCGGCTCGGTGCGCACCGAGGTCGAGAAAGTCAGCGCGGTGCGCATCGCGGGCGACCCGGACTCGGCGAAGGTCGTCGGCCACGCCCCCCCCGCCGCTACGCTGCGCGATGCCGTCAGGACAAGCTCGTCCTTGTCGTTCCTGGACTTCCGCTTCGTCTCCGTAACGGCCCATCCCCCGGCGGCGGCGGGCATGGCGTCGCCCGACCGGACGTCATCCGGATCGCCCTCGATGATGAGCTGCACGTCCGCCGAGCCCGACCGGTGGATGACGATGCTCTCGCTCCGCCGCAGACAGCCCGGCAGCACGATCAGCGCCATGGCAACCAGCACCCACCAACCAGCTCCAACGCGACATCCGCCGCTCGACAGCCCTTGCCCTGCGTTCATGGATGATTCCTCCCCGTCGAACTCCGGCCCGGCCGACGCGCTCGGCCGTGCGACCCGAAAGTACCAACGCACGAGGGGAGAATCTGGACGACAGCGAACGGGAAGAAACGAGCGAAGCCGCCTTGGCGGCCCGAGAAAGCGGTCCGGCGGTGGGGCGCACCCCGGAGCCGGGCGGACCGGCGCCGGGGAGCGGCAATCCTGGTTCGACGGGGGCGGCCCGGCCTACAGGTCGGGCGTGATGGACGCGCGGGCGACCTCGGCGAAGACGTCGATCACGAAGTCCGCCAGGCTGATGCGCGCGGATCGCGCCACATAGCTGCTCGCGCAGCCGACCGAACCGAGCATGAGCACGAGCGCCGCCATCAGGGGCCAAAGCCGACGAATCATGATAAACTCTCCGATACTCGCAACAGGGGAAGCTGCTGGTTTTTCGGACGGCCCGCGGCCGTGCTTGAACCCGCAGGACCGATAACGCCCGGCGCGGCGACGACCATGGAAAACACCCTTCGACTCGGGGGCATCGTGCTCTGCGGCGGGCACAGCCGGCGCATGGGCCAGGCCAAGGAGTGGCTGTCGGTCGAGGGGCGGCCGATGCTGGGGCAAGTCGTGCGAATCGTGGGCGAGGTGGCCGATCCGGTGGTCGTCGCCGCCCGGGCCGGACAGAACCTGCCGGCGCTGCCCGCGGGAACCCTTGTCGTCTGCGACGAGTCACCGGATCAGGGCCCGCTCGCCGGCGTCGTGGCCGGGCTGACTGTCCTCGCCGGGCGGTGCGACGCGGCGTTTGTCACCGGCTGCGACCACCCGTGGCTGCGTCCCGCGTTCATCCGGGCCCTGGCCGACCGGCTCGGCACGTTCGACGCCGTGGTCGTGCACGAGGCGGGCCGTGACCTGCCGTTGCCGGCGGTGTATCGCGTCGGGCTGGCCGCCGCCGGGCGCGAACTGCTGGCCACCGGGCGGCTGCGTGTCGACGGGCTGTTGAGTGTCTGCCGCGGGACTCGGATCGCGCCGGAGTCTCTCCCCCCGGAATCCGCGGCCCGCGCGGCCCTGACCAACGTCAACCGCCCCGACGACCTGCGCCATTCCCCGGACGACCACCCCGACGCCTCCACCCCCCGCGCCAGGACTTGACCGGCGCAGTACAATCCCCGGTTGCCATGCGAGATACGGCCTTCGTGCTCATCGTGGAAGATGAAGCCGCACACGGCGAGGTGCTGGCCGAAGCCCTCAAGCGCTCGAACTTTGTCTGCCACGTGGTAGACAATGGGAAGGACGCGGTCGAGAGCCTGCGGCAGCGGGCCCCGGACGTGGTCGTCACCGACTACCGGCTGGGGGGGGCGCTGACCGGCATGGACGTCCTGCGCGAGGCGAAGCGGGTCAGCCCCGAAACCGAGGTCATCCTCATCACGGCCTACGGCAACGAGTCACTCGCCCGCGAAGCCCTGTCGGGCGACTCGGACGCCCGGGCGTACGACTACCTCATCAAGCCGCTCGATGTCGAGGTGGTGCGCGAGAAGGTCGGCCGCGCGGCCCAGCAGGCGCTGGCCGCCCGCGAATCTAAGTATCTCCGAGAGCAGATCAGCAGCGCGTTCGAGTTTTACGGCATCGTCGGCTCGTCGGAACTGATGCAGCGCGAGATCAAGCGCCTGCACAAGCTCGCGAGGACCAAGGCCACCGTGCTCATCATCGGCGAAACGGGAACGGGCAAGGAACTCTTCGCCCAGGCGATTCACCAGAACTCGCCGCGGACGGCCAAGCCCTTCCGCGTGCTCAACTGCGCAGCGGTGAGCGAAACGCTGCTGGAGAGCGAGCTCTTCGGCCACGTGAAGGGTGCCTTCACGGGTGCGGTCGCGGACAAGAAGGGGCTCATCGAGGCGGCTGACGGCGGGACGATGTTCCTCGACGAGATCGGCGACATGCCCTACCTGATGCAGGCCAAGCTGCTGCGCACGCTGGAGACGGGCGAGGTGATGCGCGTGGGCAGCAGCGAGCTGCGCCACTTCGACGTCCGCTTCATCGCCGCGACCAACCGAGATCTCGCCCAGCTCATGCGCGAGGGCAAGTTCCGCGAGGATCTCTACTATCGCCTGGCCGGCGACGGGGCGCTGCGCATTCCGCCGCTGCGCAACCGGCGCGAGGATATCCCCGCCCTGGCCCACCGCTTTATCGAAGCCTTCAACCGCGAAAACAACACGAACATCGAAGGACTCACGCCCGAAGCCATGCGCCGGCTGGTCAACCACAACTGGCCGGGCAACGTGCGCGAGCTGAAAAACGCCATCGAGCGCATGTGCATCGAAACAGAATCGTCCATGCTCGATGTGAGCGACCTGCCGGATTCGCTGCGCAGCACAACCGACATCGTACCCGCGGGCACGCCAAGCCTCACCGGCCTGACCATGGCCGATGTCGAGCGCCTGCACATCATGAACACGCTGCGCTTCTACGGCGGCAACCGCGAGCGCACCGCCAAGGCCCTGGGCATCGGCGCGCGCACGCTCTACCGCAAACTGCGCGACTACGGCCTCCGCTGAGGCGCCAGACGAAAGGAGCGACCATCATGTCCGACACCCACACCGTCCGCGACACTGTCCGCGAAGCCTACGGCCGCATCGCCGAGCAGCCCGCCGAGGCCTGCGACGCCGGCGGCTCTTGCTGCTGCGGGGGAACCGGCCTCTCTGCGCGGATCGGCTACGACGCCGCGGACCTGGCCGCCCTGCCCGGCGGCGCCGACATGGGGCTGTCCTGCGGCAATCCGACGGCGATCGCTTCGCTCGCCCCCGGCGAGGTCGTGCTCGACCTGGGCAGCGGGGGCGGCTTCGACTGCTTCATCGCCGGGCCGAAGGTCGGTGCAACGGGCCGCGTCATCGGCGTGGACATGACCGCGCAGATGCTCGCCAAGGCACGCGGCAACGTCGCCGCGTACCGTCAGCGCACAGGTTTGGACAACGTCGAGTTCCGCCTCGGCGAGATCGAGCACCTGCCCGTGGCCGACGCCACCGCCGACGTGGTCATCTCCAACTGCGTGCTCAACCTCTCGCCCGACAAGCCGCAGGTGTGGCGCGAGATTGCCCGCGTGCTCAAGCCGGGCGGGCGCGTCGCCGTGTCGGACCTGGCGCTGCTGAAGCCGCTGCCCGAGACGGTCAAGCAGATGGTCGAGGCGCTCATCGGCTGCGTGGCGGGTGCGGTGCTCGTGGAGGAAACGCGCCGCATGATGCAGGCCGCAGGCCTCGCGGATATCCGCCTGACATCCAAGCCGGGGTACGTCGAGGCGATGACCACCATGCAGGACCCGCTCTATCAGCGGATCCTCGAAGCGCTGCCCTCGGGAGCGACGCCGAGCGACTACATCACCAGTCTCGACATCGCCGCGCGCAAGGCCAACTGATGGACGGCGCCGGCCTTTGATGCGGTCGGCGCGGACCGGCGCCTCATTCACCCGGAGCGGATCAGTCGCTCGGCGAGGTGCCCGAGGACTCATGGGCGAAGTACCTTCGCTGAAACCACAGCGACACGTTGACCAGCCCGATCAGCACGGGCACCTCAACCAGCGGCCCGATGACCGCGGCGAAGGCGACGCCCGAGTTGATACCGAAGACGGCCACGGCCACCGCGATCGCCAGTTCGAAGTTGTTGCTCGCCGCGGTGAAGGCGATCGTGGCGGTCTTGGAATAATCCGCACCGAGCTTTTTGCCCATCCAGAACGAAACAAGGAACATCACCACGAAATAGATGCACAGCGGCACGGCGACGCGCACGACGTCGAGCGGCAGTTGCACGATGAACTCGCCCTTGAGCGAGAACATCACCAGGATGGTGAAGAGCAGCGCGATGAGCGTGATCGGCGAGATTCTGGGAATGAACTTCGTTTCGTACCATGCGCGACCCTTCGCCCTGAGCAGAACGATTCGCGTCGCCATGCCGGCGAGGAAGGGTATGCCCAGGTAGATGAACACGCTCTCGGCAATCTGGCCGATGGTGACATCCACGGCTGTGCCCGCCAGGCCGAACAGCGGCGGCAGAATCGTGACGAACAGCCACGCATACACCGAGAAAAACAGCACCTGAAAGACCGAGTTGAACGCCACCAGCCCGGCGGCGTACTCCGTGTCGCCGTGGGCGAGCTCATTCCACACGATGACCATCGCGATGCACCGGGCGAGCCCGATCATGATGAGCCCGATCATGTACTCGGGATAACCGCGTAGGAAGATGACCGCCAGCGCGAACATCAGGATGGGTCCAAGGACCCAGTTTTGCACCAGCGACAGGGCGAGGATGCGGACATTGCGGAAAACGTCGCCGAGTTCCTCGTACTTCACTTTCGCAAGCGGTGGGTACATCATCAGAATCAGCCCGACCGCGATGGGGATGTTCGTGGTGCCGACCTGGAAGCGCTCCATGCGCGTTTCGATGTCGGGCACGAAGTAGCCGGCTGCAACACCCGAGGCCATCGCAGCGAAGATCCACAGCGTCAGATAGCGATCGAGGAATGACAGCTTGCTGCGGCATGGGGCGGGCACGGAGAACCTCCCGGCGGCAGGACCACCGACCAGCCCATGCACGCCGCGCAGCATCCTACCCGGGCCGGCAGGCAGCGGCTGCCCGGCGACAGCGCTTTTTGCTGGACGGCATCGTTCCGGGTGGCCGATAAGCCCCGCAAGGTCACCTGCGCGCGGGCCGGCGACCTCAGCCCCACACGACCATGACCGCAAGGAGACCGGTACGATGCAACGATGCGTCTGTTCATCCGAATCAGTCGATTCGACCAGAACCCCAGGAGCGAAGGCGTCGCGCCTTCGTCACGGGCTCCTGCTGGTCTGCGTCCTGCTAGCCGTCCCGCTGCAGATGGGCGGCTGCACGGTGACGCCCACGAACCCGCCGCGGGCGCAGGCCCAGGCGCTCGGAACCGTCGCCGGCACGCCGCTGACCATCGAGCTGACCGCGACCAACCCGAGCGGCGCAGCCGGGCTCCTGTTCACGATCACTTCGCTGCCACAACATGGCACGCTGACCGACGGCATCGGCACGGCCATCGTCGCCGCGCCGCAGGAGCTGACCGGCTCGTCGGTGCGCTATCTCGCCGCAGAAGGCTTCGACGGAGAGGACAGCTTCACCTTCTCCGCGTTCGACGGCCGAGCGGCCGGGCCATCGGCCACCGTCACGATCACGGTCACACCCGCTGAGCCGCCGGCTTCGACCACCATCACCGAGGACACGACGCTGCCCACCCTCGCCGTGTCTGAAGGAAGCATCACCGAGATCCGCAACAACGCTGTCGTGACCGTCGCAGGAGACACAGACATCGCCGGCACGCTCCGCGCAATCGACGGGCGCATCACCCTCCGCTGCGAGGGCAACGTCACCATCGACGGCCTGATTCGCTCACTGCGCAGCGATGACACGGTTGATGCCGATGACGACCTGCCGATCGATCAGCAGACCACCGGCGTCACCATCATCACGACCGGTGGCGCGGTGACCTTCGCCGCCACCGCTTCGATCCAGACCGACGGCCCGATCCTCATCACCGATGACGACACGCTGATGTCGAGCAGCCCGGCCTCGCTCTTCGAGGATGTAGAGAACGTGATCGGCGACGTGCTGCCGACGCTGGTGCCCCTGCCCGATGACAACCCCGTCTTCGACGAGAACGCGCCCAAGCGGATCGCGACCGTCACCGATACGCCGGATTCGACGACCGCGCCAGTCGTCCGCCAGGCCGCGGACAGCGACCCGGTCACCCTCCGCGGCGTCTGGCCCCCCGCCGGCGCCGCCCCGCCGGCCGGCGACCGGCCGATCTGGATCTTCCGCTTCGCGGGCAACCGTCCGCTCAACCTCGACAACTGGACCGTGAACGGCCCCGCCGCCCCGACGCCGGCCGGCACGGATCAAACCAACATGCCCGGCGACAACGCGGCCGGCCGCGACGGAAAGAACGGCTTGCGCCTCAACATCACCAACAACGGCGGACCGATCACCGTGACCGGAACGGTCACCCTCAACCTCGCCGACGGCGGCGATGGCGCCTCCGCCACAGCCGTGTGCGCATCGGCCACCGGCGGGGACGGCGGCAAGGCGGGCAACTTCCGCATGACCGCGTCCGGCGGTGTCGATGTCCGCAACGGCGTGCTCCGCATCAACCCCGGCCGGTCGGGCTCGGGCGGCGCGGCGACGGTAAACCTCGGCGCGGCGGGCGCCGCGGGTTGCCCCGGCGGCGCGGGCGACGACGCCACCGCCACGGGCGGCAACGGCGCGGACAACCGCAAACGCCTCTTCGTCCGCGGCAACGTCATGGGGCTGGCCAACATTCAGTTCGGCCCCTTGGCAGCCGGCAACGGCGGCAACGCCATCGCCGACGCCTGCGACGGCGGCAACGGCACCACCTGCTGCGACGGTGGCAACGGCGGCGCGGGCACCGCCCGCGGCGGAAACGGCGGCGATGCGTCGGTCAATCTCGGCGGCTTCGGTCTGAGCGGCACGGCCGCGACCGTCACGGCCGGAAACGGCGGAGACGCCGACGCGACCGGCGGAACCGGAGGCAACGGCGGCGACTGCAAGTTCTTCGACGCCGGCGACGGCGGCGACGGCGGCGCGGCTACCGCCACCGGCGGCGCCGGGGGAGACGCCGTGAGCACCGGCGGCGCTGCAGCCACGGGCGGCAACGGCGGAGACGCCCTCGCCACCGGCGGCGACGCGGGCGACGGCGGGTTCAGCGGCTTCGGCGAGCCGGGCGTCGCGGGCACGCCGGGCGTCGGCACCGCGACCGCGGGAGCAGGCGGCACGGGCGACACCGCCGGCGCCGCGGGCGAGGAGGATCCGCTCGACGGCCTGGCCGGCCTCGACGGCGGCGACCTGCCGGTCGTCATCTTCTGCCTGAGCTTCAACGGCCTCGTCGACGGCTCGGGCAACCTGACCCCAGGGGTCTACAACATCCCGGCCCTCAGCGAAGACGAGACGAGCCAGGTCGGCGTGCTCGGGGTGGAGTTCCGCGACACCGCGGGGGCGGAGTTCGCCACCAGCAGCGATCCCGCACCACACTTCGGCATGAACAACGCCCAGGTCGACGTGCGGGCATCATCGCTGCAGCTTCAGCAAGGCGAGCCGGGGCTGATCGGCGGTGTGCGCATCGCGCCGCTCTTCGGCGAAGGCATCGGTCAGTCCAACCCGCTGCTGGTTCAGGCCCTCGATGCCCAGGGCCAGATCATCGATCAGCGGGAGGTTACTTCCCTGCCGAACAACTCCGCCGACCCGCAGAATCCGGAGGTCGTGGACGTGTCCTTCGAGGTGGACGTGTCGGTGGCGACATTCCGCATCATCGCCCCGCCGGGTTCGTTCGTGACGATCCTGCGGATCTACCTGCTCGATCCGTAACCCCGGTCGATCGCGCGCGGCGCAATACACAGGGGCTTCGCAGCGGAGGACATCCCTCCTGCGGCGAAGCCCCTGCTGTGGTTTGATCCGGCTCGCGCCCCTACCGTCGCGATCGGCCGAGGGGCTTGGGCCACGTGTCGTTGTGGAAACGGCCGTTCTTCGCGATCTCCTTGCCGTCGACCTCGATGCGGCCGCCCTTGCGGAGGTCGCAGACCATGTCCCAGTGCAGGGCCGACTGGTTCTTGCCGCCGCTTTCGGGATAGGCCGCGCCGAGGGCCGCGTGGAACGTGCCGCCGATCTTCTCGTCGAAGAGCGTGTTGCGCGTGAACGTCTTGATGGCGTAGTTTGTGCCGATGGCGATCTCGCCCAGCGTGCGGCTGCCCGCGTCCTGATCGAGCATCTCGAAGAGGAACGCCTCGCCCTTGCTCGCGCTGGCCTCGACCACCTTGCCGCCGCGGAAGCGCAGGAACACGTCGGTCACCTCGTGACCCTGGAACACGGCCGGGAAGGTGTAGCGGACCTCGCCTTCGGTTGCGGTCTCGATCGGACCGGTGAAGACCTCGCCGTCGGGGAAGTTGTTCTTGCCCTCGCAGTTGATCCACGTGCGCCCCGCGATCCCAAGCCGCAGGTCCGTGCCGGGGGCGACGAAGCGCAGTTCCTTCGCCTTGTTCAGGAAATCGCACAGCCGCTTCTGGGCGACGCCGATCTTCTGCCACGCCTTGCCCGGCTCGCGCAGATGGAGCAGCCCGGCGCGGAAGACAAAGTCCGCGTAGTCGGAGAGCGACATTTCCGCGTCCTGCGCGCAGGCGTGGCACGGATACTGCGTGCCGACCCAGCGGAACTTATCCGCGCCGGTGAGGCTGGAGCGCTTCATGAACAGCTCCAGCGCGGGGCGCCGGGCCTTGCTGATCAGCGCCTGCCTCGCAGGCTCGACGCGGCTCATGGCCTTGGTGTTGTCCTCGGCGAGCACGGAGATCATGCCGTTGGCGATCTCCATGTCCTGCACGTGGCCGGGATAGAAGTAGGAAAGCTGGTCGTTGCTGCCGAACTTGCAGAGGTCCTCTTCGACCTGAGGGATGCGCAGCCGGAGCACCGGGTTCCCTCCGGCGCGCAGCACCTCGCGACAGCACGCCGCCAGCAACGGCTCCGACACCGTCGGCCCGCGAACGATCACCACATCACCCCGCCGGACCTGCACCGCGTAGTTCACGAGCACTTCGGCCAGCTTGTCTAGACGTTGATCACGCATGCTTTGACTCCGGAGCAACCAGCAAGAAAGGCAACCGCAGAGGTCGCTGAGGGCGGACGCGGAGAACACGGAGACGCGCCACCAAGTTCAACTCACCGCAGACCTGCCGGACAGATGCGCTAATAAACTGGCGCCGAATTGGGTCGGCGCTGATGACCCGTCCCCAGTCGCCCCCGGTGGTCGCACCGCCGCGCACCCGCAGCGTCTCCCCCATTCTGCGTCCACTCTCAGCGATCTCTGCGGTTGATCTGTTTCTCCCCCTACACGCTCGCGGCCGTTCGCGCTCACCCGACTGCCGAGGCGTCTCCCCCATCTCTGCGTCCGCTTCTCAGCGACCTCTGCGGTTAATCTCCTCACCCCCAGTGTCGCACCGCGTTCTGAAAAAGGCGGAGCCCGTCCGGGTCGCCCTCGGCCGTGCGCCGCGTCCAGAGGGGATGCTGCGTGTGGTCGAAGTGGCGGTCGGGGTGGGGCATCAGGCCGAAGACCCGGCCGGTGTCGTCGCAGAGGCCCGCGATACCGTCGACGCTGCCGTTGGGGTTGGCGGGGTATTGATCGGTCCGGCCATCCGCGTCGACGTAGCGCAGGGCGACAAACCCGCCGCTGCGCAGATCGTTCAGCGTGGCGTCGTCGCGGACGATGACCTTGCCCTCGCCGTGTTCGACGGGCATCTCGAGCGTCGCGCCGGGTGTCAGGAACGCGCAGCGGACGGTGGTCACCCGCATCGTCACCCACCGGGCCTCGAAGTGGGCCGAGTCGTTGTACGTCACCGTGACGCGGCCGGTGCCGACCTTCGGCCCGGGCAGGAAGCCAGTCTTCACGAGCGCCTGAAAGCCGTTGCAGATGCCGATGATGCCGCCGCCGCGATCGACGTGGCGGCGCAGGGCGTCGGACAGTTCATGCGTGATCCGCTGGGCCAGTACCACCCCGGCCGCGATGTCATCGCCGTAGGAGAAGCCGCCGGGAATGCACACCACGGCGTAGTCCTCGATCATCCGAGGGTTTTCCGCAAGGCGGTTGATGTGCACGAGATCGGGCTTCGCCCCGGCCAGCCGCCAGGCATGCACGGCCTCCTCGTCGCAGTTAATGCCGGCGGCGCGGAGGACGAGGACGGGGACGGTCTTGGTGGTCGTGGTCATCGGTGTGCCCCTCCGTCCGCAAGCGGCAACCGCCAGGCGGCGGCGAGGTCAGCGACCTCAGCGCGGATCAGGTTCATGTCCCACCGGTACAAGTTCAGAACTGGCTGGGCCTCGACTCGGCCGATGACCGTCACATCCAGCGCCTTCGCAATGTCGGCGGGCATCTCCACGACATAGGTGCCGAGCACGGGCGTGAAGATTGAGGCAGGGTAGGAAGCCCGCTTCTTGGAGTCGCGCAGGCGCTCGGGATCGAACAGTACGGCGGGATCTCGTTCTCCCTCCAACCACTTGCGAGTAAATTCCTGCGTTTCAAGTTTCGCGTCTGTGTTTGAATCCCCCAGGAACGGCCCGTCGAGTTCGCGGGCCAGGCTTTCATCCATCGAGCCATCGGGGCGACGCTGGAGCGGCGGCCGGTCCTGCTGATGGAACCAGTCCAGATTAATCGTGGCCCCGAGGTTAGACGCGATGCACATTTCAGCGACAGCGACAGCGAGTCCGCCGTCGCTGATGTCATGCGCGGCGCAGATTTTCCCTTCATCAATCCACTTGGCGACAGCGTGATGCCCGAGCTTAAGTGTGGCAAGATCGCCAGCAACGATTCTACACGGGCCGACGAGCGCCAAGACGTGCCCAGGCGACTTGAGGTCCATCGTTGTTACGCGGCTAACGTCGGCTATGTGGCCCAATGCGCTGATCATCAGCGTACCGGGAATCGTGATTCGTTCCGGAAGACCCAACCCTGCGGCATCGGCCGCATTCTGCGTGAACTCGTTATTCAGCGAGTCTTTGCCGGATATGAACGGCAGACCGTAGGCAATGGCGGCATCCGTCGCACCCTTGCACGCTCGCACAAGCGCCCCCATTGCCACGGCGGAATCGACTTTGCCCCAGCAGAAATTGTCCAGAATCGCCACGCGATCGGGATTGGCGCCGACGGAAATGACGTTGCGAAGCGCCTCATCCACCGCAGCAACAGCCATTTCGTACGGATCGGTATCCGCCATCGACGGACACATGCCGCAGCCGATCGCGATCGCGGCCGACTGCTCATAGAGCGGGCGCAGAACGGCCGCATCGGACGGACCCGATCCGATGCCGGTCAGTGGCTTGACGACGCTGCGCCCTTGCACTTCATGATCGTACTGACGAATCACCCATTCCTTGGAGGCGATGTTCAGCGAGCCGAGCAGTTCAATGAGCTTCGGCGTGAGGTAGCCGACGTCTCTCGTCCGTGCTCGCTTGAGTTCGCCGGCTATGGTCAGCTGCGCGGCGAGACTCAGCCGCTCGTTCTCAGCAATGGGACGGGGGGACTCGCTCATCCAAGAGGCGTACCGATGTTGTTCCGCGGCCCGCTCGCGCCCCACCTCGTCGCTATCCTTAGCCGCACTCCACGTCGCCTTCCGCACCGTCTTCGGCAGCCCGTGATGCAGAAACTCCATATCGAGCTGTCCGACCACCGTTCCGCGGTAGCGCACCGTCAGCACGCCGTCATCCGCGAACGTCCCGATCACCGTCGCCTCGACGTCTTCCTCCGCGAAGATACGCAGAAACGCGTCGAGGCGATCCGGCGGCACGGCGAAGACCATCCGCTCCTGCGCCTCGCTGATCCAGATTTCGTCGTAGCGCAGGCCCGCGTACTTCAGCGGCACGGTTTCCAGATCGACGACCGCGCCGAGTTTCTCGCCCATCTCGCCGACGGCGCTGCTCAGGCCGCCCGCGCCGCAGTCGGTCACCGCCGAGTAGAGACAGCCGCCCTCCGCGTCGCGGGCGCGAAGCTGGGCGTCGAGCACTTTCTTCTGCACGAGGGCGTTGCCGATCTGCACCGCGTGCGAAAACTCGTCGGCGTGGGTATCAGTCAGCTCGGCCGAGGAGAACGTCGCCCCGTGGATGCCGTCGCGGCCGGTGCGGCCGCCGGCGACGACGATGCGGTCGCCCGTGCGCGGCGCCTTGGCGATGAACTTCCGCGGGATCAGCCCCACACAGCCGCAGAACACCAGCGGGTTCGCGAGATAGCGATTGTCGAAGTAGATCGCCCCGTTGACCGTGGGGATGCCCATGCGATTGCCGTAATCGCGCACGCCGCGGACCACGCCCTTGAGCACCCGCCGCGGATGCAGCACGCCTTCGGGCAGGCGGTCGTCCGGATAGTCGGGCGGGGCGAGGCAGAACACGTCGGTCGAGGCGATCGGCTTGGCCCCCAGCCCGCAGCCCATGACGTCGCGGATGCACCCGCCGACGCCGGTGGCCGATCCGCCGTAGGGCTCGATGGCCGAGGGGTGGTTGTGCGTCTCGCACTTGAAGGCGATGCCCCACTCGTCGTCGAACGCCACGACGCCGGCGTTGTCCACGAACACCGACAGGCACCAGTCGCGGTTGAGCGTCCGCGTGGCCTTGGCGATCGTGTCGGCCAGCAGGTTGTCGAACCGCACCTTCACCTGACCGGGCTTGCCGAAGTCGTCGCCTTCGTACTCGACCGCGCTCTTGAGCGTCTTGTGCACGCAATGTTCCGACCACGTCTGGGCGAGCGTTTCGAGCTCCAGATCGGTCGGGTCGCGATCGAGCTTCGCGAAGTGGTCGCGAACGGCGTGCATCTCTTCGAGCGACAGGAACAGGTGCGCCTGCCGCGAGAGCTTCGCCAGTTCGTCGTCGCTGAGCCCGCGCAGCGTCACCGTCCGCAGCGTGAAACCCTTGTCGGGCGGGGTGGGGAACGACTCGGGCAGCTTGTCGGTCCGGCCGAGGCCCTGGATGAACACGGCCTCAATGCCGGTGTTGGCCAGGACGCGCGTGGCGATCGTCGCCAGCTCCTCCGCCGTGCGCGCCCCGATCACCTCGTACCTGCGCCCCGTGCGCACGGCCGTCACGCGGTCGGCCCGCTGGCCGAGCAGCCGCCGGGCGGCATCCAGCGCGGTAAGCGCGACCGGATCCATCACGCCGGGCAGCGGGTGGACCTCGATGGCGGCGTGACGATCGGCGCGGTGCCCATAGCCCGCAGAAACCTCGAACGACTCGGCCACGGCGTCGGCGAAGAGCTCGGCCGCCAGACGACGGGCATCCGCCTCGACGAGCGTACCCTCCAGGAAGTACAGACGGCTGCTGGCGACGGCCTCGACGTGGTGCAGGCCGAGGGTGAGGATGTCCCCGAGCGCGTCGCGGCCGTGACCGTCGAGGGCCGGTGAGTTGGGCCGAACCCGGATGCAGAATCGGTGCTGCGAAGCTGGCACTGCGGCGTCCCCGGCGGTGCGGTGCGGCATTCTGATCCGACGGGTGTGCCCAGCGCCCGCAGGCAGCCTCGGCGCACACGGACCCGTCGAGATCGACAGGATAAATGGTGCGTCACCGCCACGCCAGTGTAGAATCCTGTCCGAGGCGCGGCACGCCCCGATTGGGCGGATCGGCCGGGTCGGACTACAATGTCCGGCCGGGCCGGCACGCTTGTCACCGTTTGTCGAGCAACCACGCAGGGGAAATCGTCGGATGCGGTTCGCTTCGTCCGTCACATCGCAGGCCGTCGCCGCTGACGCCGTGCAGGAGCTCGTCGCGCCGATCGACCGCCGCGTCACCCCCGGCATGGTCGATCTGGTCATGCTCTTCTGCACGCTGCACTACGACCGCGAGATCGAGACCATCCTTCGCTCGCTGCAGGAGACCTTCCCGCAGGCGGTGATCATGGGCTGCTCGGCCTGCGGCGCCATCGGCGAGGCGCGCGAGATCGAGGCGGGGCCGGGCATGGCGATGATCGCCTGCTCCATGCCCGACGCGGCGATCTACCCGTTTCACCTGACCCAGCGCGACCTCGCCGCGTCGCGCACCCACCATGACTGGGAGCGTCGCGTCGGCGTCTCGCCCGAAGGCTGCAAGGCGTTCCTCGCGTGGGCCGATCCCTTTCGCCTTCAGGTGATGGCCTTCGTCGACCAGGTGAACCAGTTTTATCCCGGCGCGCCGCTCATCGGCGGCGTCGCCAGCGCCGGCCGCAAGCCTGATCAGAACCTGCTCATCCACAAGGGGGAGATCGTCCGCGAGGGGGTCGTCGGCGTCGCGCTCTCCGGCGACCTCGAGGTGGGCACGGTCGTTTCGCAGGGCTGCCGCCCCATCGGGCGCCCGTTCGTCGTGACGCGCGGCAGCAAGAACATCATCGCCGAACTGGGCGGCCACGCCCCGCTTTCACAGCTCGACGCCGTACTCAAGCAGCTCCCCCCCGAGGACTTCGAGCTGGCCAAACAGTTCCTGCTTATGGGCCGGGTCATCGACGAGCACCGCTCCGACTTTTCCCGCGGCGATTTTCTCATCCACAGCATCACCGGGGCCGACCGTGAGACCGGGGCGCTGGCCATCGCCGGTCCCGTGCGCGTCGGCTCGACCGTGCAGTTTCACATTCGCGACGCCGCCACCGCCGACGAGGACCTGCGAATCGCCCTGACGCCGCACATCGGCACGGAAGTGGCCGGCGCCCTGCTGTGCAGCTGCAACGGCCGCGGCACGCAGATGTGGGCCTCGCCGAACCACGACATCGGCACGCTGCACGACATGCTGGGCGAGGTGCCGACGGCGGGGCTCTTCTGCGCCGGCGAGTTCGGCCCCGTCGCCCGCCGCAACTTCATCCACGGCTTCACGGCCAGCATCGCCCTGTTTCGCCCGACGGGCGGAGCGGAGTAGAGAGCAGGCGAGCCGCACACCTGCGAACCTGAGATTTGAAATCTGAGATTTGAGATGAGGGACGGCGCATCCGAACCCCAAGCCCGACCTCGTCGGCCACAGGGGCAGGCACTCAATCGACGAGATCCGGCACGCTGGTACCGCACTCCGGACACACTTCAGACGTGTTGGCGCGCAGGTTGTAGCCGCAGCGGATGCACATGCGCTCCCATCCGCAGTGCAAGCATAGATGGAGGCTGTTCGGAGCAAGACGCTGGCCGCAGCGCAGGCATGCGCCGGGCGGAAACGGGCGATCCCGGCGGAACTGGCGCCACATCAGCACCAGGACAACCACGACGGCGATCAACGGGATGCCGCACATGAAGTAGGCAACGTAAGGAGAGACAACGATCATGACCGGTCCCAGTGCGGTTTCCAGTTCGCGTCCTTGCTGACGGATGCCCTTTCGCCCGCCGGCAGTGCCTCTGTGCGAGCCGAATAGCCTGGTTCCTGGAAAGCGCTCGCGAGCGATAGCCATCGCGGCGATACGATCACACCTGCTGCGCGACATCATCGCGTCGAGCCAGCGCACGCTGCCAAAGGGACTCAGCGCGATCCGCAATCTGCCGGGCGATCTGCGGATCATCGCCGCAGAGAAACCGGATGGGGTGATGGTCCTGCTCGCGGTGCACGTGAAGCTCGTAGCCGCGCGAAGCCCCCTGATCCACATCGACCCTGACAAGGCGCTGGACCTCCAACCACGAGGCCAGCTGACTCCGTTGACGCCTCCGCACGCGGTCGATGCCGGATTCGCAAAGCCAGAAATGCCTGCGGACGCGCCGGTGCAACCAGATGAACAGGACGGACAGACCCACCGCCGTCAATCCCACACCGAGAAGCCCGTGACGAGTCGGTCGCACGAGGTGCTCGACAACTCCTCTGGCGATGAGTGCGGTGAAGAAGATCGCTCCAGCGAGGCTGCCCGAATCGTACCGCGGCGTCGACTCGGTCTGGACGAAGAGATCATCGGCACCGAAGATCGCCCCGCACTCCGGGCAGGCGGTCTCGGGCGCGATGCCTTGTCGACTGTAGTCACACAGCGGACAAGCCTTGATCGACAGCGATACGACCCGTGCGGGATCATGCCTCGTGGCCATCGCCTTGAAGATGCGGCCGATCCATCGGAACGGCAGCTCGACCTTGGCGAACCAGCGGTCAATCCACATGGTTGAACTCGCCGCGCGACGATCCCGGCCGAGGCCCATCACCTCAAACACCGGCCGCCGGCGCGGCCGCCGCTTCATGCCGGTCCGCTCGCTTCAGCGATGTGCGGACACCGACGTAGGAACCGCCACGGAGTCACACCGTGCCAGCGATGAGTCCACGGCCCTGATCAGGCGCGCACGCTTCCGACGGCATCTGCCCTCTTCCGCGGTCTCCGCGTCCCCGCGTGAGAATCTTCAAGCGGAGGACGCAGAGGAAAGACGTCCACACTTTTGCGGCTCACGGTTGCCGCTCGTCGGCGGGCACGCACGTTTGTCACCGTAGCGCCACGTTACACATTTAACAGGCACACTTCCATCCCTTATGCGTCAGAATGAAGTCGTCCCGGGCGAGTCGGGGCGACGCACGGCGGCCGGTTTCGGCCCTCGCGCGGTGAATGCCGGACCCCGGCCGAATGGAAGTCGGGAACTTTCCGGGCGGATCGACGTCCAAGAGGGATGAAACTCGCGGGTTCCCTTCTTCGCTTCAGGAGATGCATCCATGTCTCGACGCCTGTTGTTGTGCAGCACCTTCGTTTCACTCGCCGCCGCCAGCGCCATCGCCGCGGGGCCTGACCCCACGCCGAATGATCGCCGCCCGATCGACCTGGTCATCTGCCTCGACACGTCAGGGAGCATGACTCAGCTCATCGACTCGGCCCGGGCGAAGCTCTGGGACATCGTCAATGAACTGGCCAAGGCCCAGCCGATGCCCGAACTGCGGGTCGGCCTGCTGACCTACGGCACGCCCGAAAACTCCTCGGCCGCGGCCGGGTGGGTGGTTCGCCAGACCGACCTGACCAGCGACCTCGACACGGTCTATTCCAAAATGATGGCCATGCGTACCAGCGGCGGCGACGAGTTCGTCGGCTGGGTGCTCAACGACGCCCTCAAGACGATGTCATGGTCGACCGACATGGCGGCGCTGAGGCTCATCTTCGTGGCGGGCAACGAGTCGGCCGATCAGGCGGCGGACACCTTCAACTTCCGTGTCATCTGCGATCAGGCCCGCAGCAAGGGCATCACCATCAACTCGATCTACGCGGGCGGCCGCGATCAGGGCGTGAACGAGAAGTGGGAGGAGCTCGGCCGGCACGGCGGCGGCATCTACCAGCACATCGACATGGAGAAGGGCACCGTTCAGATCGCCACGCCGCAGGACGTGGTGCTTCAGAAGCTCAACATCGAGCTGAACGCGACCTACGTCCCCTACGGCAAGCACGGCGCCACCGGATGCGCCAACCAGTGGCGACAGGATGGCAACGCCCAGCAGATGGGCGCGCAGTCCGAAGCCAGCCGCGTCGCCGCCAAGGCCAGCGCGCTGTACAGCAACGCTTTCTGGGATCTGGTCGACGCGTGCAAGCAGAAGCAGGTAACGATCGGCGAACTGAAGGACGAGGACCTGCCGGAGAACATGCGGAAGATGTCCGCCGGTGAGCGCCAGGCCTACATCGACGGCATGGCCACGGCGCGGGCAGCGGTTCAGAAGGAGATCGCCGAGGCCAACATCGCCCGGCAGAAGTACATCGAAGAAGAAATGAAGAAGCGCGGCGAAACCACGAGCAGCCTCGACGAAGCCCTCCTCAAGGCGCTCCGCGAGCAGGCGGCGAAGATGGGATTCAAGTTCGACGGCTGCTGAGAAAAACCGAAACTCGAAAAGTCGAAAGCCGAAAAATCGCGGGCGGGAGTCGTCCTTTTGACGACGCCCGCCCGTTACTCGTAGTTTTTCGACTTTTGGGCTTTCGAGTTTCGACTCTTACACTTCCATCCCCGCCCGCAGCTTGGCCATCGCTTCGTCGGCGATCTGGCGGACGCGTTCGCGGGTCAGGCCGATGCGCTGGCCGATTTCCTTGAGCGTCATCGCCTCCTCGCCGTCGAAGCCGAACCGCATCTTGAGGATCGAGGCCTCGCGCGGGTCGAGGCGGTCGAGCAGGGCCGAGACTTCGGTCAACTCCGCCTCGTTCATGAATGCTTCCTCGGGGGCGAGGGTCTTGTCGTCGCGGATGCTCTCGGTCATCGACGCGCCGTCGTCGCCGTCGATGTCCTGGGTCGCAGATGAGATCGCTTTGACTGCGCTGCGGATGTGGGCCACCTTCGCCGTGGGCATCTGGAGCGCTTCGGACAGCTCCTCAATGGTCGGCTGGCGACCTTCCCGCTCGGTGAAGCTGTCGCGCGCCGCGCGGAAACGCGAGATCATTTCGACCATGTACGCCGGGATGTGCACCGGCTTGTCGCCGTTGATGAGGTGCCGCTTGATCGCCTGCTTGATCCACCACGACGCGTAGGTCGAGAAGCGCGTGTTCTGTTCGGGGTCGAAGCCCTCCACCGCGCGCATCAGCCCGATGTTGCCCTCGTTGATCAGGTCGGTGAGCGGCACGCCGCGCTTGGCGTACTTCTTGGCGATGTTCACCACGAGGCGGAGGTTTGAGCGGACCATGTGGTCCCGGGCGTGGGCGGCGCGTTCCTCGGCGGCCTGGCGCTGGTCGAGGCTGATCTCGCGCGCGGCGAAGCGGTCGGCCGCCTGCTGTCCCTCGCGGACGATGGCGGCGTAGTGCTTCTCCTCGTCCGCGGTGAGCAGGGGCGCGGCGTTGATCTGCCGCAGGTACGACTGGAGCCCAGAGTCGACTGTAATGGCACGGCCCTCCGTTCCGGGGGGGAGGTCGTCGTGCGCCGGGGCCCGCGTCCGTGAGGCGACAGATACGGCGTGGGCGTCCTGCGCGGCGCGGCGTACGCGGACCTCAAGGGTCCGCCGGGGGCGACGATCCGGAGGCGGGCTTCGTGCCCCGCCCGAGCGGCCCCTCCGCTGCGACGACTCCGTATCAAATACATCGGCGATCCGGGCGGCTGAATACCCCCGGATCGCCGGATGATTTTACCCGATGTCGCAAGGCCCGAAAAGGCGGCCGAGGGGGTCTCGTCCGCCCGCCTTGCTCCGCGGACAAAGCGGAGATTTATTCCTTCGAGTCGTCGGCGTCGTCGCCGCTGCCCATGAACTCCTTGGCGTTGATGAGGGGGCTGCCCTCTTCGCCGCCCGAGGCCAGGCCGCCGCGGCGGGCCTTGGGCGCCCGCAGTTCGCCCGTGGCGCCGTCCTGCTCGGCCGACCACTCCGCGCGCTTCTTCGACAGACCGATCTTGCGCTCCGTCGCGTCGACGCGGAGGATCTTGACCAGCACCTTGTCGCCGATCTTCACCTCCGAGTGCGGATCCTCGACCTTGTGATCGGCCAGTTCGCTGATGTGCAGCAGGCCTTCCAGGTCGGACTCGAGTTCGACGAAGACGCCGAAGTTGGTGATCTTGGTGACCGTGCCCTCGACGATCTGGCCGGGGATGTAGTTCTCCGGCACTTCGCGGGCCCACGGATCCTCGTGGAGCTGCTTGAGGCCGAGGCTGATGCGCTCCTTCTCCTCCTCGATCTTGAGGACGACGCACTCAATCTCCTCGTTCTTCTTCAGCATCTCCGACGGATGGCTGATCTTCTTGGTCCAGCTCATGTCGTTGACATGGAGGAGGCCGTCGATGCCCTCTTCGATCTCGACGAAGGCGCCGTAGTTGGTGAGGTTACGGACCTTGCCGCGGATCCGTGTGTTCGGCGGATACTTCTCGGCGATGCGCGTCCAGGGGTTGACCTCGGTCTGCTTGATGCCGAGCGAAATCTCCTGCTTGTCCTTGTTGATGTCGAGGACGACGACCTCGATCTGGTCGCCGGCGTTGATCATTTCGCTCGGGTGGTTGATGCGCCGCGTCCAGCTCATCTCGCTGATGTGGACCAGGCCCTCGACGCCCGGCTCGAGCTTCACGAAGGCGCCGTAGTTCATGATGTTGACGACTTCGCCCTTGATCTTCGAGCTGACCGGGTAACGCTTCTCGATGTCGTCCCACGGATTCGGCCGAAGCTGCTTCATGCCGAGGGCGATCTTCTCCTTGTCGCGGTCGATGTTGAGGACCTTGACCTCGATCTCGTCGTCGATGCGCACCAGCTCCGACGGGTGGTTCACGCGGTCCCAGCTCATGTCGGTGATGTGCAGCAGGCCGTCGATGCCGCCCAGGTCGACGAACGCGCCGAACTCGGCGATGTTCTTGACCATGCCGCGCTTGACGTCGCCCACCTGGAGCACGGAGAGCAGCGCCTCCTTGGCGGCGTTGCGCTCCTCCTCGATCAGGCGGCGGCGCGAGATGACGATGTTGCGGCGCTCCGCGTCGATCTTGAG